>JOBE01000190.1 GCA_000717735.1 Streptomyces griseoluteus | reverse complement strand
GACGACGTTGTAGCCGTTGTTGGAGAGGATGATGTCGACGAGGTTCTTGCCGATGTCGTGGACGTCGCCGCGGACGGTGGCCAGGACGATCGTGCCCTTACCTTCCGCGTCCGACTTCTCCATGTGCGGTTCGAGGTGGGCGACGGCCGTCTTCATGACCTCGGCGGACTGGAGCACGAACGGCAGCTGCATCTGGCCGGAGCCGAACAGC
>JOBE01000189.1 GCA_000717735.1 Streptomyces griseoluteus | reverse complement strand
GACGACGTTGTAGCCGTTGTTGGAGAGGATGATGTCGACGAGGTTCTTGCCGATGTCGTGGACGTCGCCGCGGACGGTGGCCAGGACGATCGTGCCCTTGCCGTCCGCGTCGGACTTCTCCATGTGCGGTTCGAGGTGGGCGACGGCCGTCTTCATGACCTCGGCGGACTGGAGCACGAACGGCAGCTGCATCTGGCCGGAGCCGAACAGC
>JOBE01000188.1 GCA_000717735.1 Streptomyces griseoluteus | reverse complement strand
CTCGACGACCAGGACACCGACGCCTTCGGCCCACGCGGTGCCGTCCGCGTCGGCGGAGAAGGACTTGCAGCGGCCGTCCGCCGCGAGCCCGCGCTGACGGGAGAACTCCACGAAGATGCCCGGGGTCGACATCACGGTCACGCCGCCCGCCAGAGCGAGCGAGCACTCGCCGGACCGCAGGGCTCGTACCGCGAGGTGCAGTGCGACGAGGGACGACGAGCAG
>JOBE01000187.1 GCA_000717735.1 Streptomyces griseoluteus | reverse complement strand
GCGCACTGCACTCACGGGCACCGCCTCTGCCATGACAGCGGTCCCGCTGCGGCGGCCCCTCATCACTGCGGGCCACCCGGTCCGGCCGTCAGTCCCGTCGCCGTCCTGCAACATCCCTGGCTTCGAAACTCCACCGCCGCACCGTCCTGCGAACTGCACCTACCTGTACTGCTGGTACCGCTTGCCGGCAGTTCGTCTCTGCCAGGCCCTGCTGTCCTTCTGGGCTACGAGAGAA
>JOBE01000186.1 GCA_000717735.1 Streptomyces griseoluteus | reverse complement strand
AGGCCGGATGTGGAAGCCCAGTAATGGGTGGAGCTGACCGGTACTAATAGGCCGAGGGCTTGTCCTCAGTTGCTCGCGTCCACTGTGTTAGTTCTGAAGTAACGAACTCCCTTTTCCGGTTGAGTTCCAACTTCATAGAGTTTCGGTGGTCATAGCGTTAGGGAAACGCCCGGTTACATTCCGAACCCGGAAGCTAAGCCTTTCAGCGCCGATGGTACTGCAGGGGGGACCCTGTGGG
>JOBE01000185.1 GCA_000717735.1 Streptomyces griseoluteus | reverse complement strand
GTGGGCCCTGGTCCAGAAGCCGGTGGCGGTTTCCTTCTTCTCGTCGTCGAGGATCTCGCTGTAGGCGAGGCGGGAATGGTCGTCGACGGCGGTGTGGATATAGCTGTAGCCGGCGTTGGAGCGGTTCTTTCGGCCGGCCTGACGGCCGAGGGCCTTGTGGCCGCCGCCGTCGGGGATGTTGCCGAGCTTCTTGATGTCGACGTGGACCAGTTCGCCGGGCCTGTCGCGTTCGTAGCGGCGTATGACGGCGCC
>JOBE01000184.1 GCA_000717735.1 Streptomyces griseoluteus | reverse complement strand
GTGGGCCCTGGTCCAGAAGCCGGTGGCGGTTTCCTTCTTCTCGTCGTCGAGGATCTCGCTGTAGGCGAGGCGGGAATGGTCGTCGACGGCGGTGTGGATGTAGCTGTAGCCGGCGTTGGAGCGGTTCTTTCGGCCGGCCTGACGGCCGAGGGTCTTGTGGCCGCCGCCGTCGGGGATGTTGCCGAGCTTCTTGATGTCGACGTGGACCAGTTCGCCGGGCCTGTCGCGTTCGTAGCGGCGTATGACGGCGCC
>JOBE01000183.1 GCA_000717735.1 Streptomyces griseoluteus | reverse complement strand
GATGGAGTCTGAGAAGTCGAACGGGTGCCCGCTTCATGGGGGTGGGGCGGCTGCACAGAGTCTTGTGGGACGCCTGCTCGCGGAGGTCGTCGGATCGCAACATGTGTATGGCAGCGATGCTCCTGCGGGGCCGCTGGACGTGTGGCTGATCGATGACCGGGGTGCAGTCATTTACGTCACAACTGGATCAGACGGGTGTCTGATCGTCGAGGAGTCGGAGCCGCACACCGGCTACGACATGGGCGACTCGGGACGCGTCACT
>JOBE01000182.1 GCA_000717735.1 Streptomyces griseoluteus | reverse complement strand
GATGGAGTCTGAGAAGTCGAACGGGTGCCCGCTTCATGGGGGTGGGGCGGCTGCACAGAGTCTTGTGGGACGCCTGCTCGCGGAGGTCGTCGGATCGCAGCATGTGTATGGCAGCGATGCTCCTGCGGGGCCGCTGGACGTGTGGCTGATCGATGACCGGGGGGGCAGTCATTTACGTCACAACTGGATCAGACGGGTGTCTGATCGTCGAGGAGTCGGAGCCGCACACCGGCTACGACATGGGCGACTCGGGACGCGTCACT
>JOBE01000181.1 GCA_000717735.1 Streptomyces griseoluteus | reverse complement strand
GGTGACGCTGGGGCTGGAGGGTGCGGGGAAGCTCGCTCCGGTCGCCAAGGGTGACACCGTCACGTACAAGGACGCGGTCCGTGGTGCGGATCTGTCGTACGTGGTCGGGCCTGGGCGGGTCAAGGAGAACATCGTTCTCGATCGGAAGCCTGCGGGCCCGGTCTCCTTTACCTTCACCCTTGATGCCGGTGGGCTGACGCCGAAGGGGAACAAGGATGGTTCCATCTCCTTCTTCGGTGAGGGTGCGGACCCCGTTCTGGTGATTCCT
>JOBE01000180.1 GCA_000717735.1 Streptomyces griseoluteus | reverse complement strand
AGGAATCACCAGAACGGGGTCCGCACCCTCACCGAAGAAGGAGATGGAACCATCCTTGTTCCCCTTCGGCGTCAGCCCACCGGCATCAAGGGTGAAGGTGAACGACACCGGACCGGACGGCTTCGCGTCCAGAACGATGTTCTCCTTCACCCGCCCCGGACCCACCACATACGACAGATCCGCACCACGGACCGCGTCCTTGTACGTGACGGTGTCACCCTTGGCGACCGGAGCGAGCTTCCCCGCACCCTCCAGCCCCAGCGTCACC
>JOBE01000179.1 GCA_000717735.1 Streptomyces griseoluteus | reverse complement strand
CGGCTGGCGGAGCACGTACGGGCGCGGCCGGAGCTCAGCCCGGCCGACGTCGCGTTCTCGCTGGCCGCCGGGCGCTCCGCCTTCGAGTCCAGGGCGGTCATCCCCGGCACCGACGGTCGCGACGGGCTCCTCGCCGGCCTCGACGCACTGGCCTCGCGCGAGATCGACGGCCAGAACGGTGTGTCCCCTTCCCGTGCCGTGTTCGTGTTCCCGGGGCAGGGTTCGCAGTGGGCCGGCATGGCCGTCGAACTCCTCGACTCCTCACCCGAGTTCGCCCGCGTCATCAACGCGTGC
>JOBE01000178.1 GCA_000717735.1 Streptomyces griseoluteus | reverse complement strand
TGCTGTCCGACGGGCGGGTCCAGGCCGAGGTGTCGGCGGTGCCGACCGGGTACCTGTCGGGGAAGTCCTGGAAGGACATCGACCCGACGGTTGTCGCCTCCGATGCCAAGGGCTTCGCGTTCTCCAACACGACTAACGTCGCCCGTAGTTCTTTCGGTACGGATGCCGATCGGTTGCTGCGGTTCGAGGCCGGTGGTCACACGGTGACGCTGGGGCTGGAGGGTGCGGGGAAGCTCGCTCCGGTCGCCAAGGGTGACACCGTCACGTACAAGGACGCGGTCCGTGGTGCGGATCTGTCGTA
>JOBE01000177.1 GCA_000717735.1 Streptomyces griseoluteus | reverse complement strand
GTCCTCGCGCACGAGGCCCTCGGCGACGTCATCGCGGCCGGTCTGACAGAGCAGGAAGTGTCCTACTACTACGGCTCGTGAAAGGGGGCGTGGATGGCCACCCTGGCGCAGGCCCTGCAGCTGGTGTCCCTGCTGGAGTCGGAGTTGATCCGGCGGCGCGCGGAGATCGACCGGAACGGCGAGTACTACCGCGGCAAGCAGCCGCTGAAGTTCGCCAGCGACGACTTCGCCAAGTTCCACGGCGACAGGTACAGGGACTTCTCCGACAACTGGGTCCAGGTCGTGGCCGACAGCCCGGTGG
>JOBE01000176.1 GCA_000717735.1 Streptomyces griseoluteus | reverse complement strand
CCGGCGACGACGGCGGCGGCGATCTCGCCCTGGGAGTGTCCGACGACGGCGATGGGGTTGACGCCGCTGGCGCGCCAGAGGGCGGCGAGGGCGACCATCATGGCCCAGGAGGCGGGCTGGACGACGTCGACCCGGTCCAGGCCGGGAGCGCTTTCCTCGCCGCGGAGTACGGCGGTGAGCTTCCAGTCGACGAAGGGTGCCAGGGCTGCTTCGCACGCGTTGATGACGCGGGCGAACTCGGGTGAGGAGTCGAGGAGTTCGACGGCCATGCCGGCCCACTGCGAACCCTGCCCCGGGAACACGAACACGGC
>JOBE01000175.1 GCA_000717735.1 Streptomyces griseoluteus | reverse complement strand
TCCACCAGGCGTTCGAAGGGGAGGTCCTGGTGCGCGTAGGCCGCCAGGTCGGTGGCCCGCACCCGCTCCAGCAACTCCCCGAAACTCGGGTCGCCCGAGGTGTCCGTACGCAGCACCAGCGTGTTCACGAAGAACCCCACCAGATCCTCCAGCGCGTCATCGACACGCCCCGCCACCGGCGAACCGATCGGCACGTCCGTCCCCGCACCCAACCGCGTCAGCAACGCCGCCAACGCCGCGTGCACCACCATGAACGGCGTCGCCCGGAACTCCCGCGCCAACTCCACCACCCGCCCGTGCACCCACGACGG
>JOBE01000174.1 GCA_000717735.1 Streptomyces griseoluteus | reverse complement strand
GGGCTCGGAGATGTGTATAAGAGACAGGCGTCGGGAAGCGGGCCTCGTCCCACGTGCCGAGGTGCACGCGCCAGGCGGCCAGGCCCTCGCACTGCTCGTCCGAGTAGAGGCTGAGGGCGACGCTCTTGGCGTACCGGCCCACCCCGTCCTCGTCCGCCTCGGGCGGGTTGACGTTGAGGCTGCCTTCGAGCTTCTCGTAGCGACCCGAGGAGCCGCCCTCGCGCTGGACGGTGGAGTCGTTCTCCAGCGCGGAGTCGTCGTCGAGGGGGCTGAAGGCGCCGATCACGTGCCCGGGCGCGGTGTAGTCCAGGGTG
>JOBE01000173.1 GCA_000717735.1 Streptomyces griseoluteus | reverse complement strand
CGGCTGGCGGAGCACGTACGGGCGCGGCCGGAGCTCAGCCCGGCCGACGTCGCGTTCTCGCTGGCCGCCGGGCGCTCCGCCTTCGAGTCCAGGGCGGTCGTCCCCGGCACCGACGGTCGCGACGGGCTCCTCGCCGGCCTCGACGCACTGGCTTCCCGCGAGATAGACGGCGTGACCGCTGCGGTCTCCGGTGCCAAGCCGGGCCGCGCGTCCGGTGCTTCCGCCGTGTTCGTGTTCCCGGGGCAGGGTTCGCAGTGGGCCGGCATGGCCGTCGAACTCCTCGACTCCTCACCCGAGTTCGCCCGCGTCATCAACGCGTGC
>JOBE01000172.1 GCA_000717735.1 Streptomyces griseoluteus | reverse complement strand
GGGCAGAACCTCAAGTCCTTCCTGTCGGGGCTGAAGAACATCGCCGTCGGGATCGGCGGTGTGATCAAGGCGTTCCTGCCCATGTCGGACGAGATGTCGGGCGGGTTCGAGAAGTCCACCGCGGCGTTCGCCAAGTGGGGCCAGGGCCTGAGCGAGTCCGAGGGGTTCGCGCAGTTCGTCGCCCTGGCGCGTGAGGGCGCGCAGGAGCTCGGCACGCTCGCCCAGGCCGCCCTCAAGCTCATCGTGGCGCTGGCGCCGATCATCGGTATCGCGGCGCAGGTGTCGCTGTTCCTGGCGCGGATCATCAACTCTCTGCCGCCCGAGG
>JOBE01000171.1 GCA_000717735.1 Streptomyces griseoluteus | reverse complement strand
CGTCCTTGAGTTCGCCCGCCAGGGTGTCGCGGATGTCGTCGACGTGGGGGGAGTGGGAGGCGTAGTCGACGGCGATGCGGCGCGCGTGGATCTCGGTGGCTTCGCAGTGGGCGAGGAGCTCGTCGAGCGCCTCGGGCCGACCGGCCACGACCGTGGACGAAGGACCGTTCACAGCGGCTACCGAGATCCGTCCGGGCCACCGGGTGAGGAGGTCCTCGGCGTGTGCCTCGGGGAGGGCGATCCAGGCCATGCCGCCGCCTCCGGAGAGGACGCGGAGTGCTTTGGAGCGGAGGGCGACGACGCGGGCGCCGTCCTGGAGGGTGAGG
>JOBE01000170.1 GCA_000717735.1 Streptomyces griseoluteus | reverse complement strand
CGTCCTTGAGTTCGCCCGCCAGGGTGTCGCGGATGTCGTCGACGTGGGGGGAGTGGGAGGCGTAGTCGACGGCGATGCGGCGCGCGTGGATCTCGGTGGTCTCGCAGTGGGCGAGCAGCTCGTCCAGGGCTTCGGGCCGACCGGCCACGACGGTCGAGGAGGGGCCGTTGACGGCAGCGACGGAGATGCGTCCGGGCCAGGCGGTCAGGAGCTCTTCCGCCTTCGCTTCGGGGAGGGCGATCCAGGCCATGCCGCCGCCTCCGGAGAGGACGCGGAGTGCTTTGGAGCGGAGGGCGACGACGCGGGCGCCGTCCTGGAGGGTGAGG
>JOBE01000169.1 GCA_000717735.1 Streptomyces griseoluteus | reverse complement strand
CCGACGCCGTCCTGGCCGAGCTCGACGCCGCGTTCACGCCGCCCCCACATGTCGCATGATGGCCCCTCAGCACTAACAGTCCTGGGGGGACGAACCATGCGCATCCGCTACACCATCGGCGCACTCACCGCCGCAGCACTCCTCACGCTCACCGCCTGCGAAGGCACCGACGACACCGGCTCCAGCAAGCCGTCCGCCGCCGCCGAGGAGTCCAGCGACCAGGCCACCGAGAGCGACACGGCGGCCGAGGACGCCGACGCGGGCGAGGCCGAGACGGCTGAACTGCCCGACGTCGTCGGCATGGACCTCCAGGCCGCGCAGGACGAAGCAC
>JOBE01000168.1 GCA_000717735.1 Streptomyces griseoluteus | reverse complement strand
TGCCTGTCTCGTGGGCTCGGAGATGTGTATAAGAGACAGGACCGTCACCCTCGCCACCCCCGGCACGGTCGGCGACCTCGCCGTGGCCGACGCCCAGCAGGTCATCCCCGCCTCGGGGTCGGCGTTCATCCCGCTCAAGTCGACGTACCGCGACCCGATGACCGGCCGCGCGTCCATCACCTACAGCGCGGTCACGTCCGTCACCGTGGCCGTCCTGCAGCTGCCCTGAGCCGTGGCCGTCCGCATCCGCCTGGACGGCCTGCGCGAGGCACTCCGCGCGATCGAGCGCGTGCCCGAAGCCATGCGCGAGGCCCGCACCGAGGCCCTACACGAGTGGGCAG
>JOBE01000167.1 GCA_000717735.1 Streptomyces griseoluteus | reverse complement strand
CGCCACCAACGCGTTCACGCTCATCGTGCGCGCGGGGGACAAGCCGGCCGCCCAGGCGGCCGGGCAGGGCGACCTGTCGGTGTCCGTGCCCGCCCAGGGCACGCGCTGGCTGGGCCCGTTCGACTCCGGACGGTTCATCCAGTCCGACGGGTCGATGGAAATCGACGTCACCGGCGCCAGCCCGCAGGGCGGCATCACCGTCTTCTACCTGCCGAAGAACACCTAGGAGGTGCCCCCGTGGCACGCACCGCTGTTGCGTACAGCAACCTCGTCCCCAACGGCGACCTCGCCGACCCGGCCGGGACGGCGACGAACGCCGGCACCGGCAACGGCCACGTCATCCCCACGGC
>JOBE01000166.1 GCA_000717735.1 Streptomyces griseoluteus | reverse complement strand
CCACCGAGATCCACGCGCGCCGCATCGCCGTCGACTACGCCTCCCACTCCCCCCACGTCGACGACATCCGCGACACCCTGGCGGGCGAACTCAAGGACGTCGCCCCCCGCCGTGGCCAGATCGCCTTCCACTCCACCGTCACCGGCGGCATCCTCGACACCACCGAACTCGACGGCGCCTACTGGTTCCGCAACCTCCGCAGCAAGGTCCGACTCGCCGAGACCATCGAACAACTCGCCGCGGACGCCAGCATCACCGAAACCATCGGCGACACCGGCGCCGTCGTCGGCACACTCCACCGCAACACCGGCAGCCTCGACCGCTTCATCCAATCCACCGCCGAAGCCTGGTCCCACGGCATCACCATCGAATGGCCCACCACCCTCACCCCCTACCGCACCCACACCGTCGAACTCCCCGCCTACCCCTTCCAACGCCAGCACTACTGGCTCACACCCGAACCCGCC
>JOBE01000165.1 GCA_000717735.1 Streptomyces griseoluteus | reverse complement strand
CCCGTGGACCTGGCGAAGTTCGCCGTGGACCGCGTCGCGTGGATCACCGGCAAGGACGCCAAGATTGCCGAGTGGCAGGCCGCCAACTTGCAGGCGTACACCGCGATTATCGAGGTCGCGGTCGGCCACCTCGCCGCCCAGACGAGGACCCCCCAGCATTACCTGATCGGCAAGATGGCCAACCTGTCCGGTGACGCCCTGCTGGCCGCCGAGACGGGCCTGGTGAAGCGGGTCAACGAGAAGAAGTTGTGGTTCGGGCAGGCTCTGCGCGAGGTCGCCCGCCTGATCTACCTGGCCCGGGGCGAGGACGCCAAGGCCAAGGCCATGCGCGCCGGAAGCGTGCTGTGGGCCGACTCGGAGTCCCGCTCCTACGCGC
>JOBE01000164.1 GCA_000717735.1 Streptomyces griseoluteus | reverse complement strand
AGCCGGGCCATGAGGGCGTGCTCGACGAGCGTGATGAGGGCGCTCTTGGCGTCGGCGCGGTGGCGGGCGTCGGTGGTGATGATGGGGGTGTCGGGGCCGATCTGGAGGGCCTCGCGCACCTCTTCGGGCTGGTAGGGCTGTGCTCCGTCGAAGCCGTTGAGGGCGATGACGAAGGGGAGGCCCGAGTTCTCGAAGTAGTCGACGGCGGGGAAGCAGTCGGCGAGGCGGCGGGTGTCGACGAGGACGACGGCGCCGATGGCGCCGCGGACCAGGTCGTCCCACATGAACCAGAAGCGGTCCTGTCCGGGGGTGCCGAACAGGTAGAGGATCAGGTCCTGGTCCAGGGTGATGCGGCCGAAGTCCATGGCGACGGTCGTCGTCGTCTTG
>JOBE01000163.1 GCA_000717735.1 Streptomyces griseoluteus | reverse complement strand
CCACGGAGTGCCGGAGACCGGCTGGGAGGCGGTGGTGTTCACGCGTCCGGCTCCGGCGCTACGTGTCGCCATCCGGTGGCGATCATGCGGGCGACGTCCATGGGTGCGCAGAGCGCCGCGGGTGAGTCCATGGGCACCGACCAGTAGGTGGCACGGGGGCAGGTCCACTCCACGGCGTCCGGTTGCGGCACGCCGAGGTAGCTGCCGCGGCCGAGGCAGTCCACGTCCTGGGTCCGCCAGTCGTCGAGGGCCTGGTGCCAGGTTCTCGGCATGCTCGCGGGCACCAGGGCGTAGTACCGCAGGAAGTGGGGGTCGCAGATGACGGGCCCGCCGTCGAGCGCTACGCGCAGGAAGTTGTCCAGGCGCGCGTTCTCGTTGCTGTCGGCCAGGC
>JOBE01000162.1 GCA_000717735.1 Streptomyces griseoluteus | reverse complement strand
CCTCTCTATTCGTCGGCAGCGTCAGATGTGTATAAGAGACAGCTCGTGGCCCCTCGGTCCCAACGGTCCGAGCCCGTCACGGTGGTTGACCTCGGTAGCCCTGGGCCTGAGCAGAGGGGGCAGGGCCTCGCACTCCTCGCACTCGCAGTAGGGGTGTGTACGTAGGTATGCGGCTCGTGTGCGGGCCCACCGTGCGTCGTAGCCCTTGGAGGCTGCGCTGGTGCGTTGTCGGCCGGCCCTGCGCTGGCACGCATCGCAGCGCCCTGCAGAAGTGAGCGTTGGGCAACCAGGTGTGGGGCAGACCTGCAGGGCTCTACGTGAGCCCATGGATGTGCCACTTCGCCACGAGGACGGCCAGGGCGTTGACGATGGGCCCCTCAGTGTGGCCACAGC
>JOBE01000161.1 GCA_000717735.1 Streptomyces griseoluteus | reverse complement strand
ACCTCTCTATTCGTCGGCAGCGTCAGATGTGTATAAGAGACAGGCACGCGTCACGGCTCTCCTCCGAGGTGGACGATCAGGGCGCGCAGGCGGGCGATCTCCGCTTGGTCGGCCGCGCGCAGGGCTGCCTGCTCGGCCAGCCTGGTGTTGAGGGACTCGCGCTCCGCCTTGGTGGCGGCTAGCTCCGTCTTGAGGTTGTCGCGTTCTTCCTGCAGGTCGTTGGTGAGCGAGGAGTAGCCGGTGAGCGCGTTCTCTCCTCGCTTACCCACGTAGGCCACCACCGCGCCGACGACCGCGCCCAGCCCGACGAGCAGGCTGCCGAGGGTGGTGGCGTCCAAGGTGGTGGCTCCTTACTGGCCGTGCCGCCGCGCCGCGCGCACCAGCTGCTCGTCCG
>JOBE01000160.1 GCA_000717735.1 Streptomyces griseoluteus | reverse complement strand
CGACCACCGAGATCTCCCCCTCTCTATTCGTCGGCAGCGTCAGATGTGTATAAGAGACAGGGCTGAGGGTCAGCTGGGGTCCGGCGTGCGCGGGGCGCTCTGCGGGGCGCACAGAGCCGCGCAGGGCGAGCGGCACCACAGAACTGTTACCGACGGTATCCACAGGTTCGGCGACCCACTTACGGTCATCTCGCCTACGGCGGAAAGCCCCACCCACCTGCGTGGTGCTCTCGTCAGTCAGTCCAGCGTCTTCCTTATACGCGAGGGATCCGCCAGTCCTGTCCGCACCCGATCCGCCATCTGTGTCCGGTCGTACGGGCTCCTCGGCCACCGGGCGCAGGGGGTGATCGTGGACGGTGTAGGTGTGGCGGCCGTGGGTGCCGGCGCGGCGGTGCAC
>JOBE01000159.1 GCA_000717735.1 Streptomyces griseoluteus | reverse complement strand
CTCCGGGCTTCCCTTCGGTACTTCGTTTTCCTGCGTTTCCGACTCTATCAGATCTTTCCGATCCGATTTCCTCGGTGCTTTCCGGTCCCTTTCGCTTTCACTCCGGGCCCTTCCGGCGGTTCCGACTCTATCAGATCCTTTCGGCCTGACTTCCTCGGTGCTTCAGGTTCCATTCGCTTTCGCTCTGGTCCCTTGCTGCGTCACAAACTCTATCAGACTTCTGGGGGTGCGAATCCCACCCTCGGGGGCACCTCCCCCGCTGACCCCCGTGCCGTCGCGCCGGCCGGCCGACCCCTGCCGGCTGCCGATTGCCTGGTCGTGAACGCAGAAAAGCCCCGCACCATGAGGTGCGGGGCTTTCCCACAATGATTGTTCGGCGGCGTCCTACTCTCCCACAGGGT
>JOBE01000158.1 GCA_000717735.1 Streptomyces griseoluteus | reverse complement strand
GAGTTGTGTTCATCCTGAACGTGCAGGTCACGGGGGTGGCGTGGATGGGTGATGTCGTACTGGTGCTGGTCGTCTGGGCCTGTCTGGTGTGAAGATCGTCGGTCAGCGGGCGATCTCGTGCTGGGTGAGGATCATCAGCACCCGGACCAGCCGGGTGGCCCACTTCACGTCGAGGCGGAGTTTGGTCAGCACGCGCCAGTTCTTGAGATGCGCGAACGCGTGCTCACACACCGCCCGTTCCGCGGCGATCAGCTGGTTGACCAGCTTCCTCGCGGCCGCGAGCTGCTTACCCTTGGGCTTCTTGAAGCCTGTGATGACCGCCGGGTCGGCGTTCGGACCGCCGCTGTCGTCGAGGCCGACGAAGCCAAGGTCGGCGATCGCGGCCAGGCCCGCTGCGCGCAGCC
>JOBE01000157.1 GCA_000717735.1 Streptomyces griseoluteus | reverse complement strand
GTTCAGCATGCCACAGAGCATCGAGGAGCACACCGGCGCACGGATCGCGAGGGCGCGGAAACGCCGGCACTTGAGCCAGCGCGAGCTGGCCGACCTGAGCCACGTGTCGTACAGCGCACTGACCAAAGTTGAGCAGGGGCGGATCCCTGCTAGCCCGTCCGTGATCGGCGCCTTGGCCCGCGCGCTGTCCGTCCCCACCACCGAACTGACCGGGCAGCCCTACCTCGAGGAACTGCAGCAGGACCAACTCGACGGGCTGATCAACCCGATCCGCGAGGCCCTCAACGTCTACGACCTGGGCCCGGATCCAGACGTCGCCCCCCGGCGCCCGGCGGAGCTGGCCGACCAGGCCAACGAGCTGTGCACTGTCTCTTATACACATCTGACGCTGCCGACGAATAGAGAGGTGGGGAT
>JOBE01000156.1 GCA_000717735.1 Streptomyces griseoluteus | reverse complement strand
ACTCCAGGCCATGCGCGCTGCTCACGTTGGTGATGGTGGCGTCCCGGACGGTGATGTCCTCGCAGTGGATGAAGCCCATGCAGTTCGTCGTTGCCGTGACGGTTCCGACTCCGGCGTCGGCGGCGTTGGCGTCCCACGTGCCGCCCAGGATCTGGATGTGTGAGTGGCCGCTGTACCCGGCGAACGTCTCCGAGCCCAGGAAGTTCCTGAGCAGGCCCGAGTTGCCGATCGCCTTGATCGTGGCCCCGTAGGCCCACACTGTGGTGTTGTCGTACACCACCAGGAAGGTGCTGACGCCGTAGGTCTTCCCGCCGGGGATGATGACCGTGCCGCCGCCGGCGGCGTGCGCGGCGTCCAGCTGGGCCTGGATCTGTCTCTTATACACATCTCCGAGCCCACGAGACAGGCAGAAATCT
>JOBE01000155.1 GCA_000717735.1 Streptomyces griseoluteus | reverse complement strand
CTCACCGGGCACCGCCTCGTCGACGAGGTCCTCAGGCTTCACACAGCTGCTGCAGATGTCGACCATGTGACGGTTCGGCGCCCACCTGCAGCCGCCCTCGCACGCGGCGTCCTCGGTGCAGCCACACCGCACACACCGCGCCTCGTCCTGCGCCAGCAGGTACGGCACGTGGTCGTCCGGGTCGGTGGCGGCCATCTCGTCGATGACGGCGAGCTCCTCGCCGGCGCGGGCGAGCGCGGCGGACACGCACTGCGGCGAGCAGTACCAGCGGGGCTCGCCCTCGATGCCGGCGACCTCGACGCGCGCCCAGCCGAACATGGCCGGGTCGGACGCGTCGTAGTCGTCGAGGGTGCCGCACCCGTCCGTGGCGCACGGCGCGTGGATGTCGCGGACCTCGGCGTCCAGCAGCGAAGCCAGGGC
>JOBE01000154.1 GCA_000717735.1 Streptomyces griseoluteus | reverse complement strand
GCCGAGCGTGTTCGCCGTGACCGCCCCGGTGTAGAAGCTGGCGACGTAGCGGTCGGCTTCGTCGGCCAGACCGTGCGCGGCCTCGCTCATGGCCTGCGGCATGACGCTGCCCTTGGCCTGCCGCTTGTCGACGTCGTCGACCTTGAAGGCGAAGTACTTGGACTGGTCGATGACCAGGGTGCGCTGGGCGTCGGTCAGTTCCTCGGGAACGATGACCGTGCTGTTCGGCACGTAGTTGCCGATGGTCGGGCGGGAGATCGAGGTGATGCGGACGGTGTCGCCCGCCTCGGCGATGTCGCCCTCGTAGTCGCGGTTGACGACCACGGGGCCGGCGTAGACGAGCTCGTTGCGCCAGGCGACGAGCAGGCGTGCCGCCCAGACTTCCGGCACGAAACGGCGGATGGACATGGGGTGTTCTCCTG
>JOBE01000153.1 GCA_000717735.1 Streptomyces griseoluteus | reverse complement strand
GGTCGGCGGCCATCGTGCTCGCCGAGGCTTGCGGGCCGGTGGTGTTCGCCGGCTGGGCGCTGGGCGGTGAGCGGTTCGTCTGCGCGGACTACGGCTGCGGCTGCGGCTGGTGGTACACGTACGAGCCGGGCGAGCCGATGGGCATGCCGTGGCCGACTCCGCTGATCCAGTTGACCGCGACGTCCGAGGACCAGGTCGCGAACGTCTACCGGCCGCTGAAGGCGATGGTCAAGAAGGGTCCGCTGCAGGAACGGATCCGGGTCGGCGAGGAGTTCGCCCGGGTCGGCGAGGACGGGCAGATCGATGTCGTCACGTCCTCGGCCTTGAGCAGGCTCGGCAACCCGATCATCTTTGCGATGCAGGACGAGACCGGCCTGTATACCGCGGCGAACAAGCTGCGGAAGGTCGCCGAGACCCAGAGCCGCGGCGCGGGCGGCAGGGGCGGGCGCCCGGGGGGGGCCA
>JOBE01000152.1 GCA_000717735.1 Streptomyces griseoluteus | reverse complement strand
GCCAGTCGACCGGCACCCCGCGCGTGAAGAGTGTGCCGACCGCCGCGAGGAGGGTGGTGACCTCGTCGCGGCCCCGGCGCAGGGCCGGGACGGCGCCTTCGGCGAGGGCGGAGAGGATGCCGTCGGGGCCTATCTCCAGCGAAGAGGTGACGCCCTCGGCGGCCAGCGACTCCATGGCGTCGGCGAAGCGGACGGTGCCGCGGACCTGGTCGGCCCAGTACTGGGCCGTCCGCAGGTCCTCGCCGGTGGCGAGCTTCCCCGTCACCGTGGAGACCACCGCGATACGCGGAGCGGCGTACGTCAGCTGGGACGCGACGGCCTTGAACTCCTCCAGCATCGGATCCATCAACGGTGAGTGGAAGGCGTGGCTGACCGTCAGACGCTTCGTCTTACGGCCCAGCTCCTCCAGACGCGAAGCCACCGCGAGAACCGCGGTCTCCTCGCCGGAGACGACGACGGACTGCGGCCCG
>JOBE01000151.1 GCA_000717735.1 Streptomyces griseoluteus | reverse complement strand
GGAGGAAGGCGCCGACGCCACCCGCGCCTACAGCCCCATCGACGGCGTGCAGCCGATGACGACGCTGAACATGACGTTCGCCTCGGAGTCGTCGCTGCCGTCCTCGGCCGCGCTGCCCGTTGTGGCCACCCAGAACGGGGCCGTCACCTCCCGGCTGTCCGGGCAGGTGCCCGCGGGCGGCTCCACCACGACCTGGTCGGTGTGGTGGCTGTACCGGCTGAACAGCCAGCCGTCCGATTACGCCAGCTACATGTCGATCCAGACCACCGGCACCGTGCGGGACTGGCGCATCCAGATCAAGGACACCGGCACCCGCATCCTGGGCTACAACTCCGACGGCGTCGCCGTCGTCTCCCAGCTGATCGCCACCGGCCCGGACCTGTTCAACCAGTGGGTCCTGTGCCGGTTCTACGCCCAGCAGGTGGGCGGCAACGTCACTTGGCGCATCGTCTGGCAGGACGTGGGCGGCGACGCCGGAGGCTTCGACGACAC
>JOBE01000150.1 GCA_000717735.1 Streptomyces griseoluteus | reverse complement strand
GCCCCGAGAAAGTGACGGGGTGGTCAGCCCGTTTTACCGGGCGACCGGTCGGCTTTCAGACATCCAACTCGGGCGAGTCTGCGGCAGTTTGAGATCACTCAAACGGGTTATCCGTAGTTGCACCGTGGCCAAAAGTGATCGGTCGTGTGCATGATGTCGCCCCCGCGTGGCAGCGGATCGGTCAGTTCAAGCGCCTTCCTCCCCCGCACGGGTAGGGGGCGCGGCAGCTCAAGGAGGCAGTGTGTCAAACACGCCCCACAGGCACGTGCAGTACCGATGGGCCGAGGAAGGAGAGCTCGAAGAGGGCTGCATTGTCGACATGCGGGCCCCGGCCGCGAACCGCGTGGCCGTGCTCTTCTCGCCGCCACACGTCAGTGAACGCTTGGCACGGCAGCTCACGCGGATTTCCAGCCATCAAGTCGCTCACGGAGCCTGGCGACAGGGCGGCGCCCCTGCGCCTGAAGGGCATTGGCTTTCGGTCACACGCTGGGAG
>JOBE01000149.1 GCA_000717735.1 Streptomyces griseoluteus | reverse complement strand
TGAGAGTGCGGTACGTGAGGTTATGCCCGTTTCGGAGTTGAGATTGGGTAAGGGGTGCTGGTCATCGAGGTGGGGTGCGGTCAGGGACTGGGTGAACGGGCCGGGTTCGGGTCCCGTGAGGATGTCACGGGTGGCCAGGGCAGTCGCCGAGGTCACTTATGACGTCATCCATCCCTCATGAGACCAGCGGCCCTGGCAACATCGTCACCACTACCGACTGGCAGTGGAACCGAGGGGGCGTCGTGGTGCGGGGAACTCGGGGGTTGCTGATAGGTGAGCGGTACCGGCTCGACCGCACCCTGGGCTCCGGCGGCTTCGGACAGGTCTGGGCAGCGCGCGACGAAACCCTCCAAACCGGCGTCGCGGTAAAGGAGTTATTCCTCAGCGAGGGCCTCTCGGAGGCCGATCGTAAGGACCTCCTACTCCGCGCCGGACGCGAGGCCCGCAATGCCGCCAAGCTTCGCGATCACCCCAACATCGTCAGCGTCCACGAC
>JOBE01000148.1 GCA_000717735.1 Streptomyces griseoluteus | reverse complement strand
TGAACTCCTCGCGGGCGTGAAGGCGCTCGCCGAGGGCGGTACGGCTCCGGGCCTGGTGCGCGGCGAACGCGCGGGCGGCCGGCTCGGGTTCCTCTTCACCGGCCAGGGCGCCCAGCGCGCCGGCATGGCACAGGAGCTCCACGCCTCCTTCCCCGTCTTCGCCGCAGCCTTCGACGAGACGGCCCGCCTCCTCGACGCGGGTCTTGGCGGTTCGGTCCGTGAGGTGATCGCCTCGGGTGAGGGTCTGGATGAGACGGGGTGGACGCAGCCGGCGTTGTTCGCGGTCGAGGTCGCGTTGTTCCGTCTGGTGGAGTCGTGGGGTGTGAAGCCCGATTTCGTGGCCGGGCATTCGATTGGTGAGATCGCGGCGGCGCATGTGGCGGGGGTGTTCTCGCTTGAGGACGCGGTCCGTCTGGTCGTGGCCAGGGCCGGGCTGATGCAGGCATTGCCCAAGGGCGGCGCGATGGTCGCCGTGCAGGCCACGGAGGACGAGGT
>JOBE01000147.1 GCA_000717735.1 Streptomyces griseoluteus | reverse complement strand
AACGCGTGGAGGGGCCCTGGTGCCGTACGGCACCAGGGCCCCGAAGGAACTGCTACACCATCTGCCGGCCCTGATACCGCGCCGGCCTTCTGTGTCCGCGTACCCGATCTCGGGGCTGCGGGGATCGCGGTTGCGTGACCGGAGACCACCTCACTAACGATGCCCTGCGGTACCCGGGCTTCGTACTGCTCACCCGGGCGATCCTGATGGTGCTCGGCTCCTCCGTTCTTCCCTCTGGATCAATCACTTACCAAACGGGAACTGCTGTACTGCTGGTGTTGCGTACTGCGGGTGATGCGACCTGCTGAACGACCTGTGACAGCGTCGCTCTTCGGCAGCCAGCCCCGTTGCCCATCCTGCGTCTGCTCTGGCTTAGAACCCCACTGCCGAACTTCCCGGTGCGCGCGCCCGCAGCCGACGCCTTCACCGGGGTACCGCTCACTGACTTCGCTGCTGGGTACTGCGCACTGCACTCACGGGCACCGCCTCTGCCATGACAGCGGTCCC
>JOBE01000146.1 GCA_000717735.1 Streptomyces griseoluteus | reverse complement strand
GGGTGGGACGTCCATCGAGGACCAAGGCGTCGACAACGAGGATGCTGCGGATGACAACGGCTGGGATCTCGGCGAACCGTACGTAGACGAGGGCCTGAGCGCGAGCCGGTACGCCCGCCGGCGCCGCGATGACTTCGACCAGCTCGTCAGTGACCTCCAGAGCGGGCCGACCGGACGTGAGAGCCGGTTCGAGGCCGACATTCTGATGCTGTGGGAATCCTCCCGCGGTTCGCGCCGTGTCGGCGAGTGGGTCTCCTTCATCG
The DNA here is from genome assembly GCA_000717735.1 of Streptomyces griseoluteus. Classification (GTDB taxonomy): domain Bacteria; phylum Actinomycetota; class Actinomycetes; order Streptomycetales; family Streptomycetaceae; genus Streptomyces; species Streptomyces griseoluteus_A. The sequence goes on along the minus strand of JOBE01000146.1, from coordinate 245 downwards.
AGCTGTGCGAAGAGAAGGGCGTCCGGATCTGGGTCACGACCCACGAACGCCTCTACGACCCCGCCAACGGCCGCGACCGCAAGGCATTGATCGATGACGCGGTGGACTCGGAGTACGAGTCGTACAAGACCCACCGCAGGGTTTCACGCACGACGATCAAGGAGGCACGCAAGGGCCGCCCTCACGGCGAGGCGCCGTACGGGCTGAAGCCCGTTTATGACCCCAGCACTGGCAAGTTGGTCACC
>JOBE01000145.1 GCA_000717735.1 Streptomyces griseoluteus | reverse complement strand
CCTCGCCACATACGGCAAGGAGCGGGACGACCGGCCCCTGTTCCTCGGTTCGCTGAAGTCGAACCTCGGACACGCCCAGGCCGCCGCCGGCGTCGGCGGGATCATCAAGATGGTCATGGCCCTGCGCCACGGCGAGCTGCCGGCCTCGCTCAACGTGAGCAAGCCCAGCGAACTCGTCGACTGGGAATCGGGCGGCGTCGAGATCCTCACCGAGCCGCGTCCCTGGCCGGCCGCTGAGGACAGGGTCCGCAGGGCCGGTGTCTCGTCGTTCGGCATCAGCGGGACCAACGCCCATGTCGTCCTCGCCGAAGCGCCGACCGAGGATGCCGCTGCCCAGGACACGCCTGACGGCGCGGCCGTGTTGGACGGCACCAACCTCCCGTGGGTCCTGTCGGCGCGTTCCGCGGACGCGCTGGCCCACGCCGCGGGCCGGCTGGCGGAGCACGTACGGGCGCGGCCGGAGCTCAGCCCGGCCGACGTCGCGTTCTCGCTGGCCGCCGGGCGCTCCGCCTTCGAGTCCAGGGCGGTC
>JOBE01000144.1 GCA_000717735.1 Streptomyces griseoluteus | reverse complement strand
GTCGTGGACGCTGACGATGTTGGGGTGATCGCGAAGCTTGGCGGCATTGCGGGCCTCGCGTCCGGCGCGGAGTAGGAGGTCCTTACGATCGGCCTCCGATAGGCCCTCGCTTAGGAATAACTCCTTTACCGCGACGTCGGTTTGGAGGGCCTCGTCGCGCGCTGCCCACACCCGTCCGAAGCCGCCGGAGCCCAGGGCGCGGTCGAGCCGGTACCGCTCACCTATCAGCAACCCCCGAGTTCCCCGCACCACGACGCCCCCTCGATTCCACTGCCAGTCGGTAGTGGTGACGATGTTGCCAGGGCCGCTGGTTTCATGAGGGATGGATGACGTCATGAGTGACCTCGGCGACTGCCCTGGCCACCCGTGACATCCTCACGGGCCCCACCCCGGTGACCAGCATCCGCTACCCAATCTCCACTCCGAAACGGGCATTACCTCACGTACCGCACTCTCAGAGTGCGGAACGTGAGCTCTTGTCCGTTTCGTAGTTGAGGTTGGACAAGGGTCGCTGGTCACGGGCGTGGGGTGGTCCTCAGGCGTCGGGGCGGG
>JOBE01000143.1 GCA_000717735.1 Streptomyces griseoluteus | reverse complement strand
CTAGGTGTTCTGTCCCGGGAGGTTGTGGACGGGTGAGCCAGGTCTCGGCTGACGTGCCTTGAACGGGTGAGGGCCTTCCGGTTCGGTGTGGATTGCGACGTCTACACCAACAGAAAGGCCCTCGTGCCCCACCGTAATGCACCCCTGACCGAGACCGGACGGCTGCGCCTGGCCCGCTGCGTGGTCGAGGACGGCTGGCCGCTTCGGCGGGCCGCGGAACGCTTCCAGGTCTCACCCACCACCGCCCAGCGATGGGCGGACCGCTACCGGCAGTTCGGCGAGGCAGGAATGACCGACCGGTCCTCCCGTCCTCGGCACAGCCCGCGCCGGACCCCGACCCGCACCGAGCGGCGGATCATCAAGGTCCGGCTCGCCCGGCGGTGGGGACCCGCCCGCATCGCCCACCTGCTCGACCTGGTGCCCTCGACCGTGCACCGGGTCCTGACCCGGTTCGGCCTGGCCCGCCTCGCGCACCTGATCCACACCGCCGTCGACGACCATTCCCGCCTCGCCTACAGCGAGATCCTCGACGACGAGAAGAAGGAAACCGCCACCGGCTTCTGGACCAGGGCCCACGCCTTCTTCACCAGCGTCGGGATCACCGTCGAACGCGTCCTGACCGACAACGGCTCCTGCTACCGCTCCCGCGACTGGCACGACGGCCTGGCGGCGGCCGGGATCACCCACAAGCGAACCCGGCCCTACCGGCCCCAGACCAACGGCAAAGTCGAACGCCTCAACCGGACCCTGCTGGACGAGTGGGCCTACGCCCGCCCCTACCGCTCAGAGCAGGAACGACGCGACGCGTTCCCCCAGTGGCTGCACACCTACAATCACCACCGCGGACACACCGCGCTCGCAGGCAAACCACCCGCCAGCCGCGTCCCCAACCTCACAGGGCAATACA
>JOBE01000142.1 GCA_000717735.1 Streptomyces griseoluteus | reverse complement strand
CGTCGTCGTTGTTCTTGTGGTCCTTGGAGATCTGCTTGACGGCCTTGGGGAGGGTGTCACCGATGTGGTCGCCCATGGTCTTGGCGGACTTGACCAGGGCGCCCATGGCCTTCTCGATGACCGGGTCCAGGGCGTCGGCGATGTCGTCCCGGCCCCTGTTACGGCCCTGGTGCCCCTTCGCCTTGGTCAGCTTTCCGGCGGTCTTGCCGTGGATGCCGACACTCACCCCGTTCAGCCTCGTACCGGCCTGGTCGTGCTCGTCGTGCTCGATGTGGAAGCCCTTGCCCTTGCCCCCACCGCCGCCCCCACCCGCGGAGGCGAGGTTCAGGCCGTCCTTGCCGGCCTGCTTCGTCTGGTCGAGGTTCACACCGTCCTGGACGCCCAGCGCGTCCATGCTCACCTGGACCACCAGGTCCGCGGCCATGTTCTCCAGCGCGGCCACGACCGGCTCGGTCATCACCGAGACGATGTGGCCGACCGCCTCCTGCATCGCCTCCGTGATCAGCTTCAGGAGCTGCTTCTTGGTGAACGCGATCGCACCCGCGCCGAGCAGCGCGGACAGACCACCGGTCACCGGGATCAGGGCCATGGCCAGACCGGTCTGGCCGGCCAGGATCCCGAGCTCCGCGAC
>JOBE01000141.1 GCA_000717735.1 Streptomyces griseoluteus | reverse complement strand
GCTTCGCCGATGGCACGGAGGAAGCTCTGGCTCGTGCCGAGCATTTCGGCGGCCCGGCCCATCGTGAAGGCGGGGTAGTCGTCGTCGTCGAGACGGCCGAACGAATCGTCTGCTGTCATTCGCACCTCCTCGGGAACGCGTGGAGGGGCCCTGGTGCCGTACGGCACCAGGGCCCCGAAGGAACATCTACACCACGTGCCGACCCTGATACGGCGTCGGCCTCTTGTGTCCGCAGACCCGAGTCAGTCGCTGTCGGGAGTGCGGGGATCGCGGTTGCTCGACCGGAGACCACCTCACTATCGATGTCCTGCGGTACCCGGGCTCACTACCTCTGCCCGGGCGATCCTGAGGGTGCTCCGTTCCTCCGTTCTTCCCTCGGTGATCAACTGCCTACCATCGGGGTACTGCGCACTGCTGTCACTGCGGGTGATGCGAACTGCTCAGTGGCCTGCGACAGCGCCACTCTTCGAGAGCCAGCCCCGTTGCCCGTCCTGCGTCTGCTCTGGCTTGGAACCCCACTGCCGAACTTCCCGGTGCGCGCGTCCGCAGCCGACGCCTTCACCGGGGTACCGCTCACTGACTTCGCTGCTGGGTACTGCGCACTGCACTCACGGGCACCGCCTCTGCCATGACAGCGGTCCC
>JOBE01000140.1 GCA_000717735.1 Streptomyces griseoluteus | reverse complement strand
AAAATCTACACCTCTCTATTCGTCGGCAGCGTCAGATGTGTATAAGAGACAGCTCCTGCACAGGCCGCGCAAGCACCGCAGCAGCCCGAGGCCGCCCAAGCCCCCGCCGCACCCCGGCCCGGCGCCTGGCCGGGTGCCGCCACCCCCGGTGGCGGCGCTCCCGGCGCCTGGCCCGGCGCGTCCGCCCCGGCCGCCGCACCCGCGCCGGCTCCCGTGCAGGCTCAGTCGGCCCCCGCTCCCACCCCGGCGCCCACCGGCGGGGGCGGCGGGGACATCGCCCAGGTGCGGAACCTCTGGCCGCAGATCCTCGACGCCGTCAAGAACCGGCGCCGCTTCACCTGGATCCTGCTCAGCCAGAACGCCCAGGTCGCGGGCTTCGACGGCACCACCCTCCAGCTCGGCTTCCTCAACGCGGGCGCCCGCGACAACTTCGCGAGCAGCGGCAGCGAGGACGTCCTGAAGCAGGCGCTCTCCGAGCAGTTCCACGTGAACTGGAAGATCGAGGCGATCATCGATCCCTCGGGCGGTGCCTCGCCGCCGCCCGCCGCCACCGGTTTCGGCGGCTCGGGCGGGACCGGGGGCTTCGGCGGCGGCCGGCCGCAGGCACCCGCCCCGGCGTTCCAGCAGGCCCCGCCGCCCGCCCCCGCCCCCGCGCAGGCCC
>JOBE01000139.1 GCA_000717735.1 Streptomyces griseoluteus | reverse complement strand
TTCTCTCGTAGCCCAGAAGGACAGCAGGGCCTGGCAGAGACGAACTGCCGGCAAGCGGTACCAGCAGTACAGGTAGGTGCAGTTCGCAGGACGGTGCGGTGGTGGAGTTTCGAAGCCAGGGTTGTTGCAGGACGGCGACGGGACTGACGGCCGGACCGGGCGGCCCGCAGTGATCAGGGGCCGCCGTAGCGAGACCGCAGTCATGGAAGGTGCGGTACCCGCGAGTGCAGTTCGCAGTACCCAGCAGTGAGTCAGTGAGCAGCACCTCGGTGAAGGCGTCGGCTGCGGACGCGCGCACCGGGAAGTTCGGCAATGGGGTTCCAAGCCAGAGCAGACGCAGGACGGGCAACGGGGCTGGCTGCCGAAGAGTGGCGCTGTCGCAGGCCACTGAGCAGTTCGCATCACCCGCAGTTGGCAGGACCAGCAGTACGCAGTACCCCGATGGTAGGTAGTTGATCACCGAGGGAAGAACGGAGGAACGGAGCACCATCAGGATCGCCCGGACGGAAGTCTTGAGTCCGGGTACCGCAGGGCATCGTTAGTGAGGTGGTCTCCGGTCAAGCAACCGCGATCCTCGCACTCCCGACAGCGACTGGGTCGGGTGGGCGGACACAGAAGGCCGGCGCGGTATCAGGGCCGGCAGATGGTGTAGCAGTTCCTTCGGGGCCCTGGTGCCGTACGGCACCAGGGCCCCTCCACGCGTT
>JOBE01000138.1 GCA_000717735.1 Streptomyces griseoluteus | reverse complement strand
GTGTGCTGCTGGTGCGCGATCGACACGTCGCGGAAGCCGGCCACGGTGAGCGGCTGGCGGTCGAGGGCGGCGTCGAGCTCGGTGAGGATGCCCGCGGCCTCCTTGTAGCCGCGGTACTTGGACCACACGTGCAGCACGATGGAGGCCTCCAGGCCGCGCTGGTTGTGCGCGTCGTCCACGTTCTCGGTGATCGAGCCGAGCGACACGTAGGGGTGCGCGACCTGCTCGGGCACCTCGTCGTAGACGCCAGAGACCAGCGCGGTCAGCGGAGCGTGGGCGCGCAGCTTCGCGACGACGGCCTGCTGCAGCGGCCACAGGGCGGCGGTCACGTGCGCTTCTCCGCGCGCTCGATCTTCTTCTTCAGCCTGGCGATCTCTTGCTCAGCGTCATCTCGCTTCTTCAGCTCACGCGCGAGCTGGCGGCGCCAGGTGTCCAGCAGGCTCATGCGGCACCCCCTCCCATGTGCCGGCGGAACGCGGCGCGGTAGGTGCGGGTGACCTGGCGGCGGTGCTCGTTGAACGCGGGCACCAGGAAGGGCTGGTCGTCCATCTTGCTGGTGCCCTTCTCCACGTAGTACGCGTACTCGAGCTCGGCGGGGTCCCAGACGCCGACGTCGGCGCGGCCGAAGTGGTCGTTGACGCGTTCCTCGAGGGCCTGCCACAGGTTGCCCTTGTCGCGGGGCACCTTGTCCTCGGCGGTGCTGAGCACGGCCTCTGCCCACTCGTGT
>JOBE01000137.1 GCA_000717735.1 Streptomyces griseoluteus | reverse complement strand
CGGCACCGGCTGGGCCGAGGGCGTGGGCCTCCTCCTCGTCGAGAAGCTGTCCGACGCCCGGCGCAACGGCCACCAGGTCCTCGCCGTCATGCGGGGCTCGGCCGTCAACCAGGACGGTGCCTCCAACGGTCTGACCGCCCCCAACGGTCCGGCGCAGGAGCGGGTCATCCGCCAGGCCCTCGCCGGCGCCGGCCTCACCCCCGCCGACATCGACGCGGTCGAGGCGCACGGTACGGGGACGCGGCTCGGCGACCCGATCGAGGCGCAGGCGCTGCTCGCCACGTACGGCCAGGACCGTTCCGAGGACCGCCCGCTCTACCTGGGCTCCCTCAAGTCGAACATCGCCCACGCCCAGGCCGCGGCCGGTGTCGGCGGCATCATCAAGATGATCCAGGCCATGGACCACGGGGTGCTGCCCCGCACCCTGCACATCGACGAGCCGACCACCCACGTCGACTGGGACGCCGGCGCCGTCTCCCTCCTCCACGAGGCCAGGCCGTGGCCGGAGACCGGCGCCCCGCGCCGCGCCGCCGTCTCCTCGTTCGGCTTCGGCGGCACCAACGCGCACGTGATCATCGAGCAGGCGCCGGCCGAGGAGGCTCCGGCGGAGTCCGCCGAGCGGACCCCGGGGACGACGGCCGAGGCGACGGGGAAGGGCGCATCGGGTGCGAGTGCGGCAGCGACGACGCTCCCGGTCGTGCCGTGGACCGTGTCCGGCAAGACGGCGGACGCGCTCCGCGACCAGGCCCGGCGGCTCTACGCCCGGCTGACGGCCGACCTAGGCGTGTCCCCCCTCGACGTCGGCTTCTCCCTCGCGACGGGCCGGGCCTCGCTCGACCACCGCGCCGTGGTGACCGGCAGCGACCGGGGTGAACTCCTCGCGGGCGTGAAGGCGCTCGCCGAGGGCGGTACGGCTCCGGGCCTGGTGCGCGGCGAACGCGCGGGCGGCCGG
>JOBE01000136.1 GCA_000717735.1 Streptomyces griseoluteus | reverse complement strand
GCAGTCATTTACGTCACAACTGGATCAGACGGGTGTCTGATCGTCGAGGAGTCGGAGCCGCACACCGGCTACGACATGGGCGACTCGGGACGCGTCACTGTGCGGTCGATCGGCAACGAGACACCGTTCGCAGATCACATCGGGGAAAGCATTCTGACGGTGCGGGAAGAGCACGAACCGAACACCGGACGTGTTGCTCTGGAGCTCTCGTTCCCCAGAGGGCGCGTCCGTTGCGAGAGCTGGGCTGGGGATCTCCGGCTGATCCTGATGTGATGATCTTGGTGTGGCTGGTGTGATCACGGCGTCGGAGCCGTCCTGGATAGCCCCGTTCGCCGGGCTGAGCCCGCGCGCTTTCGGGAAGCTGGTGACGGTTCTGCGGCGCCAGGGTGCGGACGCGGTCCGCAGGGGCCGGCCGTGGAGCCTGCCGCTGGAGGACCGAGCCCTGCTGGTCGCGGCGTACTGGCGGACGAACCTGACAATGCGACAGCTCGCCCCATTGTTCGGGGTGTCGAAGTCGGCGGCCGACCGGATCATTGACCATCTCGGACCGATGCTTGCGCTCCAGCCTCGCAAGCGATTCGCGAAGGATGCCGTGTTGATCGTGGACGGCACCCTGGTGCCCACCCGGGATCACACCATCGCGGAGCGGTCGAAGAACTACAGGTACTCCACCAACCACCAGGTCGTCATCGACGCCGACACCCGCCTGGTCGTCGTGGTCGGCCAGCCACTCGCCGGGAACCGCAACGACTGCAAGGCATGGGAGGAATCCGGAGCCAAAGCCGCCGTCGGCAAGACCCTCACGATCGCCGACGGCGGCTACCCGGGCACCGGACTCGTCATCCCACACCGCCGCAAGAGAGGCCAGACCGAACTCCCGGACTGGAAAGAAGAGCACAACAAGTCCCACAAGCAGGTCCGAGCCCGCGTCGAGCACGTCTTCGCCCGCATGAAGACCTGGAAGATCCTCCGCGACTGCCGCCTCAAGGGCGACGGCGTCCACCACGCCATGCTCGGCATCGCCCACATGCACAACCTCGCCCTCGCCGGATAAGCCGACGGGCCGAACGGCAACCAACCACGCCCAAGGCGTCCCGAAGATCATTTACGGGACAGCCCTTA
>JOBE01000135.1 GCA_000717735.1 Streptomyces griseoluteus | reverse complement strand
CCCCGCAGGAAACAGACGCCGGGGCTGAAGGCGCGGGTCGAGAAACAGCGTTCCGGGCCGCGGCAGTGATGCGGGGGATGGAGCGGCTGCCCAAGTGCGGGATGCGGCGGACGGAGCGAGCGCAACGATGCGACTGCTGCTCGACCTGTCGCGAGGGTGTTGGCCGGACTCCCCTCTCGACACAGAGCAGGGTTGCGCGGCAACGGCTGCGCAACCCTGCTTCGGTATGCCGCAGATCCTGCCGGCTGCGGCGAGAGTCAGGCCGGGTTGATGTTCTCCGCCTGGGGGCCCTTCTGGCCCTGGGTGACGTCGAACGTCACCGTCTGGCCTTCCTGGAGCTCACGGAAGCCCGAGGAGTTGATCGCCGAGTAGTGGGCGAAGACGTCCGGGCCGCCGCCGTCCTGGGCGATGAAGCCGAAGCCCTTCTCCGCGTTGAACCACTTCACAGTTCCCGTAGCCATGTGACATGCCTTCCAGTCGAATGAACGCCTCCCACACGGTGTGGGAGGCGGAGGTGATCGCCCTGGTTCCTGCGGCACAGCACAGCAAAACGCCCACGCCGAAGGCGTGGGCAAAGGGAACTTCCGAACCACGACAGCTAACGGGGACGGTACACGCCCGCACACCCCGTCACCAGAGGAAACGTATCCGTTGGGTGAGTGCGCGGTGCCCGGCCGACGGGTGCCGTCTCAGGCTGCGGCCGGCGGGTGGACCCTTTCGGCGGCATGGCGGTATTCGGCGTTGATGCGCTGGGCTTCTTCGAGCTGGTCTTCCAGGACGATGATGCGGCAGGCAGCCTCGATGGGGGTGCCCTGGTCGACGAGTTCGCGGGCACGGGCGGCGATGCGCAGCTGGTAGCGGGAGTAGCGGCGGTGGCCGCCCTCGGAACGGAGCGGGGTGATGAGGCGGGCTTCGCCGATGGCGCGGAGGAAGCCCTGGGTGGTGCCGAGCATTTCGGCGGCCCGGCCCATCGTGAAGGCGGGGTAGTCGTCGTCGTCGAGTCGCCCGCGTGTGTCGTCTGCTGTCATCTGCGCCTCTCTCTTGAACGCGTGGAGGGGCCCTGGTGCCGTACGGCACCAGGGCCCCGAAGGAACTGCTACACCATCTGCCGGCCCTGATACCGCGCCGGCCT
>JOBE01000134.1 GCA_000717735.1 Streptomyces griseoluteus | reverse complement strand
TTCGACCTGTATCGGCCTTCCGAGGAGCACGACATGCTCCGGGAGTCGGTGCGTGCTCTCGCGGAGGCGAAGATCGTGCCGTTCGCCGCCGCGGTGGACGAGGAGAGCCGGTTCCCGCAGGAGGCCCTGGACGCGCTGGTCGCCAACGACCTGCACGCCGTGCACGTCCCGGAGGCGTACGGCGGCGCGGGCGCGGACGCGCTGGCCACGGTGATCGTGATCGAGGAGGTCGCGCGCGCGTGCGGCTCGTCCTCGCTGATCCCGGCGGTCAACAAGCTGGGCTCGCTGCCGGTGATCCTGTCCGGTTCGGAGGAGCTGAAGGCGAAGTACCTCGGCCCGCTGGCCAAGGGCGACGCGATGTTCTCCTACGCCCTGTCCGAGCCCGACGCGGGCTCCGACGCGGCCGGCATGAAGACCCGCGCGGTCCGCGACGGCGACTTCTGGGTCCTCAACGGCGTCAAGCGGTGGATCACCAACGCGGGCGTCTCCGAGTACTACACGGTGATGGCCGTCACCGACCCCGACAAGCGCTCCAGGGGCATCAGCGCCTTCGTCGTGGAGAAGTCCGACGAGGGCGTGTCCTTCGGCGCCCCGGAGAAGAAGCTCGGCATCAAGGGCTCCCCGACCCGCGAGGTCTACCTCGACAACGTCCGCATCCCCGCGGACCGCATGATCGGCGCGGAGGGCACCGGCTTCGCCACCGCGATGAAGACCCTCGACCACACCCGCATCACCATCGCCGCCCAGGCCATCGGCATCGCCCAGGGCGCCCTCGACTACGCCAAGGGCTACGTGAAGGAGCGCAAGCAGTTCGGCAAGCCCATCGCCGACTTCCAGGGCGTGCAGTTCATGCTCGCCGACATGGCCATGAAGCTCGAAGCCGCCCGCCAGCTCACCTACGCCGCCGCCGCCAAGTCCGAGCGCGTCGATGGCGACCTGACCTTCTTCGGCGCCGCGGCCAAGTGCTTCGCCTCCGACGTCGCCATGGAGGTCACCACCGACGCCGTCCAGCTCCTCGGCGGCTACGGCTACACCCGCGACTACCCCGTCGAGCGCATGATGCGCGACGCCAAGATCACCCAGATCTACGAAGGCACCAACCAGGTCCAGCGCATCGTCATGGCCCGCAACCTCCCGTA
>JOBE01000133.1 GCA_000717735.1 Streptomyces griseoluteus | reverse complement strand
GGAGGACCCCGCCGGAGCCGCCGTCGCACTCCTCCGTGAGGTCCTCGGCGACCGCCCCGCAGTGCACCTCTCCGAGGTCCTCACCCACCTCCAGAAGCATGGCCAGGGAGAGGGCTGGAAGGTGGCCGATCTGAGGGTCCGCCTGGAGGCCCTCGGCATCCCCGTGGACCCCAAGGTCAAGCTACGCGGGGTGCCGACCCGCGGGGTCCGCGCGGCCGACCTCGACCGCCACTTCCCCATCGAGGAGACATCCCCGTCTCCCACCCAGGTAGACGCCGCCTGACCTGCACGTCTACCGCGTCGTCTACCACCGTCTCCCGGGCATCTCCCGGGCCGTCTACCCCTCAGGAGCCCGCCGTGGGTGAGTACAAGAGCACCATGTCCATCGCCGAACTCCGGCAGCGCAACGAGCAGTCCCAGGCCGCCGCTGACGCCGCGAAGAACCCCACCCCGCCGCCCCCGAAGAAGGGATGATGGACCGCATGGACGACCTGATCGCGTTCCTTCGCGCCCGCCTCGACGAGGACGCCGCGACCGCCCGGTCCGGCGACGAGTGGACCGTCAACAACCAGAGGAACCTCGTAGCCGGGCCGACGCGAGACGAGAAGGCGAAGTACCACCTCGTAGCTGTGGTTGTGGAAGACACCGAACGCACCCACATCGCCCGCCACGATCCCGCGCGGGTGTTGGCCGAGGTCGACGCCAAACGGCGCGTACTGGACGAGTTCGTGACATCCCTGAACGAGAAGGACAAGGAGCACGACGAGACGTTCGGGCTGCAGAACTGGGACTTCGACCCCACAGCCCTCCCGCTTCTCCAGCTGCTGGTCCTGCCGTACGCCGACCACCCCGACTACCGGCCCGAGTGGGCCCCCACACCCCGATAGGACACCCCCTGATGAGCGAGCGCGTGAACGTGAAGGTCCTGCTCCTGGTCGGCGATGAGGCCGAGATCGTCGCGGACGCTGAGGACGCCACCGAGCCGGAGCGGTACCCGGCGGTCGAGATCGAGGCTGCCGTGGGTGCGCCCCGGGATGAGCTGGCCGGTATGCGGCTGACGGCCCGTGTGGGCGCGGGTGACCGGCTGTTCGACTGGCGTCGGGCGTAGCTCTGGTGGGAATGGCCCCGCCCTGTCTGAGAGTGCGGTACGTGAGGTTATGCCCGTTTCGGAGTTGAGATTGGGTAAGGGGTGCTGGTCATCGAGGTGGGGTGCGGTCAGGGACTGGGTGAACGG
>JOBE01000132.1 GCA_000717735.1 Streptomyces griseoluteus | reverse complement strand
AGACGGCATACGAGATCTAGTACGGTCTCGTGGGCTCGGAGATGTGTATAAGAGACAGGTACGTGACCCTGCCGCCCACCGCCGTCAGGCGGACCGGCACGTCCGGCAGTTCCGTCGGCGGGGTCGTCAGCGGGTCCGCCGCGAGGACCGTCAGGTCGGCGCGGTAGCCCAGGGCGAGCCGCCCCGCCTCGTGCTCCTCGCCCGCCGCGTACGCCGGCGCCGTCGTCATGCCCCGCAGCGCCTCCAGGGCCGTGAGTGCCTGCTCCGGCAGGTGCGGTGCCTGGCCGAGGTCGCGGCTCGGGCGCCGGTGTCCGGCCCCGGCCATCACGCCGAGCGGCGGGAACGGCGCGATCGGCCAGTCGGAGCCGAGGAGCACGGTGGCCCCCGCGTCCACCAGGTCCCGGCAGCGCCACGCGCGCGAGGCGCGCTCCTCGCCGAGCCGGCGCGACCAGTTGTCGGTGTGGTCGGCGCGGGTGAAGTCGCAGCAGTGCGTGGGCTGCATGGAGGCGAGGACGCCCAGGTCGGCGAAGCGACGCAGGGTGTCGTCCGGGACGGTCTCGATGTGCTCGACCCGGTGCCGCACCTCGGTCCCGCCGGTGGCCTGTGCCTTCTCGACGGAGTCGAGGACGTGCCGGACGGCCGCGTCCCCGATGGCGTGCGTCGCCGTCCCGACCCCCGCCCGGTGCAGCGCCCCGACGATGCGGGTGTACGCGTCGGGGTCCGGCCAGAACGCGTGCGTGGACTCGCCGTGGCAGTCGGGGCGTTCCAGCCAGGCGGTGCCGTTGTCGATGGTCCCGTCCATGAAGAGCTTCACCCCGGCGACCCGCCACAGCGCCCCGCCCGTGCCCTGCTGCGCGATCAGGGCCCGTACGCCGTCCGCGTCGGTGCCGGGCTGGCACCAGGGTGCCACCCGGAGCCGCAGCGGCAGCTCGCCGGCCGCGTCCAGCTCCCCGTACAGCGCGAGGCTGTCGCCGTTGGCGTCCATGGCGTGGCCGCCGGTGAGTCCGCTCGCCGCCATGGCCCGCAGTGCCGCCGCGAGCCGTTCCCGGCTCTCCTCGCGCGTCGGCCGCGGGGCGACCCGCTCGACCAGCTCGCAGGCGGCGTCCTCCTGGAGCAGCCCGGTCGGGCGCCCGTCCGCGTCGCAGACGACCTCGGCGGAGGCCTGCGCGAAGGTGCGGGGTCCGTCCACTCCGGCGAGTTCGAGCGCGCGCCTGCTGGCGATTGCCGAGTGGGCGTCGAAGAGCAGCAGGAAGGCCGGTACTCCGTCGAGCACGGTGTCGAAGGGCGCGATGCCGACGGGCCGGTCGCCGAAGACGTTCGGGTCGAGGCCCCAGCCGAAGAGCCAGGCGCCCCGGTCCAGGGTCCGTACCTCCCGGGCGAGGGTCTCCCGTACGTCGTCGAGGTCGGCGCAGTACGAGAGGTCGAGGCCGTGGGTCAGTTCGGCGCCGGTCACCGGGTGCACGTGCCCGTCGACGAGACCGGGTGTGACCACGGCCCCCTTCAGGTCGACGACGGTGGTGCCGGGTCCGGCGAGCGTGCGGATCTCCCGGTCGTCGCCGAGGGCGCCGATCCGGCCGTCGTCGGAGACGGCGAGCGCGGTCTCGGGCAGGAACGCCCCCGTGCCGGGGTCGAGCAGACGGGCGGAGAGCAGGACGAGTCGGGTGCGCACGGTGGCTCCAGGAAGGGGGCGGGCG
>JOBE01000131.1 GCA_000717735.1 Streptomyces griseoluteus | reverse complement strand
CTAGAAGACTGATGAAGATCTTGTTGAGGGGCTGTCCGGCCGGAGGCCGGGCAGCCCCTCGTGGTCATGTGCCGGTGGGGGCGAGATGCCAGGTGCCGTTCGTGTGGGTGAGCCCGAGGTTGATCAACCGGCGGAGGTTGAGGGCGGCTGCTCGGGTGTGGAGCCAGGCGTCGTTCTTGATGGTGCCGATGTATCGGAGTCTGCGGTTGCCTCGGTGGACGATCCAGGCGACGGCGCGTTCGACCGGTGGTCGCCAGCGGCGGTAGGCGGCTTGCCAGTCGGGGTCGGTGGCGGCCTGGTGGCGGGCGGTCGCCTGCTGGTCGTGGTGGGGGCGGATGGTCAGGATCCGGCCCGCTCTGGCTCTGGTGCACTTCTCGCGCAGGGGGCATCCGGTGCACAGGTCCTTGAAGGAGGCTTTGCGCTGGTGGTGCTGTCCGCCGGGGTCCGACAGCGGGACGGTGTGTCCTTGGGGGCAGGTCACCGTGTTGGCGGTGGTGTCGATGGTGAAGTCGTCGGGGGTGAAGCCGCCGGGAACGGCCGCCCGCAGCGGGGCGGGTTTGAGGAACAGCCGGTGTCCTGCCTCTTTGAGGACCTGGCGGGCGTCGCCGGTGGAGTAGGCGGTGTCTCCGAAGGCGTCCACCGGGGTGTCCTCGTCGGCAAGCAGGTCCAGGCCGACGGCGGCTTCGTGGTGCTCCGGCCCGGCTCCGGGAGTGAGGGCGACAGCGGTGAACAGGCCGGTCTCGGGCTCGACGGCGAGGTGGGCCTTGTATCCGTCCTGCTGGTGGGAGCGGGTTTTGTGGACATGGCGGGATTCGGGGTCGACGGTGGAGACCATGCGGCCCGGGGCGGTGCCCTGGGTGATGCGCCAGCGCCCGTCGCGGCCGTCGGAGTCCTCTGCCGGTTCGACATCCTGCCCGGCGACCAGGGCCAAGATGCCCACCGCGTTCGCGGCCTTCTCGCCGAGTTCCTGCTCGGGCAGGTGCCCGAGCAGCCGCAGTGCATCCGCGACGAGGGCGTCAACGAGCGCGGCGCGGGCCTGGGCGTCGTTCCAGGCGATGCGGGGTTTGCCCGGATCGGTGTAGTCGTGGGCGGTGCACTTCACCGCCGCGACCTGGCCGGCGCCGGGGACTTCCCGGATCACGGCTCGGATGGCGGCGATGATCTGGGTGACGGTGTCCTGGGTGGCGACCGCATCGTCCAAAACGGTGGAGTCCAGTGCCCTGCGGTGCTTGCCCTTCAGCACTCCGGTGGCCTTGACGACCTCGCGGACCGCTTCGAAGACCCGGTTTGGGCGCGTGGAGCGGGCCAGCCGGCGGCGGAAGTACGCCAGCAGAGACGGGTCGAACGCCATGTCGTGCAGACCGAGCCCGCACGCGGCTTTCCACCGCAGGTCACAGCGTAATTCCTGGACCGTCTCGAAGTCCGACAGGCCATGCAGGGCCTGCACCGTGATCGCGGCCGCCAGGATCTGCGGCGGCATCGACGGCCGCCCGTTCGCCGACGGATACATGTCCGCGAACGTCTCCGCCGGAAACAACCGGCCACGGTGCTCGGCCAGGAACGCGAACACACTTCCAGCCGGAATCAACTCCCGGCACGTCGACCACACATCAGGCCCGACAGTCTCCCCGACCCACTCCCCTTGCACCACAACAACGAGTCTGGCCCCGCCGCTGACGCGGCGGGGCCAGAACCCAACATCTTCATCAGTCTTCTAG
>JOBE01000130.1 GCA_000717735.1 Streptomyces griseoluteus | reverse complement strand
GTCGAGGGCGACGAAGGCGGTCGGCACCATGGCCTTGAGCAGGAACTCCTCGGCGTGACGTCGGAGTTCGGCGGCGTCCCAGGTGTGTCCGGGGTGGGGGACGGCGTAGGCGACGAGGTACTTGCCGCCCGGCCGGTCGTCGCGGGCGATGACGGCCACCTGGGTGACGGAGGGGTGGCGGGCGAGGACGGTCTCGATCTCGCCGGGCTCGATCCGGATGCCGCGGATCTTGACCTGGTGGTCGGCGCGGCCCAGGAACTCCAGTGCGCCGTCGGAGCGCCGTCGGGCGAGGTCGCCCGAGCGGTAGACGCGGCTGCCGGGCGGGCCGTACGGGTCGGCGACGAACCTCTCGGCGGTGAGGCCGGGGCGGTCGGCGTAGCCGCGGGCGACGCCCTCGCCGCCGATGTAGATCTCGCCCGGGACGCCCTCGGGGACGGGGCGCAGCCGGTCGTCGAGGAGGTAGACGCGGGTGTTGGCGATCGGGCCGCCGATGGGTGCGGCGTCGGGCCAGGCGGAGCTGTCGCCGGGGAGCGAGTACACGGTCGCCCCGTGCGCCTCCGCGGGGCCGTAGAGGTTGTGCAGCCGGTGCGCGGGGTCGGCGTGGCGGCCGCGGGCGCGCTCGTTCAGGGTGAGGGCCTCGCCGGCCTGCTGGACGTCGGTGAGGCAGGGCAGGGCGAGGCCGAGCTCGTCGGCGGCCTCGTACACGGCGTCGATGACGGGGGCGGGGGCGTAGAACTCGTTGACGTCGTGCCGGTCGAGCCAGCGGGCGAGCTGTTCGGCGCTGCGCCGGGTGTCCTCGGTGGGGACGACCAGCGTCTTGCCGGAGATGAGGCTGCCCAGGATCTCCTGCACGGAGACGTCGAACCCGACGGCGGTGAACTGGGCCGTGCGGACGCCGGTCATGCCGGTCATGACGTCCCGCTGCCAGAGGACCAGGTTGCGCGGCCCGGCGGCGGGCATCAGGACGCCCTTGGGGCGGCCGGTGGAGCCGGAGGTGTAGATGACGTACGCCGTGTTGAGGTCGTGCAGGGGGGTGGTGCGGTCGGCGTCGGTGGGGTCGGCCGCGGAGCGTGCGGCGGTCTCGGCGACCAGCGCGGGGTCGTCGAGGAGAAGGGTGGGGAGGCCGTCCGGGATGAGGCCGGCGGTGCGTGAGTGGGCCAGGACCAGGGTGGGTGCCGCGTCCTGCAGGAGGTAGGTGATGCGGTCGCGCGGGTAGTCCGGGTCGACGGGGAGGTAGCCGGCGCCGCTCTTGAACACGGCGACGAGGCCGGTGATCATGTCGAGCGAGCGGGGGACGAGCAGGGCCACCGGGCGTTCGGGTCCCGCGCCGCGGGCGATCAGGGCGTGGGCGAGCCGGTTGGCGCGGTCGTTGAGTTCGGCGTAGCTGAGCGTCTGTCCCTCGAAGACGACGGCGGTGGCGTCGGGCGTCCGCGCGACCTGGGCCTCGATCAGTTCGGGGAGCGTGTACGGGGAGACCGGCGCGTCGGTGGCGTTGCGGCCGGCGAGTTCCTGGTCGCGTTCCGCGTCGGTCAGCAGGTCGACGTCGTCGACGCGGGTGTCCGGTGCGGTGAGCAGGGCGCGCAGTACGGCCAGGTAGTGGCCGGTCATCCGTTCGACGCGGTCGGCGTCGTAGAGGTCCTTGCTGTAGACGAACCGGCAGACGGTGCCGTCGGTCTTGGCCTCGAAGTGCACTTCGAGGTCGAAGCGGGTGACCTGCTCCTCGATCTCCAGGACCTGGGTGGTCAGGCCCTGGGCGGTGGGTTCGTCAGCGAGGTCGAGGAAGTTGCAGAGGACCTGGAAGAACGGGTTGAGGCCGGGGTCCCGGTCGGGGGCGAGTTCCTCCACGACGCGGGCGAACGGCGCCTCCTGGTGGGCCTGGGCGGCGAGGACCGTGTCCTGGGTGGTGCGCAGTACGTCGGCGAGGGTCGCGTCGCCGGGTACGCGGGAGCGGAGGGCGACGGTGTTGACGAAGAAGCCGACGATGCCCTCGAACTCGGGGCGGGTCCGGTTGGCGACGGGGGCGCCGACGATGACGTCCTCCTCCCGCGTGTAGCGGTGGAGGAGCACGTTGAACGCGGCGAGCAGCACGCCGAAGGGGGAGAGTCCATCGCGTCGGCACAGGTCCCGCAGCCGCCGCTCCAGGTCCTGCGGCAGCGTGGCCAGGACCTGTCTCTTATACACATCTCCGAGCCCACGAGACCGTACTAGATCTCGTATGCCG
>JOBE01000129.1 GCA_000717735.1 Streptomyces griseoluteus | reverse complement strand
GGGTGGGAGGGAGGTAGGGGTGGGCCCACCCTCCGGGGCGCCGGGGCGGGTCTGCTCGGTGCCTGTGCGGGCCGGTCCCGGCGACGGCGGCCCCCGCGAGGGCCGCCGCGCCGGCCGGAGCGGGTGCTCCGGCGGGTTGATCGAGCTGGATGCCGGGGTGCGGCTCGCCCCCCGGCACGGGTGGGGTCAGGCCGGCGTCAGAACTGGACGTCCGAGCAGGCGTAGAACGCGTTCGCGGTGTCCGCGACCGTCCACACCGCCAGGATCAGGTGACGGCCCGTCTTGCCCGCCGGGACCGTCCCGGAGTGCGAGAGGGTCGCCGGCGGCTGCTGGCTGTTGTAGGGGACGGTCAGGAACGGCTGGGGGTCGAGCGCGGCCCGGGTCAGCTTCTGACTCGGGTCCCAGCCGTTCCTGGTGATGTAGTACTTGAAGTCGGTGGTGCGGTGCCGGGCCGTGAACTGCCAGCGGAAGCTGTAGCTCTGCCCCGCGGTGAGCCTCGTGGCGGGCCACGTGCCGCCCCGGGGGTCGTCGAGCTGGGCGAACTGCGTGAGCCCGGCGGAGCAGATCTTGCCGTCGGCGGGCCCGGCGGCGGGGAAGCCCTTGAGGCCCTCGACCGACTGCGGCTCCCACTGTATGGAGCCGCAGTTGGTCACGGTGCCGTTGGCGCAGAGCTTCTGGCGGCTGATCGGGGAGTCGGTGTAGCCGTGGCTGCCGGCGCTACCGGTGGCGAGGAGGGTGGCGCCGGCGACGCCGAGCGCCACCACCGCCGCCCCGACTGACTTTTTGCGCATGCTGTCGCTCCAGGAGAACGTGGGGGAGTTCCGTTGGGTCGTGCGCGCACGCGTGCGGTTCTTGCGGGTCGTTCATTTTGGTCTGGACCAAGTACCAAGGTATGGACGGAAGTTGAACATGTCCATCCCCTCAGGCCCCCTCCACCGGACCCGTCCGACCCGTGTAGAACGCCACCGTCAGGTCCTTGACCAGCGCCTTGCGCTCGTAGTCGTCCAGTTCCACCAGACCACGACTGGTCAGCCGGTGGACCACGTCGTCCACCGCGTCCACCACCGAGGTCAGCACGCTGTCCCGGTGCTTCGCGTCGATCGCCGCGATCCGGCGCCTGCGCATCGCCGCCGCCACCTCCGGCGCGTACTCGATCCGCGTCGGCTGCGCCGAGAACACGTCCACCCCGACCGGGGCGCACTCCGCCGACAGCATCCGCGTCAGGGCCTCGCCGACCGCCTCCGCGTCCCGGAGCGTCGGGGCGTCCTCGTGGAAGGCGTCGGCCGGAAGCTGCGAGAGGACCCGGGCCATCGCCGCCTCGACCTGCTCCCGCAGGTAGTCCTCGTGCCCGTCGACCCCCAGGGCCGCCCGGACCGTGTCCCGCACCCGCCACACCACGAGGACCACGACGTCGAGCGCGGTGCCCTTCGCGTCCACGGACGACAGCGGCTCGCTGCGCCAGTGCCGGAGCCGTACGTCGACCCGGCGGCGCAGCAGGAGCGGACTGACCCAGACCAGACCGGTACGGCGGACCGTGCCGCGGTAGTCGCCGAACAGCGTCAGCACCCAGGCGTAGCCGACCCTGCCCCGGCCGAGACCGCCGAGCGCGAACAGGGCGAGCACGACGCCGAGCGCGAGCAGCGCCCACTGGCCGAGGTGGATGCCGTGGTACGGGCGTACCGGCAGCCGCAGCATCCGCGCCGCCTCCTCCGGCACCGCCCCGGTCCACCACACGATCGCCGCGCAACCGGCGAGCGCCACGGCCCCGCCGATCACCCCGACCCACCCCGGCAGCACCGCGCCCGGCCGCTCGACGAGACCGGGGTCGGCGGTGGGGGCGGGCCGGGAGGTGGAGGCGGTCGCTCTGGTCTGAGGAGGCCTGGACGCGGGTCTGGCCTTGGCAGTGGACTTGGCGCCGGGCTTGGTGGGGGACTTGGTCCCGCCCTTGGTCGCGGGCTCGGATACGGGCTTGGTCACCGTCCCTGTCTGCGGCTGGACCTTCGACGGGGCCGGAATGGCGTGCCCGCGGCCGTTCGTCTGCGGCAGGGGCACGGCCATGGCGACGGTGTCGGGACCTCCGTCGTCGGCGCCCGCCGCCCGGGGCGCGGCGGTCTCCGGCTCGTCACGGAAGAGCAGGTGAACCGGGATGGAGCCGGTGGTCTCGGCCCCGATCACGTTCTTCCGCCGTGCCACCCGCACGACGGCGGCGACGGGCACGGCGACGGTACCGACGCGGGCGCCGGTGATCCGCCCGAAGTCGGGGGCGGGGGCGGGGGCGCTGCGCTCGGCGAGGGCGGCGGACGGGGCGGGACCGGTGG
>JOBE01000128.1 GCA_000717735.1 Streptomyces griseoluteus | reverse complement strand
AATGCTCGGCACGAGCCAGAGCTTCCTCCGTGCCATCGGCGAAGCCCGCCTGATCACCCCGCTGCGCTCGGAGGGCGGCCACCGCCGCTACTCCCGCTATCAGCTGCGCATCGCCGCCCGCGCCCGCGAACTCGTCGACCAGGGCACCCCCGTCGAAGCCGCCTGCCGCATCATCATCCTCGAGGACCAGCTCGAAGAAGCCCAGCGCATCAACGCCGAGTACCGCCGCGCCGCCAAGACGTCCGCGCCGCCGGCCGACGAGTAGGCCAGTACCTCGCCGAAGCACTGTTCCGTCGGCGCGTTCGGAGGCGTTGCGGCCTCGTCGCCGTCCACACCAGGTGACCTGGTGCGTCGGGTCACCGGACCGGGCGGCGGTGGGAGGAGCGGCGCATGCGCATGGTGATGTAGATGAGGTCCGCCACGAGCAGCACGATGCCGATGATCAGCAGGAAGAGCAGTCCGTCGGCGGTGGCACCGATGATGCCCAGCACGATCGCGATGATGATCAAGGCCAGGAAGAGCGTCATGAGGGCTGCCCCCTCGGTCGGTCGGGAGGCTCAGCGGCGGGCCAGCTGCCGTTCACCGTTCGCCCCGGGCTGGTAGGGGAGGGCGTAGTGCCGGAAGACCGCCTCCTCGTCCCCGGCGGGAAGTACGTCGTCGGTGCCGACCGAAGGGCACCGCTTCACCAGCGACTTGTCGTGGGCGACCTTCACGTAGCCGGGCCCCACCATCGCACCGTCCAGGGGAACGAACACCAGACGGTGCCGGGTGGGCAGGCCGACCCGGACCGTGGCCATGGCCGGCTCGTCGGTGCTGGTATCGACGTAGACCGCCTCCAGCTCGCCGATCCTGTGGCCCCGCGTGTCCACCACGTCGTGGGTCCGCCACTCACGGATGTCCGCCATCTGGATCACGCCGACTCCCGGTGGTCCGCCATGGGTTCGGGAAGCGCGGCGACGAGGATCTCGGCGGCCTGGGTGACGTTCCCTGCGTCGACCGCGCGGGCCATGGCATCGCGTGCCGTGTCCGGTGTCGTGTCCGGGGGCACCACCAGGAGGGCGAAGTGGTCGTTGTCGCCGCGGGTGATGAGGACGGTGTCGTCGCCGACGGGGAAGGACTCGAGGCGCACGACCCGGTCGTCGACGACCACGCGGGTCGGGACCCCCTCCCAGGCGTCGGTGTCCAGGCCGACCCTCATGATGGGGCCGAGGTGTGCGGTGAGCGCCTGGATCAGGGCAGGCAGCTCGGTCACGATGTCCCGGGAGCGGGGCCACCACGCGCCGTCGAGGACGCCTTCGCGGGAGTGGGTCGTCTGCAGCCGGAGCAGGGCGGTGCCGGGCCTCACCGCTCGGTGGATCTCGTCCGGAAGGAGCTTCCGAGGAGCGGGAGTGTCGGATTCGGCCATGGTGGTCCGCCTGTCCGCGCGGGGCTGTCGACACCTCATGGTCGACGAGATACCGCCGTGGTCTCACGGTACTCCGCAAGCCTGCGGTCATGCTCACCGCTGTCGTCCGGGCGGTTTTCCCGCTGGAAAGTCACCTGCTCGGAACGGCTCGTCCGGGCACGGGGCGGAGTACGCTGGATTTACCGGGAGTAACTCGAGCACCCGCTCCCACGCGGACGTCGTTTCCGGCGATCAAGACACTGGGCCGCCCTGCAGGGCGGCCCGGAGACGGGTCCGCGATCATGAGCATCGCCCTCGCACCCCCGCTCTCGGCGCGCCTGTCGCTGACGCCGAAGACCGCCCTCGCCGGCCTCTTGGACGGCGCCTGGTGGCCTCGTTCGCGTGACCTCGCCGCCGAGCTTCCGGCCTTGGTCGACGCGTTGGAGGAGCACTACGGACGCATCACACGCGTCGCGGTGAACCCCACCCGCTGGCCCGTCGTCCCTCACACGGTCCCCGCCACCGGGCACACCGTGCACGTGGGCTGGTTCACCGAACAGGATCCCGACAAGATGATCCTGCTCTCCTACGCCGTCGGCCGCTGCGACCTGCTGGTGATCCCACCCGAGACCGAACCCGCCGCAGCCGCCCGGCTCATGAACGCCGCCACCCTCCCCGGCAGCGTCCTGCCCGCCGGTGTCCTCATGTCCGACGAAGCCGTGACCGGCTCCCGTATGCGGGCCGCCCGAAGCGGCGTGGACACCTGGGAGACCGACGGCGGGTCCGCCCAGCCGCCGCTCCGACACGCGGTCGTCGGAGCCCGGATGATCGCGCTACCGCGAAACCCGCGGAGGTGACGTCATGGAGACCCTGATCGTGCTCGCGGCAGGAGCCCTGCTGATCGCGTTCGGCGTGCGCCTGATCCACCGGCTCAACGCCCAGCACGACGCACGCATCGCGGCACACCACTTCAGCGAACCGTTCCCGGCCATCATCCGGCCGCCCGGCCACAGCCACCCCACACCGACAGCACGAGCCTCCCGCCGCCGCCTCACGGGCACCTGGCCCTGACCGCCTCAGACCACTCCTCCGGCCGAGGACCGCGGGTGGGGCACCCGACACCCGGGACAACCCACCCGCCGGCCCCTCACCCGCCTGTCTCTTATACACATCTGACGCTGCCGACGAATAGAGAGGTGTAGATCTCGGTGGTCGCCGT
>JOBE01000127.1 GCA_000717735.1 Streptomyces griseoluteus | reverse complement strand
ACCTTCACCCTTGATGCCGGTGGGCTGACGCCGAAGGGGAACAAGGATGGTTCCATCTCCTTCTTCGGTGAGGGTGCGGACCCCGTTCTGGTGATTCCTGCGGCGTTCATGACGGATGCCAAGGAGGACGCGAAGGCTCCTTACGGTTCGGGTTACAGCTCGGCCGTGCAGCAGAAGCTGGTGAAGGCCGGTAGGGGCTGGACGCTGACGGTCACTCCCGATGCGAAGTGGCTTGCGGCTCCTGAGCGGCGGTATCCGGTCACGATCGATCCGACGATCTCGATCGCTCCGACGCCTTCGA
Source organism: Streptomyces griseoluteus (assembly GCA_000717735.1). Lineage (GTDB taxonomy): Bacteria > Actinomycetota > Actinomycetes > Streptomycetales > Streptomycetaceae > Streptomyces > Streptomyces griseoluteus_A. The sequence goes on along the minus strand of JOBE01000127.1, from coordinate 2,305 downwards.
CGGCGCAGGATGTGATGATCTCTTCGGACGGTCCGACGACGAATTACAAGGACAACTGGCGTCTGTCGGTCGGTAACACCAGTACGGGCACTTCGCGTGCGCTGCTGCGGTTCCCCGTGGGCAGTATTCCGGCGGGTACGAAGATCGATTCGGCTGATCTGAGGCTGTATTTCGATCAGTTCCATACGACGGGTGACACCGAGGTCCAGCTGGAGGCGCACCGCGCCACCAGCGCGTGGACCGAGGAGACCGCGACGTGGAGCAGTGCGAGCACGTTCACCGGTGAGCTGTCGGGTACGTCGGTTGTCGTGGACAACGGTGAGGCCGGGCGTACGGCGGCGGTGGGTGCGTGGCCTGCGTCGGGGAACGCGGCGTACACGCAGTACGCGGTGAACCAGACGTACATGTACAACAAGGATGCGGTCGCGGGTGACACGTACTCGTGGCAGCCGAGTCTGCCCGAGGACGGCGTCTACCAGGTCGAGGCGCACAGCGTTCCGGCCTCGGACCGTGCGGCCAATGCTCCGTACACGGTGACCTTCGACGGTGGGTCGAAGGCGTATGCGGTCAATCAGCAGGCCGGTACGGGCGGTGTGTGGAAGACGCTGGGTTCGCATCCGTTCAAGGCGGGCACGCTCGGCAAGGTCGTTCTCGGTGACGGGCCCGTGACGACCGCGACGTCGGTGATTGCGGATGCTGTGCGGTTCACCAAGGGTGGTGTGGTCACCAAGCAGCCGGGTGAGCTGAACGCCTGGCATTCCTTCCCGGTGACCAAGACGGTCCAGCAGTGGATCGACGGCACCTACGCCAACAACGGTTTCGTCATCAAGGCCGGTGATGAGACCGCCAACGGCCCCAAGGGTGGTCCGCGTTACGAGGGCAGTGAGTTCGGGTACGGCGGCGAGGTCGCCAACTATCCGCGTCTTGTTCTTACGTATGGGCGTCAGGGTGTCGAGCTTGCCGCCCCGACCACCATTCACGACACGGGCGCCGAGCTGTCGTGGTCTGCGTACCAGGACAAGGACCCGGTCGCCACCGGTGACGATCTGGTCGAGTACCAGGTCCACCGGTCGATCAGTCAGACCTTCACTCCCTCCGCCGCGACCCTTGTCGCGCCGGTCGCGCCGGGGACGACGGCGTTCACGGACTCGTCGGCGACGCCGACGAAGGGGGATGACGCTGACCCGTTCGGCCGTGCGTACTACTACATGGTCGCGGTGAAGACGAAGGACGGGCAGGTTGTCGCTGCCCCGACCCAGCTGGTGCGTCTGCCGAAGGCCGGCCGTACGACGAAGGTCTTGGATGCGACGCAGGACACCACCCTGTCCTCCGCCCGTACCGCGACCACGCACGACACCATCGACGACGGCGGTCCGAAGAACTGGCTCAGTGTCGGTAACAACTCCGCCACCTATGGCGACACCCGTGCGGTGCTGAAGTTCCCGGCCCTCGGCATCCCCGCTTCGGCCCGGGTCCTGGACGCCAAGGTGCGTCTGTGGTCCACGCAGACCGCCCAGGACACCACCGGTGCGGTCTATGAACTCCGTCCGCTGACGCGGGACTTCGACGAGGCCGCCACCTGGGTCAAGGCGAACGCCGCCACCAACTGGACGACTGCCGGTGGCGACTTCGGCGCTGTCGCGGGCGACACCGGGGCGAAGACGAACGACCCCGCCCGCCACGACTGGAGCGTCACCTCCCTCGCGCAGTCCTGGGTGACCACCCCGGCCTCCCAGCAGGGTGTCGTCATCAAGATGGCCGACGAGGCCGCCTCCCAGGAGCGGACCCTGTTCCTGTCCTCCGAGGGCACCGAGCAGCGTCTGCGTCCGCGGATCGTGGTCACGTACATCGACTCGACCACGGAGTCGACGTACTTCGCGCCGCAGACTCCGGCGCGGATGACGCCGAACACCGACTACACGGTCGACTTCACGCTCACCAACACCACCACGGCGAGCTGGACCGCGGCGGATCACGTCCTCAGCTACAAGTGGACGCTGCCCGACGGCACCGACGTGACCACCGGTGGCAACCAGGTCCAGACGGCTCTGCCGTCCGTCGTCGCCCCTGGTGACAGTGTCGATCTGCGGGCCGTGGTGAAGACCCCGATCAACTCGGACAACGGCAACAAGCGTACCGACTACGTCCTGACCTGGGACGTCTACAACAAGACCACCGGCACCTGGACGTCGGGCACCTCCGGCATCCCCGGTCTGAAGCAGAACGTGGCCGTGGAGGACCCCACCTCCAACCAGCTCGGCCTGGAGAAGTTCTACGGCTACACCGGCAAGAACACCGGCGCCGG
>JOBE01000126.1 GCA_000717735.1 Streptomyces griseoluteus | reverse complement strand
CTCAGAGTGCGGAACGTGAGCTCTTGTCCGTTTCGTAGTTGAGGTTGGACAAGGGTCGCTGGTCACGGGCGTGGGGTGGTCCTCAGGCGTCGGGGCGGGCGAACAAGCCGGGTTCGGTCTCGGTGAGGATGCCGCGGCTGACCAGGCGCTTCAGTTTCGAGCGGATGCCTTCGGTGTTCTTCGGGAGGATCGGCAGGTCGAGGGCCTGACACAGGTCGCGGGCACGCATCGGTCGGCCCGCGTCGGCCAGGGCGGTGAGGATCTGTTGGTAGGCGGGGTGGTCCGGGATGTCGGGTCGGTCCGGCTCGGTGGCGGGTGCGGGCGGGGTGAGCGTGAGGAGGGTCTTGCGGGTGATCCGCAGGTTCTCGCTCTCCGTATCGATCTCGCCGAGCTGCCGGGTGAGTTCCTCGATCCAATCCCGCAACTGCCCTGCTTGCTCGACTAGTTCACGCTCGCGCGCCTCGATGTGATCCAAGATGGCCGCGACCTGCAGGTTCTCGCTCATGCGGTCCTCCAGGAGGCGATGGTGTTGCCGGTGAGGCGGCGGCTCATGATGGAGGTCATCGCCCAGAGAACGCGGGAGCGGGAGGAGGCGAGCCGGTGTTCGTAGTCGCGTACGAGACGGCGGTAGAACATCAAGATCCCGTTCGTCTGCTCCACTATCCACCGCTTTGCCTGTGGCACGAACCCGCGCTGGTCCGGGTTGCGTTCGACGATCTCGACGTCGATACCCAGGTTCTTGCCGTGCTCGACGACCTTGTTCTTGAAGCCCTGGTCGACCAGGGCCTTCTTGACGGTGTCGCACTGGCCGACGACGCCGTCCAGCAGCGCGATGCCAGCGGTGTTCTCGTGCGCGGACGCGGGCAGGACGACGCAGTCGATGACAAGGCCCGATACATCTACGGCCAGGCATCTCTTCCTGCCCGGCACCCGTTTCGCGGCATCCTTGCCGGTCGTTGCGGCGGGGACGCCGACGGCGGCGTGAAGGCTCTGGGTATCCAGGATCACCAGGCTCGGGTCGGCTAACCGCCGTTTCTTCTCCCGAAGTTGCCATCGCATCAGATCATGGATGGTCTGGTCGGTGCCGTCATCGCGCCACTTGTAGAAGTAGTACTTCACCGCGCTGGCGGGCGGCAGGTCGTGGGGCAGCAGCCCCCACTGGCAGCCGCTGCGGTTCTGGTACAAGATCGCGTTGACGATTTCCCGCATCTCGTATCCGCCCTGGTGACCGCTGACCGACGGATGCGCGGCCTTCCAGGCTGTGATCACGGGCTCGACCAGGGCCCACTGCTCGTCGGAAACGTCGCTCGAGTACGGCTTGCGCATGCTCATGCCACAACCCAAGCGAACCCCGAACGCTTGACCGGCCGCGATACCCCAACATCACACCATCGAGCGATCACAGACCGGACAGAAGATCACGTTCCGCACTCTCAGTCGTTGGGGCGCGGTTTTACACACAGTTCCCAAGGTTCCCAAGCTTCGCCTTTCGCCATCCAGAACGAGACGCGGCGTTCGTCTCGCCAATTCATATCGGGGGCGATGCAGCCGGCATCCGCCAAGACGCCGTTGACGGCGTCCACGGCCCTCCCCCGGTACTTGACGGTGTATTTGGTGGCTGCGGACCAGCAGGGGACCTGGACCCATATGTGGTGCTCACCGTCGTTGTAGTAGCTATCGTCATCGTCGGTCTCGTGGACGCAGTCGCCTACCTGGGCGGAGGCCACGTCGCCGTTGAGGCCGCCACTGACCCAGTTCGCGAAGGAGTTGTCCTTCGCGTACACCACGAGCAGCGCGACGAAGAGAAGAGCGAGGCCGACCAGGCCGCTCACCCAGTCGTGCTCCTCTGAGGGCTTCTTTTGGACGGGAACGAGTGCCGCAGCAGTAGGAGAGTCCTGCGACTTGTTGTCCGGCCGTGGCCTTCCATCTGACGTCGGCTTGGGCTTGGGTTTGGGTGCCGAAGTCGAGCGGACGGCCGCCTTGGACCCCGCCGGGGGCGCTGCTTTTGGTTCGGGGAGTGGCCTGAGCTGCGACTTGCTGTCCCTCTTGGCTTCCTGGGCCGCTGAGTTGAGCAGTTCGAGGGCCTCGGTGGCGGTCGGGCGGTTGGTTGGGTTCTTTTCCAGGAGTGCTTCGATCAGGGGTTGCAGTCTGCCTGCGCGTTTCATCGGCGGTACGTCCTCGAACGCGACGGCGTGGAGAGAGCCGGCCGGGCTCTCACGCTTGAAGGGGCAGACGCCCTCCACGGTTTCGTACAGGGTCGTGCCCAGGGCGAACAGGTCGCTGGGTGCCTGCGCCTTCAAACCCTGGGCCCGCTCTGGGGAGAGGTAGGGCAGGGAGCCGATGACCATGCCGGTCGCCGTGAGCGTGGAGTCGCCCTGGCTGATCGCGATGCCGAAGTCGGTGAGCAGGATCTGACCCGCCGAGGCCACCATGACGTTGGCCGGTTTGATGTCGCGGTGCACGATGCCCTGCTGGTGGGCCGCTTCGAGGGCGCATAGGAGTGCCTCGGCGACCTTCTCGGTGGTGTCCACCGAGAGGCGCCCCTTCCCGGCCAGCCTGTCCTGGAGGGTGCCGCCCTCGACGAGCTGCATCACGATCCAGGGGGCGCCGTCCACGGTGACCACGTCGTGGACGCTGACGATGTTGGGGTGATCGCGAAGCTTGGCG
>JOBE01000125.1 GCA_000717735.1 Streptomyces griseoluteus | reverse complement strand
CCGCCGACGCCGGCGGCGGCCTGGGCGTGTCCGAGGTTCGACTTCAGCGAACCGAGGAACAGGGGCCGGTCGTCCCGCTCCTTGCCGTATGTGGCGAGGAGGGCCTGTGCCTCGATGGGGTCGCCGAGGACGGTGCCGGTGCCGTGGGCTTCGACGGCGTCGACGCCGTCGAAGGATATTCCGGCGTCTTGCACGGCGGCGCGGATGACGCGTTCCTGGGCGGGGCCGCTGGGTGCGGTGAGTCCGTTGGAGGCGCCGTCCTGGTTGACGGCCGTACCGGCCACTCGACGACCAGGACACCGACGCCTTCGGCCCACGCGGTGCCGTCCGCGTCGGCGGAGAAGGACTTGCAGCGGCCGTCCGCCGCGAGCCCGCGCTGACGCGAGAACTCGATGAAGGTGTTGGGCGTCGACATCACCGCGACACCGCCCGCGAGGGCGAGCGAGCACTCGCCGGACCGCAGGGCTCGTACCGCGAGGTGCAGTGCGACGAGGGACGACGAGCAGGCCGTGTCCACGGTCAGGGCCGGGCCCTGCAGGCCGAGCGTGTATGCCACCCGGCCGGTGGCGACACTGCCTGCGGTGCCGGTCAGGAAGTGGCCCTCGGCCTCTTCAGGCCTCCCACGACACTTCGAGGAGCAGCCGCTGCTGCGGGTCCATCGCCAGCGCCTCGCGCGGCGAGATCCCGAAGAAGGCGGGATCGAACTCGGCGGCCTCGTGGAGGAACCCGCCCTGCCGCACGTAGGAGGTGCCGGAGTGGTCCGGGTCGGGGTGGTAGAGCCCGTCGAGGTCCCAGCCACGGTCGGCCGGGAAGCCGGAGATCACGTCCCGCTGCTGTGCGACGACCTGCCACAGCGACTCGGGGGAGTCCACTCCACCGGGAAAACGGCACCCCATGCCGACGATCACGATCGGATCGTCGTCCGTACGCGGTGCGGCGACGGCGGCGGCCGGCGGGGCGGCGCTCTCGGCCCGCTCCCGGGCGAGCGCGAGCGTGAAGTCGACGACTGCCGCCGGTGTGGGATGGTCGAAGACGAGCGTGGCCGGCAGGCGCAGGCCGGTGGCGGAGTTGAGACGGTTGCGCAGCTGCACCGCGAGCAGCGAGTCGACGCCGAAGCTCTTGAACGGCTGGTCCGGGTCGATCCCGTCCGCCGAGTCGCGGCCGACGACCGAGGCGAGCTGGGCCCGCACCAGGTCGAGCAGCAGACGGCGGCCCTCCTCCTCGGACATCCGGCCGAGCCTGCGGCGCAGACCGGACTCGCCGGGGCGCCGCTGGGGGACCCGTACGAGGGAGCGCAGCACCGGGGACAGGGTCCCGGCGAGCGCGTCGGAGCGCAGCGCGGCAGGGTCGAGCAGGGCGGGCACGAGCACCGGGTGGGTGTCGGTGAGCGCCCGGTCGAGGAGTTCGAGTCCCTGCTCGGTGGAGAGTGCGGTGACGCCGCGGGTCGAGAGGGTGGCGTCGTCCAAGTGACCCGTCAGGCCGGTACGTTCGGCCCACAGGCCCCAGGCGAGCGAGGTCGCCGGGCGCCCGGCGGCACGGCGGCGGACGGCGAGGGCGTCGAGGAAGACGTTGCCGGCGGCGTAGTTGGCCTGACCCGGGTTGCCGAGCACGCCGGCCACCGAGGAGAAGAGGACGAAGGCCGCGAGGTCCTGGTCGGCGGTCAGCTCGTCGAGGTGTGCGGCGGCGTCGACCTTGGGCCGGAGTACGGCGGCGAGCCGGTCGGCGCTCAGCGACTCGACCACGCCGTCGTCGAGGAGCCCCGCGGTGTGGACGACGGCGGTGAGCCGTACGCCGGTGAGGAGCTGAGCGAGCGCGTCGCGGTCGGCGGTGTCGCAGGCGGCGAGCGTGACCTCGGCGCCCAAACCGCGCAGCTCTGCGGCGAGTTCATCGGCGCCCGGGGCGTCGGCGCCACGACGGCTGACGAGCAGCAGGCGGCGGGCATCGTGCCGGGTGACCAGGTGCCGGGCGACCGACGCGCCGAGCACGCCGGTGCCGCCGGTGATGAGCACGGTGCCGTCCGGGTCGAGCCGGCCGCCGCCGGTCAGGTCGGCGACGGAGGCGTGCCGGACCAGTCGGGGGGCGAGGAGCGCTCCGTCCCGCAGGGCGAGCTGGGGCTCGGTGAGCACGGCCCCGGTAACGGTGTCGGCAAGGAGCGATGCCGCGTCCGCATCCAGGTCCAACAGGGAGAAGCGGTCCGGGTGTTCGGACTGCGCGGTCCTGATCAGGCCCCACACGGTGGCCTGGGCGGGGTGGGTGACCTCCGGGCCGGCGGCGCCGTCCGTAAGCACCAGGAGACGGGAGCCGGAGAAGCGGACATCGGCCAGCCACTCCTGCACAAGGACGAGCGCCCAGCCCGCGGCCTCGTGCGCGGCCATCGCGAGGTCGGCCCCCGTGCCGGCCGAGTCCTGCGACGCGACCGGACATCGGACGCCGACGACCTTCGGTACAAGGTCGGGGACGTCGGCCAGGTTCGCGACCAGACACACCTCGACGTCGGCCGCGGCGGCCGGAACGGGCTGCCACTCCAGCCGGAACAACGAATCGGCGCCGCTGCCGGTGGTCGGATCGGCCGTGAACGGCCGCATCGTGACGGCCTCCGCGGACAGCACGGGCCTTCCCGTTCCGTCCGCGACGAGCAGGGCCACCCCGTCCTCACCCCGCGCGCTGAGCCGGACCCGCAGGGCGTCCGCCCCCTCGGTGTAGCGGGTGACGCCGGACCAGGAGAAGGGCAGGACGGTGCCGCCGTCCTCGCGGAGCAGACCGACCGCGTGCAGGGCCGCGTCGAGCACCGCGGGGTGCAGGCCGAAGGCGGCGGCGTCGAGCTCTGCGGGCAGGCTCACCTCGGCGTAGACGTCACGGCCGGCGCGCCAGGCGCCGCGCAGGCCCTGGAAGGCGGGGCCGTAGTCGTAGCCCGACTCCGCGAGGGTGTCGTAGCGGGTCTCGACGTCGATCTCGTGGGCGCCGGGCGGCGGCCACTCGACGAGGTCGAAGTCGGCGGTGACGTCGTCGATGTCGAGCACCGCCGCGGCGTGCCGCGTCCACGGGACGTCCGGGTCGGCGTCCTGCGGCCGGGAGTGCACGGCCAGCTCCCGCTGCCCGTTCGCGCCCGGCGGTTCCACGGTCACCCGAAGCTGTACGGCTTCGCCGGGAGGCAGCACCAGCGGCGCCTGGAGGGTGAGTTCGGCGAGCCGGCGCCAGCCCATCCGGGCGCCCACGGCCATCGTGAGCTCCAGGAACGCGGTGCCGGGCAGCAGCACGGTGCCGAGGACGGCGTGGTCGGCGAGCCACGGCTGCGTGTCGAGGGCGAGCCGCCCCGTGTACACCAGCCGGTCCTCCTCGACGAGCTCGACCACGGCGCCGAGCAGCGGATGCCCGGCCGAGGACAGACCGAGTCCCCGCGCATCCGTCGTGGCGGGTTCGGGTGTGAGCCAGTAGTGCTGGCGTTGGAAGGGGTAGGCGGGGAGTTCGACGGTGTGGGTGCGGTAGGGGGTGAGGGTGGTGGGCCATTC
>JOBE01000124.1 GCA_000717735.1 Streptomyces griseoluteus | reverse complement strand
ACATGCACAACCTCGCCCTCGCCGGATAAGCCGACGGGCCGAACGGCAACCAACCACGCCCAAGGCGTCCCGAAGATCATTTACGGGACAGCCCTTAGGAGGGCATCTTCAGTTCCTTTCCGGGCCGGTGAGGTGCGGCCACAGCAGCTTGAGGTCGTCGCGGGCGACCCGCTCGGCCAGGACGTGGGGGTCGTTGGCCGTCCACTGGTGCGCTGTCCCGATGGCGTCGGCAGCCTTCGTCCTGGAGGTGCTCTTGCCGGGGAACGAGCCGGACTCCGCGCGGGCGGTGGAGGTCGCCGGTGCCGGCGGGCGGGGCAGGAAGAGCAGCGGGCGGTGCGGGGTGAAGCCGAAGCGGCCGAGGCGGGCTGCGGGCTCTTCGCCAAGGAGCTGGGGTTCGGTCCAGAGGCCGACGGTGACGACGATCCAGGTGTGCGGGCGGTCCGGGTCGTCGCACAGCCACAGGTCGAATGTGCCGGCCAGGAGGTTCTCCTGCCACTTCCAGACCTTGGCCCGCGGCTCGAGAGCATCGGCCCCGTCCCGGCACAGCGGGATCAGGGCGCGCTCGAACGGGGCGATCAGATCGTCGTAGGCGGCCCGCAGGGCCGCGCTGCCGGCGTGGTCGTACGTCAATGATCGGTCCGGCGTGATCTCCCACTTCAGCCCGTCGGGAAGCCGGGTGGTCAGGTAACGGCGCAGCGGGCCGATGGCCAGCGGCCATCCGTCCTGGCCGAGTCGGGCATGCTCGGCTGCGGGCAGGCGGACCGCCAGGCGTAGTACGGCGTTTCGTCGTCGTATGAGTCGTAGTCGACGCAGGAGTCGTACACGCAGCCCAGCTCGGCGGCCAGCTCGGCCATCGTCTCCTGGGTGCGCTCGTCCAGATCGGGGTCTGGTCCACACCCCCGTGCACGCCTCTTGGCTGAACCAAGTGGAGGTCTACTTCTCCGTCGTGCAGCGCCAGGCCGAAGGACTCCCCGCCGACTCGTGGTCCGGCGCCCTGTCGCCGGACCGGCGCGAGCAGCTGGAGGAGATCGACCCGTCCTGGTGCCCGGCCTGGCCGGTGGGTGGCAGCGGGCTTTTCACCTCACACGGCAGCACCTGGAGGAAGTCGGCGGCGAACTGCCACCGGACCCGGCGTCGTCATGCACCGAGGCGAGGACCTCGGGCGATGGGTCAAAGCGCAGCGGCTGGGCTGGGAGAAGCTGACCACGGTGCAGCAGTGGCTGTGCGAGCAAAGCCTCGGGATCACACACGCCGCCGAGGACGAGAAGCCGAAGCCGCGCCGTACGCGATCCGGACTGGGTCGCCAACCGCACCCGGACAGACAAGGGAGGCACCGCGTGAGCACCGAGCAGCACGACGCCGACGCGTACGGCCAGGAGCTGGCCCGCATCAGCCACCACCAGCACGAGGCACCGGCGGCGCCGCTCACGGTCTTCCAGGCCCTGGCCGCCGTCGGAATCGGACGCGAGCGGGCAGGCGGGTGGTCTTGTACGCGAGGCGCTGGACGCGCCTGCTGTCCTGCAAGGGCGCAAGGTGGACCGGTGAGAGATTGGGTGCGGTGCCCTCGGTCAGGGGCGGGACATGTGCATGAGAACGCTTGGGAGGCAACGATGCCGGCTGCCCCATTCGGGCTGACGGGGCTGCTCGCCGCAGCGGAAGACGCGGCGCCGGGTGCGTCCCTGGCTGTGGTGGCGCGCAATCTGCGCGAGCGGTTCGGCGCGCGGGCGGTGTCGTTCCTGTTCGTCGATGTCGTCGGTCGGCAGATGGTGAGGCTCGAGGACGAGACCGCCTCGCAGTTCGGCCGCCGCGCCAGTCGGATCCAGCTTGCCGGCAGCCTCTACGACCGAGTACTGCAGGACCAGGAGATGGTGCAGGCACCTGACGCCGGGCACGGGCAGCGGGTGCTCGCCCCGGTGACCCACCGCGGCGACACCATCGGTGTCCTGGAGTTGTCCCTGCCGCAGGTCAGCCAGGAGATCCTGGATGAGGTCCGCGGGGCCGCACGCGCGCTGGCGTACATCATCGTCACCGATCGCCGCTTCACCGACCTCTTCCGCTTGGGCCAGCGCGCCACCCCGCTCAGCCTGGCCGCCGAGATCCAGCGACAGCTCCTGCCCGACGCGGCGTCCTGCGAAACCGCACAGTTCGCGCTCGCCGCGTCCCTCGTGCCCGCCGAATCCGCCGCCGGGGACACCTACGACTACACCCTCGACAACGACACACTGCACCTGTCCATCACCGACGCCATGGGCCACGACGTCAACGCAGCGCTCATGGCCACCCTCCTGGTCAACGCCTCACGCGGCGCCCGCCGAGACGGCGCCGACCTGGCCGACCAGGCACGCCGGATCCACCAAGCCCTCCTCGACCACGGCCACCACACCCTCGCCACCGGCCAGCTCCTACGCATCGCCCTGGACGGAACCAGCGCGCAACTCGTCAATGCCGGACACCCCCGGCCACTGCTCCTGCGCGACGGCGTGGTGAACCAAGTGCGCCTGGACGTCGACCTACTCTTCGGCGCACCCCAAGGCGCCCCGTACCACGTACAGGACCTGGACCTGCGCCCCGGCGACCGCCTCCTGCTCTACACCGACGGCATGCAGGAACGACAAGCCGAGTCCGTCGACCTACCGGGCCTGATCCGTGACACCGGCTCCGAACACCCCCGCGAGGTCGTGCGCGTCCTGGCAACAGCGGTCACCGACGCCTTCGACGGCCGCCTGGCCGATGACGCCACCGTGCTATGCCTCGACTGGCACGGCCCCCACCACAACAGCCGCCACGCGCACACCCAGGCCGGCAGGTAGACACTGCCCCGTGCCCCGCAGGAAACAGACGCCGGGGCTGAAGGCGCGGGTCGAGAAACAGCGTTCCGGGCCGCGGCAGTGATGCGGGGGATGGAGCGGCTGCCCAAGTGCG
>JOBE01000123.1 GCA_000717735.1 Streptomyces griseoluteus | reverse complement strand
GCCTCCGCCCCCGCCGCCCCTGCCCCTACCGCTCCCACAGCTTGAACGCTCTGACCTCGTAGGGCGTCTGCGGCACCCAGGTGCCGCGCCCCGGGTAGGTCTCGAACTCCCCCGCCTCCGCGCACTCGGCGGACTGGTAGGTGGTCACCGGCCGCCCCGTGCGGTTGGCCAGGGACTGGGCCGAGGTGCCCGGCGGCAGGGCGACGCAGCTGTCGATGTCGGTCGTGGCCAGCTCGTGGGTCTGCGCCCTGCCCTTGAAGTCGGGCTTGGCCCAGAGACAGAGCCGGCCGGGGCCGCAGGGCCCGAGAACGGTCCCGGACGGCGCGGCTGCCGCCGCCGGTGCCGCAGGTGTCGCAGCTGCCGCCGGTGCCGCCATCGCGGACAGCAGGGCGGCCAGGACGGCCGCGACGGCCAGTACGGCCTTCTTCGTATACATACTGATGAACCCCCGTGTCGTCACTCTCTGTAATCACGAGAATGGCGGAGGTCTTCCGTCGACGGAAGAGGGGCCGCCCCCGTTCACGCGAACGGGTGACGGCCCCCTACGGGAACCCCGACGGACGTCGGACGGACGTCGGACGGACGTCAGATGTGACCGCCGCCCATGCCGCCCGCCTCCGCGTTCTCCCCGCGCTTGGTGAGCGTGGCGACGAGCGCCGCGACGACGGCGACGGCACCGGCGACGGTGAAGGCCAGGCCCATGCCGTCCAGGAAGGTGTCGTGGATGACCCCGGTGATCTGCTGGACGAGGTCGGGGGTCATCCCCGGCGCCTGCGCCAGCTCCGGCGGGGCCATGCCGAACTCCGCGGCCTGCTCCAGCTGCGGGTTGGCCGGGGCCGGGATGCCGGCGTCCTTCCAGTTGCCCTCGAAGGCGTCGGCGACCTTGGAGGACATGACGGCGCCGAGCACCGCAGTGCCGAGCGCGCCGCCGACCTGCATGGCGGCCTGCTGCAGACCGCCGGCCACGCCGGACAGCTCGAGCGGCGCGTTGCCGACGATGACCTCGGTGGCGCCGACCATGACCGGGGCGAGCCCGAGGCCGAGGAGCGCGAACCAGAGGGACATCACGAGGGTGCTGGTACCGGCCGAGAGCGTGATCATGCCGAACATCGAGACGGCCGTGCAGACCATGCCGCCGACCAGCGGCACCCGCGGGCCGAACTTGGTGATCAGGGCGCCGGCCAGCGGCGAGGAGACGATCATCATCGCGGTCAGCGGCAGCAGGCGCAGACCGCTGTCGACCGGGCTGAGCCCCTTCACGCCCTGGAGGTAGAAGGTCACGAAGAACAGGCCGCCCATGAAGGCGAAGGCCATGAGGACCATGAGCACCACACCGGCCGAGAGCGGCACGGAGCGGAACATGGCCAGCGGGACGAGCGGCTCCTTGACCTTGGTCTCCCAGAAGGCGAAGACCGCGAAGAGGAGCACCGCGCCGAGCAGACAGCCCCAGGTCTTGGCGCCGGTCCAGCCCCACGACTCGCCGGCCTTGATGAGGCCCCAGACGAGGGAGGCCATGGCGCCGGAGAGCAGCAGGATGCCGAGGACGTCGAAGGAGCGCGGCGCGTTCTCCGCGCGGTGGTCCTTGAGGATGACCAGGCCGAGGACGAGGGCGAGGACGCCGACCGGGACGTTGATGAAGAAGACGGACTGCCAGCTGACGTGCTCGACGAGCAGGCCGCCGACGATCGGGCCGCCCGCCGTGGAGGCGCCGATGACCATGCCCCAGATGCCGATGGCCATGTTCAGCTTCTCGGCGGGGAAGGTCGCGCGCAGCAGGCCGAGCGCGGCCGGCATCAGCAGGGCGCCGAAGAGGCCCTGCAGGACGCGGAAGGCGATCACGGCGCCGATGGAGTCGGAGAGGCCGATCGCGCCGGAGGCGAGCGCGAAGCCGGCGATGCCTATGAGGAAGGTCTGCCGGTGGCCGAAGCGGTCACCGAGCTTGCCCGCGGTGATCAGGGCGACGGCGAGTGCGAGCAGGTAGCCGTTGGTGATCCACTGGACCTGGGCGAGGGAGGCGCCGAGGTCGGTCTTGATGGCGGGGTTGGCGATGGCGACGATGGTGCCGTCGAGGGCGACCATCATCACGCCCACGGCCACGCCGAACAGGGTCAGCCAGGGGTGGCCGCGCAGTCCTTTCGCCGGGCCCGGAACGGGTTCCCGGGCGCCCCCCTGACCCTGCGGGGCCTTTTCCACGGTGGTCTGACTAGTCATGCGAACGAGGCTAGTGACAGTCACTGACAATTGACAAAGCGATTCACACGCCGGTAACTGTCACGTAGCTCACAGGTAGGCTGAGCCCGGACGAAATGCCTGAAAAGAGGACCGAGACGTGACCCTGCCCGGCCTGCGCGAGCGGAAGAAACAGCGCACGCGCGACGAGCTGACCCGGGTGGCCCTGGAGCTCTTCACGGCCCAGGGGTACGAGCGGACCACCGTCGACGAGATCGTCGACGCCGTCGAGGTGTCCCAGCGCACGTTCTTCCGTTACTTCTCCTCCAAGGAGGAGGTCGCCTTCGCCGTCCAGCAGATGGTGGAGGAGCGTTTCGTCGACGCCCTCGGGCAGCGGCCGCCGGGCGAGGGCCCCTTCGACGCGATGCGCAACGCCGTGCTCTCCGGCTGGGACACCATCGGCGACGCCATCATCGAGGTCGTGCCGGTCGAGCTGTACCTGCGCACCTTCCAGATGATCGAGTCGACGCCCGCGCTGCTCGCCGTCCATCTGCGCCGCTCCACCGAGATGGAGGAGACCATCGCCGGGATCATCGCCGAGCGCGAGGGCCTCGACCTGGACGCGGACCCGCGTCCCCGGATCGCGGTGGCGGCGTTCAGCGGCGTGATGCGGGTGACGGGCCAGCTGTGGGGCAGGGGCACGGACCAGAGCCTGGAGGCGATCCGCGCCCTCACCGAGGAGTACCTCGACCACCTCGGTCCGGCGCTCGCCCCGAGCTGGCGGGACGACAGGTCCTAGGCCGTGTCCGGAAAGTAGCGCCGTCTGCCCGGAGGGCAGGAGCCGCGGCGTCTGGTGCGCGCGATCACAAGGCGCCGGGATGCCCTCGTAGCGGAGCTACGTGG
>JOBE01000122.1 GCA_000717735.1 Streptomyces griseoluteus | reverse complement strand
AGCCTGTGATGACCGCCGGGTCGGCGTTCGGACCGCCGCTGTCGTCGAGGCCGACGAAGCCAAGGTCGGCGATCGCGGCCAGGCCCGCTGCGCGCAGCCGACCGACCAGGTCGTCGTGGCGGCGGCGGTGATCTCCGAGCCGCGTGCCGGGCGGGCGGTGGAGGTCCACAGCAGCCGGCCCCGCACATCGGTCAGGGCGATGACCAGCAGCCCGTGCCGTTTGTGCTTCGCCGACCAGCGGCGTCTTATGGGCAGGCCGGTTTGGCGTTCGGTGGGTATCAGCGAGCCGAGGAGAACGACGCTGCCACCCTCGCGGGCGATTTTCGCCAGCACCCGCTCCAGCCGCGGCGCCTTCGCGGCGAGCAGTTCGATCATCTCCTTCAGCCACCGGTCCACCGTGGTGCGGGAGACGTCGTTGCCGCCGGCCAGGTCGGCCAGGCGCTGGTCATGCCGCAGCGCGGCCAGCACGATCACCACGATCCGCCCCGCCGGCAGCTTCCGCCAGCGGGAGCGGATCCTCTTCAGGTGGGCGGTCAGCA
Source organism: Streptomyces griseoluteus (assembly GCA_000717735.1). Taxonomy (GTDB): domain Bacteria; phylum Actinomycetota; class Actinomycetes; order Streptomycetales; family Streptomycetaceae; genus Streptomyces; species Streptomyces griseoluteus_A. The sequence goes on along the minus strand of JOBE01000122.1, from coordinate 2,573 downwards.
GCCCGGTCAGCAAGCGCAGGGTCTGCGTGGACAGCGGCAGCCGGCACTGGTAGACAAGCTCAGTGTGGTCCCCGGCCGGGGTGTTGTTTGTAGGCATACTTCATCAACTCGCGCCGAGGGCCGCCTGGTTACGGTTCATGGCAGGCCGATCACGGCCGGATTCGGTAGGTGCCGTTCGGCAGCTTGTACAGCCAGCCCCGCGCGGCCAGCTTCGACAGCTTTCCGCAAAGAGGCTCCAGCCGACCCGGCACCGAGGCGTCGATGCCCAGCTCGGCGCCGACCTCCTTGACCATCACCGGTCCGCCCGCGGCCTTAACGATCTGCAGCATCCGCTGGTAGTCGACGGGCAGCGCGGACGCATCCGCCACCTCACTGCGGTACGGCACCTTCAACACCGAACGTCCCGCGACCTGCACCAGCCGCGGCGTCCCGACGTTCTACTCGGCCGCGGTGGCCTCGGCCTCCTGCTCGTACAGCCGCCGCAGCACCCGCTCCGCGACCACCAGCTCCTCACGCTCGCCCTCCACCTCGGCGAGCTGCTTGGTCAGCGACTCCGCGAGCTGGTCCAGCTCGGCCCGGCGGGCAGCGATCTTCTCCAGCGACGACATGATTTCCCCTCCCGAACGACCAGGCACCCCGCCGCGATCGTAGGAAGCCCGCCGCTTACGGCGCGGCCAAAGCCGGAAGCACCCACCCCCGACCCATCAGATGATCTACGCGCCAGACTCCCGCCCCCGACCAGCACGAGCACCCCACCCGCAACCCACGCCAGCACCACTGACCAGCCCGGATTCCTTGGAGCGATAGCTGACACACCAACAACAGGCTGGCGCGCGACGAGCTCGCGTCGCCAAGCGCTGGAGCGATGGTCAGGGGATGAGCAGCACCTTCCCGGCGGTCTTGCGAGCCTGCAGGTCCTCGTGGGCCTGCCGCGCGTCGGTTAGCCGGCATGTGGCGCCGATCCGTACCTTGAGGGAGCCGTCGACCATCGCGGCAAAGAGCTCGCCCATCCGCCACTCCAGCTCGGCGCGGGTCTGGACGTAGTCGTCGCTATTTGGGCGGGTCAGATACACCGAACCGGCCCTATTTAGCTGTTGCGGGTCGATCGGCGGCACTGGACCGCTTGAGGCGCCGAATAGCGCCAGCAGGCCTCGCTTGCGCAGGCTTGCCAGGCTTCCATCCACAGTGGACTTGCCGACCCCATCGTAGACGACGTGAACGCCCTCACCGTCGGTGAGCTTCCGGGTTGCATCGGCGAAATTCACTTGGTCGTAACGGATCACCTCGTCGGCCCCAGCCTCGCGGGCAAGCGCCTCCTTCTCGGCGGTCGACACCGTGCCGATCACCCTCGCTCCCCGCGCCTTGGCCAACTGGATCAGCAGCAACCCAACCCCCCCGGCCGCCGCGTGCACCAGGATCGTTTCGCCCTCCTTGACTGGATAGGTCGATGTGACCAGGTAATGCGCGGTGATCCCCTGCAACGGCACAGCAGCGGCGATCTGGTCGGTCACGCCGTCCGGTACGTGCACCGCCGAATCGGCTGGCACCAGCGCCCGCTGCGCGTAGCTGCCAGGCACGCCCTGCCAGGCCACCCGGTCCCCCTCGTCGAAACCGCGCACGTCCGGGCCGACCGCAACGACCGTCCCGGCGCCCTCCAGGCCAAGGATGTAAGGCAGCGGGACCGGGTAAAGCCCAGCCCGTTGGTAAGTGTCGATGTAGTTCACACCCGCAGCCGCCACGTCGACCAGGAGCTCGCGCGGGCCTGGCGCGCCGATCTCCACCTCCGCGACCTCGAGCACCTCCGGGCCTCCGGTCCGCCGAACCTGCACTGCTATGGGCATGCGTCCTCCTCACTTCGGGTCACGTTCTCGGCCGCTACGACTGTAGCTGCCGAAAGGTTTTCCAGCTGACCGGAGATGGGTGTGGCAATCGAGTGGGGGACGGGGCCCAAGCCGGCACTGAGCTGTGGGGACACTTTCATGTGCTCTGGGCCTCGGCTCGGTGTCAGCTCGGCATGCCGTCGCGAGATCAAGGCGCTCAACGGGCTACAAGATCAAGGTGATTGTTCTCCGAACCGCTGCCCTTCTCGCCGCTACTGTCTCCACGTGCCTGTTGTGAACGACGGCGATTCTCGGCTCTGTCGAAGATCTTGTGATGCCAGGCTGCTGAACTGGGCATTCAACAGGTGTGTAATTCAGGGAATTTGGGATGATTGCTGCCGCGTTTGGCGGGTGTGGTCGTGGAGTCGGTCGAGAGGATGGCGGGAGCGGTCACGCTTCGCAGCAGGTGTGAGGCGCTCCCGGCCAGATGTCCGTCCTGCGCGATGCCGTTGTGGCGGGTGCACGGCCGTTACGTACGTCACCTCGCCGACGCACCCATCGGCGGCGCCCCGGTCTTCATCGAGGTCGTGGTGCGCAGGTTCAAGTGTCTCAATGCCGGTTGCCCCGCGGTGACGTTCGTGGAGCAGATCGAGGGGCTGCGCGCAGCGGGCCTGGCCGCGATCGCCGACCTTGGCTTCGTCGGCCTCGACGACAGCGGCGGTCCGAACGCCGACCCGGCGGTCATCACAGGCT
>JOBE01000121.1 GCA_000717735.1 Streptomyces griseoluteus | reverse complement strand
CTCGGGCGACCCGAGTTTCGGGGAGTTGCTGGAGCGGGTGCGGGCCACCGACCTGGCGGCCTACGCGCACCAGGACCTCCCCTTCGAACGCCTGGTGGAAGTGCTCAACCCGGCGCGCTCCCTGGTCCGACACCCGCTCTTCCAGGTCCTGCTGGCCTTCAACAACGGCGCGGCGCCCGACGAAGGACCCGCCGACCGGGCCTCGGACGTCCTGGTGCGGCCCGAGACGGTGGAGATCGCGGCGGCCAAGTTCGACCTGTCGCTGTCCTTCAACGAGGACCGGGAGGCCGACGGCACGGCGGCCGGGATGCGGGGCGTGCTGGAGTACAGCGCCGACCTGTACGACGAGGGCACGGCCCGAAGGATGGTCGAGCGCTACCTCCGGCTGCTCGAAGCGGCGGTCGCCGAGCCCCGCACCCCCCTGAGCCGCATTCCCGTCCTCAGCGAGGCCGAGCTGCACGACGTCCTCGTCCGGCGCAACGACACGGCCCGCGCCCTGCCCGCCGCCTCCCCGCTGCGGCGGTTCGAGGCCCAGGCCGCCAGGACTCCCCGGTCCACAGCCCTGGTCGCGGACGGGGAGCGGATCGACTACGCGGAACTCGACGCGCGGGCCGAACGGCTCGCCGCGCTGCTGTCCCGGAGCGCCGCCGGGCGCGGCGGACCTGTCGCCGTCGCCCTGCCGCGCGGCGCGCTGCTTCCGGTGGCGCTGCTCGCCGTCTGGAAGGCGGGCCTGCACTACCTGCCGCTGGACCCCGACCACCCGAAGAACCGCCTGGCGGACATCCTCACCGACTCCGCGCCCGGTTGCGTCATCACCACCACCGACCTCGCGGGCGGCCTCCCGCCGGTGCCCGCCCCGCTCCTCGTCCTGGACGACCCGGCCACCGCCGCACGCCTGGCCGCCGCCCCCCGCACCGCACCGGCCGAAGGCACGCGGGCGCCGGAGCGGGGGGAGGAGCTGGCGTACACCATCTACACCTCCGGCTCCACCGGCCGCCCCAAGGGCGTCATGGTGACCCGGTCGGCCGTGGCGAACTTCCTCGCCGACATGACCGAACGGCTGGAACTGGGACCCGAGGACCGGCTGCTGGCGGTCACCACGGTCTCCTTCGACATCGCCGTCCTGGAGATCTTCGCCCCGCTGCTCACCGGCGGCACGGTCGTCCTGGCCGACGCCACCGCCCAGCGCGACCCCGCGGCCGTGAGGTCCCTGTGCGCCCGCGAGGGCGTGACGGTGATCCAGGCCACCCCCGGTTGGTGGCACGCCATGGCCGTGGACGGCGGCCTCGACCTCACCGCCCTGCGCGTGCTGGTGGGCGGCGAGGCGCTGCCGCCCGCCCTGGCCCGCACCCTCCTGGAAACCGGCCGCGCGCCGTCGGGCGATCGCCTGCTCAACCTGTACGGGCCGACGGAGACCACCGTCTGGTCCACCGCCGCGCACATCACCGCCGAGACCCTGGAGGCGCACGGCGGCGCCGTGCCGACCGGGGCGCCGATCGCCCGCACCGCCGCCTACGTGCTGGACGCCGCGCTGCGGCCCGTGCCCGACGGAGTGCCGGGCGAGCTGTACCTGGCCGGGGCCGGGCTGGCCCGCGGCTATCTGGGCCGGCCGGGGCTGACCGCCGAGCGGTTCGTGGCCTGCCCGTTCGGGGAGCCGGGGGAGCGGATGTACCGCACCGGCGACCTCGCCCGCTGGCGGCCCGACGGAAGCCTGGAACACCTGGGCAGGACCGACGACCAGGTCAAGGTCCGCGGGTTCAGGATCGAACTGGGCGAGGTCGAAAGGGCCCTGGCACAGGCCCCCGGCGTCGGCCGGGCCGCCGCGGCCGTGCGCCCCGACCCCGCCGGCTCCGCCCGCCTGGTCGGCTATCTCGTACCGGCCGGCGGGAACGGCGTACTCGACGAGAAGGCCGTGTCCGACGCCGTGCGGGCGGTGCTGCCCGAGTACATGGTCCCCTCGGCCCTGGTGGTGCTGGACGGCGGCCTGCCGCTGACCGCGAACGGCAAGCTGGACCGGGCCGCGCTCCCCGCGCCCGAGGCGACAACCGGCCGGGGCCCCGGCCGGGCGCCGCGCGGGCCGCGCGAGGAGATCCTGTGCGGGCTCTTCGCCGAGGTGCTGGGCGCCTCCGGGATCGGCGTGGACGACGACTTCTTCGCCCTGGGCGGCCACTCCCTGCTCGCCACCCGGCTGGTCGCCCGCGTCCGCAGCACACTCGGCGTCGAACTGGGGGTCCGTGAGGTCTTCGAGACACCGACCGTGGCCGGCCTCGCAGCCGCGCTCTCCGCGGCGGGCGAGGCCGGACCCCGGCTGCGCCCCGCCGACCCGCGCCCCGAGCGGCTGCCGCTCTCCTACGCCCAGCGCCGCCTGTGGTTCGTCCGGCAACTGGAGGGGCCGAGCGCCACCTACAACGTCCCGCTGGCGTTGCGGCTGACCGGTCCGCTGGACGTGGCCGCGCTGCGGGCCGCGCTGGGGGACGTGGTCGCCCGGCACGAGAGCCTGCGTACCGTCTTCGCCGAGGACGAGCACGGCCCGCACCAGGTCGTCCTGCCCGCCGACCGCCCCGCCCCGCTCACCGGGCCCGTCCGGACCGACGAGGACGAACTTCCCCGCCTGCTGCGGGAAGCGGCCGACCACGCGTTCCGGCTGGACGCCGAACCACCGCTGCGCGCGCACCTGTTCGCCACGGCGCCCGACGAGCACACCCTGCTCCTTGTCATGCACCACATCGCCACCGACGCCTGGTCGCAGCGGCCGCTGATCGCCGATCTGGCCGCGGCCTATGCCGCCCGCCACGCCGGCCGGGCCCCGGCCCTGCCGCCGCTGCCGGTCTCCTACGCCGACTACGCCCTGTGGCAGCGGGCCCGCCTGGGGGACGAGCGGGAGGACGGCAGCGAACTGTCCGCCCAACTCGCCTACTGGCACGGCGCGCTGGCCGGCTCCCCCGAGGAGCTGGCGCTGCCCGTCGACCGGCCCCGCCCCGCCGTCCCCTCGCACCGGGGGGACAGCGTGCCCCTCTCGATCCCGTCGTGGGTGCACGGGCGGGTGGTGGAGTTGGCGCGGGAGTTCCGGGCGACGCCGTTCATGGTGGTGCACGCGGCGTTGGCGGCGTTGCTGACGCGG
>JOBE01000120.1 GCA_000717735.1 Streptomyces griseoluteus | reverse complement strand
CGCCGGGCCGGCGGGAGCCGATGCCGGCCGAGGGGGCGTGCCGTGCCCGGGGCGCGGCGGAGTGGCAGCGGCGGGACGGGCGGGCGCCGGGCCGGCGGGAGCCGAGGCGGCTGGGGCAGTCGGCGGACGCGGCGGCGCCGCGGGCGTCGAGGTGTCCGGCCGTGACGCCGGACGCGGCGCGCCCGCAGGGGTCGCGTCCCCCGTCCCGGACGCCTGGCGTGGGGCACCCGTGAGCGCCGCGGGCGCCGCACCGGTGGTGGTGCGCGGCGAGCCCGGTGTCGTCTCCGTCGGGCGGATCACGCGGAGGCGGGCGGTGGTCTCCACCGCAGGCGGTTCGGGGGTGGCGGCGGTCGGGAGGAGGGCGTCCGTGATGCGCGAGGCCGTGCCGGGGCGCTGCTCGCCGGTCATCCCCGTTCCCCCCGCTCGTGTCGACAATGGCCGTCACTCTACGGGCTGTTCCCCCTGGCACGGGAACTCAGGGGCTACCCACCCGTAATCCCGTCTGGCAAGCTCGGGCCATGACTCCCCGTGCCGCCGACCGGGCCCGTTACGACCGGGCCACCGCTCATCTCGACGCGCCCGTGGCGATCGTCGATCTCGAGGCGTTCGACGCCAACGCGGCGGACCTGGTGCACCGGGCGGGCGGCAAGCCCGTCCGGGTGGCGAGCAAGTCCGTGCGGTGCCGGGCGCTCCTGGAGCGGGTGCTCGCGCGGGAGGGCTTCGAGGGGATCATGTCGTTCACGCTCGACGAGTCGCTGTGGCTGGCCCGTGCCGGGTTCGAGGACGTGCTGCTCGCGTATCCCTCGGCGGACCGCAAGGGGTTCGGGGAGCTGGCACGGGATCCGAAGCTCGCCGCCGCGGTGACGGTGATGGTCGACGACGTGGCGCAGCTGGATCTGATCGACGCGTCCCGCGCGGGCGGGACGGAGGAGGTCCGGGTCTGTCTGGAGCTGGACACGTCGCTGCGGCTGATCGGGGGCCGGATACGGGTCGGTGCGCTGCGCTCACCGCTGCGCGAGCCCGCCCAGCTGGCCGAACTGGCCCGCTCGGTGGTGCGCCGCCCCGGTTTCCGGCTGGTCGGGATCATGGCGTACGAGGGGCATGTCGCGGGGGTCGGGGACGCGGTCGCGGGCCGGCCGCTGCGCTCGCGGGCGATCCGGCTGATGCAGGCGGCGGCCCGCAGGGAGCTGGCGGAGCGCAGGGCGGCCGTGGTGCGTGCCGTACGGGCGGTGGCGCCGGACCTGGAGTTCGTGAACGGCGGCGGTACCGGCAGCGTGCAGCACACGGCCGCGGAGGACGCGGTGACGGAGATCGCCGCGGGCTCGGGGCTCTTCGTGCCGCGCCTCTTCGACAACTACACCTCGTTCAGCGGGCGGCCCGCCGCGCTGTTCGCGCAGCCGGTCGTCCGTCGTCCGGGCGTCGGGGTGGTGACCGTGCTCGGGGGCGGCTATCCGGCGTCCGGGGCGCCGGGCCGGGACCGGCTGCCCGTGCCGTACCTGCCGGAGGGGCTGCGGTACGACCCACAGGAGGGCCCCGGGGAGGTGCAGACCCCGCTGCTCGGCTCGCCGGCCGACGATCTGCGGATCGGCGACAAGGTGTGGTTCCGGCACGCGAAGGCCGGCGAGCTGTGCGAGCGGTTCGAGAGCCTGCAGCTGGTCGAGGGCGACCGGATCACGGCGAGCGTGCCGACGTACCGGGGCGAGGGCCGGACCTTCCTCTAGCAGGCCCTAGTGGACGGAGTCCGTCTGGTCCGGGATCACGCTGCCGTCGGAGCGCCGGACCGGTTCCGCCGTGCCGTCGGCCGCCGTGTAGCCGGTGGTGGCGCAGGGGTAGGGGGTCGTCTTCGGCTTCTTCGGCTCGATGAACATGGGGTTGACGATCCAGCGGCCGTCGCCGTTCTCGTACGCCCGGCACATGAGTTCGTTCTTGTTGCGGTTGAGGACGAGGCGCAGGCCGGTGGCGTCCCGCAGGAAGGAGACGTCGGTGTCGGAGTCCCCGGCGGCGAGGACGTGGCGCCGCGAGGCTGGCTGTACGCGTTCGGCGGCGGGGCCGTGGACGCCGAGGATCTCCTGGTTGATCCAGCAGCGCTTGCCGTCGATGTAGGTGATCATCCGGTCCTCGCCGTCCCGGACGGTGCCGCAGCCCTTGAGGTGGGCGGTGAGGCGGCCGTGCTCGGTGGTGTTGCGGATGCCGATCGCGCGGGAGGGGTGGACGCCGACGCCCTTCGCCCAGACGTCGACGACGGGTTCGGGCGAGGCGGACACGATCCAGACGTCGAAGCCGGCGTCCTGGAGGGTCCGGATCAGGTCGCGCTGCTGGGGGTAGTGGCGGACCCAGCCGGTGACCTCGGACGTGCCGACGCGCTGGACGGCGCCCTGCGGGGCGGCCAGGTTCTCGGCGCGGGCGGCCGCGGCGAAGGACTCGACCTGGCGGGTCGTCCAGCCGCGCAGGAGCTGGGCCAGCCAGGCGTACTGGGGCTCCATCCTGCGGTGGTCGAACCCGGCGAACGCCGCCGCACCACGGGTGGTGGCGCCTGTGCCGTAGACGGAGAGGATCTCGTCGGCGCAGCGGCTGTCGGTGGCCGTGGGGAGCGTGCGTACGCCGGAGGGACAGGCGTGGCCGAGGGCGGCGGCGGCCCCGGGAGTGAGGTGGCGGCTGGTGGTGGACCAGTCGCCGTTCCGGGGCGGGCGTATGCGCTCGTTGCGGAGGAGCCAGTAGAAGGTGGCGTCGCCGACGTCGTTCTTGATGACGGTGTTGTCCCAGTCGAAGACCGCGACGGGCTTCTTCCCCTTGTCACGGCAGTGGTCGGCGATCAGCGCGTCGAGCCGGGCCTTGTTGTCGCCGTACCAGCCCTCGGAGACCTTCAGGGTCGGGCAGGCGCGGGGTTCCGCCTCGGCCGGGACCGTGGCGACGAGGCCCGTCGCGGCGAGCGCGAGGGCGGCGGTGGCCGCGGACGTGCGGAGTCGGTGGTGGATGGTCACGTCACTCTCCTGGATCTGTACGCGGAACAGCCGGGCGCCTTGCGACGCCCGGCTGCCGGGGGTGTGGGAGGGTGATCGCAAGGCGGAGGAGGGAGTCGACGCGGAGCGTTGGGGACCGACGACAACGCGGCGAGCGCGCGTGCCGGGCCCCGCGAGCCCGGCATGATCCAGAAGACAGGCCCTAGGTGTATTGCCCTGTGAGGTTGGGGACGCGGCTGGCGGGTGGTTTGCCTGCGAGCGCGGTGTGTCCGCGGTGGTGATTGTAGGTGTGCAGCCACT
>JOBE01000119.1 GCA_000717735.1 Streptomyces griseoluteus | reverse complement strand
CTCGTGGAGCGGGCGAGTACGGGGGCGCCGGGGCGGGGGTGAGGGGTGGGGCGCTGACCGTCCTGATATTGGATACAAGATTCGAATACTGGATATCGGATACCGAAGCTGAGTACCGGATATCGGATATTGGATTACCGAATCCCGGCCGCCGAACCGCCCGCCTGGACCGTCACCGCGCCCCGGTCACGCCGACGCGCCCGGCGGCGGGGGCGCCGTGCTGGAACGGATCACCAGGACGGGTTCCACGGCCCGGCGGCGAGGGCCGTCCGTGCGGCCCTCGATCTGGTCGAGCAGCAGTGAGACACAGTGCCTGCCGACCACCTCGAAGTCCTGGTGAACCGTGGTCAGGGGCGGATGGAGGTACGCGGCCTCGGCGATGTCGTCGAACCCGGCCACGCTGATGTCCCCCGGCACGTCCCGCCCCGACTCGTGCAGCGCACGCAGCATCCCCAGGGCCATCTGGTCGTTGGCGGCGAAGACGGCGGTCACCTCGGGGCGGCGGGCGATGCCGAGGCCGGCCCGGTAACCGGATTCGGCCGACCAGTCCCCGTGGAGCACCGGGGGGACGGGTGCGCCCGCGTCCGCCAGGGTCCGGTGCCAGGACTCGGCGCGCCGGCGCGCGGCGAACGAGTCGCGCGGGCCCGCCAGGTGCCAGACCGTGCGGTGGCCGAGGCCCAGGAGGTGGCTCACCACGCTGTGCGCGCCGTGGGCCTGGTCGAAGTCGACGTTGGGGTAGCGGTGGCCAGTGTCGCCGTCGGCGACGACCACCGGCATGGACGGCGGCAGACGGAGGGAGGGGGTGTCGAGCATCTGCGACTCGACGAGCACGATGCCGTCGACGGACTGAAGCATCAGATGCTGGAACGCCCGACGGACGGCGGCCTCGGTCTGGGCCCGTACGCCCATGAAGTTGACGGAGAAGTCGGCCTCGCGGGCGGCGTCGGCGATGGCGGCGAGCGTACGGGCGTTGCCGTGCGCGCCGACGTCGAAGCTGACGACGCCCAGGGCGCCGAACCGGCCGGTGACCAGGGCGCGGGCCGCCGTGTTCGGGCGGTAGCCGAGCACCTGCATGGCGGAGAGGACCTTCTGCCGGGTGCTCGCGTCGACGTTCTCGCGGTTGTTCGCCACCCGCGACACGGTCTGCGAGGAGACGCCCGCCATCGTGGCGACGTCGGCCATGGAGGGCCATTGCCGGGCCGGTCGTGAGCGCGGGGACTTCGGTCTCTTCACCGCTGCCGTCGGCGGCTTCTCGGCCACCTGCCGTCCGACCGCCGCTCCCTGTCCGACGGTCACTCCCTGCGCGGCCGTACCTCTCTGCGCAGCCGCACCCCTCTGTTCGGCCTCCGCGGTCCGTCCTCCGGCCGACCTCTTCTCCGTCACCACGTACGCGACCTTCCGCAGGGAACCAGGACCTGTCCCTTGGATCAGGCCGTAGGCCGACCGCGCGCGCGGGCAACCGTACTGCGTGCATGTTGACGCAAACATGAGGGTGGGTCAAACCCTCGACGGATGTCGTCCGACTCCTTGACAGTCCGATTCGCCCCTCCCAGACTCTCCCCCGAAGCGCTCGTGTTAACGCGAACATGGAAGGGTGACACCTCCGCGTCACACGGCGGTCACCTGGCGACCGGGACGCCAAGACGTCCTCCGTCGCGCCGTCTTCGATGGCACCACAGCACCACAGCACCACAGCACCACGGCACCACGGCGCCACGGCACCCCCAGTTCGCACGCCACCCACGGCACGCGTCCCTTCGGCGTGCCCGATCACGCTCCGGCCGGCTCCCCGCGCCCCAGGCGTCTCCCGGTCACCGGCCCGCCTTCACTTCATCCCCCAGCCACGAGGTACGCGATCATGCGACGCACCTTCCCGGGGACGTTCACGGCGCTCACCGCGCTCTGTGCCGTCCTCCTCTCCCTTCTCGGCGGCGTCGGCACCGCCCACGCCGCCGCGGTGACCGTCACCAACGCCACCCAGTTCGCCGACCCGCAGGGAAACCCCGTCCACGCCCACGGCGGCGGGGTCGTCAAGGTCGGCGACCACTACTACTGGTTCGGCGAGAACCGCAACGCCGACAACACCTTCCGGTACGTCTCCGCCTACCGCTCCACCGACCTGAAGACGTGGGAGTTCCGCAACCACGTCCTCACACAGGCGACCCACCCGGAGCTCCAGAGCGCCAACATCGAGCGGCCCAAGGTCGTCTACAACGAGGCCACCGGCCAGTTCGTGATGTGGATGCACAAGGAGAACGCCCACGACTACTACGAGGCGCGGGCCGCGGTCGCGGTCTCCTCGACCGTCGACGGCGACTACACCTGGAAGGGCAGCTTCCGGCCGCTGGGGCACATGTCCCGTGACATCACCACGTTCGTCGACACCGACGGCACCGGCTACATGATCTCCGCCGCCAACGAGAACGCGGACCTGCACGTCTACCGTCTGACCCCGGACTACACGGCCGTCGACGCCCAGGTGCAGAAGCTGTGGGCCGGCCAGTGGCGGGAGGCCCCCGCGATGTTCAAGCGCGGCGGCGTCTACTTCCTGCTCACCTCCGGTGCCACCGGCTGGTCCCCCAACCAGCAGAGGTACGGCACCGCCTCCAGCGTCACCGGTTCCTGGAGCGGCCTGAAGGACGTCGGCGACTGGACCACGTACGGCACCCAGACCGCATACGTCCTGCCCGTGCAGGGCACCTCGGGAACCTCGTACCTCTACATGGGCGACCGCTGGGGCAACTCCATCGGCGGCACGGTCAATGACTCCCGGTACGTCTGGCTCCCGCTGGAGTTCCCCACCGCCACCACCATGACGATGAACTACTCCCCGCAGATCACCGTGGACACGGTGGCCGGCACGGTGCGGGGCCTCGGTACGTGGGAGACGCTGACCGCCTCGCACAGCGGCAAGTGCGCCGACGTGGCCGACCGTTCCACCGCCGACGGTGCCGCCCTCGTCCAGTGGGGCTGCGCCAACAGCGTCAACCAGCAGTTCTGGCTCAGGTCCGCCGGCGACAACCGGGTGCAGATCGTGGCCCGGTACAGCGGCAAGTGCCTTGTCGCGCGGGACGGGTCGACCTCCGACGGCGCCCGGATCGTCCAGTACCCCTGTGACGGTACGACCGCCCAGCAGTGGAGCGTGACCGGCTCCGGCGGCACCGTGCAGCTGGCCGCCGTGCAGAGCGGCAAGTGCCTCGACGTCATGAACACGTCCACCAGCGACGGCACGTCGCTCATCCAGTGGATGTGCAACGGCGGCGCCAACCAGAAGTGGATCCGCACGGCCGCCTGACCACCGCCCGCGCCCGCGCCCGCGTCCGCAGCCGCAGCGGCGACCCCCACCCCAACCCCACCCCCAACCCCAACCGCACCGGGCAGGCC
>JOBE01000118.1 GCA_000717735.1 Streptomyces griseoluteus | reverse complement strand
CCGGCCGCCCGCGCGTTCGCCGCGCACCAGGCCCGGAGCCGTACCGCCCTCGGCGAGCGCCTTCACGCCCGCGAGGAGTTCACCCCGGTCGCTGCCGGTAACCACGGCGCGGTGGTCGAGGGACGCCCGGCCCGTCGCGAGGGAGAAGCCGACGTCGAGGGGGGTGAGGGCGGCGGCCTCGTCGGAGGCGTGGTCGTACAGGCGGCGGGCCTGGTCCCGCAGGGCCGCCTCCGTCCTGCCGGAGAGCAGCCAGGGCACGACGGGCAGGGCGACCGGCGTCGCCGGGGTCTCCCCGGCCTCCGTCGCCGCCGCCGTCGGGTCGGTCGCCGCGTCGGTCGTCGTGTCGGCCGGCGGCTGCTCGATGATCACGTGGGCGTTGGTGCCGCTGACGCCGAAGGCGGAGACGGCGGCGCGGCGGGCCCGCTCGGTGGCCGGCCAGTCGCGGGCCTCGGTGAGCAGTTCGACGGCGCCGGAGTCCCAGTCCGCCATCGGCGTGGGCGTCTCCACGTGGAGGGTGCGGGGCAGCACGCCGTGGTCGATGGCCTGGATCATCTTGATGACGCCGCCGACGCCGGCGGCGGCGACGGTGTGCCCGATGTTCGACTTGAGGGAGCCCAGGTAGAGCGGGCGGTCCTCGGGGCGGCCCTGGCCGTACGTGGCGAGCAGGGCCCGCGCCTCGATCGGGTCGCCGAGCCGCGTCCCCGTACCGTGCGCCTCCACGACGTCGACGTCGGCGGCGGTCAGGCCCGCGTCGGCGAGGGCCTGGCGGATGACCCGCTCCTGGGAGGGGCCGTTGGGGGCGGTGAGGCCGTTCGACGCGCCGTCCTGGTTGACGGCCGAGCCGCGGATCACGGCCAGGACGCGGTGGCCGTTGCGGCGGGCGTCGGAGAGCTTCTCGACGAGGAGCATGCCGACGCCCTCGGACCAGGAGGTGCCGTCCGCGTCGGCGGAGAAGGACTTGATGCGGCCGTCGGGGGCCAGGCCGCTCTGCCGGGAGAAGTCGACGAACCCGCCGGGGGTCGCGGTCACCGTGACGCCGCCGGCCAGGGCGAGGTCGGACTCGCCGGAGCGCAGCGACTGGACCGCCAGGTGGAGGGCGACGAGCGAGGAGGAGCAGGCGGTGTCGACGGAGACCGCCGGACCCTCCAGGCCGAGGCTGTAGGAGATGCGGCCGGAGGCAACGCTGCTGAGCTTGCTGGTCAGCAGGTAGCCCTCGAACTCCTCGGGGCCTTCGAGTCCCAGGTAGCTCTGCTCGATGATGCCCGCGAAGACGCCGGTGCGGCTGCCGCGCAGGGTCTCGGGATCGATGCCGGCCTGTTCGAGCGCCTCCCAGGAGGTCTCCAGGAGGAGCCGCTGCTGCGGGTCCATGGAGAGGGCCTCGCGGGGCGAGATCCCGAAGAACCCGGCGTCGAAGAGGGCGGCGTCGTGCAGGAAGCCCGCCTGGCGGGTGTACGAGGTGCCGGGGCGGCTCGGGTCGGGGTCGTAGAGGCGCTCCAGGTCCCAGCCGCGGTCGGTGGGGAAGTCGGTGATGGCGTCGGTGCCGTCGGCGACCAGCTGCCACAGGTCCTCGGGCGAGGCGACGCCGCCGGGGAACCGGCAGGCCATGCCGACGACGGCGATCGGCTCGGACTCGGCCGCCTCGAGCTCGGCGATCTTTCGGTTCGCCTTCTGCAGGTCGACGGTGACCCGCTTCAGGTACTCGACCAGCTTCTCTTCGTTCGACGGGTTGGACATCGGGTTCGTGCTCTCCTCGGGCGAAGGCGGAGTGGCGACGGCTGACTGGCGGGGCGGCTGAGTGGCGGGGCCGAAGGGGCGGGGGCCGGGCCGTCCGGCGGGAAGGGGGTCCTCCGGACGGCCCGGCACCCCCTAGCGGCCGAGTTGGCTGTCGATCAGGCTGAAGAGTTCGTCGACCGAGGCCGATTCGATGGCGTCGGACGCGTCGGCCTCGGGCTCCGCGGCCGCCGCCGTCCCGTCCGTCCCCTCGATCTGGGAGAGCAGCGCCCTCAGGCGGGCGGAGACGGCGGACCGGTCGGTGTCGTCCTTGGAGACGGCGGCCAGCTTCCGTTCCACCTCGTCCAGTTCGTCGAGGAGCGCCTGGCCGGGGTCCGGGGCCTGCGGGACGAGGCACTCCCGCAGGTAGGCGACGAGGGCGGCCGGGGTGGGATGGTCGAAGACGAGGGTGGCGGGGAGCTTGACGCCGGTGGCGGTGCCGATCCGGTTGCGCAGGTCGACCGCGGTGAGCGAGTCGAAGCCCAGGTCCTGGAAGGCCCGTTCGGGGGCGATGGTCTCGGCGTCGCTGCGGCCGAGGACGGCGGCCACGTCGGTCAGCACGAGGGTGAGGAGCAGTTGGTCCCGCTCGACCTCGCTGAGGTCGGCGAGGCGGGCGGTGAGTTCGGCCGCCTGGTCGACGGCCGGGCCGTTCGCCAGGCCGCCGGACTGGGCGACGCGGCGCCCGGGCAGGGCGGCGAGCTCGGTCAGGAGGGCGGGGATCCGGGGCTGGGCCCGGACGGCGGAGACGCCGACCGGGGTGGCGACGAGCGCGGCCCGGCCGTCGGCGGTGGCCCGGTCGAAGAGGGAGAGGCCCTCGACGCGGGCGATCGGGCGGAAGCCGTCGCGGGCGAAGCGGTTGAGGTCGCCCTCGGAGAGGTCGGCGTTGATGCCGCCGAGCTGCCACAGGCCCCAGGCGATGGAGGTCGCGGCCAGGCCTTGGGCGCGGCGGTGGGCGGCGAGCCCGTCGAGGAAGGCGTTGGCGGCGGCGTAGTTGGCCTGGCCGGGGCCGCCGAGGACGCCGACGGTGGAGGAGAAGAGCACGAACGCGTCGAGCTCCAGGTCCCGGGTCAGGTCGTGCAGGTGCCAGGCGGCGTCCGCCTTGGCCCGCAGGACGCCGTCGAGCCGCTCGTCGGTGAGCGAGGGGATCAGCCCGTTGTCGAGGACGCCCGCGGTGTGGACGACGGCGGTCAGCGGGTGTTCGGCCGGGATGCCGGCGAGGACCTCGGCCAGGGTGCCGCGGTCGCCGGCGTCACCGGCGACGACGGTGACGTGGGCGCCGATGCCCCGCAGGTCGTCCAGGATCAGCTGTACGTGCTCCGCCCGGTCTCCGGTGCGGGAGAGGAGCACGAGCCGGGAGGCACCGTGCTCGGCGACGAGGTAGCGGGCGAACTCGGCGCCGAGGGTGCCGGTGCCGCCGGTGACGAGGACGGTGCCGCCGGCCTTCCAGTCGGGGGCCCGGCCGGCCGGGGTGTCGGTGACGGGGACGCGGCGCAGGCGAGGCAGGAAGACCGTGCCGTCACGGAGGGCGGCCTGCGGTTCGCCGGAGGAGGCGAGGGCGGCGAGGGCGGCGAGCTGCTCGGGGGCGAGGGCGGCGAGCCGCTCGTGGGGGGCGCCGGTGTCCGTACCGGCGTCGATGACGACGATGCGGTCCAGGGCCTCCGACTGGGCGGAGCGGAGCAGGCCCCAGACGGCCGCGCCCGGCAGGTCGGTGACGTCCTCCCCGTCGGCCGTGGCCACCGCGCCCGAGGTGACGACGGCGAGCCGGGTCCCCTCCAGACGCTCGTCGGCCAGCCACTCCCGTACCAGCGCGAGGACCTTCCGGGTGGCGGTGCGGGTGGCGGCGGCCTGGTCGGCGCCGGGTTCGGCGGGGGTCCACGGCACCAGCACGGTGTCGATGCGGGTGCCGGAGGCGAGGGCCGCGGCCACGGCGGCCGGGTCCGGGTAGCGGGGGTGGCCGGGGTCGCCGCCGGTGCCGTCCGGGTCCAGGACGGCCCAGGCGGCCGGTTCGGCGGGCTCGGGCAGGGAGCCGGCGGGTGTCCAGTCGACGTGGAAGAGCGACTCGCGTCCGGTGCTGTCGCCGCCGACGGCGGCTCTGAACTGCTCGGTGGGCATGTCGCGGAAGACGACGGACTCGACCGAGACCACGAGGTCGCCGGCCGCGTCGGCCAGCTGGAGGGAGATGGAGTCCGCGTCGATCTCGGTGACCCTGGCCTTGACGGCGGTGGCGCCGGTGGCGTGGAGCCGTACGCCGTACCAGTCGGCGGGGACCGGGATCGTACCGCCGGCGGGGTTGGCCGGCCGGGTGGGCAGGGCGGCCTGGAGCAGGACGGGGTGGAGGCCGTACCGGCCGGCGTCGGCCTGGAGGCTGTCGGGGAGCTGGATCTCGGTGGTCCGGCCCGGGGCGTTCTCGTCCCAGGTGAGGGAGGTGGCGACCTCGGGCTCCTCGGTGAGGTACCAGCCCTCGGCGTGCATGGTCCACGGCGCGTCGAAGTCGTCGGGACGGGAGTACAGGCAGAGGCAGTGGCGTCCGGTGTCGTCCGGGGTACCGGCCCTGACCTGGATCTGGATGTTGCCCTCCTCGGGGAGGACCAGCGGCACCTGGAGGTTGAGCTCGTCGAGGGCCGGGTGGCCTATCAGGTCGCCCGCGTGGATGGCGAGTTCGACGAGGGCGGAGGCGGGAAGGACGGGTGAGCCGAGGACGACGTGGTCGGCGAGCCACGGGTGGCTCTTGAGGGAGAGCCGGCTGGTGAAGAGGATCTGGTTGAAGCCGGCCACGGTGATGGGCGAGCCCAGGACGGGGTGGCCGGTGGTGGGGGCGCCGTTGCCGAAGGTCTCGGGAACGGGGCGGGATTCGAGCCAGTACCGCTGCCGCTGGAAGGCGTATGTGGGGAGGGGCACCTGACGGGCGCCCGTGCCCTCGTACAGCGCCCGCCAGTCGACCGGCACCCCGCGCGTGAAGAGTGTGCCGACCGCCGCGAGGAGGGTGGTGACCTCGTCGCGGCCCCGGCGCAGGGCCGGGACGGCGCCTT
>JOBE01000117.1 GCA_000717735.1 Streptomyces griseoluteus | reverse complement strand
CGGCCCCGACACCCCCATCATCACCACCGACGCCCGCCACCGCGCCGACGCCAAGAGCGCCCTCATCACGCTCGTCGAGCACGCCCTCATGGCCCGGCTCAAGTAGCGGATCGACCAGGGCGGTTGTCATATGCCGCTGCCAGGGGCGGTCTGTGTCCTTCGACACGGCCGCCCTCGCGTTCATAACGTTTCGAATGAGAATTGGGGCGCCCCGGACACCCGATGCATCCACTCGGTGTCGCTGCGCTCACATGAGCCCCGCCTTTTGGCGGGGCTCGTTCTTTATGCCCGTTTTATGCGAGGCGTGGACCACTGAAAGGCGCCGCATCCCACTGTTTGGAACGGACCCCCTTCACGTGCTGCAATTCATGAACTCCCGAGTAGTACGGCCCTGAACGAAACACCGGCACAACGTAGGTGCCGACGCCGAGAGGTTGTTGGTCGAGTGAGGCGAAGCAAGGAAAGCTCCGCGGAGCAGGACACGCGGAGCACGCGGGGCAACTTCACGCCGCCGTCGCGTACCGCTGTGTCGCCCGCGGACGTACCCGTGACACCGCCGCCCGCCGCGGCGGCCAAGGGGAGCTCCAGCAAGCTGTCGCCCCGTAACTGGCGGGTGCCCACCCGCCTGAACGCGATCCTCTGCATACCCGTGCTCGTCGGACTCGTCATGGGCGGCTTCCAGGTCAAGGGCGCGATCGACACCTGGCAGGAGGCGCAGGACGCCGAGAAGACGGCGCTCATCGTGCGCGCCGCCTCGGAGTACAGCACCGCGCTGCTCAACGAGCGCGACCTCACCGCCGGCCCGCTGCTCGCCGCGAAGACCCCCGAGGACCGCAAGAGCGACGACGTCACGCAGGCCTACGCCGCGACCGACGCCGCCCGGCTCAAGTTCGACGAGGCCGCCAAGAACCTGCCCTCGGGCCAGGGCCTGGAGCGCCGGCTGCGCCTCTTCAAGGACGAGGAGCCGAAGCTCGACGCGCTGCGCAAGGCCGCGTACACCCGTGCTCTCGACCCGGTGAACACCCAGCTCGGGTACACCGGCGTCCAGCACTACCTCACCGAGTTCTCCAACGAGCTCGGCCTCGGCACCGGCAACGTCACCGCCTACGGCCGCAGCGTGTACGCCGTCCAGCTGGCCAAGGGCGCCGAGTCCCTCCAGCGCTCGATCGGCACCCAGCTCCTGGTCCGGCCCAGCCGCACCGAAGCCGTCTTCGCCCAGCAGTCCGTGGCGTTCAACTCGTACAACTACCTGGAGCAGATCGCCCTCGGCGAGTACGCCTCCGGTGGTATGCCCGAGGACGTCGAGCTGCTGAAGAAGGTCATGGCCGGCAAGGCCACCGAGGGCGCCAAGCAGATGCAGGCCGCCGGCGTCGAGCTGCCCAAGGGCAAGGACGGCTCCGTCTACTCCGGCGTCGCCTCCGCGATCGGCACCGCCAAGACCCCCGAGGCCCTCGCGGCCCTGGAGGCCAAGGGCATCACGGCCGAGTCCTGGATGGCCGTCGCCACCGCCAAGTTCGAGGGCTACTCCGAGGTCGAGAAGATCCTCGTCGACAAGGCCGTCGCCGAGGCCGTCAGGATCTCCGACGAGGCCAAGACGGACGCCTGGGTCATCGGCGGCATCGTCGTCGTCGCCCTGCTCGCCGCCTTCATCCTGGCCGGGATGATGGCCCGCCAGATGAGCCGCTCGATGCTCCAGCTGCGCAACGCCGCCTTCGGCATCGCCGAGCAGCGCCTGCCGATGCTGGTCGACCAGCTCTCCCGGACCGAGCCCGGCCGCGTCGACACCCGCGTCCAGCCCATCCCGATCGACTCGCAGGACGAGATCGGCGAGGTCGCCCGCGCCTTCGACCAGGTCCACCGCGAGGCCGTCCGGCTCGCCGCCGAGCAGGCCATGCTCCGGGGCAACGTCAACGCGATCTTCACGAACCTCTCGCGCCGCAACCAGTCGCTGATCGAGGGCCAGCTGACCCTCATCACCGACCTGGAGAACAACGAGGCCGACCCGGACCAGCTGGAGAACCTCTTCCGTCTGGACCACCTGGCCACCCGTATGCGCCGCAACGGCGAGAACCTCCTGGTCCTCGCCGGCGAGGAGCCGGGCCGCCGCTGGGACCAGCCGGTCCCGCTGGTCGACGTCATGCGCGCCGCCTCCTCCGAGGTGGAGCAGTACGAGCGCATCGAGCTGGCGGGCGTCCCGGAGGCCGAGATCCACGGCCAGGCCGTGACCGACCTCGTCCACCTGCTCGCCGAGCTCCTGGAGAACGCCACCACGTTCTCCTCCCCGCAGACCAAGGTCCGTGTCACCGCGACCCGTCTCCCCGACGGCCGCGTGATGGTCGAGATCCACGACAAGGGCATCGGCCTCACCGCCGAGGACTTCGCGGACATCAACCACAAGCTGGCCAACCCGCCGACCGTCGACGCGGCCGTCTCGCAGCGCATGGGCCTGTTCGTGGTCGGCCGGCTCGCCGACCGCCACGGCATCCGGGTCCAGCTCCGCCCCTCGGGCGAGCAGGCCGGTACGACCTCGCTGGTGATGCTGCCGGACGCGATCACGCACGGCGGTGGCGGTGAGCAGCCGCTCCAGGACGACTTCACGGTCTCCCAGATCATTCCGCAGCAGCAGCAACAGCAGAGCGCCTTCGAGGCGGCCCCGCAGCAGCAGATGCTGACCGCGGCCGACCTCGGCTTCGACGACTCGCGCTACGAGCGGCAGGCCGAGCAGGAGCCCCCGCTCGACCCGGTCAACCGCTCGCTGAAGCGCGAGGGGCGGCGTGCCGCCCTGGAGGCCCAGGCGCAGGGTGGCGACCGCCCGCTCTTCCGCGACGAGACGGAGCAGGACGAGCAGCAGCAGCCGGACGCGTACGGGAACCAGGGCCACGAGTACGCCCAGGGCCAGGAGTACGCGCAGCAGCAGGCCCAGGAGTACCCGGCGGAGCAGTACGCGCAGGGTCAGGAGTACGGGCAGCAGCAGGCGCAGGAGTACGGCCAGGAGTACCCGGCCGGCTTCCCGCAGCAGCAGGACGAGTACGCGTACCCGCAGCAGCAGGGCTACGAGTCGTACCCGCAGCAGCCCGGCTATGCGGAAGCCTCGTACGAGGCCCCGGAAGCCGAACACCAGCAGTACGGAAACGCGTTCGATGCCCAGCCCCACCAGGCGGAGTGGCAGGATCAGAACGCTTACGACAGCGGCTGGACGCAGCAGTACGGAGCGGAAACGGAATCTGCTCCGAGCGCCCCCGAACAGGCCCCTGACGGCGTAGGCTTCGACCGTCCCGGTCCTACCCCGAGTTCCGCCCCGGATGCCGGTCACGCGATGACCGACGCCGGTCTGCCGCGGCGCGGCAGTGTCGCCTCGCAGAGCCCGCAGGCGCCGCAGCAGCAGGCACCGCAGCAGGCGAAGCCCGTTCAGGCGGCGCAGGAGCAGCGGCACGAAGACGATGCCGAAGGCACCGAAGCGTGGCGCTCGACCAACGACGAGCGCTGGCAGCGGGCCGGGAAGCTCAAGGACCCGAAGGCCGGCGGGGTCACCTCGTCCGGTCTCCCCCGCCGGGTCCCGAAGGCCAACCTGGTCGAGGGCACGGCTGAGCAGACCCCGCAGGGCGGCCCCCAGGTCTCCCGCGCCCCCGAGGACGTCCGGGGCAGGTTGAGCAACCTGCGCCGGGGTGTCCAGCAGGGACGCACCGCGGGAACGGACACGAACGGATCGGGCCACGGCCCGGGCAGTACCTACAACCAGGAGCGTTAGTGTGAGCATGAGCCAGGCGGCGCAGAATCTGAACTGGTTGATCACCAACTTCGTGGACAACACCCCCGGGGTGTCGCACACGGTGGTGGTCTCCGCCGACGGACTCCTGCTGGCGATGTCCGACGGGTTCCCCCGGGACCGCGCCGACCAGCTGGCGGCCGTCGCCTCCGGGCTGACCTCGCTGACCGCGGGCGCGTCCCGGATCTTCGAGGGCGGTGCGGTCAACCAGACCGTCGTGGAGATGGAGCGCGGCTTCCTCTTCATCATGTCGATCTCGGACGGCTCCTCGCTGGCCGTGCTCGCCCACCCGGAGGCCGACATCGGTCTCGTGGGCTACGAGATGGCGCTGCTCGTCGACCGCGCGGGCACCGTCCTGACTCCTGACCTCCGGGCGGAGCTTCAGGGAAGTCTTCTCAACTAACAGACAGACAGTGCGTTTCGCGCCACCGCCCCGTAGGGTGCGGTGGCGCGGTTCCACGGGACATGGACCGCGAGGCAGTCGAGGAGGAGAACGTGGGAACACCCCCGGGCGCGAGCCCTTACAACGGTTATGACGCGCACCAGCCGTCTCAGGGCGATGCGCAGAACCGGTTCAACTTTCCCTCCGCCCCCAGCAGACAGGGCGCCTCGCAGCCCTACCGGCAGCCTCAGGGACCGTCCGCCGGTGCCTACGGCTCCCAGCGTGCCCAGTCCGCCGCCGGTTCCAGCAGCACCGGCGCGCACAACCCGCTGGTGCGTCCTTACGCGATGACCGGCGGCCGGACCCGGCCGCGCTACCAGCTCGCCATCGAGGCGCTGGTCAGCACGACGGCCGATCCGTCCCGGCTGCAGGGGCAGTTGCCCGAGCACCAGCGGATCTGCCGGCTGTGCTTCGAGATCAAGTCGGTCGCGGAGATCTCGGCCCTTCTCTCCATCCCCCTCGGCGTCGCCCGAATCCTCGTCGCCGACCTGGCCGAGGCCGGACTCGTCGCCATCCACCAGCCGGGCGGCGACGAAGCCGCCGGCGGCCAGCCAGACGTGACACTGCTCGAAAGGGTGCTCAGTGGACTTCGCAAGCTCTAGCGGCGGCGCGGCCCGTTCAACCACCAGCGCGAAGATCGTGGTGGCGGGCGGATTCGGCGTGGGCAAGACCACGTTCGTCGGCGCCGTCTCGGAGATCAACCCGCTGCGTACCGAAGCCGTCATGACCTCCGCGTCCGCGGGCATCGACGACCTCACGCACACCGGCGACAAGACGACGACGACCGTCGCCATGGACTTCGGCCGCATCACCCTGGACCAGGACCTGATCCTCTACCTGTTCGGCACCCCCGGACAGGACCGCTTCTG
>JOBE01000116.1 GCA_000717735.1 Streptomyces griseoluteus | reverse complement strand
CTTCAGAACTAACACAGTGGACGCGAGCAACTGAGGACAAGCCCTCGGCCTATTAGTACCGGTCAGCTCCACCCATTACTGGGCTTCCACATCCGGCCTATCAACCCAGTCGTCTACTGGGAGCCTTACCCTCTCAAGGAGGTGGGAATACTCATCTCGAAGCAGGCTTCCCGCTTAGATGCTTTCAGCGGTTATCCCTCCCGAACGTAGCCAACCAGCCATGCCCTTGGCAGGACAACTGGCACACCAGAGGTTCGTCCGTCCCGGTCCTCTCGTACTAGGGACAGCCCTTCTCAATATTCCTACGCGCGCAGCGGATAGGGACCGAACTGTCTCACGACGTTCTAAACCCAGCTCGCGTACCGCTTTAATGGGCGAACAGCCCAACCCTTGGGACCGACTCCAGCCCCAGGATGCGACGAGCCGACATCGAGGTGCCAAACCATCCCGTCGATATGGACTCTTGGGGAAGATCAGCCTGTTATCCCCGGGGTACCTTTTATCCGTTGAGCGACGGCGCTTCCACAAGCCACCGCCGGATCACTAGTCCCGACTTTCGTCCCTGCTCGACCCGTCGGTCTCACAGTCAAGCTCCCTTGTGCACTTACACTCAACACCTGATTGCCAACCAGGCTGAGGGAACCTTTGGGCGCCTCCGTTACCCTTTGGGAGGCAACCGCCCCAGTTAAACTACCCATCAGACACTGTCCCTGATCCGGATCACGGACCGAGGTTAGACATCCAGCACGACCAGAGTGGTATTTCAACGGCGACTCCACCATGACTGGCGTCACGGCTTCAAAGTCTCCCACCTATCCTACACAAGCCGAACCGAACACCAATATCAAACTGTAGTAAAGGTCCCGGGGTCTTTCCGTCCTGCTGCGCGAAACGAGCATCTTTACTCGTAGTGCAATTTCACCGGGCCTATGGTTGAGACAGTCGAGAAGTCGTTACGCCATTCGTGCAGGTCGGAACTTACCCGACAAGGAATTTCGCTACCTTAGGATGGTTATAGTTACCACCGCCGTTTACTGGCGCTTAAGTTCTCAGCTTCGCCACACCGAAATGTGACTAACCGGTCCCCTTAACGTTCCAGCACCGGGCAGGCGTCAGTCCGTATACATCGCCTTACGGCTTCGCACGGACCTGTGTTTTTAGTAAACAGTCGCTTCTCGCTGGTCTCTGCGGCCACCCCCAGCTCACGGAGTAAATCCGATCACCAGTGATGGCCCCCCTTCTCCCGAAGTTACGGGGGCATTTTGCCGAGTTCCTTAACCATAGTTCACCCGAACGCCTCGGTATTCTCTACCTGACCACCTGAGTCGGTTTAGGGTACGGGCCGCCATGAAACTCGCTAGAGGCTTTTCTCGACAGCATAGGATCATCCACTTCACCACAATCGGCTCGGCATCAGGTCTCAGGCTATGTGCTGTCCGGATTTACCTGGACAACGCCCTACACCCTTACCCCGGGACTACCACCGCCCGGGCTGGACTACCTTCCTGCGTCACCCCATCGCTTACCTACTACCACCTTGGGTCAGCGGCTCCACCACTTTCCTTTCCCCGAAGGGTCCGGAACGGCTTCACGGCCTTAGCATTAATGGGCTCGATATTGGGCGTTTCAAAGCGGGTACCGGAATATCAACCGGTTGTCCATCGACTACGCCTGTCGGCCTCGCCTTAGGTCCCGACTTACCCTGGGCAGATCAGCTTGACCCAGGAACCCTTAGTCAATCGGCGCACACGTTTCTCACGTGTGTATCGCTACTCATGCCTGCATTCTCACTCGTGAACCGTCCACAACTCGCTTCCGCGGCTGCTTCACCCGGCACACGACGCTCCCCTACCCATCACAGCGGGCGTTGGCCCTATTGCTGCAATGACACGACTTCGGCGGTACGCTTGAGCCCCGCTACATTGTCGGCGCGGAATCACTTGACCAGTGAGCTATTACGCACTCTTTCAAGGGTGGCTGCTTCTAAGCCAACCTCCTGGTTGTCTCTGCGACTCCACATCCTTTCCCACTTAGCGTACGCTTAGGGGCCTTAGTCGATGCTCTGGGCTGTTTCCCTCTCGACCATGGAGCTTATCCCCCACAGTCTCACTGCCGTGCTCTCACTTACCGGCATTCGGAGTTTGGCTAAGGTCAGTAACCCGGTAGGGCCCATCGCCTATCCAGTGCTCTACCTCCGGCAAGAAACACACGACGCTGCACCTAAATGCATTTCGGGGAGAACCAGCTATCACGGAGTTTGATTGGCCTTTCACCCCTAACCACAGGTCATCCCCCAGGTTTTCAACCCTGGTGGGTTCGGTCCTCCACGAAGTCTTACCTCCGCTTCAACCTGCCCATGGCTAGATCACTCCGCTTCGGGTCTTGAGCGCGCTACTGAATCGCCCTATTCGGACTCGCTTTCGCTACGGCTTCCCCACACGGGTTAACCTCGCAACGCACCGCAAACTCGCAGGCTCATTCTTCAAAAGGCACGCAGTCACGACCCATTGAGTAAACTCAATGAGCGACGCTCCCACGGCTTGTAGGCACACGGTTTCAGGTACTATTTCACTCCGCTCCCGCGGTACTTTTCACCATTCCCTCACGGTACTATCCGCTATCGGTCACCAGGGAATATTTAGGCTTAGCGGGTGGTCCCGCCAGATTCACACGGGATTTCTCGGGCCCCGTGCTACTTGGGTGTCTCTCAAACGAGCCGTTAATGTTTCAGCTACGGGGGTCTTACCCTCTACGCCGGACCTTTCGCATGTCCTTCGCCTACATCAACGGTTTCTGACTCGTCTCACAGCCGGCAGACTGTGAAAGAGAGATCCCACAACCCCGCATGCGCAACCCCTGCCGGGTATCACACGCATACGGTTTGGCCTCATCCGGTTTCGCTCGCCACTACTCCCGGAATCACGGTTGTTTTCTCTTCCTGAGGGTACTGAGATGTTTCACTTCCCCTCGTTCCCTCCACATGCCCTATGTGTTCAGGCATGGGTGACAGCCCATGACGACTGCCGGGTTTCCCCATTCGGAAACCCCCGGATCAAAGCCTGGTTGACGGCTCCCCGGGGACTATCGTGGCCTCCCACGTCCTTCATCGGTTCCTGGTGCCAAGGCATCCACCGTGCGCCCTTAAAAACTTGGCCACAGATGCTCGCGTCCACTGTGTAGTTCTCAAGCAACGACCAGCCACCCATCACCCCACCCGACAAGCAGATGAGTTCACTGGGGCCGGCATCGCGAAGATACAAACCTTACGGCCGTACCCTCAGATACCCAACAACGTGCCAAGCGTGAGCCACCCTCAGTGTTCTTCTTTCCACGCCGAAGCAGTACTCGAAGACCATCAGGTCACTCACGCCAACTAATCAACGTTCCACCCATGAGCTGACCGTGCAGAACATTTGCCTGCAATCGGTACTGTGCTCCTTAGAAAGGAGGTGATCCAGCCGCACCTTCCGGTACGGCTACCTTGTTACGACTTCGTCCCAATCGCCAGTCCCACCTTCGACAGCTCCCTCCCACAAGGGGTTGGGCCACCGGCTTCGGGTGTTACCGACTTTCGTGACGTGACGGGCGGTGTGTACAAGGCCCGGGAACGTATTCACCGCAGCAATGCTGATCTGCGATTACTAGCAACTCCGACTTCATGGGGTCGAGTTGCAGACCCCAATCCGAACTGAGACCGGCTTTTTGAGATTCGCTCCGCCTCGCGGCATCGCAGCTCTTTGTACCGGCCATTGTAGCACGTGTGCAGCCCAAGACATAAGGGGCATGATGACTTGACGTCGTCCCCACCTTCCTCCGAGTTGACCCCGGCGGTCTCCTGTGAGTCCCCATCACCCCGAAGGGCATGCTGGCAACACAGGACAAGGGTTGCGCTCGTTGCGGGACTTAACCCAACATCTCACGACACGAGCTGACGACAGCCATGCACCACCTGTATACCGACCACAAGGGGGGCACTATCTCTAATGCTTTCCGGTATATGTCAAGCCTTGGTAAGGTTCTTCGCGTTGCGTCGAATTAAGCCACATGCTCCGCTGCTTGTGCGGGCCCCCGTCAATTCCTTTGAGTTTTAGCCTTGCGGCCGTACTCCCCAGGCGGGGAACTTAATGCGTTAGCTGCGGCACCGACGACGTGGAATGTCGCCAACACCTAGTTCCCAACGTTTACGGCGTGGACTACCAGGGTATCTAATCCTGTTCGCTCCCCACGCTTTCGCTCCTCAGCGTCAGTAATGGCCCAGAGATCCGCCTTCGCCACCGGTGTTCCTCCTGATATCTGCGCATTTCACCGCTACACCAGGAATTCCGATCTCCCCTACCACACTCTAGCCTGCCCGTATCGGATGCAGACCCGGGGTTAAGCCCCGGGCTTTCACACCCGACGTGACAAGCCGCCTACGAGCTCTTTACGCCCAATAATTCCGGACAACGCTTGCGCCCTACGTATTACCGCGGCTGCTGGCACGTAGTTAGCCGGCGCTTCTTCTGCAGGTACCGTCACTTTCGCTTCTTCCCTGCTGAAAGAGGTTTACAACCCGAAGGCCGTCATCCCTCACGCGGCGTCGCTGCATCAGGCTTTCGCCCATTGTGCAATATTCCCCACTGCTGCCTCCCGTAGGAGTCTGGGCCGTGTCTCAGTCCCAGTGTGGCCGGTCGCCCTCTCAGGCCGGCTACCCGTCGTCGCCTTGGTAGGCCATTACCCCACCAACAAGCTGATAGGCCGCGGGCTCATCCTTCACCGCCGGAGCTTTTAACCAGCTCCCATGCGGAAGCCGGTGTTATCCGGTATTAGACCCCGTTTCCAGGGCTTGTCCCAGAGTGAAGGGCAGATTGCCCACGTGTTACTCACCCGTTCGCCACTAATCCACCCCGAAGGGCTTCATCGTTCGACTTGCATGTGTTAAGCACGCCGCCAGCGTTCGTCCTGAGCCAGGATCAAACTCTCCGTGAATGTTTACCCGTAATCGGGTGACACTCGCGTTGAGCGGGACAGTCAGGCCGGAATAAGGCCGACTGTCCACAGCGTCCTCGCTGTGTATGTTGCCTACCCGCCACAAGGGCCGGCAGGACTTTCAAAGGAACCTCGCCATCCGAAGATGGACGGGGTATCAACTAATCTGGCGTTGATTTTTGGCACGCTGTTGAGTTCTCAAGGAACGGACGCTTCCTTTGTACTCACCCTCTCGGGCTTTCCTCCGGGCTTCCCTTCG
>JOBE01000115.1 GCA_000717735.1 Streptomyces griseoluteus | reverse complement strand
CGGCACCGGCTGGGCCGAGGGCGTGGGCCTCCTCCTCGTCGAGAAGCTGTCCGACGCCCGGCGCAACGGCCACCAGGTCCTCGCCGTCATGCGGGGCTCCGCCGTCAACCAGGACGGCGCCTCCAACGGCCTGACCGCCCCCAACGGTCCGGCGCAGGAGCGGGTCATCCGCCAGGCCCTCGCCGGCGCCGGCCTCACCCCCGCCGACGTCGACGCCGTCGAGGCGCACGGCACCGGCACCAGCCTCGGCGACCCGATCGAGGCACAGGCCCTGCTCGCCACGTACGGGCAGGACCGCCCCGAGGACCGCCCGCTCTACCTGGGCTCCCTCAAGTCGAACATCGGGCACGCGCAGGCCGCGGCCGGAGTCGGCGGCGTCATCAAGATGATCCAGGCCATGCGGCACGCCACCCTGCCGAAGACCCTCCACGCCGAGGACCCCTCCCCGCACATCGACTGGGAGGCCGGCGCGGTCGAGCTGCTCACCGAGGCCAGGGAGTGGCCGGCCACCGGCCGTCCCGCCCGCGCGGCGGTGTCCTCCTTCGGCATCAGCGGCACCAACGCCCACGTCATCCTGGAGCAGGCCCCCGACACTCCGGCCCCCGTCCCGGCCGCCCCGGTCTCCGCGGCGACCACCGGATCCCCGGCCACCATCGCCGCCGAGGCCGCCGACGACACCGCCCTCCTGCCGTGGATCCTCACCGCGAAGGACGAGACCGCCCTGCGCCGCCAGGCCGGCCGCCTGCACCACCACCTCACCGAACACCCGGAACTCGCCCCGGCCGACGTCGGCTTCTCCCTGGCGACCACCCGCGCCACCCTGGAGCACCGCGCCGCTGTCCTCGGCGCCGACCGCACCACCCTCATGGACGGCCTCGCGGCCCTCTCCCGAGGCGAGTCCACGCCCGCCGTTGGCCGCGCGGCCGCCGGACGCCGCGGCAAGACGGCCTTCCTGTTCACCGGACAGGGCAGCCAGCGGCTCGGCATGGGACGCGAACTGTACGAGTCGTCCCCGGTCTTCCGGCAAACCCTCGACGAGGTGTGCAGGCACCTCGACACCGAACTGTTCCGGCCCGTCAAGGACGTCCTCTTCGCCCCCGAGGGCTCGGCGGACTCGGCGCTGATCGACCAGACCGCGTTCACCCAGTCCGCGCTCTTCGCCATCGAGGTCGCCCTCTTCCGGCTCGCCGAACACCACGGGATCACCCCCGACTACCTCCTCGGCCACTCCATCGGCGAGGTCACCGCCGCCCACCTCGCCGGAGTCCTCGACCTCGCCGACGCGTGCACGCTCGTCGCCGAACGCGGCCGCCTCATGCAGGCCGCCCGCGAGGGCGGCGCGATGGCCGCGATCCAGGCGGGAGAGGAGGAGGTACGGTCCCTGCTCGCCGACTACGACTACGACTCCGTCGCCGTCGCGGGCGTCAACGGCCCCCGGGCCACCGTCATCTCCGGTGACGAGGAGCTCGTCGAGGAGATCAGGACCGTCTGGCGCATCCGCGGCCGCAAGACCAAGCGGCTGCCCGTCAGCCACGCCTTCCACTCCCCGCACATGGACGAGGTGCTCGACGAGTTCCGGCACGTCGCCGAGGGCCTCACCTACCACGCGCCCAGCATCCCCGTCGTCTCCAACGTCACCGGCGTCCTCGCCACCACCGAACAGCTCACCTCGCCCGACTACTGGGTCGGCCACATCCGCGAGGCGGTCCGCTTCCACGACGGCGTCCGCCACCTCGAGGAACTCGGCGTCACCGAGTACCTGGAGATGGGCCCCGACGGCGTCCTCACCGCCATGGCCCAGGAGTGCCTGACCCGCGAGGCCGGCTTCCTCGCCCCGCTGCTCCGGTCCGGCCGGCCCGAGGCCGAGACCGTGGCCACCGCCCTCACCGGCATCGTGCTGCGCGGCACCCGCCCCGACTGGCAGTCGTACTTCCCCGGTGCCCGCCGGGTCGACCTGCCCACGTACGCCTTCGAGAACGCCCGCTACTGGCTGGAGGGATCGGCCACCCCCGGCGACGCCGAGGGCTTCGGCCTCGCCGACGGCGGCCACCCGCTGCTCGGCGCGGCCGTCCGGGTCGCCGACCGCGACGCGTACCTCTTCACCGGCCGCCTCTCCCGCCGCACCCACCCCTGGCTGGAGGGCCACGCCGTCCGCGGCACCGTCCTCCTGCCGGCCACCGGCCTCCTCGACCTCGCCTTCCGCGCCGCCGAACAGGTCGACTGCGACCGCGTCGACGAACTGACGCTCGCCGCGCCGCTGATCCTGCCCGAGCGGGGCGCGGTCCAGCTCCAGGTCGTCGTCGGCGAACCCGACGCGACCGGCGGCCGCACCCTCGCCGTCTACGCCCGGCCCGACCAGGGCCGCGGCGACGACACGGACCTGCCGTGGACCCTGCACGCCGAAGGACGCCTCGGCAGCGGCGCCGCCACCCCCGAGGGGCTGCTCGCCTGGCCCCCGGCCGGCGCCGCCGAAGTCGGCCTCGACGGCGTGTACGACCGGCTCGCCACCGCCGGATACGGCTACGAGAACGCCTTCCAGGGACTGCGCCGCCTCTGGAAGACCGAGGGCGAACTCTTCGCCGAGGTCGTCCTCGACGAGGCCCATCGCGCCGACGCCCCCCGCTTCGGCCTCCACCCGGCCCTCCTCGACGCCGCCCTGCACCCGCTGCTCCCCGGCGTCGCCGAGCCCGAAGGCCCCTCCTGGCTGCCGTTCTCCTGGTCCGGAGTGAGCCTGTACGCCACCGGGGCGACCGTCCTGCGCGTCCGGCTCTCCCTCGACCGGTCCGGCGTCGACTCCCTGCGGGTCGCGCTCACCGTCGCCGACGGCGCGGGCGCCCCCGTCGCCTCCGCCGACTCGCTGCTGCTTCGCCCGCTGTCCGAGGAGGCCCTCCGCGAAGCCGGAACGGCCGCCCGCGACGGCCTCTTCGGCCTCGGCTGGACGGCCCTGCCCCCCACCGGCACGGCCACCCCGGCCCGTACCGGCTGGGCGGTGCTCGGGCACGGCGACACGTACGAGGACGTGCCCGCCCTCGCCGCGGCGCTCGACGCGGGCGCCCCCGCACCCGCCGTACTCCTCCTGCCCGCCGCCGCCGACCCGGCCGACACCGGAGGCACGCTGCCCGAGCGGGCACGGGCCTCCGTCGCCGGAGTCCTCGACACCGTGCAGGGCTGGCTCGCCGACGACCGGCTCTCCGACACCCGGCTCGTCGTCACCACCCGCGGAGCCGTCGCCGTCGGCACCGAGGACGTCACCGACCTGGCCCACGCCGGAGTCTGGGGCCTCCTCAGGTCCGCCCAGACCGAGAACCCCGGCCGCATCGTCCTCGTCGACCTCGACCCCGCCGTCCCCACCGACAGCGGGCTGGACGCCGCCGTCGCCAGCGGCGAACCGCAGGTCGCCGTACGCGGCGGAGCCCTCACCGTCCCCCGCCTCACCCGCACCACCCCCGCCGCCGACACCCAGGCCGCCCCCCGCTGGGACCAGGGCACCGTCCTCGTCACCGGCGCGACCGGAGCCCTCGGCGCCGTCCTCGCCCGGCACCTCGTCACCGAACACGGCGCCCGCCGCCTGCTCCTCCTCAGCCGCCGCGGCCCCGACGCCCCCGGCGCCGCCGAACTCCACACCGAACTGGAGGCACTCGGAGCCCACGCGGAGACCGTCGCCTGCGACGTCACCGACCGCGACTCCCTGGCCCGCGTCCTCGCCGCCGTCCCGGCCGACCACCCGCTGACCGCCGTCGTGCACACCGCGGGCGTCCTCGACGACGGCGTCGCCGCCCGGCTCACCGCCGACCAGCTGGACAAGGTCCTGCGCCCCAAGGTCGACGCCGCGTGGAACCTGCACGAACTCACCCGCGACCTGGACCTCACCGCCTTCGTCCTCTACTCCTCCGTCGCCGGCCTCATCGGCACCGCGGGACAGGCCAACTACGCGGCCGGCAACACCTTCCTCGACGCCCTCGCCGCCCACCGCCGCGCCCACGGCCTGCCCGGCATCTCCCTCGCCTGGGGCCTGTGGGCCCAGGCGAGCACGATCTCCGGCAGCCTCGACGAGACCGACCTGCGCCGCCTGGCCCGCGTGGGCCTGCGGCCCCTCGCCTCCCAGGAGGCGATGGCCCTCTTCGACGCTGCCCCCGCCACAGGAGAAGCCGTCCTCGCCGTCACCCGCCTCGACACGGCGGTCCTCAGCAGCAGGGGCGACGAACTGCCGCCCGTCCTGCGCGCCCTCGCCGGCCCGGCCAAGCGCCGCACCACCACCGTCGCGAGCGGCGGGACCACCGACGAGGCGTCGCTCGCCCAGCGGCTCGCCGCCCTCGGCCCCGCCGAGCGGGAACGCGCCCTCACCGACCTCGTGCGCGCCCAGGTGGCCGGTGTCCTCGGACACGGCGACCCCGGCCGCATCGAGGCCGACCGGGCCTTCCAGGAGCTCGGCTTCGACTCCCTCACCGCCGTCGAACTGCGCAACCAGCTCAACCGGGCGACCGGACTGCGGCTGCCGACCACCCTCGTCTTCGACCACCCGTCGCCGCAGGCGCTCGCCGCCCACCTGCTCGGCGAACTGGCCGTCGAGGAGGCCTCGCCGGCCGAACCGGTCCTCGCCCCCCTCGCCGGCCTGGAGGCGGCCATCGCCGCCGCCGCACCGGACCAGGAGGCGCGCGACCTGATCACCGCACGGCTCAAGGAACTGCTCAGGGCTGCCGAGGGCGCCGGTGACCCCGGACGGCCCGAGGACACCGCCGACGACCAGGACCTCGAGACGGCGAGCGACGAGGAACTCTTCGCGCTCCTGGACGAACTCGAATGACCCGGCGTCCCGCCGGACCACCGGAAGCACCGGCCACCACCCACCCACTGGCCATCGGACACACCACCCCCGGGGAGCTGAATTCACGTGGCTGACGAGGTACAACTCCGCGAATACCTCAAGAGGGCCATCGCCGACGCCCGAGACGCCCGCAAGCGTCTGCGCGAGGTCGAGGACAAGGAGCAGGAGCCGATCGCCATCGTCTCCATGGCCTGCCGCTACCCGGGAGGCGTCGCGTCCCCCGAGGACCTGTGGCAGCTGGTGGCCGACGGGGTCGACGCCGTCTCCGACTTCCCCACCGACCGCGGCTGGGACCTGGAGACCCTCTACAACCCGGACCCGGAGCAGGTCGGCACCTCGTACTCCCGCGAAGGCGGCTTCCTCTACGACGCCGACCTCTTCGACCCCGAGCTGTTCGGCATGTCCCCCCGCGAGGCCCTCGCCGCCGACCCGCAGCAGCGCCTCCTCCTGGAGACCGCCTGGGAGACCTTCGAGCGGGCCGGCATCGACCCGGTCTCGCTCAAGGGCACCAGGACCGGTGTGTTCGCCGGCGTCATGTACAACGACTACGGCTCACGCCCCCACCTCCCGCCGGAGGGCTTCGAGGGCTACCTCTTCAGCGGCAGCGCGGGCTCCATCGCCTCAGGCCGCCTCTCCTACACGTACGGCCTCGAAGGCCCGGCCGTCACCATCGACACCGCCTGCTCCTCCTCGCTCGTCGCCCTCCACCTGGCGGCCAACGCCCTGCGGCGCGGCGAGTGCGACCTCGCCCTCGCCGGCGGCGTCACCGTCATGTCGACGCCGGTCGCCTTCGTCGAGTTCTCCCGCCTGCGCGGGCTCGCCGCCGACGGCCGCAGCAAGTCCTTCTCCGCCGACGCCGACGGCACCGGCTGGGCCGAGGGCGTGGGCCTCCTCCTCGTCGAGAAGCTGTCCGACGCCCGGCGCAACGGCCACCAGGTCCTCGCCGTCATGCGGGGCTC
>JOBE01000114.1 GCA_000717735.1 Streptomyces griseoluteus | reverse complement strand
CGACATCACGGTCACGCCGCCCGCCAGAGCGAGCGAGCACTCGCCGGACCGCAGGGCTCGTACCGCGAGGTGCAGTGCGACGAGGGACGACGAGCAGGCCGTGTCCACGGTAAGGGCCGGGCCCTGAAGGCCGAGGGTGTAGGCGACCCGGCCGGACGCCACGCTCGACGTCGTTCCCGTGAGCCCGAACCCGGTGGCGGCCGCCCCGGCTTCGCCGAGCCTCGGAGGCCTCCCACGACACTTCGAGGAGCAGCCGCTGCTGCGGGTCCATCGCCAGCGCCTCGCGCGGCGAGATCCCGAAGAAGGCGGGATCGAACTCGGCGGCGCCGTCCAGGAAACCACCGTTGCGCACGTAGGACGTGCCGGCGTGGTCCGGGTCGGGGTGGTAGAGCCCGTCGAGGTCCCAGCCACGGTCGGCCGGGAGACCGGAGATCACGTCGCGCTGCCCGGCGACGACCTGCCACAGCGACTCGGGCGAGTCGACCCCGCCCGGGAAACGGCACCCCATGCCGACGATCACGATCGGATCGTTGGTGCCCGCCTCCAGTTCGCGGACCCGCTGACGGGACTGGTGCAGGTCGAGGGTGAGGCGCTTGAGGTATTCGACCAGTTTGTCGTTGTCCGTTGTTGTCATGGTGATGATGCCCCCGTAGGCGTCGTGAAGCCGTGCTGTGCGTACGCGCGGAGCCGGGCGTGGCTGCCCGTGCGACGTGCCGGAGCACGCCGCGCGCGGCGAACAGAATGAGCTGGGCGAACAGGATGAGCAGGGCGGGCCGTGGGGAGGTCCGCGAGGCGGAGGTGGATCAGAGTTCGGTGTCGATGAACGCGAGGAGTTCGTCGACCGACGCCGACTGGACCCGTGCGGTCAGGTCGGCGGATTCCTGGGTCCGCTGAGCCGGTACGCGGACCACCAGGGCCTGCAGTCGCTGGACGATCTCGGCTCTGACATCGTCCTGGGTGTCGTCGGACAGATCGGCGAGGGCCGCTTCCAGCCGGTCGAGCTCGGCGAGCCCGGGTACGGCGTTCGGGTCGGCGGAGCCGGCAGCGTCGGCGGTGTCGGCGTGGCGGGTGGAACCGTCGGATTCCGAGTCGTCCGGTGCCAGTTCGGTGTCCAGGTGCGCCACGACCGCCAGCGGCGTGGGGCAGTTGAAGAGGAAGGTGGCGGGCAGCCGCAGATCGGCGCTGGTCTGCAGCCTGTTGCGCAGTTCCACGAGGGTGAGCGAGTCGCAGCCCATGTCCTTGAAGGGCCGGTCGGCGGGGATGCCGGCCGAGGAGGACCGGCCGAGTACGGCAGCGGTCTGTACCCGTACGAGATCGAGGAGGAGTTCCTCCCGCTCGGCGGCGCTCAGCACGGCGAGCCGGTCGCGCAGGGTCCCGGTCGCCGGGGTCGTGGCCGTGGTCGACACCTCGGCCGGGCGCGGGGCTGCGGGAGCCAGATCCCGCAGGACGACCGGGAGTTGGGATCCGAGGGCGCCGAGCGCGGCACGGTCCAGGGGTGCGGGAACGAGCGCGGCGGCGTCCGTCCGCAGTGCGGCGTCGAGCAGGGCGAGGCCCTCCGCCCGGTCGATGGGTGCGAGGCCGGTCCTGGCGATCCGTACCCGGTCGGCCTCGGACAGGGCACCCGCCATCCCGGCGGCACCCGGCCTTCCGGCCGTGTCCGCCCACATCCCCCAGGCCAGGGAGAGCGCGGGGAGACGGCGTGCCTTGCGGTGCTGGGCCAGGGCGTCCAGGTAGGCGTTGGCGGCGGCGTAGTTGCCCTGGCCGGCGCCACCGATGACACCCATGACGGAGGAGAAGAGGACGAACGCGGAGAGATCCTGGTTCAGGGTGAGTTCGTGCAGGTTCCGGGCCGCGGTGGCCTTGGCGGCGAGCACCGTTTCCAGGCGTTCGGGGGTGAGCGCGGTGATCACGCCGTCGTCGAGCACTCCTGCGGCATGGACGACTGCGGTGAGCCGTACGCCGGTGAGGAGCTGAGCGAGCGCGTCGCGGTCGGCGGTGTCACAGGCGGCGAGCGTCACCTCTGCACCCAACCCGTTCAGTTCGGCGGCGAGTTCATCGGCGCCCGGGGCGTCGGAGCCACGGCGGCTGACGAGCAACAGGCGGCGGGCGCCGTGCCCGGTGACCAGGTGCCGTGCGACGAGTCCGCCGAGGGCCCCGGTGGCTCCGGTGATGAGGACCGTGCCGTCCGGATCGAGGGCCGTGGGCAGGGTGAGCACCACCTTGCCGATGTGGCGGGCCTGGCTGACGTACCGGAACGCCTCAGGTGCCCGGCGGACGTCCCACGTGCTGAACGGCAGCGGCGTCAGCGCCCCCGACGACAGCAACCGCAGGACGGCCGTGAGTATCTCGGCGATCCGCTCGGCCGGCTCCTGGAGCAGGTCGAAGGAGCGGTAGTCCACCCCGGGGTGGTCGGCCGCGACCAGCTCGGGGTCGCGGAGGTCGGTCTTGCCCATCTCCACGAAGCGGCCGCCGTGCGGCAGCAGCCTCAGGGAGGCGTCCACGAACTCACCGGCGAGGGAGTTCAGTACGACGTCCATGCCGCGGCCTTCGGTGGCCGCGCCGAACGCTGCCTCGAAGTCCAGGGTGCGGGAGGACGCCAGGTTCGCCCCGTCCAGGCCGAGGGCCCGCAGGGCGTCCCACTTCGCGGGGCCCGCCGTGCCGTAGACCTCCGCTCCCAGATGCCGGGCGAGCTGGACGGCGGCCATGCCGACACCGCCCGCGGCGGCGTGGATCAGGACGCGCTCGCCCCGGGCCAGACCCGCGAGGTCGACCAGGGCGTGGTAGGCGGTCAGGAACACGATGGGCGCGGAAGCGGCCTGGGCGTACGTCCAGTCGGCGGGCATCACGGCGACCCGCCGGTGGTCGGCGACGGCCACCGGGCCGAACGCCCCGGAGAACAGGCCCATGACCCGGTCGCCGACGGCGAGACCCGGGACACCGGGACCGACCTCGGTCACCACACCGGCCCCTTCGAGGCCGAGCAGACCGGGGTCGCCGGGGTAGAGGTCGAGGGTGTTCAGGACGTCACGGAAGTTGACGCCCGCCGCGCGCACCGCGACGCGCACCTCGCCCTCGCCCAGCGGGGCCAGGTTCTCGGGGCAGGGTGCGAGCGCCAGGTGGTCAAGGGTTCCGCGTTCGCGCACCTCGAGCCGCCATGCGGTCACCCCGGCCGGGGGCACCAGGGCACTGCCGGCCGTCGCCCGGCCGAGCCGGGGCACCAGCGGGGCACCGTCGCGTACCGCGAGCTGCGGTTCCGTGTCGATCAGGCGCAGTGCGGCACGGCAGTCGGCGGCGGACTCCACGTCGAGGAGTCCGACCCTTCCGGGGTTCTCGGTCTGCGCCGAGCGTGCCAGACCCCATACGGCAGCGGCGTCCGGGTCCACGTCGACGTCGGGTGCCGTGGCGACGGCTGCCCGGGTGACGAGCACGAGCCGGGAGTCGGCGAGACGGTCGTCGCCCAGCCAGCCCTGGAGGAGGGCCAGCGCGTGGTGTACGGCGGGCCGGGTCCCGACCGCCGGGCTGTACGCGGTGTCCCCGAGGTCGGCGATGTCCCCGAGGTCCGCCAGCGGTGCGAAGACCACGGCGGGGGCCGGGAGTCCCGTGTCGAGAGCCTGCGCCAGTGCCGCGAGA
This sequence comes from Streptomyces griseoluteus, assembly GCA_000717735.1. Lineage (GTDB taxonomy): Bacteria > Actinomycetota > Actinomycetes > Streptomycetales > Streptomycetaceae > Streptomyces > Streptomyces griseoluteus_A. The sequence continues at coordinate 2,655 of JOBE01000114.1, read as the reverse complement.
TCTGCGTACCGGGGGCCGATGCCCAGCTCTGCGGAGCCGAGTACGACGGCCGAAGCCGAGGGATCCGAGGCGGACGGATCGGAAGCGTGGTCCGCTTCCGGGGTGGCCGGCTTCCAGTCCAGACGGTGAAGCGACCGGGGGACGGCCACGGTGTCGCTCACCGGGCGCAGGAGCAGTTCCTCGACCTCGGCGATCACAACGTGGGACTCGTCGAGCAAGGTCAGCGACACCGCGTCGGGCCCCGTGGGGGTGATCAGGGCGCGGGCCGCAGGGGCACCCGGCTGGTGGACGGTGACGCCGCGCCAGGAGAAGGGCAGCAGACGGCGGTCGCCGTCGTCCAGGGCGGTCATCACGATCGGGTGCAGCGCCGCGTCGAGCAGCGCCGGGTGCAGCCCGTAGGAGGCGGCGTCGGTGACGGACGGCGGCAGGGCGACGTCGGCGAACAGCTCCGTGCCGTCGCGCCACGCGGCCCGCAGACCACGGAAGACCGGGCCGTAGGCGTAGCCCGCGGCGGCGAGTCCGTCGTAACAGGCTTCGAGCGGCAGGGGTTCGGCATCGGCGGCGGGCCGCCGGCCCGTGGCCGTCGCGGCTGTCGTGTCGTGCGGCGCGAGGGCGCCCGTGGCGTGCAGCGTCCACGGCTCGGTGGTGCCGTCCGGCGTCTCGGTGCGGGCGTGCACGGTCACCACCCGCCGGCCGTCGTCGCCGGGTGCGGCCACCAGGACCTGCACCTCGGTACGGCCCTCCTCGGTGATCACCAGGGGCGCGAGCAGGGTGAGTTCGGCGACGCGCGGCGTGCCGGTCCGTGAGCCCGCGCGGGCGGCGAGTTCGAGGAAGGCGGTGCCGGGCAGCAGGACCGAGCCGAGCACGGCGTGGTCGGCGAGCCAGGGGTGGGTGCGGCGGCTGAGCCTGGCGGTCAGCGCGGTCTGCCCGGATTCGGCGAGTTCGACGGCGGTGCCGAGCAGCGGATGGCCGGCCGGCCCCTCGGTGCCGTGCGCGGTCAGCCAGTACCGCTCGCGCTGGAAGGCGTACGTGGGCAGTCCGGGCGTCCGGCCCGGGCCGAACACGGCCCGCCAGTCCGGGTTACGGCCCCGGACGTGGAGGGCGCCGATCGCGGCGGTCAGGGTGCGGCGCTCGGACCGGCCGCGGCGCAGCACCGGCACGAAGGCCAGCCCGTCGTCGTCAAGGCAGTCCTGGCCCAGTGCCGACAGCACGCCGTCCGGGCCGAGTTCGAGGAAGGTCCGCATCCCGAGGTCGTGGAGTGCGGCGAGACCGTCGGACATCCGCACTTCCCGGCGTACCTGCCGGACCCAGTAGTCGGCGGTGACGTCGACGGGGCCGCCGGTGACGGTGGACACCATCGTGATGCGCGGCTCCGCGTACCGGACGCTCGCGGTGACGGCGGCGAACGCGTCCAGCATCCCGTCCATGCGGTGCGAGTGGAAGGCGTGGCTGACGACGAGCCGCCGCGTCTTGCGGCCGGTGGCGGCGAACTCGGCGGCCACCTGCTCGACGGCCTCGACGTCGCCGGAGACGACGACGGCCAGGGGACCGTTGACGGCGGCGATGCTCACCTCGTGCTCGCGGCCTTCGAGGAGTGCGCCGACCTCGTCCTTCGACGCCTGGACGGCCATCATCGCCCCGCCGGACGGCAGGGCCTGCATGAGGCGGCCGCGCGCGGCGACCAGGGCGCAGGCGTCGGGCAGGGTGAGGATCCCGGCGACGTGGGCGGCGGCGAACTCGCCGATGGAGTGGCCGAGTACGGCGTCCGGCGCCAGACCCCGGTGTTCGAGCAGCCGGAACAGTGCGACCTGGAGGGCGAAGAGAGCGCACTGGGTGTTCTCGGTACGGTCGAGCGCCTCGGCGTCGTGGAACATCACGTCGCGGATCGGCGGGGTGCCGGGCACCGAGGCGCGGCAGACGTCGAGTTCACGGCACACCGCGTCGAGCGCGGCGGCGAAGACGGGCTCCGCCTCGTACAACTCGCGGCCCATACCGACGCGTTGGCTGCCCTGACCGGTGAAGAGGTAGGCGAGTCCGGCGTCGGGGCGTGCCGTGCCGAGCGCCAGTGCGGCGTGCGCCTCGCCGCGACCGAGCGCGGCCAGGGCGGCGACGGCCTCGGCACGGTCCTCTGCGGTGACGGCCGCGCGGTGGTCGAGGGCGGTGCGGGTGGTGGCCAGGGCGCGGCCGAGGTCACGGACGGACACGTCGTCGAGGGTGTCCAGGGCGTCGACGAGCGCGGCGGCCTGGGCACGCAGCGCCGGTTCGGTACGTCCGGACAGCACCCAGAAGGGGGCGGAGTCGCCGTCCCCGGGGTCGGCCGCGGGCGTGAGCGGCTGGACGGGGGGTTCGGCGAGGACGACGTGGGCGTTGGTGCCGCTGATGCCGAAGGAGGAGACTCCGGCTCGCCGGATTTTGTCCTCCGTGGCGGGCCAGGGGCGCGGTTCGGTGAGGACTTCGACGCCGCCGGAGGCCCAGTCGACGAGTTCGCTGGGCTTGCTCACGTTCAGGGACGCGGGCAGTTCGTCGTGCTGGAGCGCCATGACCATCTTGATGACGCCGCCGACGCCGGCGGCGGCCTGGGCGTGTCCGAGGTTCGACTTCAGCGAACCGAGGAACAGGGGCCGGTCGTCCCGCTCCTTGCCGTATGTGGCGAGG
>JOBE01000113.1 GCA_000717735.1 Streptomyces griseoluteus | reverse complement strand
GAGCCCCGCATGACGGCGAGGACCTGGTGGCCGTTGCGCCGGGCGTCGGACAGCTTCTCGACGAGGAGGAGGCCCACGCCCTCGGCCCAGCCGGTGCCGGAGGCGTCGGCGGAGAAGGAGCGGCAGCGGCCGTCCTCGGAGAGGCCGCGCTGCCGGGAGAACTCCACGAAGGTGCTCGGGCCCGACATGACGGTGACGCCGCCGGCGAGCGCGAGGTCGCACTCGCCCTGGCGCAGGGCGTTGGCCGCCAGGTGGAGGGCGACCAGGGAGGAGGAGCAGGCGGTGTCGACGGTGACGGCCGGGCCTTCGAGGCCGTACGTGTAGGAGAGGCGGCCGGAGACGACGCTGGAGAGGTTGCCGGCGAGGAGGAAGCCCTCGAACTCCTCGGGGCTCTTGGCGAGCCGCGAGGCGTAGTCGTCGTACATGGCGCCGGTGAAGACGCCGGTGCTGGTGCCGCGAAGGAGGGCCGGGTCGATGCCGGCGCTCTCGAAGGTCTCCCAGGCGGTCTCCAGGAGGAGGCGCTGCTGCGGGTCGGTGGCGGTGGCCTCGCGCGGGGACATCCCGAAGAACGCCGGGTCGAACCGGTCGGCGTCGTGGAGGAAGCCGCCGTGGCGGACGTAGGAGGTGCCGGTCTTCTCCGGGTCCGGGTCGTAGAGGGAGTCCAGGTCCCAGCCCCGGTTGTCGGGGAACTCGCTGATGGCGTCGGTGCCTTCGACGACGAGGCGCCACAGGTCCTCGGGCGAGGAGACGCCGCCGGGGAAGCGGCAGGCCATGCCGACGATGGCGATGGGCTCGTCGGCGGCCGCGGCGGTGCGGCGGGCCGGGGCGGCGGTGGCGGGCTTGGCGCCCGCGGCCTGCCGGTGCAGGTAGGTGGCGAGGGCGGCGGGCGAGGGGTGGTCGAAGACGGCGGTGGCGGGCAGCCGCAGTCCGGTGGCGGTGTTGAGGCGGTTGCGCAGCTCCACTCCGGCCAGGGAGTCGAAGCCGATCTCCTTGAAGGCGCGTTCGGGGTCGATGCCCTCGGGGCTGCTGTGGCCGAGGACTCCGGCGACGATGCCGCGGACGAGGTCGGTGGCGGCGGCGCGGCCGTCCTCTTCGGAGAGGGTGGCGAAGCGGCGGGCCCACTCGGTGCCGCCCCCGCCGCCGGCCGTGGCGCCCTGGGCGGCGCGCGCGGCGGGCCGGGGGCGGATCAGGCCGCGCAGCAGGGCGGGCGGGTTGCCGTCGGCGGCGCCGCGCAGCCGGGCCAGGTCGAGGAGGGCGGGGACGACGAGGGCGTCGCCGCCGTCGAGGGCGGTGTCGAAGAGGGCGAGGCCGGTGGCCGGGTCGAGCGGGTCGACGCCGGCGCGGGCCCAGCGGGCCAGGTCGGCGTCGCCGAGCTGGGCGCCCATGCCGTGGCTGGAGTCCCACAGGCCCCAGGCCAGTGAGGTGGCGGCCAGGCCGTGGGCGTGGCGGTGGGCGGCGAGCGCGTCGAGGTAGGTGTTGGCGGCGGCGTAGTTGGCCTGGCCTGCTGTGCCGGTGATGCCGGAGACGGAGGAGAACAGGACGAAGGCGGCGAGGTCCAGGTCCCGGGTCTGGTCGTGCAGGTTCCAGGCGGCGTCGACCTTGGGCCGCAGGACGCTCGCGAGCTGGTCGGGGGTGAGGGACTCGACGGTGGCGTCGTCGACGATGCCGGCGGTGTGCACGACCGCGGTGAGCGGGTGCGCGGGGTCGACGGCGTCCAGGAGGGCGGCGACGGCGTCCGGGTCGGCGGCGTCGGCGGCGACCGTGGTCACCCGGGCGCCGAGCTCGGCGAGTTCGTCGGCGAGCCGGTCGGCGCCGGGCGTGGCGGGTCCGCGGCGGCTGGCGAGCAGCAGGTGGCGTACGCCGTGTCCGGTGACGAGGTGGCGGGCGAGGAGGCCGCCGAGGCCGCCGGTGCCGCCGGTGACCAGGACGGTGCCCTGCGGGTCGATGCGGGGCGCGTCGGTGGGGGCGGCGGCCCGGTCGCGGGTGAGGCGGGGGGCGTACAGGCGGGTGCCGCGCAGGGCGAGCTGCGGTTCTCCGGTGGCGAGGGCGGCGGGCAGCCGCTCCTCGGCCTCGGGGGTGCCGTCGAGGTCCAGGACGACGAACCGGTCGGGGTGTTCGCTCTGGACGGCGCGCAGCAGGCCCCAGACGGGGGCGGCGGACAGGCCTTCGACGGGCTCGCCGGGGGCGGTGGCGACGGCCGCGGTGGTGGCGAAGGCGAGGCGGGTGCCGTCGAAGCGTTCGTCGGCGAGCCAGCGCTGGGTGAGCGCGAGGGCGCGGGCGGCGGTGTCGTGGGCGGCGTCCGGGGTGTGGGCGCCGTCCGCGGTGACGCGGACGAGGAGGACGTCGGCGTCGAGTCCTTCCGGGTCCGGGAGGGCGGCGGTGAGTTCGGTGGGTTCGGCGAGCTCGACGATGCGGGGCGCGGGTCCGCCGGCCGGGGTGAGCGCGGTCCAGGCGACGGTGAACAGGCCGTCCGTGGTGGCGGCGGGGGCGAGCCGGTCCTTGGCGACGGGCCGGAGCATCAGCGAGTCGACGGCGGCGACGGGGACTCCGGCGGCGTCGGCGAGGTGCAGGCTCACCGTGTCGGTGCCGGTCCGCTCGATGCGGACCCGGAGGGTGGTGGCGCCGACGGCGTGGGTGGTGACCCCGCTCCAGGCGAACGGCAGCCGGATGGTGTCCGGTTCGGCCGGGTCGGCGGCGTCCAGGACGACCGGGTGGAGGACGGCGTCGAGGAGCGCGGGGTGGATGCCGTAGCGGGCGGCGGCCTCGTGCTGGTCGTCGGGGAGGGCGACGTCGGCGTAGCTGGTGGTGCCGTCGTCGCCGCGCCACAGGGCGCGCAGGCCCTGGAAGACGGGCCCGTACTCGTAGCCGAGGTCGGTGAGCCGCTCGTACGCGTCGTCCAGCGGCACCGGGCGGGCGTCGGTCGGGGGCCACTCGCGCAGCTCGTCGAAGAACGGCGCGTCGGGGGCGGCGGGGGTCGCGGCGAGGGCGCCGGAGACGTGCCGGGTCCAGGCGCCCTGCTCGTCGTCCTCGGTCTCGGGCCGGGAGTACACGGTGAAGGTGCGGGTGCCGGCGGCGTCGGCGCCGTCGGGGGCGGAGACGGCGACCTGGAGACGGACGGCGCGCTGCTCGGGGAGGGCGAGCGGGGCCTCCAGGGTGAGTTCGACGAGGTGCTCGGCGCCGGCCGCCCTGCCCGCCGCGGCGGCGAGTTCGATGAAGGCGGTGGCCGGTACGAGGACGGTGCCCTGGATGCGGTGGTCGGCGAGCCACGGGTGGCCGCTCAGCGACAGCCGGCTGGTGAGGACGAGGCCCTCGCGTTCGGCGAGGTCGACGGAGGTGGCCAGGAGGGGGTGTCCCGCCGGGTCGAGGCCGAGGCTGCGGGCGTCGGTGCGGGCCTCGGGCCTGAGCCAGTAGTGGCTGCGGCGGAAGGCGTACGTGGGCAGGTCGACGCGGGCGCCGCCGGGGTGGAGCGACGCGAGGTCGAGCGGGGCGCCGAGGGTGTGGGCGCGGGCGAGCCCGGCGGTGAGCGCGGCGTCCTGGGGGCGGCCGGACCGCTGGAGGGCGACGGCCTGGGAGGTGTCGGCCAGGAACGATCCTGCGGCCATGGCGGTGAGGACGGCGTCGGGGCCGACCTCGACGAAGGCGGTGACGCCCTCGCCCTCCAGGGTGCGGGTGGCGTCGAGGAACCGTACGGCCTGGCGGATCTGCCGCACCCAGTAGTCGGCGGTGACGAGGTCGTCGCCGGTGGCGGGCAGGCCGGTGACGGTGGAGACGACCTGGAGGCGCGGCGCGTGGTAGGTGAGGCCCTCGGCGACGGTACGGAACTCGTCGAGGATCGTGTCCATGTGCGGCGAGTGGAAGGCGTGGCTGACCGTCAGGCGGCGGGTCTTGCGGCCGCGGTCGCGCCAGAGCGCGGCGAGCTCGTCGGCGGCGTCGGCGTCGCCGGAGACGACGACGGCGTCCGGGCCGTTGACGGCGGCGACGGCGAGCCGCCCCTCGTACGGGGCGAGGGTCTCGGCGACCTCGTCCTCCGCGGCCTGGAGGGCGACCATCGCGCCGCCGGGGACGGCGGCCTGCATGAGGCGGCCGCGGGCGGCGACCAGGGCGGCGGCGTCCTCCAGGGAGAGGACCCCGGCGACGTGGGCGGCGGCGAGTTCGCCGATGGAGTGCCCGGCGACCGCGTCGGGTGTCAGCCCGTGCGTCTCCAGGAGCCGGTGGAGGGCGACCTCCAGGGCGAACAGGGCGGGCTGCGTGGCGCGGGTCTCGTGGAGGAGGGCGGCGCCGTCGGCGGCGGTCTCCGCGTCGAACATGACGTCGCGCAGCGGTCGGCCGAGGTCGAGGTGCGGGTCGAGCGCGGCGCACACCTCGTCGAGGGCGGCGGCGAACGCGGGCCTCGTCTCGTACAGCTCGCGGCCCATGCCCGGGTACTGGGCGCCCTGCCCGGTGAAGAGGAACGCGGTGCGGCCCGCGCGGGCCGCGGAGCCGGTCACCAGGTGGGGGGCGTCGGCGTCCCGGCGCAGCGCGTCGAGCCCGGCGAGGAGCTCCGCCGCGCCCGTGCCGGTGACGACGGCCCGCTCGGACCAGGTGGCCCGGGTGGTGGCCAGGGAGAAGCCGATGTCGGCGGCGGCGAGCTCCGGCCGGCGCTCCAGGTGGGCGTGGAGCGCCTCGGCCTGGGCGGTGAGGGCGGCGCGGTCGGGGGCGGAGAGTGCCCAGAGGGCGGGCGTGGGGTTGCCCTCTGGGCGGTTCGGAGGAGCGGACCCGGCGGGTGCGGCGGATGCGGCGGATGCGTCCTGCGCGGGCGCGTCCGCAGTCGGTGCGTCGGCAGTCGACGGGTCCGCCGTCGGTGCCTCCGCCCGCTGCTCCTCCGCCTGCTCGACGATGACGTGGGCGTTGGTGCCGCTGATGCCGAACGAGGAGACGGCGGCGCGGCGCGCGCGCTCGGTGGCCGGCCAGTCGCGGGCCTCGGTGAGCAGCTCGACGTCGCCGGCCGTCCAGTCGACGCGGGGGGTGGGCTCGCCGATGTGGAGGCTGCGCGGCAGCACGCCGTGGCGGATCGCCTGGACCATCTTGATGACGCCGCCGACCCCGGCCGCGGCCTGCGCGTGACCGATGTTCGACTTGAGCGATCCGAGATACACCGGCGCTTGGTCGCTTCGGTCGCTGCCGTAGGTGGCGAGGATCGCCTCGGCCTCGATCGGGTCGCCGAGGCGGGTGCCGGTGCCGTGCGCCTCGACGGCGTCGACGTCGGCGGGGGTGAGCCGGGCGTCGGCGAGGGCCTGGCGGATGACCCGCTCCTGGGAGGGGCCGTTGGGGGCGGTCAGGCCGTTGGAGGCGCCGTCCTGGTTGACCGCGGTGCCGCGGATGACGGCGAGGACCTGGTGGCCGTGGCGGCGGGCATCGGACAGCTTCTCGACGAGGAGCAGGCCCACGCCCTCGGCCCAGGAGGTGCCGTCGGCGTCGGCGGAGAAGGACTTGCTGCGCCCGTCGGCGGCGAGACCGCGCTGCCGGGAGAACTCCACGAACATGCCGGGGGCGGACATGATCGTCGCGCCGCCCGCGATGGCGAGGGTCGTCTCGCCCTGGCGCAGCGACCGTACGGCCATGTGGAGGGCGACGAGCGAGGACGAGCAGGCGGTGTCGACGGTGAGCGCGGGGCCGACGAGGCCCAGCTGGTAGGCGATGCGGCCGGACATGACGCTGCTGGTGGAGCCGGTCAGCAGGTGGCCCTCGACGCTCTGCGGGGCCTCGTGCAGGCGCGTGCCGTAGTCGAGGGCGGTGGCGCCGACGAAGACGCCGGTGCGGCTGCCCTTGAGGGTGTGCGGGTCGATGCCGGCACGCTCGACGACCTCCCAGGCGGTCTCCAGGAGGAGGCGCTGCTGCGGGTCCATGGCGAGGGCCTCGCGGGGCGAGATCCCGAAGAAGCCGGCGTCGAAGAGGGCGGCGTCGTGCAGGAAGCCTCCCTCGCGTACGGAGCTCTTGCCGGAGCGCTCGGCGTCCTGGTCGTACAGGTCGTCGTCCCAGCCGCGGTCGGTCGGGAATCCGGAGATGGCGTCGGTGCCGTCGGCGACGAGGCGCCACAGGTCCTCGGGGGAGGCGACGCCGCCGGGGTAGCGGCAGGCCATGGCGACGATGGCGATCGGCTCGTCGTCCTGGAGGGGCGCGGCGAGGTACTCCTCGACGGCGCCGGCCGCGCCGGTGAGTTCGGCTTCGACGTGGGCGGTGAGCGCGGCGGGGGTGGGGTGGTCGAAGAGGAGGCCGCTGGCGAGGCGCAGGCCGGTGGCGGTGGCGAGCCGGTCGCGGAGCTCGACGGACATAAGGGAGTCGAAGCCGAGGTCCTTGAAGGAGGCCCGGGCGTCGGCGCGGCGGCCCTTGTCGTAGCCGAGGACGGCGGCGATGTGCGCGGACGTCAGGTCGGTGACGGCGCGGGTCCGCTCGGCGGGGGACATCCCGGCGAGCCGGCTGCCGAGTTCGCCGCGGGGGGCGGCGGCGGGGGTGCTCGGGGCGGGGGCGGCCGGGAGGACGGGGGTGGTGCGGTCGGCGGTGCGGGGCTCGAGCCAGTGGTGCTGCCGCTGGAAGGCGTATGTGGGGAGGGGCACCTGACGGGCGCCCGTGCCCTCGTACAGCGCCTGCCAGTCGACCGGCACCCCGCGCGTGAAGAGTGTGCCGACCGCCGCGAGGAGGGTGGTGACCTCGTCGCGGCCCCGGCGCAGGGCCGGGACGGCGCCTT
>JOBE01000112.1 GCA_000717735.1 Streptomyces griseoluteus | reverse complement strand
GTCGCAATCCACACCGAACCGGAAGGCCCTCACCCGTTCAAGGCACGTCAGCCGAGACCTGGCTCACCCGTCCACAACCTCCCGGGACAGAACACCTAGTGCTCGTCGTGGAACGCGAGGAGGCCCGCCGACAGGTCGGCGGGCCTCCTCCGTACGGATCCGGATCCGGGTCGGTTCAGGGCTTGCGGGCCACCCCGGCCCAGCCCGGGATCGGGTCGTCGCCCTGGACCGGAACGGGCACGCCCAGCTCCGGGTGCCACTCGGCGGTGAGCGAGACCCCGGGCTCGACGAACTCCAAACCGTCGAAGAACGCGGCCAGTTCGTCCCGCGAGCGGGGCCGCAGGGTCAGCCCGCGCGCCTTGTACATCGCGGCCGCCTTCGCCGCGCCCTCGGGGTCGAAGTCCCCGGTGACATGGGAGAGGACGAGGTAGCTGCCCGGCGCGAGCTTCTCGACGATCTTGGCGACCAGTTCGTACGCGCCGTCCTCGTCCCCGACGAAGTGCAGCAGGGCGAGCATCGACAGCGCGATGGGCTGGTCGAAGTCAAGGACCTTTCCGGCCCTTTCGAGGATGATCTCGGGTTCGCGGGCGTCCGCCTGGATGTACTCGGTGGCCCCTTCCGGGGTCGAGCGCAGCAGGGCGGCCGCGTGCGCGAGCACGATCGGGTCGTTGTCGCAGTAGACGATGCGGGACTCCGGCGCGGCCTCCTGCGCGATCTGGTGCAGGTTGGGCTCGGTCGGGATGCCCGTACCGACGTCCAGGTACTGGCGGACGCCGTGGGCGCTGAGCCAGCGGATGGCGCGGTGCATGAAGGCCCGGTTGACGCGGGCCATGTCCCGGCCCCGGGCGTCGACGGTCAACAGCTGGCGGGCCATCGCCTCGTCGACCGGATAGTTGTCCTTGCCGCCCAGGAACCAGTCGTACATGCGCGCCGGGTGCGGCGTGCTGGTGTCGATGCGTATCTCACTCCGCGGGGCTGCGGGGTCCTGGGTCATCGGCTCTCCTGGTCGGGACGAACGGGCTGCGCTACAGCAAGAGTTACGTGACGTGCGGGGTGAGACGGAAGGGTCAGGTGAGCAGAAAATCTGCCTGACCGGATTTGGCCCCCTGGATGAAAGCGGCGATCTCCCCGTGGGTGTAGATGAGCGCGGGTCCTTCAGGGTCTGCGGACTGTCGCACGGCGACCCTGCCGTCGGCCAGCTTCATGGCCTCCACGCAGTTGCCCCCGTTCCCGCCGCTCCACGGCTTGTGCCAGCCCTCGGCACCGAGCTCGGCGGCGGGCATGCCGTTGTATATGCGATCCATTCACAGCTCCTTGCGGAGATCCCGGAGGATCTCCTTCGTGCGTTGTGCAGTCGCGGCCTGGGCCGCCATGCGGTCCATGACCTCGAGGTGGGATGCCACCTCGGGGCGCGCGTCGAGGTAGACGGCGCCGGTCAGGTACTCGCTGTAGACCATGTCCGGGAGTTCCGGCATGGCGAAGCGGAAGAGGACGAACGGTCCGTAGGTGCCGGGATGGTGGCCGGACGCGAACTCCGCGATCTGCAGGGTGACGTTCGGCAGCTCGGCGGCCTCCAGCAGCCGTTCGAGCTGGTCGCGCATCACTTCGGGCCCGTCACCGACCGGTCGGCGGAACACCGTCTCGTCCATGATCACCCAGAACTTCGGGGCGCCCTCCCTGGTCAGCAGGGACTGGCGCTCCATCCGCAGGGCTACATGCCGTTCGGTCTCCTCGTCCTTCTCGGCATCACTGCCGCCACCGACCGCCCCGCTGCGCAGAATGGCGCGGGCGTATCCCTCGGTCTGGAGCAGACCGGGGACGAACTGGGGCTCGTACTCCCGGATGAGGCTGGCGGCCCCCTCCAGGCTCACGTACATGGAGAACCAGCCGGGCAGCACGTCGTGGAACCGCTGCCACCAGCCGGGGAGGTTGGCCTCCTCCGCGAGGGCGATGAACGCCTCCGCCTCGGAGTCCGTGACCCCGTACTCCTTCAACAGGAGCTGTACGTAAGGGATCTTCAGTGCGACTTCGGCGGTCTCCATCCGCCGGACGGTGGCCGGGGCCACGCGGAGGATCTTCGCGGCCTCTTCCCGCTTCAGGCCGGCCCGCTCCCGCAGATCCTGCAGGCGCCTGCCGAGAACGACCTGTCCCACCGTGGGGGCGGACCGCGGCTCGCTCACTCTCAGACCTCCCCGACGCACTGTTTCGACTGAGTGTGCCACGAAGCCCGGCCAGAGAGAACACAGCACTCTGCAATTTCCAGAGTGCCACTTGCCAAGTGTCCGACTCAGGAGGACAGTGTTCCGGTGAACCAGTACACGCTGCCGCCGTGCGCCACCGCGCCACGGAGACAGCGCCGTACGGCAGTCCTGCCCACTGTTGTGAGGAACCGGTCGTGGCTTCTGGTAACGCGCAGCCTTCAGGTCTCATGAGCCCTCGAGCCCAACGGGTCATGGCCCAGCGCCCACAGCCGCAGACCGGTACCGACACCGTCCGCCGCTTCGCCTTCGAGCTCCCGGCCCTCACCGCCTCGGTCGCACGGGCCCGCAGACTCGCGGAGGAACGGCTCATCCTCTGGGGCTGCGGCCCCGACATACGCGACACGGTGGCCCTGGTCGTCTCCGAGCTCGTCACCAACGCCGTCGTGCACACCGCCAGCGGCCGGGTGATCTGCGAACTCCGCGAGGGCGAGGAGACACTGCGCATAGCGGTCCGCGACGAAGGCGGCCCCGCCGGACCGCGGATACGCGACTGCGGCGAGGAGGAACGCGGCCGCGGACTCCTCATCGTCGACGCCCTGTGCACCGCCTGGGGCGCCGACCGCACCGGACTCGGCTCGGCCCAGGTCGTCTGGGCGGAACTGGCCCACGGCATGGGGGAACCGTGCTGAGGGCGATGGCCACCCGTATGATCCCGCTGCTCCCGGGAACCCGCAGGACCCCCGGCCGCGTGCCGGAGCCCCGCCGCTCCCCGGAACTCCTCGCCGGCGCCCGCGGCGCCACGGGCCCCCGGGAACTGGGCGCCACCCGCCTCCCCGTCCCCGTCGGACTCCACACCGGACTCGGCTGCGACGCCGTCGGAGTCCCCGCCCGCTTCGGCTTCAAGATCCTCTCCCGGCTCCCCGCCAAGGGCTGCGTCTACGCCGACTCCGACTGGTGGTGGTGGCTGGTCCCGGGCGGCTCCGACCTCGATCTCGTCTGGCCCCTGCCCGCCTGCTACGCACCCGGCGCCGAGATCCCCGACCGCGCCCCCCGCCTGATCCACCACCCCGACGGCACCTCCCCCTACACCCCGCCCATCCCCCTGTACCTACTGGCCTGCCAGCTGACGGGAACCGCGCCGTCCTGGACGGCGCCACCGGTGGGCAGCTCGCTCTGACGCCCACGGGCCGTCACGGCATAGGGTCGGCAGCATGTTCACCCCGCAGGGTCCCCGCCTCCGCGAGCTGACCGTCCAGGCCCTCTCCTCCGTGGAACACGGCTACGACCTGCTCGCGAGCAGCTTCGACGCGACCCCCTTCCGCACCTCCGACCGGCTCCTCACCGCGGTCACCCGCACCCTGGAGCCCTTCGGCCCCTTCGACTCGGGACTCGACGTCTGCTGCGGCACCGGGGCAGGACTCGGCGTCCTCCGCTCGGTCTGCGCGGGCCGGGTCACGGGGGTCGACTTCAGTACGGGCATGCTGACCCGGGCCCGCGAGGCGCACCCCACCGCCGACCTGGTCCGCGCCGACGCCCTGGCCCTGCCCTTCGGCCCGGCCTTCGACCTGGCGGTCAGCTTCGGCGCCTTCGGCCACTTCCTGCCGGACGCCCAGCGCACCCTGTTCGCCCAGGTCCACGCCTCCCTGCGCCCCGGCGGCACCTTCGCCTTCCCCGTGGGCGCCCCACCCCGGGTCGGCTCCCGCCTCTACTGGATCCTCTGGGGCTTCGACGCCGCGATGCGCGTCCGCAACACCGTCTGGCGCCCGCCGTTCGTCATGTACTACCGCACCTTCCGCCTCGCGGACGTACGCCGGCGCCTGGAGGACACGGGCTTCGACGTGTCCCTCACCCCGGTCGAGACCCTGGGCCGCAGGGACGACGGGAGCCCGAACTGCCGGCTGGTGGTGGCGCGGAAGAAGTAGGCCGCCCGCCTACTTGATCGCGCCGCTCCAGAAAAGGGCCGGCCGCTCGAAGCCGACCTGCACCTCGACGTCGAGCAGGGCGTCCTGAGCCGGTGGCACGTCGAAACCGTAGGCCGCCACCGCCTGCCTCCCCGGCAGAAGAGTCCCCGAGAGCCCCATGCCGAGATCGGGCTCCACGTCGAAGACCCGCGAGGCCTCCCGCCCCTCACCATCCCTGGCCCGCACGAGCACGACCGCAAGCTCCAGCCGCTCGCCACCGCCGTTGCGCACGGTGACCTGCAAGGTCATCGCCTTGTTGCCCGGTGTGTGCCCGGCCGCGGCGGCGGAGGGGGTGAACGCGGCCGGCGCCGACACGGTCACCTCGACGCCATCGTCGTACCGCTGCGTCCGGCCGAAGGCGGCCACGTCGACGGCGGAACGTGGGGAGGTTGCCAAGGGCGAGTCCGGCGCGGTGGGGCTGGGTGCAGTCGAGGTGGGTGGGGTCGGGACGGCCGGGGTCGAGGCGGCTGGGGTCGAGGCGGCTGGGGTCGAGGCCCGCTGCGCCGAGCCCGAGGGGGCGGCTCCCCCTCCCCGCTCACTTCCGCCGAAGGCGCCCGCGCCGATCAGGACGCCGACGGCACCCACGACGAGGACGAGGCCGCCCGCCAGGACCATGAGGAGCACCCGCCGGCGAGGCGGCGGGCGATCCGGGGACGGCGGGCCGCTCAGCGGGCCGGAGGGCGGGCCGACAGGGGGCCGGTCACCGTCCGGCGGCATCGATCCGGAAGGGCCGGGGGTATGTCCTTCGGCCATGACTCGCCTCCGCCGCTCGCGCGTCGGCAGCGATCATCGCCGTCGCGCGGGTTCAGGCCTTCTTGACCACGCTGGACTTGAGCTGCATGGCGCCGAAGCCGTCGATCCTGCAGTCGATGTCGTGGCCGTCGACGCCGTCGACCAGGCGGATGTTGCGCACCTTGGTGCCCGCCTTGATCCCGGAGGGGTTTCCCTTGACCTTGAGGGCCTTGACGACGGTCACCGTGTCGCCGTCGCTGAGGACGTTGCCGACGGCGTCCTTGATCACGCGCTCCCCGGCCTCGTCCGCGCCCGTGCCGCTGTCGGCGGCCGGCACCCACTCGTGGCCGCACTCGGGGCACACCACCAGATTGTTCATCTCGTAGGTGTACTCGCTGGAGCACTGGGGACAGGGGGGAAGGTTCTCGATCACTCCCCCAGGATAGGCGCCCTCCCACCCCACCGCCCCGGTGTCCGAGGGGGGACTTGAACCCCCACGCCCGATAAAGGGCACTAGCACCTCAAGCTAGCGCGTCTGCCATTCCGCCACCCGGACAAGGTGTCTGTCGCTTCGGGGTTTCCCTCGCGGCGACAGATGTAACTCTACCAGGGGTCAGAGGTGCCTTTCACCAGCGTTTCCCGTGGTCAGTGGGGTGCCGCCCGCCTTCGGGCTCCCTTCGTCGAGGGCGCATCGCCACCGACGTACAGGGGGTTTCCGTACGTGTACGGACCGTGTGCGCAACGTGTGGCGGGGAGGGCGACGGCCCCGTTGCCCCTCGGCGCGGGGTTGACGGGGCCGTCGCCGGCTCACTGCCCCTTCTCGCGCAGCGCGTGGAGGTGGGCGCTGGACCTCCGGGCGAAGCTGAGGGAGTCGACGGGGTTGTCGCGCTCGGTCTGCCAGTGGTGGGCGGTCCTGCCGTGGCGGGTGCGGTTGACCGCCGAGATGAAGCGCCGGTAGTCGATGTCGCCGTCCCCCACGTCGGTCATGCGGTACCCGTAGGGGACGACGGAGTCGTCGCGGTCGCCGTCCTTCACGTGGAAGAGCGGGAACCGGTGGGGCTGGGCGAGGACGTAGTCCAGGGGGTCGAAGGGGGCGGGGGTGCCGTCCAGGCGGGTGGAGTAGCGGTGCTGACCGACGTACGCCCAGAAGATGTCCATCTCCAGGTGCACCAGGTCGGGGTCGGTCTCGGCGAGGAGGACGTCGTAGAGGCGCACGTCGGGCCGGTCGGTGGCGAAGGAGAACTCCTCCGAGTGGTTGTGCTGGTAGAACTTCATGCCGCGCTCCCTCGCCGCGTCGCCGAACCGGTTGAACTCCTCGGCGCAGCGCTTCCACCCGTCGACGGTGGAGCCGTACCGCCAGGGCCCGGAGGCGGTGCCGATGTGGGGCAGCCCGAGGGCTGCGGCGTCATCGAGGACGCGGTCGAGGTTCTGGGCGAAGGTGTAGGCCTCGGGGTCCGCGGAGTAGTAGCCGACGTGGCTGCCGATGCCGCGCAATCCGTGGTCGCGGGTGAGGCTCCTGAGTTCGGCGAGGCTGAGGGGGCCCGCGGCCCCCTGGCCGTAGCCGGCGTACTCGACCTCGTCATAGCCGTACTTCCGCAGTTCGGCGAAGACGGCGGCGAAGCCGAGGGTGGCGACCTTGTCGCGCAGCGAGTACAGCTGGATGCCGAGACGGCCGGGCGGCAGAACGGGACGGCCGTGCCCGTTGCCCCGCGTCTCGGGGCTCGTGCCGGCCGTGGTGGTCGCCGTGGCGGCGGCCGGGGTGGCCGCCGCTCCCAGGAGGGCGGCGGCGGTCGCGCCGGCGGCGACGCCCAGCATGTTCCGCCTGCTGAGCCTGTGGACGAGTTCGGGGTCGGTGACGGCTTCGGTACGACGGATGCGACTCATCTGTGGATAACTCCTTGGCTGTCGTCGGGGCCTGCTTCACTGGATTCAGCTGGAATCAGGACGGAGTCGAGTCGGGGTGTCACGCGACTCCGGCCAGCCTGAGCAGCAGGTTCTTCACATCGGTGGCCGCGACGCGGCCGTCCAGGGCGCGGGGGGTGGAGCACAGGATGAGCGGCCCGTCATCACTGTCATCGCTCGTGGGAAGGCGGCCATGGCTGCCGCGAAGAGGTGAGGGGTCGAGGGGAACGACCGCCAGCCGGTACCGCATACCCAGCTTCTTGCGGGCGATCTCCCTGGCAGCCTTGATCCGCACGTAGGGGTCGAGCGGGTCCATGAGGAGTTCGGCCGGGTCGTAGCCGGGCTTGCGGTGGATCTCGACGAGCCGCGCGAAGTCGGGGGCGCGGGCGTCGTCGAGCCAGTAGTAGTACGTGAACCAGGCGTCGGGTTCGGCGAGGGCGACCAGCTCCCCCGAGCGCGGATGGTCGAGGCCGTGTTCCTTCTTGCCCTCGTCGTCGAGGAGCCGTTCCAGACCGGGCAGGTCCGCGAGGGCCTCCCGGACGGCCGGCACGTCTGCGGGACGCCTCACGTAGACGTGGGCGATCTGGTGGTCGGCCACCGCGAAGGCCCGCGAGGTCATGGGGTCCAGGTACTCCATGCCGTCCTGGGTGTGGACCTCCAGGAGCCCGGCCCTGCGAAGAGCGCGGTTGATGTCGGCGGGCCGGTCGACCCGGGTGATGCCGTACTCGGAGAGCACGACGACCGTGCGGCCCTCGGCTCGGGCTTCGGCGAGCAGCGGGGCGAGGACGGTGTCGAGCGCCGCGGCGGCACGGAAGGAACGAGGGTCGTCGGGGCCGTAGCGCTGCAGGTCGTAGTCGAGGTGAGGGACGTAGCAGAGGGCGAGGTCGGGACGGCGGGTGCGGAGGATGTGACGGGTGGCGTCGACGATCCAGCGGCTGGAGACGAGGTCGGCGCCGGGGCCCCAGAAGTGGAAGAGGGGGAAGGTGCCGAACTTCTCGGTGAGTTCGTCGTGCAGCGCGGGCGGCCGGGTGTAGCAGTCGGGCTCCTTGCGCCCGTCGGCGTAGTAGACGGGGCGGGGGGTGACCGTGATGTCGGTGTCGGCGCCCATGGCGTACCACCAGCAGATGTTGGCGACGGTGTAGCCGGGGTGGGTGCGGCGGGCGGCGTCCCAGAGGCGGTCGCCGGAGACGAGGCCGTTGTGCTGGCGCCACAGCAGGACGTCACCGAGGTCCCGGAAGTACCAGCCGTTGCCGACGATGCCGTGCTCGGCGGGGAGGGTGCCGGTGAGGAAGGTGGTCTGGGCGGTGCAGGTGACGGCGGGCAGGACGGTGGACAGCGGCGCGCGGGAGCCGTCGCGGGCGAGGGCGGCGAGATGGGGCATGTGCGGCAGGAGCCGCGGCGTGAGACCGACGACGTCGAGGACCAGGAGGGGGTTGGGCGCGGATGCGGGTGCGGGGTCGTTCATGGCAGTTCCTTGAGGCCGAGGTCGGTCAGCAGGTCACGGGCCAGGGTCAGTTCGGCGGCGATGCCGTCCGCGAGCCGGGCCCGGGTGCGAGGGCGCCGGTCCGGCGGAAGGGCCTGCCAGGTGTACGTCTCGACCTCCAGGTGGTGGGTGCGCGGGTGCGCGCCGCCGACGAGGAGAGCGACGGCGTCCCGGAGGACGGGGAGCGTGGAACCGAGCGGAGGAGCGGGGGGAGCGTGCAGGGGTACGTGGAAGTGGGCGCGCCACGGAGTCGCGTCGGGCAGACCGGGGCCGGCGTCGTGGCCCCCGTCGGGGGCGAGGGCTTCGGGAAGGCCGGGGGCGGTCGCGTGGCCGGCGGTGCCGAGGGCCTGGGGCAGGTCGTCGGTGCCGCGGAGGCCGGCGGCGGTCCTGGTGCGGGTCTGGTGGAGGAAACGGGGCTCGGCGAACGCGGCGAGCGCCGCCCTGACCTCGGGGAGGTGTGGGTGTTCGGCGTGGAGGGCTGCGGAGAGCTGCGCCTTGGGCACCGGGATGCCGCCGGCGGCGAGAGCGTCCAGCGCGGTGCGCGGGTCTTCGAAGGAGGTCGCGAGATGACAGGTGTCGAGGCAGACCCCGATCCGGGGGCCGGGAAGGGGGTCGAGCGCCTTGACGGCGTCGGCGACGGTCTCGACGACGCAGCCGGGCTCCGGTTCCAGCCCGATCCTGATGCTCTTCCCGGTGAGGTCCTCCAGGGCGTCGAGGCGCCCGGAGAGGGTGGTCAGGGCGTTCCGGGCGAGGGCGGCGGCCCTGGTGTCGAAGGAGGTGCGCCAGGCGAGCGGCAGGGTGGACACGGATCCCTCGGTGACGTCGTCGGGGAGCAGCGCGGCCAGGAGCCTGGCCAGGTCGGTGGTGTGCGCGAGGCGTTCGGGGCGCGTCCAGTCCGGCTGGTAGACGCGGTACTTGACCTCGTCGGCGCCGAAGCCCTCGTACGGGAAGCCGTTCAGGGTGACCACTTCGAGGCCGCGACGGTCGAGTTCGGCGCGGAGGGCGCGAAGCGAGGCCGCGTCGGTGGTCAGGGTGCGGGCAGCGTCCCGGGCGAGCCAGAGTCCGATGCCGAGACGGTCCCGCCCGAGGCGGCGGCGGACCGGCTCGCAGTGGTCGCGGAGCTGGGCGAGGATGCCGTCGAGGGTCTCGGCCGGGTGCACGTTGGTGCAGTAGGAGAGGTGGACGGTGGATCCGTCGGGGTGCCGGAAGCGCATGGCGGCGCCTCATTCCCCGCCGCGGCGGACGGAGTTGCCCTCGTGCAGGTCGGCCGGGGCGGCGACACCGAGGTGGAGGCGTCCGCTGAGGCCGTAGAAGGCGACGGGGTTGCGCCAGAGGACCTGGTCGACGTCGTCGTCGGTGAAGCCGGCGGCGAGCATGGCCTCGGCGACCGCGCGGGTCTTGAGGGGGTCGCTGTTGCCCCAGTCGGCGGCCGAGTTCACGAGGACGCGTCCGGTTCCGTACTCCTTGAGGATCGCGACCGTCCGGTCCTCGTCCATCTTGGTGTCGGGATAGACGGAGAAGCCGAGCCAGGCGCCGCTGTCGGCGGCCTCCTTGACGGTCGTCTCGTTGAGGTGGTCGAGGAGGACCCGGTCCGGGGTGAGCGCGGACTCGCGCACGACGTCGATCGTGCGGCGCAGGCCGGTGAGCTTGTCGCGGTGCGGGGTGTGGACGAGGGCCGGGAGGCCGTGGTCGGCGGCGAGCTGGAGCTGCGCGGCGAGAGCGGTGTCCTCGGCCGGCGTCAGGGAGTCGTAGCCGATCTCGCCGACGGCGACCACACCGTCCTTGGCGAGGTAGCGCGGCAGGGCGTCCAGGACGGGGGCGCAGCGGGGGTCGTTGGCCTCCTTGGGGTTGAGGGCGAGGGCGCAGTGGTGGGCGATGCCGTACTGGGCGGCGCGGAACGGCTCCCAGCCCAGGAGTGCGTCGAAGTAGTCGAGGAAGGAGGCGGGCGAGGTGCGCGGCTGGCCGAGCCAGAAGGACGGTTCGACGAGGGCGCGGACACCGGCGTCGTACATCGCCCGGTAGTCGTCCGTGGTGCGCGAGGTCATGTGGATGTGCGGGTCGAAGATGCGCATCAGGACTCCTCGGCGGGGGCGGTGAGGGCGAGGACGCGGGAGAGGCCGGCGGGGACGGGGCGGCCGGCCGCGGTGCGTTCGGCGGCGTGGTCGGCGAGCATCCGGGCGAGTTCGGTGTCGCCGGCGGCGCGCTCGGCGAGTCCGGCGACGGCCGTGACGGGGACCCCGGTGAAGAGACATTTGAGGAGGCCGTGCCGCCAGGCGTGAGGGGGGAGGTGGGTGGCGGCGTAGGGGCCGAGGGCGGCGGCGATCAGGGTGGTGTCGTGGGTGCGGAGGGCGTCCTCGACGAGGGGCACGGTCTCGGGGCCGGTGACGAGGGCAGGAAGGGCCAGGAGGACGGCACGCCGTTCGGCGGCGGTGCCGTGGTGGTAGAGGCGGGTGAGCGTGTCGGGTTCGGCGCCGGCCGCCCGGAGGAGAAGGGTGCGGGCCTCGTCCGCGTCCGCCGGGCCGCAGTGCCGGCCGGCGGTGACGAACCGCTCCTCCCACACCGGGGTGCGGTCGGCGGCGTCCCTGAGTGCGGAGTCCAGCCAGGCCCGGGAGATGTCGGTCAGCATGGCGGAATCTCCCGGCGCAGAAAGGAGAGGGAGGTGCGGGCGAGTTCGGGTCCGGCGTGGGAGTGCCGGGGCAGTTCGACGACGGTCAGCCCGGGGTAGCCGGCGGCGGTGAGTTCCGCGAGGGCGGCGAGCACCGGAGGGAAGTCGATCTCTCCGTCGCCGAACGGCAGGTGCTCGTGGACACCTCGGCGCATGTCCTCGATCTGGACGTGATGCACCCAGGGGGCGGCGGCGCGTACGCAGTCGGCGGGAGGGAGGGGTTCGAGGCACTGGCAGTGACCGATGTCGAGGGTGAGGCCGAGTACGGCGGGTGGCGGGCCGCCGAGGAGTCCGCGCAGCTGGTGGAAGTCGTCGAGGGTGGCGAGGAGGTGGCCGGGTTCGGGTTCGACGGCCAGCGGAACGCGGGCGGCCTCCGCCGCCTCCAGAACGGGGGTGAGGGAGGCGGCGAGCCGCTTCCAGGCCTCGTCGGGCAGGGTGTCGGCGGGAAGGGTGCCGCTGAAGCAGTGCACGGCGTGCGCGCCGAGGTCGGCCGCCACCCGGACGGCCCGGAGCAGCAGCCGGACCCGGGCGGCCCGGTCCTCGGGCTCGGGGTCGAGCAGGGACGGGCCGTGCTTGCGGCGCGGGTCGAGGACGTAGCGGCCGCCGGTCTCGACGGTGACGCCCAGGCCCAGTTCGCTCAGGCGCCTGGCGACCCGGGCCGTACGGACGGCCAGGTCGGGGGCGAGCGGGTCGAGGTGCATGTGGTCGAGGGTCAGCCCGACTCCGTCGTAGCCGAGGTCGGCGAGGAGCCCGAGGGCCTCGTCGAGCCGGAGATCGGTGAGGCCGTTGGTGCCGTAGCCCAGGCGAGGGCGAGCGGCGGGCCCGGGGGTGGGTCGCCCCGTACGGAGTTCGGCGTCGGGGTCGTGGTCGGAAGAGGAGGTGGTGCGAGGGGAGGTGGTGCGGGAGATGGCGCGGCCCGCGGTGGTCATGTGGGGTTCACCTTCCGGGCGAGGGCGCGGGCGGCCGGGACGAGACCGAGCAGCGCGAGCGCGGTTCCCAGCGCCCCGGCGCGGGCGGCGAGTGCGGCCTGCAGCGGGATCGTGGCCCGGATCCCGCCGCCGACGGCCCGCTCGGTGAGCGCTGCCGACGGGTTGAGCGCGGCGTGCAGGAGGAGGGTGGCGGGGGTACGGGCATACGCCAGGGCGAGGAGGGGGCCGAGACGACGGGAGGGGTGGGGGCTGTCTCTTATACACATCTGACGCTGCCGACGAATAGAGAGGTGGAGGTTT
>JOBE01000111.1 GCA_000717735.1 Streptomyces griseoluteus | reverse complement strand
CCCACCGCCAGTGAAAGCCCATGACGCACACCCAGTGCACATCACACGACGCCCATCACCCAAGCCACAGAACAGCACCCTCGAAAACTGGAAGCCGAAAAACCGGCGCACGGAGGTACAGAAGCTGTCCGGCCCCCAGGGCCGGACAGCGAAACCACCCACCCACACCAATCACGCTTCCCTGCTTGTCAACGTCACCGCCCGCGCCACCCGAGACTCAGCAACGCTCAAGCCACCTACGGTCCGCACCCGAACCACCCAACCGCACGCGAAGCGAGCCCAACCACAAGACCCCCAACAACCCAGGAGCCAGACATCCCACACCTGCCAGCCTCACGTTCCCCGCAACACGCCGTGTGACGGTGCTTGACCACAACGTGAAGAACCGATATCACGCGCGCGCGCTCTATAGAGAAGAACCACGGATTTGCGCAGGTCAACGAGGTGGAGCCCGAAAGTTATGTCAGCCCAGGACTGACATAACTCAGCCGGAATGTCAGACAGTCCTGACCCAGCAACACCGTTTGGTGGCAGTAGTGCCACCAAACGTGCGCAGTACGTCAGTCGTTGCTCGACAGCACCTCGGTGGTGAAGGTCAGTCCAGGGCTGACGTTTCAGACGACTTCTGTGTCGGCGCTGCCGTGTTTTGGTGGCACTACTGCCACGGTTCTCCGCTATGGTTCTCATGCCACGACGATCAAGGAGGTAGCGACCCCATGAGCTCAGGGCCCCCGGACGGCAGCTCAGCGCCAAAGCTGCCTGGCGCGCCGTCCCGTCGTCGTCGGCGCCCGAAGCCGCCGCCCACCGCGTACAACCGGTCCTCCGGCTCCATGATCGAGCTGCCCGTCGGTCATGCCGCCCAGGTCTTTCCGGTGGGTTCCAGCACGGGGTTCATCGGCGAGGCGTTCTCCATGGATAGCCTGGAGTTCATGCGCTGGGCCGCGGTCAGGTACGACGACGACCGGTTCGTTCTCGTGGTGCTGTTAACCCTCATGGGATCGCAGAAGCCTGGTGGCCTCATCGAGGCCACCCACGAGGACATCGCTGCGGCCCTCGGATACAGCCGGCCGCACATCAGTCGGGTCTTCAAGGCCTTGGAGGCAGATGGGGCTCTGCGGAAGCTTCATCGGGGCCTCTATCAACTCAACCCGGCCGCGTCGCTCAGAGGCGGGCTCAAGGAGCCGCGCAAGGACGAGAAGAAGGGCTCCAAGGCGGGTACGGGCAACAGGGTGGAGCAGCTGGACCTGCTGCGCGAGATCATGGAGGACCCGGACGCGCCCGACGCGTTCCGGGCGATGGCCGCTCCTGGCGCGAAACTGGAAGTGCGCAAGGAGTCGGATGGAGAAGGGAAGGCCAGGTCATGACGTCCGCTGCCGCAGAAGAATGGGTTCCACGCCGCAATGTGCTGTGGGGCAGCTTCAACGGTCTCGCGTACGTTCCGCGACTGCCTCCCACCGGCTACACGCTACTGCTGCACATGATGAGCGAGCAGGAGCCGGGCGGCCTGGTCGTCGCCACGCACGACGAACTCGCCACCGGCCTCGCCATGGAACGCGGCATGATCAGCCGGGCCATGCCGTACCTGGTCGCCGCCCGGCTCGTCACCGTGGTCCGACGCGGACGCTTCCAACTGCACCCGATGATCGCCGCCTTCAACGACCCCCGCGAACAGCAGCGAGCCGTCAAAGCCCTGCCCCGCGACATGCGGCTGGATGTCGGTAACTTCGAGGACGAGTACGAACGCCGCTTCCAGCTCCACCTGGACGAGAAAGCCCGCAAAGCCGAAGCCAGGTCCAAGAGAAACGTCACACCCATCACTAAGCCAACCCACCTCAAGCGCGTCCACTGACCGGCCGGAAACCGCAATCAGGGCACGCCTGGACGGCCGACCTCGCCGACCGTCAGACGGTCCGGCAGGAGTCCAAGGGCGAGTTGTGTCCCCCCGAGGGGGACACAACTCGCCGGAAGTACCGGTCGTCGGCCTCGCGCAAAGCGGCTGAGCGATACCGCACGCCCTTCCAGCGGTCGAAACGGGGATCGCCGCCCCGGCCGGGCCGGCCTGCTGCATGAGCAGCACCCGTGTGCCGCCTGGACTGTGTATCAACACCGGCTTCGACTCCAACCCCGACGGCCGTGAAGACGCCCCCGCAGCGGAGCGTCGGCGTCGGGGATGCCCAGACCTATGTGGCGGGCCTGGTCATGGATGCATTCGAAGAGCACCGTCACGGTGGGAACTCCTAGGGGCGTCGGGGTGGGTGGGGCGGTGGGAAGCGGGGTCGCGGGGGTACGGGAGACGTGGCCGGAGGGTCAGTCCATGAGGATCTCGACGAGGACCGGCCCCCGGTGGGCCTTCAGGTGCCGGACCGCCTCACTGACGGTGGGGGCGACGTCGCCGATCTCTCAACGCGGGGCAGCGCGTGGATCCCGTACGACCGGGCCATGGTCACGAAGTCGGCGGGGTTGTCGTAGAAGCTGGTGGCGATGTGCGCGCGGTCGATGTCGCGGTCGCGGTTGCCCGCGATGCGCTCGGCGTGCTGCGTGGAGTTGAGGTAGAGGCGGTTGTTCATGACGACGACGAGCAACGGCGCCTGCTGCGCGCCCAGCGTCCACAGGGCGCTGGGCGTGTAGAGGAAGTCGCCGTCCGACTGGAGGTCGATGCACAGGGTGTCGGTGTCGCGGTGGGCGAGCGCGGCGCCGACGGAGGCGCCCAGGCTGTAGCCGAGGCCACCGCCGCCGTTGAGTCCGAGGTAGCTGCCGGGGCGCTCCAGTGGCCACAGCTTCTTGACCCAGCCGTCGACAGTCAGGCTGCCGGTGTTGGTGAGGACCCACTCCTCGTCCCGGACCGCCCGGTGGATCTCGTCGACGGCGCCGGCCACGTGGATGTGTTCGCGCTGCGGGCGACGCGGGCCTCGCCGACCGTTCCATCCGGCCCCGCACCGCACGTCCGCCGCTGTCGAAGCCCGCGTCTGCCACCTGCGGACCGAGCGCAAGCTCGGCCCGCCCAGGATCGGCCCGATCCTGGGCATGCCCGCCTCGAGGCGTGGTCGGTGCAGTGGAGGACTTCGGCGGGCGTGAGGACCTTTCAGGTCGCCGAAGACGTAGTAGAGCGGGGCCGGGGCGTGGATGGCGGTGAGCTGGAGGCCGGCATTGTTCTCGGCCGGTCGGCGGAGGAGCGTGGATCGACCTTCGGCGTAAAATGGGTGAAATGAGCCCAGTCCGATACGAGCTGGTGTTTTCCGACGACACCGGTTCGCCCCAGGACGTCGTGATCGTCGCACGCACCTCTTCCAAGGGGCCCGGCGGCCATCCGGTCTACGCCGACCCCACCGGCATCATCCGGGCGGAGATCAGCGACAAGGACGAGGTGCGCATCCTCGCTTCAGGCGGGCACCAGGATCCCGCCCCACACGTCCAGGCCCGCCGTCTCGCCGACGCCGATCCGAAAGATCCCGCCGGCCCCTCCGCCTCCACGGCCTGACCTGTACCCGACTGACCGATCCGCCTCGCGAGCGCGCTCAGCGTTCGGGCAGGGGCACCTCACGATCCCCCTGCGATCTCTCGGTTTCGTGTCAGTGCGCCACCTGCACGAATACCGCCCTGCAGCAGTGGAATCGCCGCGACCTCTCGCACCCATGACAGTGCGCTCCACTCGGGAAACCGACACTGACCTGCGCCAACGCACAGACCTCACTGTCTCTCGCAGGACATCCACTCCGCGCTTCCGCTGGAGTAATTGTCAAGAGTTGCGGATTGGCCGTTGATGTCTACCGGTGCTGCTCCCACTCGGTCCGGGTGAGTTCGTACTCGACTTCACCATGCTTGTGGACCAGGGCCCGGGACCCCTCGGTGGCATAGCCACGCCCCCATGTCGCCTGGTTCAACCGGTATCCGAGTTCGACCACGGCGGGGCTGTGCTCCTCCAACGGCCGGAACTCGAACCAGCCCAGGAAGGTGCCGGTGGACTTCTCCTGCGCGGCCCAGTAGCCGCGGGTCCTCCAGCACGGGTAGTCGTGCAGCAGCCGCGGGAGGGTCCGTGTCTCGATCGCCTCCCGACTTGTGGGGCGACCACCATTGATGAAACGCATGACCTCGGGGTCGTTGTCCAGGGCGAGCAGGTGGTCGATGTCGGCCGCCGTGAACGCGCGCAGGACGAGCCGGTCGGTCTCCAGGAAGTTGGACATGCCGCGATCTTCACCATGGGCGGGCCCGGCCTGCCACTGGTTTTCTGACCGGCGGCGGGCGGTGGTGTTCATGCCGCGCGGGCGTCGGATCGCTCGACCAGGAAGCCCCGCTCGAAGCGGGCGCCGGCCCGGACCAGGCGACGAGCCGGCCCTGGCGTACGGCACTGTCAACGCACGGCCCACCGTCGTGGGCACCGTGGCCCCCGTCCAGGTGGACGCGAGCGCTGCCGTGCTCCAGGCCATCGGCTTCCCCTTCCCGGACCGTCGCCTGAACCACAACTCGTCCCGGCACCAACCCTCTCAACGAGATCCGTCATGCACGCTCAACGGACGATCAGGCCATCAGTAACGACGTCGGTAGGCGTCGTGGCGGGCGCCCCAGACCAGGCGGCGTAGCAGTGCCGGGAACCATCGCAGACGAGCACTCTTCGGCCGAGTCCCTGAAACCCACGGGCGGGGAGACCTCCAGAGCCTCCGGAACACGCGGCCGGCTCCCGTCCTCGCTCTTTCCATCATCTCGCTGACCGTCGTGGTGCGAGTGCGGGATACACATCCCTTGGGGAGAAGAGCGTTCCCGTTCCGTCGGGTGGGACGAGCCAGGAGAGCCCGGGCACTCTCCTGCCGGGGTCGGGCACGGCCAGCCAGGTTCCGGTTGTCAGATAGCGGGCGGTCCGCTCCAGCCTTGCTGCGGGGCTGCCTGGGGTCATCAGGAGCACGAGTTCCTGGCGGCTGCTGTCGCGAAGCACCGGGCCGGTCGTCGGCTGCCCGCAGCGAGCCACGGCGTTGAGCAGGCTGTGTCCCAGGCCCTCCGGAACTGCCAGGGCGTCCCAGAGCCGCCCCGCCGGCAGGAGCACCACACCCCGTGCGCTCAGTCTCCATTCACGCAGACACGCGGTGGGGTCGTCACAGGCGGAAGCCAGCCACCGAACCGACTTCAAAGAGGGATTCATCTGCTACCTCGTTCCCTGGATCAGCCGATTAAGGGGCCGACTATCCCGGACCAGGAGCGGCATGGGCAGGGAGGCGGGACGTGGCGGATTCAGCCGGCCGATTCTTGTGATGTGTCAGAGGTTGCCAAACCCGTTGAGCCACCGCCGGACGGCGATGTGGGTGGTGTCGTCGAGCGAGCACAGGGCCTCGATGGCGTCGAGGTCGCCCGGCAGGGACGCGATACCTGCCGTAGTGAGGGCCGCGTGCAGGTCCAGCCGGCGGCGTGGGCCGGTGCGGGCCGCGGCCCCGCTTCCGCGCTCTGGCGACGGGGCCGCGTCAACGGCCCGTCGGCTTCCCCTTCCAGGACCGTACCGCCGAAGGCCCTGGTCGTCGCCCAGCGCCTTCGCGGCCTGGCTGCCAGGAATACCTCGGCGAGCGCCCGCCTGCCCGAGGCGGGACCTTCGGGTGTACGCCGTCCGCCCACACGTAGACGAAGTCGCGATCCGACAGGTCGCGGTTCGGAAAGCCGGCGTGTTGTCGCTCCACTGCCTGGTCAGCCGTACCACGGTCGCGGCCGACAGGCCGGCCGTGCCGCTGAGGAGCTGCTCCTGCGCGGGGACGAAGCCGCCGGACGACAGGCCGTGCAGGTGGAGCAGCGGCAACACCTCGGAGATCTTCGGGGACTTGCGGCACCACGGCGGTGGACCTTCGAGGAGAACGGGCTCCTCGCCGAGCGGGGATGCGCGGTCCCTGAGTCGAATTTCTGCGTACGCCCCAGCGGCACCACGGCCCTTGCCCGCCCACCAGACGAACCCTGTCCGGACCGACATCGGACGGGCTCTTCGCGACATGACGCATGTGCGATTACCAGACCACTGGTCAGGCACACCGGCAGGCGTACTCGACCCGGCCCGACCTCACACATGCGTGTGACCCCGGCGGTTACGCCGTTCGAAAGTGGGCTCAACCCCGGACCGGGTCGTACCTCTGTGTGCCCCCTCGCATGACACCCCCGAATAGCCCAGCCGTCGAATCGCCTCCGCGAAAACAACTACATATGCCCATACCCTCGCCCTACGCATTCCCAGCGCCTTGCTTGTCCGCTTGTACGGTCAGCTGCCCCGCGCCTGCCTGTGTGAGCGGAACGCAAGGCCATTTCGCTCCCCTTTACTGGAGAAAATCATGCGCGTTGCCGTAACCGGTGGCGGTGGCTTCCTTGGGTCACATCTGTGCGAGACGCTTTTGCGGCGCGGTGACTCAGTGGTGTGCCTGGACAATTTCTCGACAGGCGACGCTGCGAACATCACACACCTCCTGTCCGACCCGGCGTTCGAGTTTCAGTACGCCGATGTGAGCGCGTCCGTGGAGGTCGCCGGTCACGTGGACGCCGTTGCCCATCTGGCGTCACCCGCCTCCCCGCCCGACTACCTGCGGCAGCCGCTGGAGACCCTCGCGGTCGGCAGCCGCGGCACCGAGAACGCACTGCGTCTGGCTCTCCGCCATGACGCCCGCTTCATCCTCGCGTCGACGAGCGAGGTCTACGGCGACCCCCTTGTCCACCCACAGGAGGAAACGTATTGGGGGAACGTCAACTCCATCGGTCCGCGTAGCGTGTACGACGAGGCGAAACGGTACGCCGAGGCTCTCTCCGCCGCGTACCGCCGCACGCACGGCCTCGATGTCGGCATCGCCCGGATCTTCAACACCTACGGGCCGCGGATGCGCCCGCACGACGGCCGTGTGGTGTCCAGCTTCATCACTCAGGCCCTGACCGGTGAGCCTCTCACCATCTACGGCGACGGCAAGCAGACGCGCAGCTTCTGCTACGTGGACGATCTGGTCCGCGGTCTCGTCGCACTCCTCGGCTCCTCCGAAATGGGACCGTTCAACCTCGGCAACCCGGTCGAGCGCACCGTCTCGGAGCTCGCCGAGACCGTGCTGACGATGACCGGTTCGCAGTCCGAGGTGAAGTACCACCCGCTGCCGGTCGACGACCCGGTCCGCCGCCGTCCCGTCATCACCCTCGCCCGCGAGGTACTGGGGTGGGAGCCGGAGATCGACATCACCGAAGGCCTGCGCCGGACCGTGGCGTACTTCGCCTCCCGGCCGGACCAGCTCGCCGTGTCGGCCGCAGCGATCCGCGGCGGCCAGAGCGAGACCGTCCCGCCGGCCGCGGTGCCGGTCGCGGCCACCCCGTCGCAGATGATCCCCGGTCCGGAGGCCGCGTCCCTCAGCGTGGGCGCCGCCACCATGCCCGAGCCGTCCGTCTCGGGCGGCTGATCCCCGCGGCACCGCCGTACGGCGCCCTGGCCGCGCCACGCCCACCGCCCCCTCCCCCTCCTTCCCC
>JOBE01000110.1 GCA_000717735.1 Streptomyces griseoluteus | reverse complement strand
TACCGCTTGCCGGCAGTTCGTCTCTGCCAGGCCCTGCTGTCCTTCTGGGCTACGAGAGAAACCATAACCACGCCACCACCCAATGTCTACTCCGGCCGATATAGATTTCCGTGTGTCCAGCGACGAGGTAATCGACCTCGAACAGTGACGCGCGTGGGGGCGCAGGACGGTCGCACCGGGTTAACCGCCGCTTGCCGGGGCAGACGTGGCGGGCAGGGGAGAACGGGCATGGGTGATCCAGAGACCAGGGGGACCTGATGGACACGATGAGCGTCGACGTCGCGACCGACCGCCCTGCCGGTTCCGTCGCCGTGGCACGCGACAGCGCCCGGTCCTTCCTCGAAGAGCTCGTCCCGGCGCTCACATCCGAAGCCGCCGACACCGTGATCCTCGTCGTCTCGGAGCTCGTCACCAACGCCCTCCGCCACGGCGGCGGCACCTGCACCCTCGACCTGACCGCCAACCCGGACAGCATCGAGGTGGCCGTACACGACCCCAGCCCCCATGCCCCCGCATGCGCACCCCCGACCTCAACGGGGGCACCGGAGGCTTCGGCTGGCCCCATGGTCAACCGACTCGCCACAGCAACCGCGGTCACCCACCGGGCAACCGGAGGAAAGACCGTGAGCGCCCTCCTCCCCCGGTAGAACCCCGCCCAGCGCTGACGACGCCCGGTGTCGTTCCCCTCCGCAGGGAGGCCAGGTAGCAACACCCTCGGCCCGTACTCCGGCCCGGGGACCGCAGTGCGATCTGGAGGCGCCCGCCAGGCCTGTGCCGCGCGCTGCGGGCCCACAGCGGAAAAGGCGTACCCCCGAGCAACAGCCCGGGGGTACGCCTTTTTGCGGCGCCTGCTGTCAGGAGGAGCGGACCTGGATCTCACCGATCCCCGAGCCAAGGCTTGAGCAGTGCGCGGTCGACTGGCCGGAGTCGCCTGGTTCGAGGCGGATGTGTTCACCGTCCGCGTCGGGCGACCAGCCACAGATCAGGTGGACCCAGAAGGTGATGGGCTCGCTTCCGACGTTGGTGCACAGCGCCCAGCCGGTGTAGTCGTCGATGTTGTGCTTGCCCTTCTCGCACGAGAGCCCGTGAGGGTCCGCGGCGGGGGCGGCCACCGCGGCGGGCGCCGCGACGGACAGAGCGAGGGTGAAGGCTGCGGACACGGCGAGGGCGGCACGCACAGCGACGCCCGCCTTCCTGTTGTTCTTCAAAGTGTTTCTCTCCGTGAGGTCGGACGACTTCCTTGCCCCACTCTGCCGCCCCCAAACCGGACTAAAACTACGCCCGGTTTCACCGTCCGTGAGCGAAAGGATTCGGCACACCGGGAGAAGGCACACTCCGCCCTGCGGAAGTCAAGGACACACTGCTCGACGTCCTGGACGGCGGCGGTGGAGGTCGCGACGGCCGGAGTCGCCGTCACTGTCGCTGTCGCTGTCGCCGACAACGTCCGCGCCCCTTACGCCGAAGCCAACGCGACCGTCAACGGCAGCGGAGGTACGTGGGAGACGACGAGGTCGTCCATGACCGGGAGTCGGCTGGTCTGCCGTCTGGGGCGTTCAGCAGTGGATGCGCGCGCTGGTGAGGGCTGTGGGCCCGTTCGGCCTCGCTGACGACCTTGTGTGAGGCGGTGGGGTGGGCGGCCCATTGGGCGAGGGCGGCGGCCCGGCGCTCGGTGAGGCTCAGGCGCTCTTTGCGGTCGGAGGGCCCGCCGCCGCGGAAGGCCTCGGCGATGACCAGTAGTTCGGTGCGCAGTTCTTCGGGGAGGGCGGTGGGGATGGGCATGCCGGACTTGAAGAGGCTGGCGCTCTCCGTCGGGGGCCGGCGGCTGGGCGAGGTCACCGACGGGCCAGTCCAGGGCGGCCTTGAGGGCCGTCTCCGTCTCTTCTTCCCGGGCCCGCCACTGCTCGTAGACCTCCTCTGCGCGCTTCTCGTCGGCGATCGCCCGGCCCAGCGCCTGGTGGACCTCGTATCCGGCGTGTTCGGCGAGGCCGGCCCATTCGGTGAGCGCGGCGACCTTGCGGCGGCGCAGGTCGAGGAGCGCATCAGGCAGACGGGGTGACGTGGAGAGGCTGCGGATCTCGGCGGAGACAGTGATCAAGCGGGTCCGGAGGTCCGCGGGGAGCGCGGCGGGGATGTCGAGCCGCCCGATGCGCCCGGCAACGGGGGTACGGCATAGGTCCGGGTGGCAGGGGCGGGAACGGTGGCGGTCTGCGCGGCGCAGCCTGGGACGTGGACGTGGATGCGGCGGGGGCTGTCGGGGGTGTTCAGGGTGAGGCTGGGGAGGTGGAGGAGACCGGTGTCGGCGAGGTCGCGGATGGCCTCGAGAGCGTTGCGGAGATCGATGGGATGGCCGGTCGGCCCGGTGAGGGCGGCGAGTTGCCGCAGGGTAATGGGCCGGGCCGTGGCGCAGGCGGCGGCACAGGTGGCGTAGACGCGGGCCTCGGCCAGGGCGAGGCGGGCAACGGCGGCGGGACATCCTGCCGGGCGGGTGCAGCAGTCACGGACACTCCAGAAGGCACCGAATGTAAGCAGATGACTGCTGAATGTAGTGGGTGCGGCGATGCCGCTGCCCGATCTGGGAGCGGAAGGCCTCCCCGCTCTCGATGCGGGCCTTGTTACGTGCGAAAGCCAGCTCGGCCGCCGACGGCTTCCAGGGCGCTCGGCGGCGGCCAAGCGGCTGCACCTCCTCACCCCGGGCGCCCGGGCAGGAGACGGTTATCAGTCCCCCGCCGCCTGGCCGGCTCGGTCGTAGATGCGTTTGATCTCTGTGACGGCGTCGGCCACGTGTGGCTGCTCGTGCCAGTAGTTGGCAGCCATGTCGGGCAGGTGACGCAGATGCCGCTCGTACAGGTCAAGTCCGGCCGGTGTGGCGCGCAGGTCCCCGTCGGCATGTTCCGCCAGACCGCATTGGACGGCGGCCGCTTCGTGAAGACCGGTGCCGAATAGAGACTTGAAGTACCGGTAGCGGTCCGTGGGAGGATCTGTGGCCTCTTCTACGAGTCCGCGCACCAGGGCGAGGACGTGGACAGGACCATTCCGCTGGATCAGCGGACCTCGTGCGGGCTTGGACCACCACGACAGCATCGTAAGCATCGACCGAGACCACCAGCACGTTGGCCAACTGTGTCAAAAGACTGACAAGTTCGACAGAGCACAGCCACAGGCTGCCCGTGGGGGCGCCCACGTAATTCCTCACGTAGGTCTCGGCCACCACCTCGGCGTGACGGTAGAACATCACGCTCGCCCCTGCCTCACGACACGGATGGGCGCACTGATAGAACCCCGTCATGACATACCGATTTACCGCCCGTGCCGCCAAGACCGAGATCGATCCTGACGGGTACTTCACCGAAGCCGCTCTTGCCGAGGGGGAGGATGGAAGCGGTTTCATCATGATGTTCATGGCAGGAGAAGAGGAGCCCGATGACCAGGAGGTCGCCCTCGGGATGGACACACACTGCCTGGTCACAGCCGGACAGGGCACCGCATACGGCTGTGTACGGGAAGCCGTCCTGACGGGCAACGTTCTCCGCATCGCACTCGACCCTGAAGCGCTGGCAGACCTACGGCTAGCCGACCCCGAGATCGAGGCCGTCATCGAAGCACCGGCCGAGGACATCAGGCAGTTCCGCGAAGTCCTCGCTCAGGTGCTCGGATACGGGCGTGCGGACGCAGTGCCCACCTGTGTGGGCATCTGACGCACCACCTGTGCGGAATACGTGACCGTCGGCAGCCCGCTACGAGGACCGGCCGACCGCGTCACCGAGATGATCTCCAGCTACGAAAATCTTGCCAGAACCACGTTCACTTGTACGCCGACACCACCCACGTCGCGGATATCAGCGACAACGGCGGCCAACTGGCGGACGCCGAGTTCACTACCGCCGCCGCGGGGTACGCGGCGGCTCTGGCATTCCTGGACGCGCACGGTCAGATGATCGCGGTCGGCGTGGAAGGCACCTCGTCCTACGGAGCCAGCTTCACCAGCGCCGCCCGTTCACAGCGGCATCCAGTCGTCGACGTCAACCGGCCTGACCGGGCCGAACGCCGCCGCGTCGGCAAGTCGGACCCCATCGACGCCTACGCCGCCGCCCACGCGGCCGCCCTTCTCCTTCGGTCGCTGCACCACCCCCATCGATCCCGAGGCGGGCGCCGTACCGGATGACGCTGGTCTGGTAGCCGCCGTCCGCCCACACCTTGGTCACGCTCGGATGGGCCGCCGCCAGCTCGGTCAAGCCCCCCACTGGAGCCACCGTCGTCAGGGCCGGTTCGCGCTTTGCCATTCGTATTCCGTGATCAGGCCGAGGCTGCCAGGATGCGTGCAGGCTTTCGTTCTCGGCGCGGCCCAGGCTCCGGAGCCTTGCTGCACGGCACGCGATACGTGTCCCTGTGCAGCCCGTCGGCATGAAGGAGTCCGTTGCGCCGGGCCGGAAGCCTGTTCACAGGTATGGGGAGGATGGATCCGTGTTCGTAGGACGCGAGCATGAACTGGCTGAACTGAACGACGCGTTGAAGGTCCACCGGCTGGTGACCTTGACCGGTGTCGCGGGCGTCGGCAAGACGCGGCTTGCGCGGCAGGTGGTGGACCTCGGTCTGGTGGCCGCTGCGGAAGATTCCTGCTGGGCGGATCTGTGGCAGTTGCGCGATGAGGGGTTGCTCGCGGCGCTCGTGGCTGATGCGTGCGGTCTGTCCGATCACACGCCGAGGATGCCTGTGGACGTAATCTGCGATTGGATCGGCGATCGCGAGCTGCTGCTGGTGCTTGATTCCTGTGAGCATGTGCTGACCGCGTGCCGGAGCCTGGTGCAGGTGCTGCTCGAGAAGTGTCCGCATCTGAGGATCGTGGCCACCAGCCGCGAACTGTTCCATCTGGACGGGGAGTTCGTTGCCGTTGTCCAGCCGCTGCCGTGTGCCACGGATGCCGCCGAGTTGTTTCTGCAGCGTGCCACGGAATCGGGGCACGTGCCCGAGCCCGGGGATCTGAACCAGGTCACCGAGCTGTGTGCCTACCTCGACGGACTTCCGTTGGCGCTGGAGTTGGCTGCGGGGGCGCTGCGGCACTGCAGCATCGAGGATCTTCTGCGGCGCCCGCGGCACGAGTTGAGCCGGGGGGAGGATGAGGTGCGTCCACTGGCGCCCCGCCGGCACGACGTGCTGCGGACCGCCCTGGGCTGGAGCCATGAACTGTGCACGCCTGCGGAGCGCCTGTTGTGGGCCCGGTTGTCCATTGTCCACGGGCACTTCGACGAGACCGTGGCAGTGGCCTTGTGTTCCGGTGGGCCGCTCTCCGCCCTCGACGTGGGCCACGCTCTGGCCGGGCTGGTGGACAAGTCCGTCGTGACCCGTCGTCACGGGCGCTGTCTGTTGCTCGACACGGTGCGTGAATACGGGCGCCTGTGGCTCGCCGAGCTCGGTGAGCTGGACGCGATGGCGAGCAGGCACGCGTCGTACTTCCTGACGCAGGCGCAGCAGGCGGACGCCACCTGGACGAGCGCCGAGCAGACCGGCTGGTATCGCACCATCAAGGAGGCGCATCCCGATCTGTGTGCGGCCCTGGACCACTTGATCGCCCACGACGTCGATGCGGCGCTCGAGCTGGCCACGTTGACGGGCTTCTACTGGACTTGCTGCGGACATGCGCACACCGCGCAGCTCTATCTTTCGCGCACGCTGAAGGCCTGCGACAGCCAGGGACCGGTGCGGCAGCGAGCCGTGTGGGCGCTCGGCTTGACCTATCTCCTGCAGGGAAATCACGCTACGGGGACGCACCTGGCGCGCCAGTGCCTGGAGAACGCCCGTGTCACCGAGGACGCGACGGCGCTGCTGCGGGCCGCCTATCTGCAGGCCATGAGCGACCTTCTGCAGGGCAATCCCCGGGCGAGCCTGGAGCTTTTGGAACACGCACTGCGGAACGCGGACGCACACAGCACGGACACGGGCGACGAGTCTGCTCGCCAGGCCGTGATGATGTGCCGGATGCTGCGTCTGTTCGCCCTCACCGGGCTCGGGGAGTTGGAGGAGAGTCGGGAGTCGGCCACGGTGCTGCGCGCGGAGTGTGTCGCCATGGGTGAGCACTGGATCCGCTCGTATGCCGATTACCAGATGTGTGTGATCGCGCTGCGTGCGCGGGACAGTGAACTGTCCCTGGAGTACGCCCGTTCGATGCTGCACGCGAAGCAGCAGATCGGCGACACCTTCGGCATCGCGCTGGGGCTCGACATGCTGGCTGCGGCCTTCTCCGCCAACGGGAACGGCCATTCCGCGGCGCTGGCATCCGGCGCGGGCCAGCGGCTGTGGGATGCGGTGGGGCATCCGCAGCGTGGAGCTCCGGACGTGGCGCCGCTGCGCGAGGCGGGCGAGGATATTGCGCGCAGGCTGGTGGGTGCGGGCACCTACGAGTCGTACCGCAGCGAGGCCGCCCATGCCGACCCCGGCGAGATGCTCGCCTGGGCGGCCGGCGGTGAGCCGCCCCTGTAGGGCGCGGGCGCGGCGCGATCGGAAGAGATGACTTTCCTTGACGGTCACCCGTTTGCTGCGCCCGGTATGACTTTCGCCGCCGCTGGTGCGGAGGGGTGAAATGCGTTGCGCCACCTGGCCAAAGTCGCCTTCGGGAGCGCGTCGGCCCATGGGGGCGTGAGGTGGTGAAGACCCGCGCACGAATTCGACCACATACGCGCCCTCGCGCCGAGGGATTCCAAGATCGCACACTGGTAGCTTCCGGCCTCGTGATCAATTCGCTTCCCGAAAGTCCGGGTACCCCGCAGGACCCCATGCCGATGCCCCCGGGACGGGAGATCTCCGTCCGGCCCACCCTGCTACGTCCCGCCGAGGAGGACGACCGGGCCGTCCTCGACGCTCTGCTCGCCTCCGGCCGCGTACGCGAGCGGCATGACCGTATCGACGAGCAGCTTGCCGAACTGGTGCGCTGCGAGCGCCCTCACGAAGCCCTCGCGGGACGTCGACTGGCGGGGGCCGTGGCAGAGGTGACCGGTGGCGCCGAGCTCAGCCGTTACGGAACATGGGCGTGGTTCCCGTGGTCCGGGCGCCTCGTACATGTGCTGCCCCGTGAGGAGTTCCGGCGGGTTCGTACCGACCGCAACCGGGACAAGATCACCACTGCTGAGCAGCGGCGTCTGCTCGCGCGGCGGATCGGGGTGATCGGCCTGTCGGTGGGCAGCAGTGCGGCGCTCACCTGTGCCATGGAGGGTGTCGCAGGATCGTTTCGCCTGGCCGACTTCGACACTCTCGGACTCAGCAACCTCAACCGGTTGCGGGCCGGCGTACACGACTTGGGCCTGCCCAAGACAGTGCTGTGCGCACGGCAAATGTACGAGATCGACCCCTACCTCGACATCGAGCTGTGGCAGGAGGGGCTCACCGAGGACACCATCGACGCCTTCTTCGGCGCTGCGGACCGTCCGCTCGACCTCGTGATCGAGGAATGTGACACCCCCTGGGTGAAGACCGCCGCTCGCGAGCATGCACGACGGCACGGTGTCCCGGTCCTGATGGACACCAACGACCGGGGACTGCTGGACGTCGAGCGCTTCGACCTGGAGCCGGACCGGCCTCTGTTCCACGGCCGCGGCGGGGACCTGAGTGCCGAGGATGTACGGCGTCTCGCACCGGCGGACGCCTTGGCCTACCTGCTGCGCATCTGCGACGAGAGCCGGCTCAGTCCCCCCATGAAGGATGCTCTCGGCCGGATCGGTCACTCCCTGTCCAGCTGGCCGCAGCTGGCCAGCGGGGTGATGCTGGGCGGCGCCCTGGTCACCGACACCGCGCGCCGCATCCTGCTCGGCGCGCCAGTGGCCTCGGGCCGCTACTACACGGACCTCGAAAAGATCATCGGCGCCGTCGACGCCGAGCGTGTCCCCGTGGGAGCAGCCCGGTGAACCACCTGCCCGAACTCCACGGTGAGCACCTGTGGTTGCGCGAGCTGCGAGCCACCGACCTGGCTCCCTTCGAACGCATCCACACCCACCCTGTGCTCACCCGCTACCTCGGTGTCGACCGGATGGATGCCTGTCAGGCCCAGGACGCGTTCGCCCAGCACCTCGCCCAGCCCTACACCCATCCGCGGCGCAAGCACACCCTGGCCGTCTGTCCACCCGGCCAGGACGTCATGGTCGGCACCATGGGCCTGCTCGTCGAGGATTACGGGCGCAACGCCATGCTCACCAGCCTGGTCCTGCTCCCCGACGCACCTGTGCGGGGCCACGGACACGAAGCGGGGCGCCTCCTGATGGCCTATGGATTCGGACACTTGGGGCTGCACCGCATCTGGGCCGGGCACCGCGCGGACCACACCCGGATGCGCGAGGTGATGCTCGCGGCCGGGCTGCAGCCCGAGGCCACGCTGCGGGAGCTGTTCCACACCCAGGGCCGGTGGCACGACGTCACCACCTACGCGGCGCTCGCGCCCGCATGGATCCGGCGGGCCACCCCCGCCGAACTGGCCATCCTCCGCGGTGCTGCTTTCCCTTCCCCTGCCGGCGCTTCGGGCGCACCGGCACAGTCCGTGTATGTGACGTCCGGCCGATGAATCCTTCCGTTGGCGGGCTTCGGCCACGCAGTGGGAGTTGTGTTCATCCTGAACGTGCAGGTCACGGGGGTGGCGTGGATGGGTGATGTCGTACTGGTGCTGGTCGTCTGGGCCTGTCTGGTGTGAAGATCGT
>JOBE01000109.1 GCA_000717735.1 Streptomyces griseoluteus | reverse complement strand
AGTGGGGGCCGGGGTGCGAGTCGTGGGTGGGGCGGCGGCGGGTGCGGCGGGCGTCAGGCGGGTCTGCGGTTCCTCCGGTACGAGGAGGGCGACGGCGCCGAGGACGGCGAGGACCGCCGCTCCGGCGATCCCGGCGCGGCGGAGCGGTGTCGCGCGTGAGGGGGTCTCGATGGCGACGGGTCCGGGCCCTTCGCCGCCCCCGGCCGCGAAAGCGTCGCCGCCCCCGGCCGCGAAAGCGTCGCCGCCCCCGGCCGCGAGGGCGTCGCCGTTCCCGGCCGCGAGGGCGACCGGTTCGAGGACGTCTCCGTTCCCGAGGGCGACGGCGAGCGGGGGTACGAGGCCGATGCCGACGAGGAGGCCCTCGACGGGGGCGAGGCCGCGGCGGCCGGTCACGCGGCCGGTGCAGGCGGCGCAGGTCCGCACATGGCGGGCGATCCGCTTGCGCCAGAGCGGGGAGGGGCGGCCGTCCCAGTCCGTGACGGTCTCCGCGAGGCCGGGGCACAGCGGCAGGGCGTCGAGGGCGCGGACGACGGCCCGGCCGGTTTCGAGTCGTTCCTTCATCCGCTGGACGCGGACGGCGGCGTGCTGCGGGGAGATCCCGCCGAGGCCCTCGGCGAGTTCGGCGCGGGTCAGCTCGCCCGCGGCCTCCAGCCACCACAGGGCGAGGAGGTCGCGGTCGTCCTCGTCGAGCCAGCGGGTGGCGCGGGCCACGTCGCGGCGCTGTCCTGAGAGGCCGAGCCGCAGAATGGTGACCTCGGTGAAGTCGCCGTCGGGATCGGCGAGATCCGCGGCGTGGTCGAGGCCGGGCACGGGTGCCTGCTGGCGTTCGCGCCAGCGGCGCCGTATCCCGTTCATGGCGATGGCGACGAGCCAGGACCGGAAGCGTGCCGGGTCCCGGAGACCGGTCAGGCCGTCCAGGGCGCGGACCATCGTCTCCTGGACGATGTCGTCGGTGTCGGCGTGCCCGTCGAGGGCCCGGCCGACGATGTTGTGGACGAGGGGCAGGTACGCGCGTACCAGTGCGTCCCTGGCGTGCGCGTCACCGGCCCTGGCCGCCTCCACCAGTGCGGTGGTGCGGCGCTCGTCGCTGTGCATGGATCTGCTCCCTCGTCCCTGCTCCGGGTCCCGTCGTCAGGAGACCCGTGGGCGGGAGAGGGATAACACTTTCACACCGGTGGTACGGGCACGGACGGGACCGTGGCCCTGTTGCCCAGCCGGACGGCTTCCACGACGGCGTCGTGGAAATCTCGGCTCTCCTCCTCCGTCGCGCACGGAACGGGACTGCCCGACATGGTGAACCAGTCGGACGCGCCGCTGTACTGCACGGCCACGCGTGCTTCGCCCTCGGCCCAGGTCGTGTGCACGGTCACATCGCCCGTGAGAGCGCCGGCCTCGTCGGTCAGCACCCCACCTCGCCCGGTGTAGACACCGGCGGTCGTCCAAGATGCCCAGCTCATCCATCCAGGTTCACACCCGGACGGCGGATGCGCCACCGACGGGACCGCCCCGGCCGGAGGAGTTCCGGCCGGGGCGGTGCGGTGCGCGCGCAGGTCAGGCGAGGGACGCGACGGCCTCGTTGAAGGTGGCGGACGGGCGCATCACGGCCGCGGCCTTGGCCGGGTCGGGCTGGTAGTAGCCGCCGATCTCGGCCGGGGAGCCCTGGACGGCGACGAGCTCGTCGACGATCTTGGCCTCGTTGGCGGAGAGGGTCTCGGCCAGCGGCGCGAAGGCCTTGGCGAGGTCCGCGTCCTCGGTCTGGGCGGCCAGCTCCTGGGCCCAGTACAGGGCGAGGTAGAAGTGGCTGCCGCGGTTGTCGATACCACCGAGGCGACGGGTCGGCGACTTGTCCTCGTTGAGGAAGGTGCCGGTGGCGCGGTCGAGGGTGTCGGCGAGGACCTGGGCGCGGGAGTTGCCCGTGGTGGTCGCGAGGTGCTCGAAGCTGGCGGCCAGGGCGAAGAACTCGCCGAGGCTGTCCCAGCGGAGGTAGTTCTCCTTGACGAGCTGCTGGACGTGCTTCGGGGCGGAGCCGCCGGCGCCGGTCTCGAAGAGGCCGCCGCCCGCCATCAGCGGGACGACCGACAGCATCTTGGCGCTGGTGCCCAGCTCCAGGATCGGGAAGAGGTCGGTCAGGTAGTCGCGCAGGACGTTGCCGGTGACCGAGATGGTGTCCTCGCCGCGGCGGATGCGCTCCAGGGAGAACTTGGTCGCCTCGACCGGGGACAGGATCCGGATGTCCAGGCCCTCGGTGTCGTGCTCGGCGAGGTACGTCTTGACCTTGGCGATCAGCTGGGCGTCGTGGGCGCGGTTCTCGTCCAGCCAGAAGACGGCCGGGGCACCGGTGGCGCGGGCGCGGGTGACGGCGAGCTTGACCCAGTCCTGGATGGGCAGGTCCTTGGTCTGGCAGGCGCGGAAGATGTCGCCCTCGGCGACCTCCTGCTCCAGGACGACGTTGCCCGCGGAGTCGACGAGGCGGACGGTGCCGGCCTGGGCGATCTCGAACGTCTTGTCGT
The DNA here is from genome assembly GCA_000717735.1 of Streptomyces griseoluteus. GTDB lineage: Bacteria > Actinomycetota > Actinomycetes > Streptomycetales > Streptomycetaceae > Streptomyces > Streptomyces griseoluteus_A. The sequence continues at coordinate 6,168 of JOBE01000109.1, read as the reverse complement.
GGGAGCCGTACTCCTCGGCCTTCTGCGCCATGAGGCCGACGTTCGGGACGGAGCCCATGGTCGACGGGTCGAACGCGCCGTGGGCGCGGCAGTCGTCGATGACGACCTGGTACACGCCGGAGTAGCTGTGGTCCGGGAGGACGGCGAGGGTGTCGGCCTCCTGGCCGTCCGGGCCCCACATGTGGCCGGAGGTGCGGATCATGGCCGGCATCGAGGCGTCGACGATGACGTCGGACGGCACGTGCAGGTTGGTGATGCCCTTGTCGGAGTCGACCATCGCCAGGGCGGGGCCCTCGGCGAGCTCGGCCTCGAAGGAGGCCTTGATCTCGGCGCCCAGGCCGTGCGGGACGGCGTCGAGGCCGTTCAGGACGGTGCCGAGGCCGTCGTTCGGGGACAGGCCGGCGGCGGCGAGCACCTCGCCGTACTTGGCGAAGGTGTTCGGGAAGAAGGCGCGCACGACGTGGCCGAAGACGATCGGGTCGGAGACCTTCATCATCGTGGCCTTGAGGTGCACGGAGAAGAGGACGTCCTCGGCCTTGGCGCGGGCGACCTGCTCGCTGAGGAAGGTGCGCAGGGCGGCGGCGCGCATGACGGCGGCGTCGACGACCTCGCCGGCGATGACCTTCAGCGGCTCGCGGAGCTCGCTGGTGGTGCCGTCGGCGGCGGTGAACTCGAAGCGGAGGGTGTCGTCCGCGGCGATGACGGTGGACTTCTCCGTGGCGGCGAAGTCGTTGTCGCCCATGGTGGCGACGTTCGTCTTCGACTCGGGGGTCCAGGCGCCCATGCGGTGCGGGTGGGCCTTGGCGTAGTTCTTGACCGAGCCGGGGGCGCGGCGGTCGGAGTTGCCCTCGCGCAGGACCGGGTTGACGGCCGAGCCCTTGATCTTGTCGTAGCGGGCGCGGACGTCCTTGTCCTGGTCCGTCTTCGGGTCGTCCGGGTAGTCCGGGAGGGCGTAGCCCTGCGCCTGGAGCTCGGCGACGGCGGCCTTGAGCTGCGGGATGGACGCCGAGACGTTCGGCAGCTTGATGATGTTGGCGCCGGGCGTCTTGGCCAGCGCGCCGAGCTCGGCGAGGGCGTCGGCGATGCGCTGGCCCTCCTCCAGGTACTCGGGGAAGACGGCGATGATGCGGCCCGCGAGGGAGATGTCCCGCGTCTCGACCGAAACGCCGGCCTGCGAGGCATACGCCTGGATCACGGGCAGGAACGAGTACGTCGCCAGGGCCGGCGCCTCGTCAGTGTGGGTGTAGATGATGGTCGACTCAGTCACCAGGGTGCTCCGCTCCACGTCTGCCTATGCGAGATTGCTCGACATCAAGATATCTCGTGATCGTGGTCCTCGGTAAAGGGGCCCACGAGCTCGCCGTCCCCGGGCGCTCCGGCGGCTTCCACGAAGGGGCCGCCGAGGCGGTACGGGCTGGGGGCGCCGTCCAGCTCGACGCGGCGGAGCAGTCCGAGCAGGAGAAGCCCCGTCGCGGCGGTCACGCCCGCGGCGAGGGCCTGGCCGCAGCGGTGGGCGAGCCGCAGTTCGGCCGGGTCGTAGGGGGCGGTGGCGGGCAGGGCGAGGGCGTCGCCGAGCAGCCAGAACCCGGCGCCGAGTCCGGCGGCGGCGAGGATTCCGAGGGGCACCGTCGCGGGGAGGCCGCGCAGGGCGGCTCCGCGCCGGGCGCCGGGGCGGACCTTGCCCTTGCGGGCGAGGACGGCGAGGAGGCCGCAGTGGACGGCGAGGACGACCAGGGCGGCGGCGATGACGTCACCGGGCCGGTGCCGGCCGGCCGCGATGGTGTGGGCGCCGACGGCGACGGCCCAGAGCGTGCCGGCGCCGACGGCGAGGCCGCGCAGCCGGTAGGGGACGACGAGCGTGAGGCCGAAGGCGATGCCCAGGGCGAGCGTGGTCTGGGCGCTGGGGAAGCCGCTCGGGACGAGTGCCCCGCCGGTGTCGAGGAGCCGGGGGCGGGGCGCGTACCGCTGGAGCAGTCCGGTGACGGCGAGCGCGGTGACGACCGCTCCCGCGGCGGCCCCGGTGAGCGCGTACCGCCTGCGTATGAGGCCGACGGCGAGCAGCAGGACGCAGCCGGCGACCAGGGAGACGGTGGTGAGCCCGGCCAGGGAGGGGTGCTCGCGGAGCAGGGTGGCGGCGGCCGTGTCGGCGCGCCGGCCGGTCACGGCGGCGTCGCCCCAGCGGCGGCCGGTGGCGGTGAGCACGAGGCCCGCGTAGACGACCGTGAGGACGAGGACGGCCCCGAGGCAGGCACGCCGGGTCCGGGTGCGGACGCGGGTGATGAACGACCCGGCCGCCTCGCCTGCCACGGCGGCGTACCACCAGGTGTCACCGGTCTCCAGCGGCCTCGGCGAGCCGCCCGCGCGGTACCTGTCGTAGGAAGCCATGCCCCGATTCGAACCCACACCCGGCGGACCCGCCCGCTGGACGCACCCGAACGACACGCCGAGGCCAGGGCCTGTCTCTTGGATCAGGCCGGATCAGGGAGCGGGGGGGGGCTGGTGTCGTGGATCGCAAGGCGGAGGAGGGAGTCGACGCGGAGCGTTGGGGACCGACGACAACGCGGCGAGGCGCAGTGCCAGGCGCCGCGAGCCCGGCCTGGGCCAAGGGACAGGCCCTAGAGGTCCTGGCGCGGACGCTGGGCGAGGACCAGGAGGACGAGGCCGCAGACGAGTGCCAGGACGATGACGACACCCAGGCCGGCGCTCACGGCCCGGTCGTCGGCGAGCTGTCCGGCCACCTGGAACGCGAAGGCCGCCGCGATCGCCGGCTGGCCCCAGCCGTGCGGCACCGTCCGGTACACGCGCCGCCGCTGCCACGCCACGATCCAGCCGGTGCGCAGCGCCGCCACACCGGAGAGCGCGAAGAGCAGCGCCAGCGCGCCGGGTATGACGACGTGCCAGTCCATGGTGAGCCCCCTGCCCTCCCGGCTCCCTGCCGGAACGCGGCGCGATCATGCCACAGCGAGATGACGGGAGGAGGTACGGTCGTGGCGGCGCGACCCGTACAGCGTGAACGCCGTGTTCACCAGAGCCACATGACTGAGCGCCTGGGGCATGTTACCGAGCTGACGGCCCGCCACCGGGTCCCATTCCTCGGCGAGGAGGCCGACGTCGTTGCGGACGCCGAGGACCCGCTCGAAGACGGTCCTGGCCTCGTCGGGGCGACCGGTCATGGCGAGCGCGTCGGCGTACCAGAAGGTGCAGGCGACGAACGCCCCCTCGGTGCCGCCGAGATCGTCGAGCCGGTGCGTACCGCCGTCCCGTACGTCGCCGTAGCGGCGCAGGAAGCCGTGGTCGTCGAGCCGCGCCATGGCCAGTACGGTGCCGAGCACCCGGGGGTCGTCAGCCGGCAGAAAGCCGAGCCGGGGGATCAACAGGGCGGTGGCGTCGACCTGGTGGCTGCCGTAGGACTGGATGAAGGAACCCAGGTCCTCGCTCCAGCCACGGGTGCAGACCTCCGCGCGCAGCTCGCGGCGCAGCGCCTGCCAGCGCCGGACGGAGCCCCGGAGCCCGGCGACGCGGGCGAGACGTACGGCGCGGTCGGCGGCGACCCAGGCCATGATCTTGGAGTGGACGAAGTGGCGGCGCGGGCCGCGGACTTCCCAGATGCCTTCGTCGGGTTCCTGCCAGCGCCTGCCGAGGTACTCCAGGAGCGAGGCCACCAGGGCCCAGTCCGCGGGATCGAGGGCGACCCCGGCCCTGACGGCCGAGTAGACGGTGTTGAGCACCTCGCCGTAGATGTCGAGCTGGAACTGGCCGACGGCCGCGTTGCCGAACCTGACGGGGCGTGAGTTCTCGTAGCCGGGAAGCCAGTCGGCGTACGTCTCGGGGAGCCTGCGCTGCCCCTCGACCCCGTACAACGGCTGGAGGTCGGCGGGGTCGCCCGCGACGGCGCGGACCAGCCAGTCCTTCCAGGCGAGCGCCTCGCCCCGGCAGCCGCCGCGGAGCAGGCAGGAGAGGGTGAAGGTGGAGTCGCGCAGCCAGCAGAAGCGGTAGTCCCAGTTGCGCTGTCCGCCGATGGACTCGGGGAGGGACGCGGTGGCCGCGGCGACGACGCCGCCGGTGGGGGCGTAGGTGAGGGCCTTGAGGGTGAGCAGGGAGCGGATCACGGCCTCGCGCGCGGGGCCCTCGTACCGGAGCGAGGCGGCCCAGTCGCCCCAGAAGGCGAGGGTACGGTCGAGGGTGGCGGCGACACCGGCCGGCGAGGCGGCGGGCGGCGCGGACGTGTGCGAGGGGCGCCAGCCGAGGACGAACACCACCCTGCGGCCGGCCGTGACGGTGAACGCGCAGGTGGTGCGGTCGGGAGTGGCGACGAGTTCGACACCGGGCCCGCAGGACAGGTAGGCGGCGTCGGGTCCGGCGACGAAGGCGACGGTGCGGCGCCCCACCGAGCGGATCCAGGGCACGATGCTGCCGTGGTGGAAGCGGACGCTCAGGTCGCCGCGGACGTCGACCCGCCCCGCGACGCCCTCGACCACCCGGACGATCCTCGGCGCGTCCTCGCTCGGCGAGCGCGGGGGCATGAAGTCGGTGACCCTGACGGTTCCGCCGACGGACTCCCAGACGGTGTCGAGGACGAGCGTGTCGCCGCGGTAACTCCGGCGTGTGCAGCGGGCGTTGCCCGCAGGTGCGAGCAGCCAGCGGCCGTGCTCCGGATCGCCGAGCAGGGACGCGAGGCACGCCGGCGAGTCGAAGCGCGGGGCGCACCACCAGTCGACGGACCCGTCGGTCCCGACGAGCGCCGCCGTCTCCAGATCACCGATGAGGGCGTAGTCCTCAATTCGCCCTGCCATGACGGGATTGTATGCCCTCGGGGTGATCCGGCGCAGAAGCCGCGGAAAGCGACGGGCGTTGGAATTCTTTCCCGGACTTCCGTATGGATTTCCGGATTCCTTGACGGGTGGGGCCGGGCGCAGGATTCTGAAGAGCGCGGGTTCGCCGCGCGGAAGGCCGTACCGATGAGTAGCGATTCGCACCCCCGGCGCCGTTCGACCGACCGCGCCCCCGGCCCTCCCGGGTCCGGCACGCGGACGGTGAGCCTGGTGCTCACGGTCCGCCCCGGTGACGGGGATCCCGGGCCTGCACTCGACCTGCTGTTCGGCCAAGTGCCGCCGAGCGTACGGGACGTGGTCCTGATGGGCGGGCCGGCCGGTGAGGGCAGGACACGTGCCGGGCTCACGGTGCGCGGCCTCGGGCCCTGGGACTTCACCAGGGGCGACATTCCGCACGCCGGACTCCTTGCGGCGACCGGGGACCTGGTCGTCCTGATGAACGCCGACGGGACGATGTCGCCGCAGGAGATCCCGCATTATCTGCACTACCTGGACAGCGGTTACGACTTCGTCAAGGGATCGCGTTTCATCGCGGGCGGGGATTTCGCCGACTATCCGCTCTCGCGGCGCATCGGACACCGGGCCCTGCTGCGGGTGGCGCGCCGGCTCTACGGCCAGCACCTGACCGACCTCTGGTACGGATTCTGCGCCTTCCGGCGTTCCTTCGTGGACCTGCTCGACCTGCGCGAGGACGGTGTCGAACTCGGGGCCGAGCTGGTCACGCACGCCCTCCACTACGGGCTGCGCGTCGCCGAGGTGCCGAGCCTCGAACTGCCGCGCCGACACGGCCCGCCGCATCCCCGCACGGTCCGTGACGGCGCGCGGATCCTCGGCACCCTCCTCGACGAGCGGCCGCACAACACCCTGTGGCGCCTCGCGCGGGGCCGCCGCACCTCCTCCGGTTGACGGATCACCCGGAAGGGTGCTAACGCTTTAAAGGGCATCACTTCAGGACGAAGAGGCGCATCGTGAACTCCTCCCGCATCGGCCGAGCGCCGGCGGAGCCCGTACCGCATCCTCTGCGACGGGTGACCGACTGGCCCCTCGCCAGTGCGCGGCGCCGATCGCCCCACCGTTCCGCCCCCCGCCCGACGGCCCACCCGGCACGCCGGGCGTCCGACCGGATTGCCGCCGCCCCGCCGCCCCGGAGCCGGGCGTGCAGGCCGCGCGGCGCCGCGCGGCGGCGGCGCGCCCGTGCGAGCCACAGCCGCACCGCGCGGCGCGGTCGCGACTCCGGCGGACCAGCCGGATCCTCCGAGGCAGACGCACCGGCAGGACCGACACGGACGTGTGACGGGGGCATCCGCCCCCGCCGCGCCCCGACCACCCCCGCACC
>JOBE01000108.1 GCA_000717735.1 Streptomyces griseoluteus | reverse complement strand
CCGAACGACACCCCAGCAACGCGGTACCCAGGCCCCCAACACCCACCACCAGTGAAAACCCGTGACGCACACCCAGTGCACACCACACGACGCCCATCAGGTGAGCGGCGTCTGCAATGGCTACTCCACGGGTAGGAGGGCTCACTCGTTCGAGTTCCTCGAGTGGCCGACTGTGCTGGAGTGCGAGGCTGTTGCAGGAGCGGAGCCCGGTGCGGTGGTGACCGCGGTCGTGCTGGAGACGCTGTGGTGTGGAGGTTGGAAGGCTTTGGCGGCGTGCGACTTCGAAGACGAGCTGCCGGCCTGTGGGGGGCTGGAGCGCTACCGCGTGCCGCCCGCATCTACGGGCCCGTCACGTGACAAGACGGAGCGGTGGCGAAGTCTGCTGAAGCCGGGTGGGACAAGTAAAAGGAAATTCCTGTGATTCAGCTCCGAGAACATCAAGTGTTCCAGAAGTCAGCCTTCCGGGACTGGGTGGGATTCCCTACACGATCACCTGTGCCTCCTGGAGGGGCGCGGGGCACGATCGTGTCCGCCACCGGATCCGGTAAAACGATCACGGCTGCCGCTTCGGCACTGGAGTGCTTCCCGTTCGGCCGGATCCTGGTAACCGTCCCGACCCTGGACCTGCTCGTACAGACCGCCCAGGCGTGGCGGGCGGTGGGACATCGGTCCCCGATGATCGCGGTGTGCTCGCTGGAGAAGGACGACGTCCTGGAACAGCTCGGGGTGCACACCACGACCAACCCGATCCAGCTCGCCCTGTGGGCCGGGGCCGGGCCCGTGGTCGTGTTCGCCACGTACGCCTCCCTCGTAGACCGCGAGGACCCCGAAGCCCCGACGGGGCAACGGAAGATGCGCGGGCCGCTGGAAACCGCGCTCGCGGGCGGAGAGCGGCTGTACGGCCAGCAGATGGCCCCGTTCGACCTCGCGATCGTGGATGAGGCCCACGGAACCGCCGGTGATCTCGGTCGGCCGTGGGCCGCGATCCACGACAACCAGCGGATCCCCGCCGACTTCCGGCTCTACCTCACCGCCACCCCCCGCATCCTCGCCGCAGCCCGGCCCCAGAAGGGCACCGGCGGCCAGGAGGCGGAGCTCGCGAGCATGGCGGACGACCCGGACGGCACGTACGGCGCGTGGATTGCGGAGCTCGGTCTGAGCGAGGCGATCGAGCGGGAGATCCTCGCCGGGTTCGAGATCGACGTGCTGGAGATCCGCGATCCCTCCCCCGTACTCGGGGAGTCGCAGGAGGCACGGCGCGGCCGGCGCCTGGCGCTGCTGCAGACCGCGCTCCTGGAGCACGCCGCCGCCTGGAACCTGCACACCGTCATGACGTTCCACCAGAAGGTGGAAGAGGCCGCCGCGTTCGCGGAAAAGCTGCCCGAGACGGCGGCCGAGCTGTACATGAACGATGCCTCGGATGAGGACCTGGCGCAGGCGGAGCAGCTGCCCGCGTCGTCGATCGACGCGGAGTTCTACGAGCTGGAAGCCGGCCGCCACGTACCGCCGGACCGGATGTGGTCGGCGTGGCTGTGCGGCGACCACCTCGTCTCGGAGAGGCGGGAGGCGCTGCGGCAGTTCGCCAACGGCATCGACGCCGCGGGCCGGCGAGTCCACCGGGCGTTCCTCGCCAGCTGCCGCGTACTCGGAGAAGGCGTCGACATCACCGGCGAACGGGGAGTCGAGGCAGTGTGCTTCGCCGATACCCGCGGCTCCCAGGTCGAGATCGTCCAGAACATCGGCCGCGCCCTCCGACTCAACCGCGACGGCACTACCAAGGTCGCCCGGATCATCGTGCCGGTCTTCCTGGAGCCCGGCGAGGACCCCGACGACATGGTCGCCTCCGCCAGCTTCAAGCCGCTCGTAGCCGTACTCCAGGGCCTGCGCTCGCACGACGAACGACTCGTCGAGCAGCTCGCCTCCCGGGCGCTCACCAGCGGCAAGCGCAAGGTCCACATCCGGCGCGACGAAGACGGGCGGATCATCGGGGCCGGCGGTGAGGGTGGCGGCGAGGTCCAGGCGGACGACGACACGCAGGCCGCCGTCGAAGCGGCCCTGCTCCACTTCTCCAGCCCTCGCGACCCGGCGACCATCGCCGCGTTCCTGCGCACCCGCGTCTACCGACCGGAGTCGCTGGTGTGGCTGGAGGGCTACCAGGCCCTCATCCGGTGGCGGAACAAGAACGAGATCACCGGTCTCTACGCCATCCCCTACGACGTCGAGACCGAAGTCGGCGTCACCAAGAACTTTCCCCTGGGGCGATGGGTGCACCAGCAGCGAAAGGCACTACGGGCGGGTGAACTCCAGGAGCGGCGCAAAGTGCTGCTGGACGCGCCGGAAGCCGGGATGGTCTGGGAGCCCGGCGAGGAAGCCTGGGAGAACAAACTCGCCGTCCTGCGGTCCTACCGGCGGGCCATGGGACACCTCGCACCACGACAGGACGCGATGTGGGGCGAGGACGAGGCCATGGTGCCCATCGGCCAGCACATGGCCAACCTCCGCCGCAAAGGCGGCCTCGGCAAGGACCCGGAACGGGCCGCCCTACGCGCGGCGCAGCTCGCCGCGATCGACGAGGACTGGAACTGCCCCTGGCCACTCGACTGGCAACGCCACCACCGCATCCTCACCGACCTCGCCACCGACGAGCCTGGCGGCATCCTGCCCGACATCGCACCCGGCGTACTCTTCGACGGCGACGACATCGGCACATGGCTCCAGCGACAGAAAAACCCCGGCACCTGGAAACTGCTGTCAACCGAACAGCAGGAACGACTGACCAAGCTGAGCGTGTGGCCCGACCAGACCCCGACACCCACCCCAACAGCCCCGCGCACGACGAACGGGAAGGGCCCGAGCAAGGCACAGCAAGCATTCCAACGCGGCCTGACAGCCCTCACCCAGTACGTCGCTCGCGAAGGCACGTCCTCCGTGAAGCGGGCCCACCGCGAAAAGGTCGTCATCGACGGACAGGAACACGACCTCGCACTGGGCATCTGGTACTCCAACCAGAAACAACGCCGCGACAAACTCACCCACGAACAGCTCAACGCACTACGGGACCTCGGCGTGGAGTGGGCGTAGTAGCGAGTCGCACCCCTGCCGGAAAGTACGTGGGAAAGGCACCTCAGGCCCAGCTGAAATCGCCTCTCCCGCGCCTCCGACGGGACCTTCGCGCTGCTCCGGCCCCACCAGCGACCCTCCTGAACGGTGACCTCAGCGAAGCCGTCCACGCGACCACCTGAGACCTCGCTAAACAGCGCCTGACCTGCGCATTTGCCTGAAGATACCTAGGATGGGCCTGCACCGGCGACGGCGCGGAAGCAACTGCGGCGCTTCGGTGACGCCCACTCACAAACATGCTCAGGACGGCCCAAGGAGGATTCCTCATGACCGCGACCGGCAACCCCCGTCAGCTCTCGAACTCGCACGAGTACACCGCCAGCCACATCCAGGTATTCGAAGGCCACGAGGCGATACGCAGGCGCCCCGGCATGTACATCGGCTCGACCGGCGAACGCGGCCTGCACCACATGGTGTACGAGGTCGTCTCGTACGCCGTCGACGAGCACCTGGCGGGCCATGCCGACGCCATTGACGTCACGATCACCGCGGAGGGCAGCATCCGTGTCTCGGACAACGGGCGGGGCCTGCCCGTCGAGGTGGAAGAGCCCACCGGCAGGTCAGCCGTGGAACTCGAACTGACCGAGCTGTCCTTCGGTCCCAAGCCCCACGCCGGCTACGGGGTCGCCGGCGGCCTCAGTGGCCTGGGCCTGTGCGTGGTCAACGCGCTGTCGAGTCGTCTCACGGTCGAGGTCTACCGTGACGGCCACCGTTGGACCCAGGAGTACGAGAAGGGCACCCCGGTCACTCCCTTGACGAGGAACGAGGAGACGAGCGAACACGGCACCACGATCGCGTTCCTGCCCGACGCTGACATCTTCGAGACCACCCGGTACTCGTTCGCCACTCTGTCGGAACGCTTGCAGGAACTGGCCTTCCTCAATGGAGGCCTGGCCGTCTCGCTCACCGACGAGCGGCCGGAGCGGCCGGTCCGCTACCACCACACGGACGGCCTTCGTGCCTTCGTCGCCCGGCTCAACCCCTACCCTGCGAGTCTCGTCCACTCCCCGGCCATCGGCTTCGAGTCGGAGAACGAGAACAAGACCATCCTCGTGCAGGTCGCCATGCAGTGGAACACCTGGTCCCCGGGAGAGCTCCGCTCCTTCGCGAACAGCACCCGCACCCGCGAAGGCGGCGCCCACGAGGACGGCTTCCGTACCGCGCTCACGGACCTCGTCAACGACTACGCGCGCCGACAGGGCCAGCTGACCGCGGACGACGAGGACATCACGGCCGGTGCCGTCCACGAGGGCCTGACCGCGGTCATCTCCATAAAGCTCGCCCATCCCGTCTTCGAGGGCTCCACCAGGACCAGGCTCAGCAACCCCGAAGCAGGGGCCTACGTCCAAGAAGTCGTCCGCCAACACCTCACCGACTGGCTGGGCCACAACCCGACCGAAGCCGCCGCCATCATCCGCCACATCCTCAATGCCCCTACCGGACGCCGGAAGCAATGACGAAGGACTCGCTGTTCCCGGACGGCTGGGATGACGGCGTGTCCGCCCCGGACAAGGCACTCGTACATGCCGACGACCGGATCTGGGCGCAGCACAGCAGTCGGTTGGCCCCCGCTCACGGACCGGCCGTACGTCGTTCTCCCATCAGCCCGGGAGACAGGAACCCGACCCGATGCGCAGCGCTGGGGCGTAACCGGGCGAGCTGGAGTAAAACCGCCTGTGAGCAGCGACAAGCCCCTGAGAGAATCCCGGTCATGCCAAGCCACACCGCAGAAGAGCTCCTCGCAAGCGTTCACGGGCTGACCCCTGAACGCGCGCAACAGATCGGCGATCAGATCGATCAATGCAGACAGCTACTGGACACAAACATCGACATGGACACCGTCCAGCAGCGTCTGAAAGACCAAGGCGTCAGCATCATCCAAGCGATCCTGATCACCACCAGACTGCTGGACGACGACCACCCGAGCAGACTCCGCGCAGCACGAGAAATAGTGGAGTGCAGCCCGGCCCGAACACACAGCGCTGCCTGACCGCACAACCATTCCCACACCCCACCAAGTGCCACCCACGCTTCTCGAAGACGCCGCGGCCTTGCCGATACGCAGCCGACGCAAACCACTGCAACGCACACGTCGCCCATCAGACAACGCATGCCAGGCGGCGGCGCAACGTCGCGGGTTCCAGCACGAACTCGGATGCTGCATGATCGAACGATGCTGGTCGAACTGGTGAAGGTCGCAAGGTTTCCTTGGAGCCCCTGGCTGGCCCAGGTCCGGACGCCGTTCGGAGGGACAGCGGTCCGCTGGTGCGGTGACCAGGCCGCGAAGCCTGGCAAGTACCACGTTGAGTGGACGGTCGATGAGGACATCGCCTGGGGGCGGAACGCGAAACCGGCTGTCGGCGTCGGACCGGGAGTCCGACCTGGCGGGCACTGCGTTGTCCTGCGCGGACGGCTGGACCTCACCGTGGACGGCGCCGCCCTGCTGGACTTCGATGGCTCGCAGATTCTGCTGGACCTTGCCGATCCGCTGCCCGAAGGTGTTGCCGGCACGTGGGTCGAGCTCTTCCTCGAACGCGAGAAGATCGCTCTCTACCCGTACGAACTCTGACCAAAGATCAGTTACGAAGGGCCGTCTTCGTAGCGGTGAGCCGGCTGGGGATGTACCACCCCATGACAGCCGATAACCCACGAGGTACCACCCTCGTGTCAGTGGCACGCCGCAGCCACGGGTCGACGACCAGCAGGAACACAGCCCTCTTGCCCAACGACTACTGACGCTTCTGCTCGCACGAGAGCGGAGGGGATTCCCGGGCGCTTGACGGACGCCGTGAGCACGGGTGTCGGGCCGGTGGGAGCACCTTGCAACGCGGCACAGCTAGGCCGTTTCCTTCAGATCACATGCCGTTGGTACGGTCGCATCCGTGTACACCGGACCACGGCCAGAGCTGGCGGTCCGAGCTTTGAACGAAGGCCATCTGGACGCTGCTTCTCACCACAGAACCTCCTGGTCAGGCAGCTCACGTATGCGTAGGTCGTCGATCCGGTGCAGACCAAATCATTTGACGGCGTCGGGAGAATGCCTGGCATGGGTACAGACATAAGCGGCTTCCTCGAGTATCGGGCGCCGCAAGACGATCAGGAGCCGGTCTGGTACAGCGCACATGGCCTCAGCTCCCTTAACGATGTCCGTAACTACGACGCGTTCGGCTGTCTCTTCGGGGTCCGCAACTACGCGAACTTCCGTCCCTTGGCCGCTAGTAGGGGGTTTCCTGTCGATGCCTCGGCCACCGTGAGTGCGCGGTTCGCCCAGCTGACCGAGTGGTACGGCGAGGATGGCTTTCACGGCACCACGTGGATCACGTGGGCCGAGGTGAAGGCTGTCGACTGGGACGAGCCCGCAGAGAAGCCCGACAGCCGGCTCCACGAATACCGCCAGACGCCGAGCGGGCTCAGGATGACGGGCAAGGCCTCCTGGAGTGGCGCAGTCGCCGAGGCTCTCGGTCTCAGAGTGCGGAACGTGAGCTCTTGTCCGTTTCGTGGTTGAGGTTGGACAAGGACTGCTGGTCACGAGCGCGGGACGGTCCTCAAGCGCCGGGGCGGGCGAACAGGCCGGGTTCGGGCTCGACGAGAATGCCTCGGCTGACCAGGCGTTTCAGTTTGGAGCGAATACCTTCGGTGTCCTTCGGAAGGATCGGCAGGTCGAGGGCATGGCACAGATCGCGGGCGCGCATCGATCGGCCCGCATCAGCCAGGGCGGTGAGGATCTGCTGGTAGGCGGGGTGGTCCGGGATGTCAGGGCGGTCCGGCTCGGTGGCAGGTGAGAGCGCGGGGAGCGTGAGGAGGGTCTTGCGGGTGATCCGCAGGTTCTCGCTCTCCGCATCGATCTCGCCGAGCTGTCGGTTGAGTTCCTCAATGCGCACCCGCAACTGCCCGGCGCACTCCGCCAGTTCGCGCTCTCGGGTTTCGATGTGTTCCAGGATGGGTGCGACCTGCGGGTTCTCGCTCATGCGGTCCTCCAGGAAGCGAGGATATCTCCGGTGAGACGGCGGCTCATGACCGAGGTCATCGCCCACAGGACGCGGGAACGAGAGGAGGCGAGCCGGTGTTCGTAGTCGCGCACGAGGCGGCGGTAGAACATCAGGATCCCGTTCGTCTGCTCCACGATCCACCGCTTCACCTGGGGGGCGAACCCGCGCTGGTCCGGGTTGCGTTCGACGATCTCGACGTCGATGCCCACCGTCTTGCCGTGCTCGACGACCTTGTTCTTGAAGCCCTGGTCGACCAGGGCCTTGGTCACCGTGTCGCACTGGGCGGCGACGCCGTCCAGCAAGGCGATCCCGGCGGTGTTCTCGTGAGCGGAGGCGGGCAGGACGACGCAGTCGATGACGAGGCCGAGGACGTCCACGGCCAGGCATCTCTTCCTGCCCGGCACTCTTTTCGCGGCATCCTTGCCGGTCGTCGTGGCGGGGACGCCGACCGCGGCGTGGATGCTCTGGGTGTCCAGGACGACCAGGCTCGGGTCGGCCAATCGCTTCCGCTTCTCCCGCAGCTGCCAGCGCAGCAGGTCGTGAATGTCCTGGTCGGTGCCCTCGTCGCGCCACAGGTAGAAGTAGTACTTCACCGCTCCGGGCGGGGGCATGTCGTGGGGCAGGAACTCCCACTGACAGCCGGTGCGGTTCTGGTAGAGGATCGCGTTCACGATCTCCCGCATCGCGTACTTTCCCTGATGCCCACTGACCGACGGATGCCGGGCCTTCCACGCCGTGATCACGGGTTCGATGAACTCCCACTGTTCGTCGGTGAGATCGCTCGGGTACGGCTTGCGCATGCTCATGCCACAACCCAAGCGAACCCCGAATGCCTGGTCGGCAGTGATGCCCCAACATCACACCATCGAGCGATGGCAAGCCGGACACCAGGTGTGCACAGCACTTTCAGTCGTTGGGGCGCGGTTTCACACACAGTACCCAAGCTTCGTCTTTCGCCATCCAGAACGAGACGCGGCGTTCGTCTCGCCACTCCATGTCGGGGGCGATGCAGCCGGCCTCCGCCAAGACGCCGTTGACGGCGTCCCCGGCCCTCCCCCGGTACTTGACGGTGTACTTGGTGGCGGCGGACCAGCAGGCGACCTCGACCCACTTGTCCTCGTCCGGTGTATCGGCGCCCGGGGTGACGTGGTGGACGCAGTCCCCCACCTCGGCGGAGGAGACACCGGGGTCCAGCCCCTTGCTGACCCAGTTGGCAAAGGAGGTGTTGTTCGCGAACAGGAGCAAGAGCAGGGTGACCAGCACGCAGAACAGGCCGAAAACGCCGAATTCATCCTTGAAGGTGGTGGACAGCTTCTTGGTGGGGGGCGTCGTTACCGGTGGCTGCAGCTCCGCTCTCGTCCCTACGGGGGGCGTCTCCTCCCTCTTTGCCGGGGAGTCGAGCAGCCGCAGCGCCTCGCGGATGGAGGGGCGGTCCGTAGGGTCTTTCTGCAGGAGGGCCGCGATGAGTGGTTCGAGGCGGCCGGCCCGGCGCATCGGTGGTGTGTTCTCGAATGCCACTGCGTGGAGCGTTCCGGCTGGGTTTTCGCGGTGGAACGGGATGGTGCCTTCCACGGCCTCGTACAGCGTGGTGCCCAGCGAGAACAGATCGCTGGCGGGGCCGCCCTTCTCGCCCTGGGCCCGTTCCGGGGAGAGGTAGGACGGGGAGCCGATGACCAGGCCGGTCTGGGTCAGCTTGGAGTCGGCTTGGTTGACGGCGATGCCGAAGTCGGTGAGCAGGATCTGGCCCGACGAGGTCAACATTACGTTGGCCGGTTTGATGTCGCGGTGCACGATGCCCTGCTTGTGCGCCGCGTCGAGGGCGCATAGCAGTGCCTTGGCGACCTCCTCGGTGGTGTCCACCGAGAGGCGCCCCTTCCCGGCCAGCCTGTCCTGGAGAGTGCCGCCCTCGACGAGCTGCATCACGATCCAGGGGGCGCCGTCCACGGTGACCACGTCGTGGACGCTGACGATGTTGGGGTGATCGCGAAGCTTGGCG
>JOBE01000107.1 GCA_000717735.1 Streptomyces griseoluteus | reverse complement strand
GTCGCAATCCACACCGAACCGGAAGGCCCTCACCCGTTCAAGGCACGTCAGCCGAGACCTGGCTCACCCGTCCACAACCTCCCGGGACAGAACACCTAGAGCGGCGTCACGTACGCGCCCGCGATGCCGCCGTCGACCACGAAGTCGCTGGCGTTGACGAAGGAGGAGTCGTCGCTCGCGAGGAACGCGACGGCGGCGGCGATCTCCTCTGCCTCGGCGAAGCGGCCGACCGGGATGTGGACGAGGCGGCGCGCGGCCCGCTCGGGGTCCTTGGCGAACAGCTCCTGCAGGAGCGGGGTGTTGACCGGCCCGGGGCAGAGGGCGTTGACGCGGATGCCCTCGCGGGCGAACTGGACGCCCAGCTCGCGCGACATGGCGAGGACGCCGCCCTTGGAAGCGGTGTACGAGATCTGGCTGGTGGCCGCGCCCATCAGGGCGACGAAGGATGCCGTGTTGATGATGGAGCCCCTGCCCTGGCGGCGCATGTAGGGCAGGGCGGCCTTGCAGCAGAGGTAGACGGAGGTCAGGTTGACGTCCTGGACGCGCTTCCAGGCCTCCAGGCCGGTCTCCAGGATGGAGTCGTCGTCGGGGGGCGAGATGCCGGCGTTGTTGAAGGCGATGTCGACGGAGCCGTAGGTGTCGAAGGCCGTCCTGAACAGCGCCTCGACCTGCTCGGGGTCGGTGACGTCGACCTGGACGAAGGTGCCGCCGACCTCCTCGGCCGCGGCCTTGCCCGCGGTCTCGTCGATGTCGCCGCAGACGACGTTCGCGCCCTCGGAGGCGAGGCGTCGGGCGGTGGCGAGGCCGATGCCGCTGCCGGCTCCGGTGATGACGGCGGTACGGCCGACCAGGCGGCGGCAGATGATCTCGTTGCTCACAGTGCGGGACCCTCCGTGCTGATGAAGACGTTCTTTGTCTCGGTGAAGGCGGTCAGGGCGTCGGGGCCGAGTTCACGGCCGAGGCCGGACTGCTGGTAGCCGCCGAACGGGGTCCAGTAGCGGACGCTGGAGTGGGAGTTGACCGAGAGGTTGCCGGCCCGGACGGCGCGGGAGGCGCGCAGGGCGCGGCCGACGTCCCGGGTCCAGATCGAGCCGGACAGGCCGTACTCGGTGGCGTTGGCGAGGCGGATCGCGTCGGCCTCGTCCTCGAAGGGGAGGACGACGGCGACGGGTCCGAAGATCTCCTCGACGGCGCAGGGCGCGTCCTCGGGTACATCGGTGAGGACGGTCGGCGGGAACCAGAAGCCGGGGCCTTCGGGGGCCTTGCCCCTGATGCCGGTGAGGTCGTCGGTGACGTAGGAGCGGACGCGGTCGAGCTGGGCGCGGGAGATGAGCGGGCCCATCTGGGTGCGCTCGTCGGAGGGGTCGCCGACGACGATCTCCTCGATCGCGGGGGTGAGGAGCTCCATGAACCGGTCGTACGCGCTCCGCTGGACGAGGATGCGGGTACGGGCGCAGCAGTCCTGGCCGCTGTTGTCGAGGAAGGCCATCGGGGCGGCGGCGGCCGCTGCTTCCAGGTCGGCGTCGGCGAAGACGATGTTGGGGCTCTTGCCGCCGAGTTCGAGGGTGACCCGCTTCACCTGGCCGGCGCACTTCGCCATGATCGACTTGCCGACCCTGGTGGAGCCGGTGAAGGCGATCTTGGCGATGCCGGGATGTTCGACGAGGGCGTTGCCGGCGACCGGTCCGGTGCCGGGGAGGACCTGGAAGAGGCCTTCGGGCAGACCGGCTTCGAGGGCGAGTTCGGCGAGGCGGAGCGCGGTGAGCGGGGTGGTCTCGGCCGGCTTGAGGATGACGGCGTTGCCCGCGGCGAGGGCGGGTGCGGTGGCCCAGGCGGCGATCGGCATGGGGAAGTTCCAGGGCGCGATGACGCCGACGACCCCGAGCGGTTCGAGGATCGTGATGTCGAGTCCGCCGGCGACCGGGATCTGGCGCCCGTTGAGGCGCTCCACTCCCCCGGCGGCGAAGTCGAGCAGGTCGCGGACGTTGCCCGCCTCCCAGCGGGCGTTGCCGATGGTGTGCCCGGCCTCGGTGACCTCCAGGCGGGCGAGCTCCTCGATGTGCCCGTCGACGACGGAGGCGAAGCGGCGGAGCAGCCGGGCCCGGTCGGCGGGGGCCGCGGCCGCCCAGCCGCGCTGGGCGGCGGCCGCGCGTGCGACGGCGGCGTCGACGTCGGCGGGCGTGGCGGCGGGGACGGTGGCGACCGGCTCCTCGGTCGCCGGGTTCAGTACCTGCAGCACCGCATTCCTCTCTCTTGTCACAGGCGTTCGAAGGAACGACGCAGTTCCCAGTCGGTCACGGCGGCGTCGAAGGCGTCGAGTTCGACGCGGGCCATGTTGCGGTAGTGGGCGACGACCTCGGGGCCGAAGGCGGCCTTGGCGATCTCGCTGGTCTCCCAGAGTTCGGCGGCCTCGCGCAGGGTGGTGGGCACGTGCGCGTACTCGGCGGTGTAGGCGTTGCCGGTGCAGGGCGGGGGGAGTTCGAGGCGCTGCTCGATGCCGTGGAGTCCAGCGGCGACCAGACCGGCGACGGCCAGGTACGGGTTGACGTCGCCGCCGGGGAGGCGGTTCTCGAAGCGGGTGGAGCGGCCGTGGCCGACGACCCGGAGCGAACAGGTGCGGTTGTCGTGGCCCCAGGCGACGGCGGTGGGGGCGAAGGAGCCGGGCTGGAACCGCTTGTAGGAGTTGATGTTGGGGGCGTAGAGGAGGGAGAAGTCGCGGAGGGCGGCGAGCTGTCCGGCGAGGAAGTGCCGCATGGTCTCGGACATGCCGTGCTCGTCGCCGCCTGCCATCACGTTCGTCCCCTCCTGATCCTGGAGGGAGAGGTGGATGTGGCAGGAGTTGCCCTCGCGCTCGTTGTACTTCGCCATGAAGGTGAGCGAGTAGCCCTCCTGGGCGGCGATCTCCTTGGCGCCCGTCTTGTAGACGGCGTGCCGGTCGCAGGTGACGAGGGCCTCGTCGTACTTGAAGGCGATCTCGTGCTGGCCGGGGTTGCACTCGCCCTTGGCGGACTCGACGGTGAGTCCGGCGGCGGTCATCTCGTTGCGGATGCGGCGCAGGAGGGGTTCGATGCGTCCGGTACCGAGGACGGAGTAGTCGATGTTGTACTGGTTGACGGGGGTGAGGTCGCGGTAGTTCGCGTCCCACGCCTGCTCGTAGCTGTCCCTGAAGACGATGAACTCGAGTTCGGTGCCGACGTGGGCGGTGAAGCCGTGCTCCGCGAGGCGCTCCAGCTGGCGGCGGAGGATCTGCCGGGGCGCGGCGACGACGGGGGTGCCGTCGCCCCAGGCGAGGTCCGCGGTCACCATGGCGGTGGCCTCGTTCCAGGGGAGGCGGCGGAGGGTGGTGAGGTCGGGGTGCATGGCGAAGTCGCCGTAGCCGCGGTCCCAGGAGGACATCTCGTAGCCGTCGACGGTGTTCATCTCGGTGTCGACGGCCAGAAGATAGTTGCAGCCCTCGGTGCCGTGGCCGAGTACCTCGTCCAGGAAGAACGGGGCGGCGAACCGCTTGCCCTGGAGCCGTCCCTGCATGTCGGGGAAGGCCAGGACGACGGTGTCGATCTCGCCGCTCGCGACGAGGGCTCGGAGCTCCTCGACGGCGAGCGGGGGTTTGCGGTCTGCCACGGGATTGCTCCTCCTTCGGCCTGCCGGAAGTCATAAGGTATTGCGGAAGACCATTACTTGGGAAGTCCCGGAGAAGGGGAAACACGAACGTGGCCAGTACGAGTGAATCGGCGGACCGGCTGACGCCCGTGCTGCGGCCGGTACGGGCGGGCAACGGCTTCGAGGAGGCCCTGGAGCAGATCCTCCAGGTGGTGCGGCTCGGTCTCGTGCCGGGCGGGGAGCGGCTGCCCGCCGAGCGGGAGCTGGCCGACCGGATGGGGATCAGCCGGGTGACCCTGCGCGAGGTCCTGAAGGTCCTCCAGGAGCAGGGGCTCGTGGAGAGCCGGCGCGGCCGGTACGGCGGAACCTTCGTCCTCCCGCGGACACAGACCGCCGACGAGGACGAGCTGCGCCGCCGGATCGCCTCGGTCGACATGGAGGACACCCTGCGCTTCCGGGAGGTGCTCGAGGTGGGGGCCGCCGGTCTCTGCGCGGCCCACGGGCTCGACGCGGCGGGCGTCGAGCGGCTGCGGACCGCCGTGGCCGCGACCCATGACGCCCCGCTGGCCGACTACCGCCGCCAGGACACCCTGCTGCACCTCACGCTCGCCGAGCTGTCCGGCTCGCCGACCCTGACGGCCCAGTACGCGGCGGTCCGGGCCACGGTGAACGACCTCCTGGACTGCATCCCCCTGCTGGTACGCAACCTGGAGCACTCCCAGCACCAGCACACCGCCCTGGTGGAGGCGGTGCTCGACGGGGACGCGGACGCGGCCCGCGAGGTGATGCGGGAGCACTGCGCGGGCACCGCGGCGCTGCTGCGGGGGTTCCTGACGTGAGTGCGCCCGGGCCTCCCCCCGTAACCCGAAAGTAACGCAGGGGGGTTGCGCTCCCCCGGCGGCCACCGCAAAGGTATGGCTCCAATCCATTGGGCCCGCTGCGGGGAGCTGACGCTGCCATGACGCTCGAAGACACCACCGGGGGCACCACCCCACCGAAGGACGACTATCTGGAGCGGCGCGCGCTGCGCCGCGGCAGCGCCGGGTGGCTGCTGCTCACCGGGCTCGGCGTCGCCTACGTCGTCTCCGGGGACTTCTCCGGCTGGAACATCGGCCTCTCGAAGGGCGGCTTCGGCGGCCTCGCCATCGCCACCGTCCTGATGGGCGCGATGTACGCCTGTCTGGTCTTCGCGCTCGCCGAGCTCTCCGCCATCCTGCCCACGGCGGGCGGCGGCTACGGCTTCGCCCGCCGGGCGCTCGGCACCTGGGGCGGCTTCCTCACCGGCACCGCGATCCTCATCGAGTACATCCTCGCGCCCGCCGCCATCTCGATCTTCATCGGCGACTACGTCGAGTCCCTCGGCCTCTTCGGCCTGGAGTCCGGCTGGCCGGTCTACCTGGTCTGCTTCGCGCTCTTCATCGGCATCCACCTGTGGGGGGTGGGCGAGGCGCTGCGCTTCAGCCTGATCGTGACGGCCATCGCCGTCGCCGCCCTCGTCGTCTTCGCACTCGGCGCCCTCACCGACTTCCACGTCGACGGACTCGATGACATCCCGGTCGACGGAGAGGCCTTCGGGTCCAACTCCTGGCTGCCGTTCGGCCTGCTCGGGATCTGGGCCGCGTTCCCCTTCGGCATGTGGTTCTTCCTCGGGGTGGAGGGAGTGCCGCTCGCCGCCGAGGAGGCGAAGGACCCGGTGCGGTCGATGCCGAAGGCGCTCGCCATCTCCATGGGAATCCTGGTGCTGCTCGCCGTCATGACCTTCTTCGCCGCGACCGGGGCGCGCGGCTCGGCCGCCGTCCAGGAGGCGGGCAACCCCCTCGTCGTGGCGCTCCAGGGCGAAGGCGACCCGACGGCGCTCAGCCGCTTCGTGAACTACGCGGGCCTCGCCGGTCTCGTCGCCTCCTTCTTCTCCCTCATCTACGCCGGATCCCGCCAGCTCTTCGCCCTCTCGCGGGCCGGCTACCTGCCGCGCTTCCTCTCCCTGACCAGCCGCCGCAAGTCGCCGTACCTGGGTCTGCTCATCCCTGGCGCGATCGGCTTCGCGCTGGCGGCCGGGACCGGGGACGGGGCCCGGATGCTGAACATCGCCGTGTTCGGCGCCACCATCTCGTACGCCCTGATGGCGCTCTCCCACATCGTGCTGCGACGCCGCGAGCCGGGGCTCCACCGGCCGTACCGGACGCCCGGCGGGATCGTGACCTCCTCCGTGGCCTTCGTCCTGGCCCTTTCCGCCCTGGTCGCGACCTTCCTGGTGGACCGGACGGCGGCCTTCATGGCGCTGGGGGTGTACGCGATCGCCCTCGCCTACTTCGCGTTCTACAGTCGGCATCATCTGGTGGCCTCCGCACCCGAGGAGGAGTTCGCGGCGCTCGCCGCGGCCGAGGCCGAACTCGAACGCGGCTGATCCGACGCGACCGATCCACCGATGCTCCGCACCACTGGAGGATGTTCCGTGACCAAGCCGCTCATCGGCGTGACCACCTACCTCGACCAGGCCCGGTGGGGGGTGTGGGACATGCGGGCCGCGCTGCTGCCCGCCCCCTATCCCCGGCTCGTCCAGGAGAGCGGAGGGCTCGCGACGATGCTGCCGCCGGACGGGCCGGAGGCCGCGGCGGCGGTCGTGGCCCGGCTCGACGGGCTCGTCGTCGCGGGCGGGGCGGACGTCGAGCCCGTACGGTACGGGGCCGAGCCCGACCCCCGTACCGGCCCGCCCGCCCGGGAGCGGGACTCCTGGGAGCTCGCCCTGATCGGCGCCGCCCTCGCCTCCGGGACCCCGCTGCTCGGCATCTGCCGGGGCATGCAGCTCCTCAACGTGGCGCTCGGCGGAACCCTCGTCCAGCACCTGGACGGACACGTGGAGGCGGTCGGGGTGATCGGCCGGCACCCGGTGAAGCCGGTCCCGGGGAGCCGGTACGCCTCCCTGGTGCCCGAACTCACCGAGGTCCCGACCTATCACCACCAGGCCGTGGACCGGCTCGGCGCCGGGCTCGCCGCCTCGGCCCACGCGGAGGACGGCACGGTGGAGGCGGTGGAACTGGCCGCCCCGGCCTGGGCGCTCGGCGTGCAGTGGCATCCGGAGATGGGCGAGGACCTGCGGGTGATGCGGGGGCTCGTGGAGGCGGCGGCCGGACGGGCGTGACGGGCCGGGGTGACGGAACCGGGGTGACCGGCCCTCGGTGACCGGCCGCGTCTCAGCGTCCCGGCGCCTCCAGCCGGGTCCAGGTCTCCGGGCCCGCCGTACAGGGTCCGCCGTCGTGCACCATGAGGCGCCGCTCGGCCGGATCGACCGCGACCGTGGCCAGGGTCGCCCAGCGGCTGCCCAGTACCCCTTCGGCGGGGGCGTGGCAGCAGACCTCGGCACCGTCGTCCCGGTGGGCGGCGAGCAGGCTCACGAGCGCGTCCGGGCCGGCCGGACCGGCGTGACCGCGGAGCCGTTCCGTGAGCAGCCGGTGGCGGTCGTACGTCTCCGGGTCCCGGCGGCCGCGCAGTTCCCCGGCTGCGAGGGCCGGGGTGAGGAAGTGGTTCGTCCGCACCAGCCGGCCCCGCCCGTCGGGGGCGACCACGGCCGAGCCGGCCGGGGCGAGTTCGACCGACGCGGCCCGGTCGGCGGTCACCACGGTGAGGACGGTGGAGGCCGAGACGGGGGCGCTCGTCAGCATCCCGACCGCCTCGTCGAACGACCCGGCTGTGCCGAGGACCTGACGGGCGACCAGGTGCACGGGGACCCCGCCCGCCGCGTCCTCCCGGTGGCCGAGGATGTTGAAGAGCACGCCAACACCGGCCTCGTTGACGCCGATCTTCGCGAGGATGCCGTGCTCGGTGATCCCGGCGAAGCCGTGGACGTCCCCGGTGACGGTCTGGAGGTGCCAGGCGTCGGCGAGTTCGTCGTGCCAGTCCCAGCACTGACCGCCGGTGGTCCGGGCGTCTCCGCCGTGGACGAGCGTGGAGCACTCCCCCGTGCGGGGCGCACCGGCCTCGGCGAGGATCTCGGTGCGCGCGTTGAGCGCGGCGATCGTCCAGAACGGCACTCCCGCGCCCTCGGCGACCCCTTCCATCTCCTCGACGAGTTCCGGCGCCCAGGCGCGGGTCGCGTCGACGCAACGGAGGGCGAGTGCGGGCACGTCGAGCGTCCGGGCGTTCGCGGCGGCGACGGTCGTGAAGAGCTCCTCGTACACCCGCCACGCGCGCGTGATGCCGGCGCGGGCCTGCCGGCCCCGGTCCTCGCCACGCCGCCGGGGCGTGGCGCCGGTGATCCGGAGGGTCGTACGGCTGTTCACGCGCCCGCCCGGGCGGCGCGCAGGGTGCGGTCGTTCCGCATGAGGAGGGCGTAGAGGGCGGCGGAGACGAGCATGCCGACGGGGAGGGAGAGGTCGACGCCGTCGAGGGCGGCGGCGATCGGGCCCGTGTAGAGGGTGTTGACGCAGAGGGCGGCCGCGGTGACGCCCGCGACGAGGGCCAGGGCACCGGCGGGGTTGACGCCCGCGGTGTACCAGAAGGGGCTGCCGGGGGTCTCGTCCGAGAGCGCGGGGCCGTCGTAGCGGCCGCGGCGCAGCAGGACGTCGGTGGCGTACACGGCCATCAGGGGGCCGACCAGGACGACGATCACCTGGAGGGCGTTGCTGACGGTGTCGAGGAACTGGGAGACGAGCAGTCCGTAGAGGGTGAGGGCGACCGCGACGGCGCCGTCGAAGAGGACGCTGACCGAGCGGCGGATGCGGAAGCCGACGGCCTGGAGCGCGAGTCCGGCGCTGTAGGCGGTCAGGGCGTTGATGGAGATCGTGCCGAGGACCAGGGCGAGCAGGAAGACCGGGACGAACCAGCCGGGCAGGATCTCCTGCAGCGCGGTCTGCGGGTCGGTCATGTCGACGGCGGTGGCCGCGAAGGCGCCGAGCGCGCAGACGACGACGCTGGGCAGGAAGGCGCCGAGGGCGGTCCAGCCGGTGATCGCCTTCCTGGAGGCCGTACGGGGCAGGTAGCGGGAGAAGTCGGCGCTCGTGGTGTACGAGAGCGGGCCCGAGGCGATCATCGTGGTGCCCGCGAGGAGGAGGGCCCAGAGCTCGACTCCGGCGAGCGGCGCCTCGGGGGCGTACGAGAAGTCGGCGTGCCGCAGGACGGCGAACGCGACGACCGTGAAGGCGCCGGCGAGGGCCAGGGTGATCGGCAGGTACAGCTTGATGATCAAGGCGTGCCCGTAGACGCTGATGGCCAGCGTGAGGGCGGCGATGACCATGATGACGGCGACCTTGACGGGAGTGCTCGCCGTGACGCCGGCCTTCTCGACGAGCGCGAAGGCGGCGGTCGCCGCGGCGGCCAGGTTGAGGGCGAAGTAGCAGACGGAGACGAGCCAGCCGCCGATCGCGTTGTTCGCGCGGTTGCCGAGGACTCCGTACACGGCCCGGGTGATCACCTCGCTGGGCGCTCCCGCGGCCGGTCCGGAGGTGGCGAGGAGGCCGGGGAGCAGCCAGAAGAGGTTGCCGATGACGGTCACGGCGAGGGCCTGCCAGAGGCTCAGGCCCATCAGGACGAGGGCGCCGCCGATGACGAGGCTGAGGTAGTTGACGTTGGCCGCGGCCCAGACGGAGAACAGCTCACGGGGGTGTCCGTGGCGTTCGGCGTCGGGGATGTGGTCGATGCCGTGGGCCTCGATGCGGGCGGGCCGGTCGGCGGCCTGTGCGACGACTCTGCCGCCCGGGGAGCCCGGGTGCGGGTCGGGGATTGTGGAAGCCATGCGGCCCTCCGGATGCGTGTCGTGCCCACCTGCTTGCTTATTGGTCGCACACTCAATAGCATCCCGGGTATGTCGTCAAGCGTCCAGCGCAAGCGAGTTCGGAAAAGCCCGGAAGCCCGGCGGGCGGAGATCGTGGAGACCGCGGCACGCGTCGCCCTGACCGAGGGGCTCGAGTGCGTCACCCTGCGGCGGATCGCCGAGGAACTCGCCGTCCGCCCCGGCCTCATCAGCCACTACTTCCCCTCGGCGGACGACCTGGTGGGCGAGGCCTTCAGCGTGGCCGCCACCGGCGAACTCGACGCACTGCTGCCCGCCGACCGCCCGCACGGCACCCCCGCGCAGTACCTCGCGCGCTACTTCACCCTCTCCGCGGGCGAGGCGTACGACGACATCAGCCGCCTCTGGATCAACGCCCGGCATCTCAGCCGCTACCGGCCCGTCCTGCGCGAGCGGGTCGCCGAACAGGAACTCGCCAACGACGACCGCCTGGAGCAGCTGATCCGCGAGGGCGTCGAGCGGGGCGAGTTCCGCACCGACGACCCGCGTGCCGCCGCCATCCAGATCCTGGTGGTGCTCGACGGCCTCGGCGCCCACGCCAACACCGACCGGAGCAACCGCCCGGCGGCCGTGACCCGCATGCCCCTCACCACGGCGGAACGCGAACTCGGCCTGCCCTACGGGGCGCTCACCGACGTACCGGCACCGGCGGAGGCTGCGGACGTATCGGCTCCGGCTGAGCCCGCGGACCTATGGGCTCCGCAGCCTGCCGACGTACCGGCGTCGCCCGCCGACCCCGCCTGACGC
>JOBE01000106.1 GCA_000717735.1 Streptomyces griseoluteus | reverse complement strand
TGGCTGCACACCTACAATCACCACCGCGGACACACCGCGCTCGCAGGCAAACCACCCGCCAGCCGCGTCCCCAACCTCACAGGGCAATACACCTAGGCCGCCCCCTCCGTGCGGGCGGCCTGGGCGTCCGCGGCCGCCAGGACGGTGTCGAGGAGGCCGGGGAAGAGGGCGTCGAGGTCCTCGCCGCGCAGGGCGTTGAGCTTGGCCGTGCCGCGGTACATCTGCTGGATGACGCCGCTCTCGCGCAGCACCCTGAAGTGGTGCGTCGTCGTGGACTTGGTCACCGGGAGGTCGAAGTACGAGCAGCTCAGCTCGGTGCCCTCGCGTGCCATGTCCCGCACGATGCGCAGGCGTACCGGGTCCGAGAGCGCGTGCAGCACCGCTTCGAGTCGGATCCGGTCGCGCGGGGGGTGTTCGAGGGCGCGGGGGCTGGTGGCGGTCGTCATGGCGGCGGCTCCACTTCATCCGGGATGCGGCCCATTGTACGAGAACCCTCGTAGTTTGACAGACGCCGTACTACGATGGGTACCGTACAAGCATCCTTCGAGGCATCCCGAAACGGAGTCCGTCATGAGCGTCGCCCTGTTCGAGCCCTACACCCTGCGGTCCCTGACCGTGCCCAACCGGGTCTGGATGGCACCGATGTGCCAGTACTCGGCGGACATGACCGGACCGAACGCGGGCGTGGCCACGGACTGGCACTTCGCCCACTACGCCTCCCGGGCCACCGGCGGCACCGGACTCATCCTGGTCGAGGCGACCGCCGTCGCCCCCGAGGGACGGATCAGTCCCGCGGACCTCGGCCTCTGGAACGACACCCAGACCGAGGGCCTGCGCCGGATCACGGCCTTCCTCAAGGAGCACGGCACGGTGCCCGGCATCCAGATCGGCCACGCGGGACGCAAGGCCTCGACGAAGCGCCCGTGGGAGGGCCGCGGGCCCGTTCCCGACGGCGGCCCCGGCTGGCAGCCCGTAGGACCGAGCCCCGTCGAGTTCGCCGAGGGCCATCCGGTGCCGACCGAGCTGACCGTGGAGGCGATCCGGGAGATCACCGGGCAGTTCGCGGACGCGGCCCGCCGCGCCCTCGACGCCGGCTTCGAGGTCGTCGAGGTGCACGGCGCCCACGGCTACCTCATCGGCGAGTTCCTCTCCCCGCACAGCAACCACCGCACCGACGCGTACGGCGGCTCCTTCGAGAACCGGACCCGCCTCGCCCTCGAGGTCGTCGACGCCGTCCGGTCCGTGTGGCCCGAGGAACTCCCCGTCTTCTTCCGCATCTCGGCCACCGACTGGCTGGAGGAGCAGGGCTGGACGGTCGACGAGACCGTACGGTTCGCGGCCCTGCTCCGCGACCACGGCGTCGACCTCCTCGACGTCTCCAGCGGCGGCAACGGCGGACCGGCCGAGATCCCGGTGGGCCCCGGCTACCAGGTGCCGTTCGCCGCCCGCGTCAAGGCGGAGACCGGACTGCCGGTGGCCGCCGTCGGCCTGATCACCGAGAGCGACCAGGCGGAGAAGATCCTCGCCAACGGCGAGGCCGACGCGGTCCTCCTCGGCCGCGAGCTGCTGCGCGACGCCTCCTGGGCCCGTCGCGCCGCCCGCGACCTCGGCGCGGAGGCTCCCACGACTCCGGCGCCGTACGCCTGGGCGATCTAGGGCCTGTCGTTCGGATCATGCCGGGCTCGCGGGGTCCGGCGATGATCCGAACGACAGGCCACCGCGGGCGCGGGAGTGTCCGGGAGCCGTTGTCAGTGGCCGGGTGCAGACTGGCCCGTATCCGCGACAACGGCGTCCTGGAGGTCGCAGTCATGCCCGACGTACTCCTCACCGTAGGCACCCGCAAGGGACTCTTCATCGGCCGAAGGCGCGACGGCCGGTGGGAGTTCGACGATCCGGCCTTCCCCTCACAGGCGGTCTACTCGGTCGCCATCGACACCAGGGGACCGGCCCCGCGCCTGCTCGTGGGCGGGGACAGCGCCCACTGGGGGCCGTCGGTCTTCCACTCCGACGACCTCGGCAGGACCTGGACCGAACCGGCGCGACCGGCGGTCAAGTTCCCCGAGGACACCGGGGCCTCCCTCGAGCGCGTCTGGCAGCTGCACCCGGCACCGCACCACTCCCCCGGCGTCGTGTACGCGGGGACGGAGCCGGCGGCGCTCTTCAGGTCGACGGACGGAGGGGAGTCCTTCGAGCTCGTCCGCCCGCTGTGGGAGCACCCGACCCGATCCCGGTGGGTGCCGGGCGGGGGTGGCGAGGCCGTGCACACGGTCGTGACCGACCGGCGCGACCCCGAGGCCGTGACGGTCGCGGTGTCCACCGCCGGGGTGTTCCGCTCACGGGACGGCGGGGCCGCGTGGGAGCCCTCCAACCAGGGCGTGTCGGCGGTGTTCCTGCCGGACCCGAACCCCGAGTTCGGGCAGTGCGTGCACAAGATCGCCCAGGACGCGGGCAACCTGGACCGGCTCTACCTCCAGAACCACTGGGGCGTGTTCCGCAGCGACGACGCGGGGGCCAGCTGGTCCGACATCGGCGCCGGGCTGCCCTCCGACTTCGGGTTCGCGGTCGCCGCGCACCCGCACCGCCCGGACACGGCCTATGTCTTCCCCATCACCGCGGACTCCGACCGGGTCCCGGCCGGCCGTCGCTGCCGGGTCTACCGCACGACCGACGCCGGAGCCACCTGGGAGCCGCTGGTGCGGGGGCTGCCCGAGGGCGACCACTACGGCACGGTGCTGCGGGACGCGCTGTGCACGGACGACGCGGACCCGGCGGGCGTCTACTTCGGCAACCGCAACGGCGAGCTGTACGCCAGCGCGGACGACGGCGACAGCTGGCGACTCCTCGTCGAGCACCTGCCGGACGTGCTGTGCGTCCGGGCGGCCGTGATCTGAGCCGGGGGCCTGGGGGGGGGCCGGAGCCCGGGGCCACGAGTGCACCGGAGCACCGTGGCCCCGGGCTCACGGCCGGGGTCCCGGGTCAGGGCAGGCGCCAGTCCACCGGCTGCGCACCCTGCTTCAGGAGCAGTTCGTTCGCGCGACTGAAGGGCCGGGAGCCGAAGAAGCCGCGGTCCGCCGACATCGGGGAGGGGTGCGCGGACTCGATCGCCGGCAGGTCGCCGAGGAGTGGGCGGGCGTTGCGCGCGTCACGGCCCCACAGGATCGACACCAGCGGTTTGCCCCGGGCGGCGAGGGCGCGGATGGCCTGCTCGGTCACCTCTTCCCAGCCCTTGCCGCGGTGGGCGGCCGGCTTGCGGGGGGCGGTGGTCAGCGCCCTGTTGAGGAGCAGGACGCCCTGCCGGGTCCAGGGGGTCAGGTCGCCGTTCGAGGGCCGCGGCATCCCGAGGTCGGTGTGCAGCTCCCGGAAGATGTTCTCCAGGCTCCCCGGCAGCGAGCGGACCTCGGGCGCGACCGCGAAGCTCAGTCCGATCGCCATTCCCGGCGTGGGATAAGGGTCCTGACCGACGATCAGGACCCGTACCTCGTCGAAGGGCTGCTGGAAGGCCCGCAGCACGTGCTGCCCCGACGGGAGATACGTCCGGCCCGCGGCGATCTCCGCACGCAGGAAGTCGCCCATCTCGGCCACCCGCCCCGCGACGGGGCTCAGGGCCTCCGCCCAGCCGGGCTCCACCAGTTCCTTCAACGGTCGCGCTGTCACGGTCCGTCACTCTACCGGCCTACAGTGACAATCCGGTCCGGGCGTCTCCCCCGCCCCACTCGATGCGAGGACGGTGCACCGTGGTGTCCATGAACGAGCCCTTCGCCCCCGCAGGCCCCGCAGGCCCCGCAGGCCCCGCCGGCCCCGCAGGCCCCGCAGGCCCCTCCGACGGTCTGGTCGTCGGGGTCGACTCCGGGGGGTCGGGGATCCGGGTCGCCCTGGCCGAGGCGGTCGGCGGTGCCG
Source organism: Streptomyces griseoluteus (assembly GCA_000717735.1). GTDB lineage: Bacteria > Actinomycetota > Actinomycetes > Streptomycetales > Streptomycetaceae > Streptomyces > Streptomyces griseoluteus_A. The sequence continues at coordinate 7,461 of JOBE01000106.1, read as the reverse complement.
TGCTCGGTAGCCGTAGCTCGCGGGAGCCGGTACGGACCGGGTCGGGCGGGATCTCCGCCCGGCACCTCCTCGAACAGGTCCTGCCCGCCGTCCGGGCCCTGGTGGAGCTCCACGGCGGGCGGCCGGTGATCGCCGTGGCCGTGGGTGCCGCCGGGATGGCGACCCTCGGGGACGAGCTGCGCGCCGAACTGCCGGGTGCGTTCGCCGAGGCCTGGGGGGTCGGGCGGCTCGCGCTCGCGGCCGACGCGGTCACCGCGTACGCCGGGGCGCTCGGGCAGCGACCGGGCGCGGTCGTGGCGGGCGGGACGGGCATGATCGCCCTCGGGACGGATCTGACGTCCTGGCGGCGGGCCGACGGCTGGGGCCACCTCCTCGGCGACTGCGGCAGCGGCGCCTGGATCGGCCGGGCCGGTCTGGAGGCGGCGATGCGGGCGTACGACGGGCGGCGCGGAGGCTCGGCTGCGCTCCTGGTCCGCGCGGAGAAGGCGTTCGGGCCGGTGGCCGGGCTGCCGGGCCTGCTGTACCCCCGTACGGACCGGCCCGCGGTGCTCGCCTCCTTCGCCCCCGAGGTGGGGCGGTGCGCCGTCGAGGATCCGGTGGCGGCGGACATCCTGGCACGGGCGGCCGGTCACATCGCCGACGCCGCGGAGGCGGTGTGCCCCGTCGCGCCCGGAGCCGCGGTGGCACTGACCGGGGGCCTTTTCAGGATGGGCGACGCCCTGCTCGTACCGCTGCGCACGGCGCTCGGGGAGCGGCTCCCGCACGCCCGGACGGTGGACCCGGCAGGGGATCCGCTGGCCGGGGCCGTCGCGCTCGCGGCGGGACTGGCCTCCGGCACCCTGCGGCTGCCGGAGGACCCCTCGCTGCTTCGGCTGTTCGGCGACACGGCGTCGTAGGCGAGGGTGGGGACACGGCCGAAGGTGACAGGCATCCGCCCAGGTGGGAGCCTGTGTCTCGGTCCCTGAGGAGGTCGGGGGCCGCGCCCAGGGGGGACATAGGGGGGCAGAAGGCGCGTGACCGTACCTCACCCGACGGCACACCGGGCGAAACCAGTAGCATGCGGCGCCATGAGCTCCCCCACTGGGCCTGCTTCCGGCCTGCCTGTACGAATGCCTCGACCCCGTCAGTCCGGGCGGCACCGTCGCCCCGAACCCGCGGCGGCGCCCGAGGGCGCTCCCGCACTGGTTCTCGCTGTGCCCGGCGCGCCTTCCGCCGCCATACGCTCGCTGGCCGAGGAGGTCGTGAGCATCGCGCGTTCCGAGCTGCCCGGCCTCGAAGCCCTGATCGGCTTCCTGGAGGGCGACGACATCGAGTTCCCCTCGCTCGCGACGATGCTCGCGGCCGCCGCCTCGCTGCGCACCGAGCGGTACGAGCTGGCCGTGGCCGCCGGCCGTGAGGTCACCGCCCCGACGGGCCCGGCCGCGGTCGTCGTGCCGCTCCTCGCCGGTCCGGACAGCGCCCAGATGCGCCAGGTGCGCCAGGCCGTCATGGACGCCGGCAACACCGCCGAGCTGACCGACGTCCTCGGCCCGCACCCGCTGCTCGCCGAGGCGCTGCACGTGCGTCTGTCGGAGGCGGGTCTTGCCCGCGCCGACCGCGCCCGGCTGTTCACGGTGGCGACGGCCGCCGACGGCATCATCCTGGCGACGGTCGGCGGCGAGGAGGCCGTGCAGGCCGCGGGGATCACCGGCATGCTGCTCGCCGCGCGCCTCGCCGTTCCGGTGATGGCCGCCGCGCTCGACCAGGAGGGTTCGATCGCCTCCATCGCGGATCAGCTGCGCGCCGCGGGCTCGGAGCAGTTGGCCCTCGCCCCGTACCTGATCGGTCCTGAGCTGCCCGAGGGTCTGCTCGACGAGGCCTCGAAGGAGGCCGGGTGCGCCGCGGCCGAGCCGCTGGGCGCCTACCCGGCGATCGGCAAGCTGGTGCTCTCGCAGTACACGGCGACCCTCGGCATCCCCCAGCAGCAGGGCTCGTCCTCGCTCTGAGGCCCACGCCTCCGCCCGTACGTCGAAGGGCCCGCACCGGATGTCCGGTGCGGGCCCTTCGACGTACGGGCAGGGTCCGGGGTCCCGCCGGTGCCGCCTGTTCAGCCGAAGACGACGCAGGAGGCCGCCGGGGCCTCGATCGAGCCCGCGCGCGCGGGGATCCCGGTTTCGGGGTCGAGGGTGAACCAGGTGACGTCGCCGGAGCGCTCGTTGGCCGCGTACAGGTGCCGTCCGGACGGGGCGAGGGTCAGGTCGCGGGGCCAGCTGCCGCCGCAGGGCACGGTGGCGGCGAGGGAGGCCCCGCCGCCGTCCGGGTCGAGGGCGAGCACGGCGAGGGTGTCGGCGCCTCGGACGGCGGCCCAGAGGAACCGCCCGTCGGGGGCGACGACGACCTCGGAGGGGTAGGCGGCACCGGTGGCGTCCTCGGGGACGACGGGGGTCTCGCCGAGCGGTTCGAGCACGCCCGCGGCCGCGTCCCAGCGGCAGACCGTGAGGGTGGGCTCCAGCTCGTTCAGGACGTACGCGTGCGTGCCGGCCGGGTGGAAGGCGAGGTGGCGCGGGCCGGTGCCGGGACGCAGCGCGGTCTCGCCGTGCAGGGTGAGCGCTCCGGTGACCGGGTCGAGGGCGCAGATCCGTACGGAGTCGGTGCCGAGGTCCACGCTGACGATCCACCGGCCGCCGGGGGCGGGGAGCACCTGGTGGGCGTGCGGGCCGGCCTGGCGAGCGGCGACCGGTCCGGCGCCCTCGTGCCGCAGGACGGTCGTGGCGGGGCGGGCGGTGCCGTCCGCGGCCAGCGGCAGGGCCGTGACGCTGCCGGAGGTGTAGTTGGCGGTGAGGAGGTGGCCGGCGGCGACGGCGAGGTGGGTGGGGGCGGCGCCGTCGACGGGGACGGGCGCGCCGAGCGGCCGGGGGGCGGGTCCTGTGACGTCGAAGGCGGCGACGGCTCCCGCGTCGGTCTCGGACACGGCGTGCAGCACCGGGCCCGCGAGGGCGAGGAACGAGGGGTCGGTGACGGCGTCGCTGGCGCCCGTGACGGTCAGCGCGCCGGTTTTCTCGTCCACCTCGGCGGCCAGGACGCCGCGCCCGCCGGCCGAGGTGAAGGAGCCGATGTACGCCCGTACCGCGCTCCGCCCCTGAACCGTGTCTACCGTCCGTGTGTCGCGCACGGCGCCTCCCCTGCCCCCGGGGCCGGTCGCGGTCGACCGGCCTTCGTCCGGCCGACGGTAGCAGGCGGTCTAGACCAAAGGGGCGCGGCTCAGGCGGCCGGGACCAGCGGGGCGCGGAGGGACGTCTTGAGCGGTGCCGCGAGGCCGACGAGGGCCTGCTCCAGGCCGTGCAGGTGACCGAGGGCGGCCTCCGCGCCGGGGTGGTGGTGCGGTACGCCGTCGGTCTCGGCGACCGCGGTCCGCCCCGGCCCCGCCGGGGGTACGAGGGCGTGGACCGCGGCTTCCACGCGCCAGGCGGCGGCCACGAGGCGGGCGTCGTGCGAGGCGTCCGGGTCGGCGGCGACGGCGGCGAGGCCCCGGATCTCACGGGCGCAGTCGTCCAGGAGCGCGAGCACGCGGCGTGCGCGGGCCTTGCGGGCCCGCAGCGGGTTCAGGGGGTGTACGAGCGGCGCGAGGGAGAGCCGGACCCGGCCGAGCAGGATCTCCAGTTCGGCGGCGTGCGGGGCCGGGTCGACGCCCGGGTCGCCCGCGAGGCGCCGGGCGGCGGCGGTGGTGCAGGTGTGCACGCAGGTCACGGCCCGCTCGATCCAGGCGTTGGTGGCGGCGTGCGTGGTCACCGGCAGCAGGGCGACGCCGATCGCGGCGCCGATCGCGCCGACGGCGGTCTCCTGGAAGCGCAGGAGCAGCAGGCCGGGGTGCAGGACGCCGAGCAGCCCGTAGAGGAGGCCCGCCATGACGGTGACGAAGAACATCATCCAGCTGTACGAGAGCGGGGCGGTGTAGAAGATCCCGAAGACGCAGACGGCGACGAGCAGGGCGGTGGGGGCGGTCGCGCCGCCCAGCGGGACGGCGATCAGCAGGCCGGCGGCGATCCCGGCGACGGTGCCGAGCACCCGGCGGAAACCCCGGACGAGCGTCTCGCCGCGCGAGGAGGTGTTGACGAAGATCCACCAGGCGGTGCCGACGGCCCAGTACCAGCGCTCGTGTGAGATCAGCTGGCCGGCGGCGAGGGCCACGGCGCAGGCGGCCGTGGCCTGGAAGGCCTGGCGGGTGGTGGGGCGGGCCAGGCCGGTGCCGGGCAGCGGGGCGGGCGCGGCCGGCGGCGGCACGTGCCGCTCGATGCACCAGGCCACGAAGCGGACCGCTCCGACGGCGAGCAGCGCGAGGGCGACGGCGGCGTACAGCTCGGGAAGCTGGGAGGGGAGCGCGTGCAGGAACTGCGTCACGAAGAACTGCATGAACGCGAAGATGCCGAGGGCGTGCCCGCGCGGTCCCCAGCGGCGGGCGTACACGCCGGCGAAGACGACGAGGAGCCAGCTCGCGTCCCGCAGGAGCGGGGCGCCGTGCAGGAAGGTGGCGAGCGCGAGGACGGGGAAGCCGACCGCCGGCAGCAGGGCGGTGGTGACGGCCTGGCGGCGGACCGTGGAGTCGCCGACCGTGAAGAGGGCGAGCAGGGCGGCGAGACCGGCGGTGATGGAGGCGGTCAGGGAGAGGCCGAGGAGCTCCGCGAGGGCGACGGCGAGCGTGATGCCGAGAACGGCGCGCGACGACACCCTGAGCCGGACGCGTCCCGGATCCGGGGCCATGAAGTACTTCCGCACGGCGGCCAATCCCGCCCCCCTTGTCATGTTCCTCGCCGCGCGCGAGGGACCCCGGGGGTGGTGGGGGCTCGGACACGACGAAGGCACCGCGGGCCGGTCCGGCCTCGTCGCCGGACGGCGCTGCGCGGCGCCGAAGGTGTGTGATGGCTACAAGGATAGACGGAAGGGGGTACGACGGCTCAACCGACCGTGGAAACGGTGGGCCATCGGCCCACTGCGTCAGCGCGGTGGGTGGCCGGACGGAGCCAATGGCCCACACGTTCCCGCTCCCCTCTCACCCCAGGCTGACGACCGCCCTGTGCGTGGCGGCGAGCGTGCCGGGAGTGATCCGGAGGGTGAGCGCGGATCCCGTGGACAGCACCTGCACCGTGGCGTCCTTGGACACCACCGCCGGCACGGGGCGGTTCCAGGTCAGGTCGATCGGCGCCCCGTCGCGCAGGGGGCCCGAGACGCAGATCGTGGCGGTGGTGCCGGACTCGCGGATCAGCACGGACGCGGGGGCGCCGGCCGTGACGTCGCCGACGGTGCCGGCGAGCCAGAAGTTGACGCCGGTGAAGCCGAGCGCGGGGACCCGTACGCCCTGCTGTTCGTTGGCGTTGGCGAGGACGGTGAGCCACCCCGTGTCCGCCGCGCGCGCCGCCGTCGCCGCCTGGGTCGCGCCCGGCATCAGGACGTACGAGTAGGCCGCCCACGTCGGATCGGTGCCGTGGTCGAGCCAGAGCGTGAGGTACCGGCGCGTGTACGGCGAGGTCTCGGCCCCCTTGTTGATGTCCGACCAGGCGCCCGTGCGGGCCTGGCGCAGGGCCTTGAGCGCCGTGGCGCCGCCGGGGAAGACGTAGCCCGCGAAACCGGCGAGGTGGGCCCATCGGGCGCCCGTGAGGGTGGCGCTCCAGCCGAGCGTCGTGGGCTGGGCCGCGCCGTCGACGGTGAAGGCATGGACTCCCGTCCCGCCGAGGTTGCGGTTCTCCACGACCGACTCGACACCGGCGCCGTCGCGGCCGTGGATCCCCGCGCCGAGGCAGACGACCGCGTCGTCGAGGAAGAACCAGGACTTCTTGGCCAGGATCGTGGACGACAGCCCCTTGAGGTACTGCCCCACAGCCGCGTATGTGCCGTCCGTCGTCCCGCCGACCCAGCGCACATCGGGCCGGGCCGCGCCCCAGGTCCCGCCCTCGCCGTCGGCGAGCGGCTTGCGGGAGGCCGTGGTGCCGGGCAGCCGGTAGGGATCGACGGTGGGCCAGAAGTGATCGCTGTACTGCCCGTTGGCGAAGTCGTCGCCCCACCAGTAGAGCATTCCGGAGCCGCTGTGCCAGGCGCGCAGGTTCTCGCCGTTGCCGTTCTCGTAGTACGTGATCCGGTTCGACGCCATGGACAGCGACGCCGCCCACCCGGCGCGGCGGTGCACGGCGCGGTCCATGCCGGGGAAGAGACGGTGACCGGACGGTTCTGGGCTCGCCGGGGCCGTGCCGTCCTGGACGGCCTTGAGGCGGGCGAGCGCGGCGACACCGAGCGCCGGGTCGGCGAGCAGCGGGCTGTAGTGGTCGCGTGCGATCCAGCCCTTGACCATGCCGTCCCAGCGGGCCTTCTCGGCGGCCGACGCGCTCCGCGCGAGCAGCGCGACGCACGCGATGATCCCGTGGCCCCGCAGGTGGTCGTCCTGGCGGACGCCCCTGGTGTCCGTCCGCTGTACGCCGCGGCTGATCGCGCGCCCCGCGACGGCGTCCATGGCCAGGCCGTTGAAGAGGAAGGGCGCGTAGGCCTTCTCGACGGAGTCGAACACCACCTGCCGGCCGCTGTCGGTGACCTCCCACGTCGATCCCTTGAGCAGGGCGAAGAGCATCGAGAGCCCGCCGAGCATGACGGCGCCGTAGGAAGCGGCGTAGGGGACGTACGTGTGCTGGATGAAGCTGCCGTCGGCGTGGAGACCGTCGCCGGACGTGACGTACGGGAAGACCGGGGAGAGCGCGTCGCGGGCCCGGGACAGCTTCGCGGAGGACTTTCCGACGACTCCGCGGAGCGCGAGGACCCGGCAGAGGTCGACCCGGTTGGCCCCGGTGGAGGTGCCGGTGTAGCTCGCGACCGCGCTGTCGGGGACGAAGTGGTCGACGGCGGCGCAGTGTGCCGCGACGCGGGTCGCGCCGAGGACGTCGTACAGGAGGACGTCGATGTCGAGCAGCGCCTGCGGGATGCCTATCTGCCAGTTGTACCAGTTGCCGTAGCGCACCTGGTTCGCGTGGTACGCCTGGTCGTGGAGGTGGTCGAGGCCGGCGAGGATCTCGGCGCGCAGGGTCGAGTCGCCGGTGAGTCCGGTGCCGGGCTGGGAGTACGCCTCGGTGAGGGTGCGGAGCCGGTTGTAGCTGGTGTTGAGATTGCCCGAGTACGTGTACGACTCGGCGTCCGTGTCCGGTTCGGGGTCGGCGTACGGCAGGTCCGGCCAGAGGGAGCCGTTCGCCGGGGCCATGGCGGAGCGGAGGTCGCCGGCGGTGGCGCCGAGCGCGGCGAGCTTCGAGGCGAAGGGTTCGGCGGTCGGCACGACGTTCGTGCCGAGGAGCAGGTCCCGCCAGGTCAGGCGCAGGGTGTCGTACGCGTCGGCGGCGTGTGCGGCTGTCGCGGCGGCCGGTATCGCGAGCGGGGCGACGACGGCGGCGCCGAGGGCCGCGCGCAGCAGGCCTCGGCGGGACGCGAAGGGAGGGGGCGTGGGGGCGGAGG
>JOBE01000105.1 GCA_000717735.1 Streptomyces griseoluteus | reverse complement strand
CTCCGGGCTTCCCTTCGGTACTTCGTTTTCCTGCGTTTCCGACTCTATCAGATCTTTCCGATCCGATTTCCTCGGTGCTTTCCGGTCCCTTTCGCTTTCGCTCCGGGCCCTTCCGGCGGTTCCGACTCTATCAGATCCTTTCGGCGTCTGATTCCCAGTCAGCGGGGTTTGTCTTTCCGGCTGTTGGGCCGTTCCGACGTCTCAAACTCTAGCGGATTCCTCCGGCGGCTCATAATCGAGTCATTCGAAATGAATTTCGGCATGCCGAAATTCATCCCGGTGGGGAGATCGTGCGGAGTAGAGGTGCCGCTATCAGCGGCGGAGGGGCTGTCGAAGAACCGTTCCGGCTCCGTGACAACTCGGAGAACTCTACGCATCCAGGAGGGGCGTGTCAACCCCCGCCCGGCGGGGCCTGAGGGGGGTCAGTCGAGGTCCGTCAGACGGCCGCCGGCGTCCGGCTGTGTGAGCTCCACGCGGCGGAGGAGGCGGATGAGGATCTCGCCGAGTACTCCCCTCTCCTCCCCCGAGAGGTCCTGGACGAGCTCCTCCTCGAAGTCCGTGGCCATCCGCATGGCCTCAAGCCACTTCGAGCGGCCCTCGTCGGTGAGCTCGACGATCACCCGGACGCGGTTGTTCTCGTCGCGGTCGCGGGTGACCAGGCCTTCGCCGGCCATGCGGTCGATGCGGTGGGTCATCGCTGCCGGGGTGAGACCGAGACGTTTGGCGAGCTCGCCGGGGCCCAGGCGGTAGGGCTCTCCGGCGAGGACCAGGGTCTTGAGGACCTCCCACTCGGCGTTGCTGATGCCGAGGTCGGCGAGCTGGCGTCCGTACGCCACGTTCATCCGGCGGTTCAGCCGGCCGAGGGCGGAGACGACCTTCTCGACCTGGGGGTCGAGGTCGCGGAACTCGCGCTGGTAGGCGGCGATCTGCTCGTCGAGGCTCGGCTCCTGGGGAGCCTGCGGGCCGGATCGCTCGGGGTTGTCGGACATGGAGGCGAGTATCCCACGGGTCTCGTTGGCGTTGAAGTCCTTCGATGTGTACTGTTGAGACGTTAACTTTAGTGTTGAAGTCTTCAAGGTTCAGGCGTACACCTCTGAACCTGTGACCGAAGTGGGTGAGTGTGACCAAGGCGAGGGGCGCAGCGATGCGCCGTATTCAGGCAGGCAGCGCGCTGAGCGCGTTCGGACTCGGCTTCACCGTTCCGTACCTCTATGTGTACGTGGCCCAGGTGCGGGGTCTGGGCGCCGCGACGGCGGGCATCGTCCTGGCCGTCTTCGCCATGGCCGCGCTGGTGGTGCTGCCGTTCAGCGGGCGGGCCATCGACCGGCGCGGGCCCGTGCCCGTGCTTCTGGTGGCCTCGGTGATCGCGGCCTTCGGTGCCGTGGGCATGGGTTTCGCCTCCAGCGTGCCCGCCGCCGTGGCGGCCGCGGCGCTGCTCGGTGCCGGTACGGCGGTGCTTCAGCCGGCTCTCGCCACGATGATCGTCTGGTGCTCGACGCCCGTGGGCCGCACCCGGGCCTTCGCCACGCAGTTCTTCCTGCAGAACCTCGGGCTCGGTGTCGGCGGTCTGATCGGCGGCCTCCTCGTCGACACGAATCGGCCGGGCAGCTTCATCCTGCTGTTCTCGATCGAGGCGGCGATGTTCCTCGTCCTCGCGGCGGTCGTCGGGACCGTCCGCATGCCGGGTTCCCCGGCGCTCCGGGACACCCGTCCCGCCGAGGGCGGCGAGGGCCGCGGTCTCCGGGCGCTGCTCGGGCACAAGGCGATGGTGCAGCTGTGCGTCCTCGGCTTCGTCCTCTTCTTCGCCTGCTACGGACAGTTCGAGTCGGGTCTCGCCGCGTACGGCACCGAGGCCGCCGGCATCGAGCCCTCGGCGCTCGGCATGGCGCTGGCCGCCAACACGGCGGTGATCGTCGCCGCCCAGTTCCTGGTGCTGAAGTTCGTCGAGCGCCGCAAGCGGACCCGGGTGATCGGGGCCGTGGGTCTCATCTGGACCGTGGCCTGGCTCATCGCCGGGTACGCGGGGCTCGGGAACGGCAGCCAGGCCATGGCGACGGCCGCCTTCGTCTCCACGTACGCCCTCTTCGGGCTCGGTGAGGCGATGTTGTCGCCGACCGTGGCCCCGCTGGTGGCCGATCTGGCGCCGGAGTCGATGGTCGGGCAGTACAACTCGGCCTTCGCGCTGGTCAAGCAGCTGGCGCTGGCCGTGGGGCCGGCCGTGGGCGGGCCCATGGGGGCCGCCCTGCACGGTCCGTACATCGTGACCTTCGTGCTCTTCTCGCTCGGCATCACCTTCCTCGCCGTGCGACTCGGCAAGCAGCTGACGCCGGAGCAGAACCAGCCCTCCCTGGCCGTGAAGCCGTCGAAGGTGGTCGCGCGGCACGAGCCGGTCCGCGAGGCCACGTCCGCCTAGGGCTAGTCCGGGCCCGGGCTTGTCCCCGGCTGGGACTTGTCCGGGCTAGGACTTGTCCGGCAGGGCGAACTCGCACCAGACCGCTTTGCCGCCGCCGGGGGTGCGGCGGCTCCCCCAGGACGAGGCGATCGTCGCGATGATGGAGATTCCGCGACCCGCCTCGTCCTCCGTCTCCGCCCTGCGGCGGCGCGGAAGGTGGTCGTCCCCGTCCGTCACCTCGATGATCAGGCGGCGGTCCGTGCGGCGCAGGCGCAGCCGCATCGGCGGGGTGCCGTGCTGGAGGGAGTTCGCCACCAGTTCGCTGGTGGCGAGGACTCCCAGGTCGCGCAGCTCGGTCGGGAAGCGCCAGGAGGACAGGACCCCGGAGGCGAAGGCACGCGCGCGGGGGGCGGCCTCCACCCCGCCGAGGAGTTCCAGGGCCGCGTTGTGGAAGAGCTCCGCGTCCGATCCCTTGCGGGAGGGGTGCTGGACAACCAGGACGGCGACGTCGTCGTCGTGCTCCGCGGTCACCCCGAGGGAGCGGAGCAGCCGGTCGCAGACCACCTGGGGGGTGCCGCTGGCGCCGGAGAGGGCGCGGGCCAGGGCGGCGACGCCCTCGTCGATGTCCTCGCGGCGGCGCTCGACCAGGCCGTCGGTGTAGAGGACGGCGGTGGAGCCGGGCGGCAGCGCGATGGAGCCGGAGGCGTGCAGCCAGCCGCCGGTGCCCAGCGGCGGTCCTGTCGGGTCCTCGGCGCGACGGACACTGCCGTCCTCGTCCCGTACGAGGATCGGGAGGTGGCCGGCGGAGGCGTAGACCAGCTTTCCCTCGTTGGGGTCGTGGATCGCGTACACGCAGGTGGCGATCTGGCTGGCGTCGATCTCGGCGGCGAGGCCGTCGAGGAGCTGCAGCACCTCGTGCGGTGGCAGGTCCAGGCGCGCGTAGGCCCGGACGGCGGTGCGGAGCTGGCCCATGACGGCGGCGGCGCGGACGCCGCGGCCCATCACGTCGCCGATGACGAGCGCGGTGCGTCCCGCGCCGAGGGTGATCACGTCGTACCAGTCGCCGCCGACCGCCGCGTCGGTGCCGCCGGGCTGGTAGGTGGCGGCGATCCGCAGGTCGTCGGGCTGTTCGAGGTCCTGCGGGAGCAGGGAGCGCTGGAGGGTGACGGCGGTCTCGCGGTGGCGGCGCTCGCTGGCGCGCAGCCGCTCGGCGGCCTCGGCGTGGTCGGTGACGTCGGCTGCGTGGACGAGGACCCCGTCGTCGAGGTGGGGGCTGTCCACGGGCAGGCACGTGACCGTGTACGAACCGCCGTCCTGGGTGCGGCGGGACTTGACCGTGCGCGGCTTGCCGCTGCGCAGGACCTGGTCGATGAGGGGCAGCAGGCCGAGCTCCTCGGCCTCCGGGCAGGTGTCGGCGACGGTGGCGCCCGCGGGGCGTGGACCGAACGCGGCGGCATAGGCGTCGTTGACGTACGCGATGCGGTGCTCCGGGCCGTACACGAGCGCGACCAGGCCGGGGAGACGGCCGAGGAGCTCCCGCACGGAGAAGTCCTCCAGGGTGGGGACGCCGGCGGCCTCGTCGGCCTCGGCCGGGTCGGGTGCCTCGTGGCCGAGCTGCCCCTGCTGCCGCGCGTACTCACCGCGGGCGGCGGGCACGGAGCCTTCGGTCCCCCGCGCCGCACGGCGCTGTGTGCCGGGGAGCCGGGCGCTCCAACGGGTGAAGTTCACGGATCTCTATGCCTCGTGGTGTCGGTGCCGTGCAGAGTCACGCTGTGCAGGTGTGAGCCCACCTATGGTCACACGTCCAGTGTGGACGAGTGCACTGACAGTGATGTCAGGACGACGGCTTGTCGCCGGGGTCGGGGGGCGGTGCGGCGGCGAGTTCGAATTCGGCGCGTGGGTGTTCCAGCGAGCCCAGGGAGACGATCTCCCGTTTGAACAGGCCGGACAGGGTCCATTCGGCGAGGACCCGGGCCTTGCGGTTGAAGGTGGGCACCCGGCTCAGGTGGTAGGCGCGGTGCATGAGCCATGCCGGATATCCCTTGAGTTTCCGTCCGTAGACGTGCGCGACCCCCTTGTGGAGTCCCAGGGACGCGACGGAGCCCGCGTACGCGTGCGCGTACTCCTTGAGCGGCTGCCCGCGCAGGGAGGCCGCGATGTTCTCGGCGAGGACCTTGGCCTGGCGGACGGCGTGCTGCGCGTTCGGCGCGCACTCCCTGCCCGGTTCCGCGGCGGTCACGTCCGGGACGGCGGCGGCGTCACCGGCCGCCCAGGCGTGCGCGACTCCCTCGACGGCGAGCACGGCCGTGCAGCGGAGTCTGCCGCGCTCGTTCAGCGGCAGATCGGTCTCGGCGAGTACGGGTGCGGGCTTGACGCCCGCGGTCCAGACGACGGTACGGGTGGGGAGGCGGCTGCCGTCGCTGAGGACGGCGACCCGGTCCTCGCACGATTCGAGGCGGGTCCCCAGGCGTACGTCGATGTTCCGGCCGCGCAGCTCGCGGATGGCGTACCGCCCCATCTCCTCGCCGACCTCGGGCAGGATCCGGTCCGAGGCCTCGACGAGGACCCACTTCAGGTCCTCGGGCTTGACGTTGTGGTAGTACCGCGCCGTGTAGCGGGCCATGTCCTCCAGTTCGGCGAGCGCCTCCACGCCCGCGTACCCCCCGCCGACGAAGACGAAGGTGAGGGCGGCGTCGCGGAGCCCCGGGTCGCGGGTCGAGGAGGCGATGTCCATCTGCTCGATGACGTGGTTGCGCAGGCCGATGGCCTCCTCGACGGTCTTGAAGCCGATGCCGTGGTCGCGCAGGCCCGGGACCGGGAGGGTGCGGGAGACGGAGCCGGGCGCGATGACCAGCTCGTCGTAGGTGAGGTCGACGGCACCGGTGCCTTCTTCGGCGGTGGCGAGGGTGGAGAGGGACGCGGTCCGCTTGGCGTGGTCGACGGACCGGACCTCACCGATGACGACGCGGCAGCGGTCCAGGACCCTGCGGAGCGGCACGACGACATGGCGCGGGGAGATCGAGCCGGCCGCCGCCTCGGGCAGGAACGGCTGGTACGTCATGTACGGCTCGGGAGTGACCACGACGATCTCGACGGCGCCGGCTCTGAGCTCGGCCCTGAGCCGCCGCTGCAGGCGCAGCGCGGTGTACATGCCGACGTAGCCACCGCCGACGACGAGAATGCGCGCAGGTTCGGTCACTGTCCCATGACGCACCCCCGCCCGTGGTTTGTCCACAGCCCCGGCAAATTGTGTGACCGGAGGGGTATGGAGGCGTGGGGTGGCGCGCGAGGGGTGTACGGCGGAAACAGCGCAGGTCAGGGTGGTCACACCCGGTCGGGTGAGGGGTCGGAATCGGGAGTGTTCCGGTCCTTGCTCCGATCGGGGGGCGCACCGTACGGAACTCCCCCTTCTGAATTGACCCGGACTCAACTATGTTCGTAGTTCGTCGGGGTGTCGGATGCGAGCGCGTGGACCGAATGCGCTCGTCGACCGGAAGCCCCGTTTCAGGGCGGGGAGTCTCCGGGGGGAGACATCATGAGCGGGGGAACGCTTATGCAGATTCAGGATTCACGATGGCAGACGGGCGCCGGGACGGCGACCGTGGACGGCGGCCTCCATGCGGACGCCGCCGGTCTTGAGCGCAACGGCGCGCCGGCGGGCGGCAGGTCCGCACCGCTGCGGGTGGACGCCCAGCGCAATCTGGAGCACGTCCTGCGCGCCGCGCGCGAGGTGTTCGGCGAGCTCGGCTACGGGGCGCCGATGGAGGACGTGGCGCGCCGCGCCCGCGTCGGCGTCGGCACCGTCTACCGGCGCTTCCCGAGCAAGGACGTGCTGGTGCGGCGCATAGCCGAGGAGGAGACCTCCCGGCTGACCGAGCAGGCGCGGGCCGCGCTGGGCCAGGAGGAGGAGCCGTGGTCGGCGCTCTCCCGGTTCCTGCGGACCTCGGTGGCCTCGGGCGCGGGCCGTCTCCTTCCGCCGCAGGTGCTGCGGGTGGGCGCGGACGACACCGCGGTGCCGTCCCTCGGCGACGAGTCGGACGACGCGGCGCGGGTGCCGTACCAGCGGAGCCTCGGCGCCGGTGCCGGAGTCGGTGCCGCCGGGCAGGTCGACGCGCGGGTGGTCTCGCCGCGGGCCGTACCGGCCGAGGAGCGGGACGACGCGGGCGTGGCGGAGCTGCTCGACGTGGTCGGTCGGCTGGTCGACCGGGCGCGGGAGGCGGGTGAGCTGCGGACGGACGTGACCGTGGCGGACGTCCTCCTCGTCATCGCCACCGCCGCCCCGGCCCTGCCGGACGCGGTGCAGCAGGCGGCGGCCTCGACCCGGCTCCTCGACATCCTGCTCGAGGGGCTGCGCTCCCGGTAGGCGACGTCCTGACCGGCCGCGTCGCCGGTACGTGACAACTCGACCCGCTGCGCCGCCCGTACGGCGCGCCTTCGTGGTCCGGGCGGACCAACGAGCACGACACGAACGTGTGAGCGGTTACGCCCGGATACACGAAGTCGCCCCGGACGAGTGGTAAGTCGCCGCGGCGCTTCGGCGTGCCCGCGCTCTGTGGCAGTCTTGGCCGGTGTTCGGGTCTGAGCGTGCGTACGGGGGCTTCCGCGATGAGCGGTGACGGTCGGGACGATCCGCTGGTCGACGGCGGCACCGCGGAGACCGGGGGTCCGCCCTCGGGCCAGGTACCCAGCCAGGGCGGGGCGGGAAGCCTCTCCGGAGCACAGGACCCCGCCGACCTGTTCGATGCGAGCGTGCCGCAGCAGCGCGAGGGCCCGCGGCGGACGTCGCCCGCGCCTGCCGCCGGGGCGGTCTCCACAGGATTCTCCGACCAGGAGACCGGTCACGACGCCGGTCAGGACATCGGCGACGACGACGAGCCCGACACCGTCCTCCCGCCGCCCATCGAGCTGCCGCCCTCCGACTCCGAGCTCGTCCAGCTCATGCGGGACGGCGACGGCTCCGCGTACGAGGAACTGTTCCGCCGCCACTCCGACGCCGTGCGCCGGTACGCCAGGACCTGCTGCCGGGACGCCCACACCGCCGACGACCTCACCGCAGAGGTCTTCGCCCGCACCCTCCAGGCGGTCAGGGGCGGGGCGGGTCCCGAACAGGCCGTCCGCGCCTACCTGATGACCACCGTCCGCCGGGTCGCGGCGAACTGGGCCAGGACCCAGAAGCGCGAACACCTCGTCGAGGACTTCGCCCTGTTCGCGGCGGACGCCGCCCGCGCCTCCGAGGTCTCCGACCAGAACGCCTCGTTCGGAGCGGGTCTCGACCTCGGCGCCGAGGTGCTGGCCATGCACGAGGCCGAGCAGTCGCTCGCCATGCAGGCCTTCCGCTCGCTGCCCGAGCGCTGGCAGGCCGTGCTGTGGCACACCACCGTCGAGGAGGAGTCGCCGAGCGAGGTCGCCCCGCTCTTCGGGCTCACCGCCAACGCCACGGCCGTACTCGCCAGCCGCGCCCGCGAGGGCCTCAAGCAGGCGTACCTCCAGGCCCACGTCAGCCAGTCCCTGACCGCGGGCGGCGACTGCGCCCGCTACGCGGACCGGCTCGGCGCCTACGCGCGCGGCGGCCTGCGGATGCGCGCCGAACGCGGACTGCGCAAACACCTCGACGAGTGCGCCAAGTGCCGGCTCGCCGCCGGCGAACTGGCCCACGTCAACGCCGGGATCCCCGCGCTGCTCCCGGTCGCCGTCATCGGCTGGTTCGCCGCCGGGTACTCGCTCAAGGCGGCCGGTGTCGTCGCCGGTGGCACCGCGGCCGCCGCGGGCGCGGGCGCGGCGGCCGCCGCATCCGGGTCCTCCGGCGGCGCGGCCTCCGGCGGCGCCGCCGCCGAGGGGCTCGGCGCGCCCGCGAAGGCCGGTATCGCGGCGGCCATGGCCGTCGCCGCGGCGGCCGGGCTCGTCTGGGCCATGTCGGGGGACCCGCAGCCCGTGGCCGCGCCCAGGCCGACGCAACCGGTCGTCACCCCCGTCGTGCCGGCGGAGCCCGCGCCGCCGCCGAAGCCGACGCCGGAGCCCGTACCGCCGCCCCCGCCCGTACGGTCCGAGCCGCCCGCGCCCGCGCCGAGCCCCGCGAAGCCCTCGCCCACCCCGAGTCCCGAGAAGCCCTCGCCGACGCCCACGCCCAGCCCCAAGCCGACGCCCACGCCCACTCCGACGCCCAGTCCCGAGAAACCCTCGCCCAAGCCGAGTCCGACGCCCGCGCCGTCCGTCTACCAGGTGCGTGAGCTGGACTACGGCATGTTCGGCGACGGCACCAAGCCCGAGGTCGCGCTCGACAGCAGCAGTTGGATGTGGCAGCGCGACGGCCTCTCCATCGGTGGCACCCAGTACGCGCACGGGGTGAGCGTCCACGCACCGTCGTCGCTGTTCATCGACCTCAACCGGCAGTGCACGAGCTACGACGCGATCGTCGGCGTCGACGACCTGAGCGCGCCGCTCGGCGTCGGCGGGGTCCGCTTCTCCGTCTACGGGGACGAGGAGCGGCTCTGGCGGTCCGACGTGGTCCGGCCGGGCGACCCGCCGGTCCCGGTGCACGTGGACATCTCCGGTCGGAGCGCGATCCGGCTCGTCGTGGAGGAGCACACGCCGTTCGGGCGGGCCGCGGTCGCCGACTGGGCGCAGTCCCAGATCAGCTGCTCCTGACGGTCCCGCCGCTCGCTTCTTCCGGGTCCGTCAGCCTCCGCGGGTCTGTCTCCGGAGTGGCGGACTTCGCGAGGGTGAGGACGTCCTCGATGCCGAGGCCGGACCCGGCCAAACGGGCGGCGGCGAGGCCGGACGGGCCGAGTGCGGCGAGCGCCCTGGCCGTCACGGTGTCGCGGTCCCGCATCCCCGGGACCGAGCGGTGGTGCGTCGTGTCGCGCCAGTCCTCGACGGCGGCCATGATCCTCACGGCGAGGAAGTGCTCGCCGGCCGCCGACAGGGTGACGGCGAGTCCCTCCGCGAGGCCCGAGGTGACGAAGTCCGCGCACTGGGCGTCCAGTGCGGCGCGCAGGGCCGAAGCGGCCGTGACGACGGCGGCGGCGCCCCGCCCCTCGGACGCCTCGACGCGGGCCGCCAGGCCGGTCACGACCGCTTCGAAGTGCGGCGGCGGGGCGCCGAGCGCGACCGTCCGGCCCGCCTCCTCCACCTGGGCACGGGCGCCCGCGACGTCACCGCGGTAGAGCGCGAGCGAGGCGCGCAGGAAGCAGACGAACGTCTGGGTGTCCCGCACGTGGTAGCGCTCGGCCTCCCGCGCGGCCTCGTCGACGCCCCGCTCGGCGGCCTCCATGTCGCCCGCTCTGAAGGCGAGTTCGGCCGTACGGGCGAGGAGGAACGGGCTCTCGGCGTGCGCGCCGACCTCACGCGCCAGGCCGAGCGCCTCCTCGTACGCCTCGGCGGCCTCCTCGTGGCGGCCCCGCATCATGTGGGCCTCGCCCGCCGCGCCGGCGATCTGCGCCCCCATCCAGCGGTCCCCCACCCGCCGGGACAACGACCGGAGTTCGGCCAGGTCCTCGTCGATGCCGGGCAGTCCGCCGGGCATGTCGACGACCATGTGCGTACGGAACATGAGGCTGACGCCGACCTCCCAGTCGCCGCCGTGGCGACGGCAGTTGTCGACGGCGGCGTCGAGCAGGTCCCGTATCACGATCGGTTCCTCGGTGAGGTACGCCGTGAACGGCCAGAGGAGGCCGGGGAAGCGGGCCCCCTGGGGGCCGGGCGGCTCGCCGAACGCGGCGCGCACGCGCTGGACGATCGCGAGCTTTCCGGGTTCCTGGAAGTCCCCCATCGTGCTGCTGTCGACCGCGAGGAAGAACTGCAGCATGCGCAGGTGCATGCGCGGCCAGTGGCGGGGATCGGCCGGGTCGGCCGGGTCCTCGCCGAGCGCGACCGCGCGCTCCACCCAGGCCTGGCCCTCGGGGCGGTAGTTGCGCAGCCACCAGAACCAGCCCATGGCGAAGACGAGACGGTGGGCGGCGGCCTCGTCGGGGGCCGTGACGAGGGTCCGGTGCAGGGCGGCGCGGATGTTGTCGAGGTCCCGCTCGATCCACCCGATCCACGGCAGCTGCTCGGCCGAGCGGAGCCGGGGCTCGGCGGCCTCCGCGAGCGCCGTGAAGTGGGCCGTGTGGGTGGCCTCGGCGGCGGCGAGGAGCCCCGGGGTCGCGGCGGCGCGCTCGGCCGCGTACTCGTGGATGGTCTCCAGGAGGCGGTAGCGCATCTCGCCGCCCTCGGTGGGGGTGGCGACGACGAGCGACTTGTCGACGAGGGCGCCGAGTGCGTCGGCGGCGCGCGGCGACAGCGCCTCCGCCGCGGCGAGGTCCCAGCCGCCGGCGAAGACGGAGACCTGGCGGAGCAGGGTGCGCTCGTCGGCGTCGAGCAGGTCCCAGGACCAGTCGACGACCGCGCGCAGGGTCTGCTGGCGGGGCAGGACGGTGCGGGAGCCCGAGGTGAGGAGCCGGAACCGGTCGTCGAGGCGGTCGGCGATCTGGCGCGGGGTGAGCAGCCGCAGCCGGGCCGCGGCCAGTTCGATGGCGAGCGGCAGACCGTCGAGGCGGCGGCAGATCTCGTCGACGGCCTCGCCGCCGTCCCGGGCGACGTCGAAGGAGGGGCGCACTGCGCGGGCGCGCTCGGCGAAGAGCCGGTGCGCGGGGTCCGGCGGCAGCGGCTCCACGGGGCGGACCGATTCGCCGGGGACGCCGAGGGGTTCGCGGCTGGTGGCGAGGACGCGGAGTTGCGGGCAGTGGGTGAGGAGGGTCTCGGCGAGGGCGGCGGCCGCGTCGATGACGTGCTCGCAGTTGTCGAGGACCAGGAGGAGGGGGCGGCTGGCCAGGTGCTCGACGAGATGGGCGGTGGGGTCGTCGTGGAGGGGTACGCCGTCGCGGGTGATCAGGTTGATCTCGCGGAGCCGGAGCGCGGAGAGGACGGCGCCGGGGAGCGCCTCGGGGTCGTCCAGCGGGGCCAGTTCGGCGATCCAGGCGGCCGGTCCCACCGCGCGCAGCGCGGCCTCCTCGGCGAGCCGGGTCTTGCCGGAGCCGCCGGGCCCGGTGAGCGTGACGAGCCGCGAGCGGGCCAGGTCGGCGCGGAGCGCGGCGAGCTCGGGCTCCCGGCCCACGAAGGAGGTGAGGCGCTGTCTCTTATACACATCTCCGAGCCCACGAGACCGTACTAGATCTCGTATGCCGTCT
>JOBE01000104.1 GCA_000717735.1 Streptomyces griseoluteus | reverse complement strand
CACCTGGCATCTCGCCCCCACCGGCACATGACCACGAGGGGCTGCCCGGCCTCCGGCCGGACAGCCCCTCAACAAGATCTTCATCAGTCTTCTAGGCGCCGTCCTCCTCCTCGTCGAGGAGGCCCGCGTCGTGGACGAGCAGGGCGATCTGGACGCGGTTGTTGAGGCCGAGTTTGGCGAGGACGCGCGACACGTACGTCTTGACGGTCGGCACGCTCATGTACAGCTCGGCGGCGATCTCGGCGTTGGAGTGGCCGCGGCCGACGGCGACGGCCACCTCCCGCTCGCGGTCGGCGAGTTCGGCGAGCCGGTCGGGGGCCGCGGGGCGCCGGGGGCGGTGCGGCTCCCCCGCCACGTGGGTCATCAGCTGGCGGGTGACGGCCGGGGAGAGCACCGGGTCGCCGGCCGCGACCCGGCGGACGGCGGCGACGATCTCGGCGGGCGGGGTGTCCTTGAGCACGAACCCCGCGGCGCCGGCGCGCAGGGCGCGCAGGACCTGCTCGTCGGCGTGGAAGGTGGTGAGGACGACGACCTCGGGGGCGCCGGGGAGGGCGCGGAGCCGTTCGGTGGCGGTGAGCCCGTCGACCTGCGGCATCCGGATGTCCATGAGGACGACGTCGGGGGCGAGCCGGTCGACGAGTTCGGGGACCTCGCGGCCGTCGGCGCCCTCGCCGACGATCTCCAGGTCCTCGGCGCCGCCGAGCATGAGGGTGAGGCCCGCGCGGACCAGGGGGTCGTCGTCGACGATGAGCAGCCGGATGGTCATGCCGGCCACGGTAGCCAGGCGTGCAGGGTGAATCCGCCGCCGGGGTCCGGGCCGTGCTCGAGTCTGCCGCCGGCGAGGGCGGCGCGTTCGGTGAGTCCGATGAGGCCCTGGCCGGAGCCGGGGACGTGCGGGACCGGTCCGGCGGGTGCCGGGTTGTGGACGCCGATGGTGAGGCCCTCGCCGGGGCGGCCCCGCACGGTGACGGTGACCTTCGTGCCGGGCGCGTGCTTGCGGGCGTTGGTCAGGGCTTCCTGGGCGATGCGGTAGACGGTGCGGCCGGTGGCGGCGGGCACGGCCGCCGGGTCGTCGACGGTGGTGTCGAGGACGACGTCCGCCCCGGCCTCGCGGGATTCGTCGATCAGCGCGTCGAGGGTGGCGAGGGTGGGCTGCGGCCGGTCGCCGCCGTCGCCGTTCTCGCCGGGCGCGCGCAGGACGCCGATGATCTCGCGGAGGTCCTGGAGGGCCTCGTGGGCGCTGTCGCGGATGACCCCGGCCGCGCGGGCGATCTGCTCGGGCGGGGCGTCGGGCCGGAACTCCAGGGCTCCGGCGTGCACGCTGAGCAGGGTGAGCCGGTGGGCGAGGACGTCGTGCATCTCGCGGGCGATGGACTCACGGGCGAGCCGCTGGGCCTGGGCGGCGCGCAGCTCGGCCTCCGCCTCGGCGCGGCGGGCGCGTTCCCTGAGGGCCTCGACGAGCTGGCGGCGGGAGCGGACGAGCATGCCCCAGGCGGTGACGAGCAGGATCAGCACGAAGCCGAGGACGGCGGAGACGCCGGCGTTGAGGGTGGGATCGGGCCGGACGAACACCTGCACGGTGGAGGCGGCGACGGCGAGGGCCCCGAGCCAGGCCACCTCGCGGAAGGGGCGGCGTACGGCGACGCTGAACAGGCTCGCGAGGAGGGCGCCGCCCGCGACCGGGGCCACCACGCTCACCAGGGAGAGCGCGACCGCGAGGCCGGTGGGCCGGCGGCGGCGCAACCAGAGGGCGCAGCAGGCGGCGGCGCCGGCTAGCTGGTCGAAGAGGATGACCGGCTCGCTGCTGTACTCCGCGGCGGCGTCGGCGGCCACGAGGCCGACGAGGGACGCGAGGAGGAAGAGCGAGATGTCCACGATCCAGTCGCGGACGGTACGGCGCGGCCGGGCCGTCCCGCTCGCGCCCGGTTCGACCAGGTGGGAGGGGAGCAGCCGGCGCTGCCGGTCCGTGCGAGTCATGTCCGCAATGTACGCAGGCGGGGGCGCCGGCCGGGGCACGAGCGGCCCGGGGATGTACCGAAGTCGCCGAGGTCGATACTTCGGTAGCGGCGGCCCTGGACCGGAGGCGGACGCGGTGGTGCGGGGCGCCCGGTGATGATCACTTCATGAAGAAGTCTCTGGAGGTCATCGGTTTCCTGCTCGCCCTCTTCGGTGTGGCCGGGGTGGTGCGCGAGCTGACGGACGGCTGGTTCCGGCTCCTCGGTGTGACGCGGTTCCTCACGGAGAACGTGGGGTTCCTGGAGGGCCGGGAGCTGTTCGCCAACATCGTGATCGCGGTCCTCGGCGTCGTTCTCCTGATCGTGTCGGACCGGGTGCCGAGGAAGTCCTGAGCGTCCCGCCCGTGTCCGGGGTCAGTCCCGCGCCGCGTCGAGGCGCTTCACCTCGGCGAGGTGCTCGGCCATCCGGTGGGAGACGGATCCGCTGGTGTAGAGGACGCCGCCGATGACGGCGAAGGGGACGGAACCCCCGAGGACGGCGAGGAGTCCGGGCCAGTCGCGGGCTTCGACGCAGTCGTCGTGGTGGACGTACTCGCTGGTGAGGAGCGCGGGGCAGGGGCTGCCGCCGCCGTCACCGTCCTCGTACGGCGTCAGGAGCAGGACCCCGAACCAGACCCAGCACAGGGCGGCGACGGTCAGCAGGGCGAGGCCCCAGCCCTGGGTGCGTCGGGCGCGGGCGCGGAACTCGTTGTCGTAGACCAGTGAACGCATGGTCGAAGAACCTACCCGGCGTCCTTGTCGGCGGCCCGGCGGCCCCAACTGGTGCCCGCGAGCACGAGGATCGCGCCTACCAGGCCGAGGACCCCGGGGCGGTCGCCCGCGAGGGCGATGCCCACGGCGGCGGCCCAGAGCGGTTCCGTGCCGAGGAGGAGGCTGACCCGGGACGGGGAGCTGCGGCGCACCGCCCACATCTGCACGAAGAAGGCGAAGAGCGTGCAGAAGACGGAGAGGAAGATCAGCCCGGCCCATTCGCGGGGGCCGAAGTCGAGGGCCACCGTCCAGGGCGAGGCGCCGGTGCCGGGGAAGGCCGCGATGACGGCGAAGACGGCGACGGCGGAGCCGAGCTGCACGGTGGTGAGGGGGAGCGAGTCGGCCGACCCGACGGCCTTGATCCGGGACATGGCCAGGACGTGGACGGTACGGGCGACGGCCGCGAACAGCATGAGGAGGTCGCCGAGGGAAGGGGCGGTGAACCCGCCGCCCTGGGTGAGCAGGACGACTCCGGTGACGGAGAGCCCGGCGGCGGCGAGGAAGGCGCGGGGCGGGGCGACCCTGGTGACGGCGGCCTCGGCGAGCGGGGTGAGGATCATGGTGAGGCTGATGATCAGGCCCGCGTTGGTGGCGGAGGTGTGGACGACGCCGTACGTCTCCAGGAGGAAGATCCCGCTGAGGATCAGTCCGAGGATCGCGGCGCCGCGCCACTGGGCCGCGCTGAGCGCCCGCAGCCTGGACCACCCGGCGACGACGAGGACGGGCAGCACCACCGCGAACCGCAGGACGAGGACCGCGATGACGGTGTGGGTGGTGGTGATGCCCTTGGCGGCGAGGTAGCTGGCGCCCCAGACGACGGCGACGAGCAGGACGGGCAGGTCGGTGAGCCAGGCGCGCCGGGGGGCGCCGAGGGGCAGGGGGGCGGCGATCGAAGCCGACATCGTGGGCCGTTCTCCAACTGTCAAGGTGATGTGGAGACTTCGACGGCTCGCACGCGGAGCGATCACCGTACCCGGCGGGGCCCGTGGTGGCTACACCTTTCCCTGCCCCCGTATCAGTAGCTGCCGTACTCGGGGCGTCCCGCCCGCTCGTACGTGAGGAGGGCGACGCCCGAACCGGTGGTGCGGGACGCGGTGTTGCGGAAGGCGGTGGGGCGGACGCCGTCGGAGAAGAGGCGGCGGCCGGTGCCGAGGATCACCGGGAAGACGAGCAGGTGCAGGGCGTCGATCAGGTCGTGGTCGAGCAGGGTGCGGGCGAGGCCGCCGCTGCCGTGCATCTGGATCTCGCCGTCGAGGCTCTCCTTGAGGTCGGCGACCTCCTTCACGACGTCGCCGCGCAGGAGCGTGGTCCCGGTCCAGTCGGCGGAGTCGAGGGTGGTGGTGGCGACGTACTTGGGGAGGGCGTTGAGCTTGGAGGCGATGGGGTCGGCGGGGTCGTCGTGCTGCGGCCAGTAGCTCGCGAAGATCTCGTAGGTGCGGCGGCCGAGGAGGAAGGCGGTCGGGCGGGTGAAGACCTCGTTCATGTACTGCCCGAAGTCCTCGTCGCCGAACGGCACGGACCAGCCGCCGTGCTCGAATCCGCCACTGGGGTCCTCCTGCGGGCCGCCGGGGGCCTGGTGGACGCCGTCGAGGGTGAGGAACTGGGTGAGGCTGAGGGTGGCCATGGTGGGTGCCCTTTCCGTTCTCCGGACCATCGTGTCTCACCCGTACCGACCGCGCCGCCCGGCGAAAGTCATCGGTGCGCCGGGGGTGGGGTCCGACGCGCTCCCGGGTCGGGGTCCGATTCCCGCCAGCGTCCGGCGGCCACGGCGACTTTCATTGAACCCGCAACCACTCGGTACGGCTCACGGAGGTTTCGGGATGTCCACGACGAACGGCACGATGAAGGGCACGGCGGTCCTGGTGACGGGCGGCAGCAGGGGGATCGGCGCGGCCACGGCCGTGCGGCTGGCCCGGGAGGGCGCCGACGTGGCCTTCACCTACGTCCGGGACGAGGCCCGGGCCAAGGAGGTCGCCGCGCAGATCGAGGCGGCCGGCCGCAAGGCGCTGCCCCTGCGGGCCGACGCGGCCGACGCCGGGGACGCGGCGGGAGCGGTGACGTGGGCGGCGGACGCGCTCGGGCGGCTCGACGTCCTCGTGAACAACGTGGGCGTCGGGGTCCTCGGACCGCTGGAGTCCCTGTCCCTCGCGGACGTGGACCGGGTCCTCGCGGTCAACGTCCGGGCCGCCTTCCTCGCCTCGCAGGCGGCGGCCGGACGGCTGCCGGAGGGCGGGCGGATCGTCACGATCGGCACCTGCATGACCCAGCGGGTGCCGGGCCCCGGCGGCACGCTGTACACGATGAGCAAGTCGGCGCTCGTGGGCCTGACGAAGGCCCTCGCCCGCGAGCTCGGGGGGCGTGGCATCACGGCCAACATCGTCCACCCCGGTCCGGTCGACACGGACATGAACCCTGCGGACGGCCCGTACGCGGAGGGCCAGGCGACGATGACGGCGCTCGGCCGCTTCGGTACTCCGGACGAGGTGGCCGCGATGGTCGCCTTCCTCGCGGGGCCGGAGGGGCGGTACGTGACGGGCGCGGAGTTCGCGGTGGACGGCGGGCACGCGGCGTGACGGGGGTGGGCGTGCGCCCGGTAGGCGTGTGACGCCCGCATGACTCCCGCACGACGCCCGGCAGGCAGGGCCCGCCAGGTAGTGCCCACTGCGTAGGACCTGGCGAGTGAGCCGAAGGGGCGCGTCGGGGGCGAACGAGCCCCAAAAAAGAGGAGGGAGGGCGCACCGGTGCTGTCGGTCGGTGCGCCCTCGCGGGCCGGGCGGGGTGTCGTACCCGCCCGGTTCAGGGGGAGCCGGTCAGCCGCCCAGCTCCTGGTGGCGGGCGGTCAGCCGCGCCGCGCCGGCTTCCGTGAGGGAGCCGTGGAGGCGGAGGCGGGAGATGCCGCCGTCCGGGTAGATGTCGATCCGGACGCGGGAGCCGACCGCCGGGGTGTCGAGCACGAAGCGGTGGTTGGTGTCGGGCTGGAGGCGGGTCCTGGGCAGGATCTCGGTCCAGTCGTCGGAGCCTTCGGCGGCGACGGAGAGGGCGGCCCAGCCGGCGCTGTTGCCCTTGAGGTACGCGGTGTCGATCTCGACGGCGCGGATCTCGGACTCGGCGGCCAGCTGGTAGCGGATCCAGTCGTTGCCCTTGTCGCGGCGGCGGCGGGTCTCCCAGCCGTCGTCCATCTTGCGGGAGCGGCCGGGCTGGATGGTGTTGGTGGCCGGGGAGTAGAAGCGGTCGGAGGCGTCCTCGACCTGACCGCCGTTCTCCAGGGCGGCGAGGTCGAAGGTGCCGAGGACGCCGAGCCAGGCCGGGTCCGGGGCTACCTCGCCGTAGACGCGGAGGCGGGCGATGCCGCCGTCGGGGTGCTGGTTGACGCGCAGGTGGGTGAAGCGCTGTTCGACGGCGACGGCGAAGCCGTTGGCGGCGTGGCCGCCGACGGCGGTGCGCGGGACGAGCCTCGTCCACTTCACGTCGTCGGCGAGGAGTTCCTCGGGCGAGGGCGAGCCGGCGACGGAGGTGGCCTCGACGGAGACGGCCTGCGGGTAGTTGCCGCGGAAGTGGGCGGTGTCGACGACGATGCCGCGGACGACGCCGGGCGCGCCGAGGCGTACGAGGGCCCAGTCGTGGTCGTCCTGGGTGGGGTGCGGCTGCTGGGCGGAGATGCCGCGGCGGCGGCGGGTCTCCCAGCCGTCCATGATCTTGCCCTTGTGGCCGAAGTGCTCGGGGTCGAACTCGGCGGCCTCGGGCTTGAGCAGGTTCTCGCGCTCGGCGAAGAACTCGTCGTTGGCGGCGATGACGCCGGCGCCGAGGCGGCGGTCGGCGAGGTCCGCGTACCGGGTGAAGGGGAAGTCGGCCGTCCGGTAGTCGGCGTACGGGTCGCCGCCGCCGTAGGGGCTGGCGTCGCCGGTGAAGGAGGGTATGCCGGTGCTCACGGGTCAGTTGTTCCTTTCGAGGAGGCGGCCGGTCGGCTCGGCGAGGGTGCCGCGGTCGACGATGCGTTCTCCGCGCAGCCAGGTGGAGGTGACGACGCCGCTGAGGGTCTTGCCGGCGTAGGCGGTGATCCGGTTGCGGTGCTGGAGCTCGGCCGGGTCGACGGTGAAGGTGGCGTCCGGGGCGAGGACGGCGAAGTCGGCGTCGCGGCCGGCCTCGATGGCGCCCTTGCGGGTGAGTCCGGCGAGCCGGGCCGGGCCCTCGGACATCCAGCGGACGACGTCCTCCAGGGTGTGGCCGCGGCGGCGGGCCTCGGTCCAGATGGCGGGCAGGCCGAGCTGGAGGGAGGAGATGCCGCCCCAGGCGGACGCGAAGTCGGGCGTCTTGAGGTCGGCGGTGGACGGGGAGTGGTCGGACACGATGCAGTCGATCGTGCCGTCCGCGAGGCCCTGCCACAGGGCGTCCTGGTTGGCGGCCTCCCGGATGGGCGGGCAGCACTTGAACTCGGTGGCGCCGTCCGGGATCTCCTCGGCGGTGAGGGTGAGGAAGTGGGGGCAGGACTCGACGGTGATCTTGACGCCCTCGGCCTTGGCGGCGGCGATGAGCGGCAGCGCGTCGGAGGAGGAGAGGTGCAGGACGTGGACGCGGGCGTTGAGCCGGCGGGCCTGGTTGACCAGGTTCTCGATCGCCGTGTTCTCGGCGTCCCGGGGGCGGGAGGCGAGGAAGTCGGCGTACGCGCCGCCGGAGCGCTGGGGCGCGGCGGCGAGGTGGTGGGGGTCCTCGGCGTGCACGATCATCAGTCCGTCGAAGCCGGAGATCTCCGCCAGCGAGGTCGCCAGCTGTTCCTGGTCCAGCTCGGGAAACTCCTCCACGCCCGAGGGCGACAGGAAGCACTTGAAGCCGAAGACGCCGGTGTCGTGCAGCGGGCGCAGGTCCTTGACGTTGTCGGGGAGGGCCCCGCCCCAGAAGCCGACGTCGATGTGGGCCTTGCTGCGGGCGACCTCCTGCTTGACGCGGAGGTTCTCCACGGTGGTGGTCGGCGGGAGGGAGTTGAGGGGCATGTCGAGCAGGGTGGTGATGCCGCCGGCGGCCGCCGCACGGGTGGCGGTCCAGAAGCCCTCCCACTCGGTGCGGCCCGGGTCGTTGACGTGCACGTGGGTGTCGACGAGTCCGGGCAGGACGACGTCGTCGCCGACGTCCTCGAGCCGGGCGCCGTCGGGTACCTCGGCGTCGTAGGGCAGCACGGCCGCGATCGTCTCCCCGGAGACGGCGATCGACGCCGGGCGCGTCCCTTCGGGGGTGATGACACGCGTCGAGCGCAGGACCAGGTTGACGTCCACCCGTACCCCTTCTTCAAGCACTGCAGCAGGAAATTCAACGAACTGTTGAAAAGGAGTCTTCACTTCCAGGCGACATGTCGTCAAGGGCACACTTCCAGCATCGGCTGCCGACGAACCCGGCTTAGACGTTTCCACAAAGTGGAATGGAAGTTCCGTAGAGTAGAACGTAGCTCCGCACATGCGGGACGGACCCGACCCCCTCCGGGGCCCTGCCGACACCGGACAAACACCCCCTGACCGGCGCTGACGCCGACCCCGGGGCCAGGTGCCCCGGCCGGTTGCCCGGTAGGCTGCTGCCTTGCCCGCCTGCCCCGAAAGGACCGTTGACGTGCCGACGTCCAGCGCCAGCACCACCGACGCCGCCAAGCCCGCCGCAAGCGGGGGCGTCCAGTCCCTTGAGCGTGCCTTCGACCTCCTGGAGCGGATGGCCGACGCCGGCGGCGAGGTCGGGCTGAGCGAGCTCTCCGCCAGCAGCGGACTGCCCCTCCCCACGATCCACCGCCTGATGCGCACCCTGGTCGCCTGCGGCTACGTGCGCCAGCAGCCCAACCGGCGGTACGCGCTCGGCCCCCGCCTCATCCGGCTCGGCGAGTCCGCCTCCCGCCTCCTCGGCACCTGGGCCCGCCCGTACCTGGCGCGGCTCGTCGAGGAGACCGGCGAGACCGCGAACATGGCGCTGCTCGACGGCGACGAGATCGTGTACGTGGCCCAGGTGCCGTCCAAGCACTCGATGCGCATGTTCACCGAGGTCGGCCGGCGGGTGCTGCCGCACTCGACCGGTGTCGGCAAGGCCCTCCTCGCGCACACCCCGGCGGAGGAGGTGCGCGCGCTGCTCGCCCGTACCGGCATGCCCGCCGCGACCGAGAAGACCATCACCACGCCGGACGGCTTCCTCGACGCGCTCGTCGCGGTCCGCGAGACGGGGTACGCCGTCGACGACAACGAGCAGGAGATAGGAGTCCGCTGCCTCGCGGTGCCGGTACCCGACTCCCCCACCGCCGCGGCGATCTCCATCTCCGGCCCGGCGGGCCGCGTCACCGAGGCGGCCACGGAGAAGATCGTCCCGATCCTCCAGCAGGTCGCCCGCGAACTTTCGGCGGCCCTGGCGAACACGGCGGGCAGCGGGAACGGACACGGCTGAGCACGGCCTCGTACGCGTCCTGGGCTCGGCGCCATGGGTGTGGACATCGACGGTGTGATCGAGATACGCGAGCGCGATGGCCGCTGGAACGTCGCGCTCGATCTGCCGGACCGCGCCCTCGGGCGCGACCGGCACGCGTGGGAGTGTCTCTTCGGCTTCGGCGGCGCCCTCGGGGTGGACCGCGCCCTGTTCGACCAGAGGGGTTGCCCGGAGGACGTCTCCGAGCCG
This sequence comes from Streptomyces griseoluteus, assembly GCA_000717735.1. Classification (GTDB taxonomy): domain Bacteria; phylum Actinomycetota; class Actinomycetes; order Streptomycetales; family Streptomycetaceae; genus Streptomyces; species Streptomyces griseoluteus_A. The sequence continues at coordinate 2,426 of JOBE01000104.1, read as the reverse complement.
GTCCCGAGCACGTGCGAGGAACTGCACCACGGTCACTCGTACGCCACGTGGGCCGAGATCGCGGCCGTCGACTGGGACGTGCCGCTCGGCGACGGGCCCGACGGGAACCGCGTCGGCGAGTGGCGGCCCGGGCCCGACGGCGAACTCACCCTGCACCAGGTGCCCTGGACACCGATCGAGGTCCTCGACGCGACGGAGGAGCTCTTCGGCGAGGACCTGATGCCGCCGGAGTGGCCACCGGGCGGCGACGTCCCCTGGAACGGCGCCGTGTACCGCCCCGTGACCCTCACGCCACGCATGTTCGCCCCGCCGGACGGCGACTGGGGCACGGTGTGGGCGGCGATGCGCGAGCTGGCGGCCGTCCACGGGGACGAGAACGTCCGCCTGGTGGTCTGGTTCGGCTGACCCGGCCCGCACCGAGGCCCCGACCCCCGGACCCCAGGTGCTCAGGCCCGTACCGGCTCCGCCGTGAGCCTCCCGTCCTGGACCGTCACCGTGCGGTCGGTGCGGGCGAGGTGCGTGCGGTCGTGGGTGACCAGGACCGTCGCCGTGCCGCGTTCCACCGTGAGGCTCGCAAGGAGGTCCATGACGGCCGCGCCCCGCTCGTGGTCCAGCGCGCTGGTCGGCTCGTCGACGAGGAGCACGGACGGCTCGTTCATCAGCGCCCGCGCGATGTTCACCCGCTGCCGCTGGCCGCCCGAGAGCTGGTGCGGCCTGCGGTGGGCCTGGTCCGCGAGGCCCACCGCGTCGAGGAGTTCCAGGGCCCGGCCCCGTACCGCCTTCGGCGGACGCCCGGACAGGTGGGCCATCACCTGGAGCTGCTCGGCCGCGTTCAGCGAGGGCAGCAGGTTGGGCTGCTGGAAGACGATCCCGATGTGCTCGCGCCGCAGCCGCGCCTTGTCGGCGGGGCTGAGCGCCGCCGTGTCCGTACCGGCGACGGCCACGCGCCCCCGGTCCGGGGTCACCAGGGTGGCGGCCACCGCGAGGAGGCTGGACTTGCCGGAGCCGGAGGGGCCGACGACCGCAGTGAGCGTACCGGCGGGGACGTCGAGGGAGACGGCGTCGAGGGCGGTGAGCCGCCCGTCCCCGTCGGGGTAGGTGAGGGTGACGGAGTCGAGGACGAGACTCATCGGGCGCTCCCGAGGGCGGTCAGAGGGTCGACGGCGGTGATCCGCCGGATGGACAGTGCCGCGCCGAGGACACCGAGCACGACGATCACCGCCGCCGGTCCGAGGACGGTGAGCGGCTCCAGTACGAAGGGCACGTTCCCGCCGCTGACCAGGGCGCCGATGCCGACGGCGAGCGCGGTGCCCAGCAGGGTGCCGGCGGTGAGCATGAGGACGGCCTGCCCGAGGGCGTCCCTGAGGAGGTACGGGGTCGAGGCGCCGAGCGCCTTGAGGACGGCGACGTCGCCGCTGCGCTGAATGGTCCAGACGGTGAAGAAGGCTCCTATGACCAGGGCGGAGATGGCGAAGAGGAAGCCGCGCATGAGCTGGAGCGAGCCGTTCTCGGCCTGGTAGGACCCTATGGCGGTGAGGGCCTCGTCGACGGTCCGCGCCTCGGTGCCCACGGCCTCGTCCCCGGCCGCCCAGTCGGCGCCCTCGCCCCCGTCGGCGCCTCTCAGCGCGATGACGGTGGCCTGCTCCCGCACGGTCGTGCCGGTGTGGCCGAGCTTCTGCCAGTCGTCGAGCGAGGTCCACACCACCGGGGTGTGGCTGTACGAGGCGTCGCCGGCGACCGCCGCGACGGTGAGCTCCAGGGGGCCGAGGCGGACGGCGTCACCGGGGGACACGGCCAGTTCCTCGGCCGCCGACTCCGAGAGGACGGCCCGCCCGGCGGCGGGCGCCGCGGGCGCGAGGCCGGCGTCCGGCTCCGTGCCGAAGGCGGACACGGCGGCGGTACGGTCCCCGGCGGCGGCGTTGAGGGTACGGATGCCGAGCGGTGCCGCGGCCGTCACCCCGGGCAGCTCCGACCAGCGGCGCCACTGTTCCTCCGTCACCGTCGAGTTGGTGAAGGAGACCGACTGCCCGGACGGCGGCGCCGCGAAGGCCAGCCGGTCGGCGGGCAGCCCGGTGATCGCGGAGATGTTCTCCCGCGCCAGTCCGGCCGTCAGCCCTGACAGCAATCCGACGAGCAGGGTGATCAGCACGATCACGGTGCCCATGAGTGCGAATCGCCCCTTGGCGAATCCGAGGTCTCTCCATGCCACGAACATGCTGACCAGAGTGGTCCGCGGGGGGCCCGGCCGGCATCGCGCCACGGATGGCCCCGCAATCAAACTTTCGGTTGAGTCCGGATTGTCTGCCGCTGTCTACGCTGGGGGGACCATGCGTCCCCCTTCCTCCCTCCACCCCCCACGGCGTTCTTCCCCTGTCTCTTATACACATCTGACGCTGCCGACGAATAGAGAGGTGTAGATCTCGGTG
>JOBE01000103.1 GCA_000717735.1 Streptomyces griseoluteus | reverse complement strand
ATGAAGCGGGCACCCGTTCGACTTCTCAGACTCCATCGGCCGACAGTACCGCCAGCCAACCTCCCAGCTCACGGCCTTATTGCGGGACAGCCCTTAGGGGGCATCTTCTTGTGCACATTCTTTTCGGAGGTATGACGTGATCCGCACAGAAACGGCCTGGGTCCTCTTTTTCGCCGGGCTCATATTTATTGCTTCGCTGGTTCTCGGGGTGTGGAAATGGCAGCAGTCGATTTCCTCGGCGGATGGCGTCGCGCACCGGTATGTCAGCGTCGCGCACAATGCTGGATTGATGTATTCATTCGCTGCGGCAGCGATCATTGCGCCACTCGTCCAATTTTCCGGCTGGCCGGCTGTGGTGAACAGCATTGCAGCCGCAGCGATAATCACGATGTTCATCGTGACGATTACGAACTACGTGCGGCTCGGGTTCCAGGCGAAAACCGACAATCAAATGCGCGATTCCAGATCCAGCCTGCGTTTTGTGCGGGAAGCGCTGATCGTCGGTGAGATCGGCGGCAGCATTGTCCTGCTGGCTGGCTTCGCATCCGCCCAGTTGTAATCCTCCGACCGCAGCGGCAGGCTCATCGGCGGCCACACACAGCGTCGGTCCGCGAGCGTGGCGGGCCTAAGGCGACGGGTCCTTCACAACCCCGAGCTGTCGGCGAAGTCGACTGGTAAGACGCGCTGCCGAGCTGCGTCAGCGACGAGGTCCGTATACGAGGGCCGTGACTCTGGGCATCAGAGTCACGGCCCTCGCCACGCCCGCCCCCGCCCCTGAGTCCGGGGCCAAGTCGGCGGCCCCACCCCTGAAGCCCCTACTGAAGGTTTCGGCGGCAGCTTGGCGGTGGGCGGACCGCGTCGGTGGCCCGCGCAGTCCGAGCTGCCGGCTCAGCCGGGGTGTCCTGGGCGGCGGAGCGCCGATCGCAGTGCTGGAAGAGCCTCTGCCGCGTGACCGCGTGACCGCCTCCGCCATCGGCCACCTCGCCCACTTCAACCCCTTGTTCAGGGACGGCCCCACCCAATGCCCGGTGGATTGGACGATCCGAGCCGCTCGCACGCCATCACGGACGACGTGGACCTCCTGCTCCTCTTCTCTCCGACCCCGACCCCGAAGTCCGCGCCATGGCCGCTTTCGTCCTGGCGGCGGCGATCAGCGAGATCTCGCGCGTCTCATCAGCCCTGCACGGCCGGCTGGCTGCGGAAAGCGATCCGGTGGTCCATGTGAGCCTGACCCTGGCGATCGCAGCAGCTCGCCCGAGAACACCACGACGAGCACGCTCCCGCGTGGGCCCCGGAGCCTGTGGTCGGATGCCAGCAGATCACCCAAGATCCGCATCGGCGCCGGCCTTCGCCTGGCTGTGTCTCGTCGACGCCCCCGTCCCTGACGACCTGCTGACCGACCCGAGCACGGACAAACGCAATGACCTGCTCCAGCGAGTCCGTGGCTCCCACCCGGCGGCCCCGACAACCATTCGGCCGGGTCCTTGTCTGCCTTGGACCCGTTGGATACCGCGGTGACGGCGATCAGCGCGGCTCCTGGGGCACACGGACGCGGAGCTCGTACGGCGTGCCGTTCCTGATCGGCCAGGCCTGCTCGGGCCAGCCGTCGATAGGGGCCTCTCCACGGTGCCGGGTGTCGCGGCCGAACCGCTGCTGGTCCTCGACCGTCCGAAGCAGCAGCATCCCGGCCGGCAGCCGGCGCGCCTCCCCGTTGACCGGCCCGCCCGACTCCGCAGCGAGGACGGAGACTGGGACGCCGTCCTCGCCGGCCAGCGGTGTGCCGCCTTCGGGGACGGGTTCACGATTCGTCGGCCACGGTGTCACCAGAGGACGGGACCGGCTTTCTTCTCCTGTACACCACCACCCCGCACACCGTGAAGAGGAGGACGGCCACGGCGGACACCCCGAGGGCTGTCCGCTCGGCGAAGAGCCTTCCCAGCACTTCGAGCGCGCCGAGCCCCACGGTCGCGTAGATCAGCGCCCAGGCCGCTCCACCCACGAACAGAGCAGGGAGGTAGCGCGGCAACGGCATGCGCGTGCTGCCCGCCAGAAAGTTGGCGGCGGTCTGGAATCCGATAGTCAGGAAGGAGACGGCCACCACGGGCGCGCCCCACCGCTGGATCGCCCGTTCGGCGCGCCGGAACTTCGCCGAAGAGATCCGCCCGGCGAACCTGCTGCGCCGGGCACCGGCGCCGGCGAGCCACCCGACGGCGAACGTCCCTCCGGCGCGCAGCAGGACGATGGCATACAGGGCTCCGGCCGTGAGCGCGATCCTATCCACGACGCCTCGTCCCGAGCGCCGGGCCGAACCCCGGGTCCTCTGTCACGCGCATGGGTGTTCCCTCCCCACCGGGCGCACGACACGAACGGATGCCGGTCACCGTGTCTCACCTGCGCCCTGCCTCCGGCTGTTCTGTCGGCTGGGTTCCCGCCTGCGGCACCGGAACCCGGACCCGTACATCCGGGTCCACACGCCAGGCAAGGTCAGCCTAACCGAACGTCCATGCGGTGGATACGGGCACCTGGTCACCAGAGGGACAGGGTGGCGGCCGGGGGTCTGAAGGCGAAATTCGGGAGCAGGACGGCATGGCCCCGGTCACGATGCCGTGGGTGTCAGGGCGGCATGAGAGCGCGGCGGTGATGACCGGCAGGCAGCGCCGCGGCGGAGACTGGTTGCGGGCGGTGTCACAGGCGGGCGGTTCGGCTGGATGGGGCGGGGCGGGATACAGGCCGCCTGCCCACGCGCAAGACCAAGCACTCCGTGCGCACGAGTCGAGGGCGGCGTGGAGCCCGCCGGTCGGATCATGGTGGACGGCGTGCTCGAGACAGCCATCTGCCCCACGGGTCGGCGCACGGCCGGCGTGCAGTGGGGCCTCATGGCACGGGGCGTGTGGATGCGGGAGGCCACCAGGTGGTCGGATCCGACTCCGAGCACCCCGCAGACAGTCGGCCCGCCATCTCGGCCCCTGAGCTGAACTCGGTCGAGAGTCCGGCGGCGCCGCCGGACATCCTGCACGCGCTCATCGCCGGACGGCCGACCGCCTCGCCGCTCCTCACCAAGCCCTTCTCGGGCGCGGATGTCGGCACGGCGGTAGGGCCCCCTGTCCAGCCGGGCGGGGCAGCCGGCGAAACAGGTGTGCGATTGTCGGTCGTGCGTGATAGTCACTACCTCCACGGGAGGGTGATCACTGGCCTCCCCGTTCGGACATGCAAGGGGTGGGGACATGGCGTTGCTCGGTGACTGGAGGCTCACGCTGGGGAAATGGGCCGGTCGGCCCAGCGCTCGGGTGCAGAAGGACTCCGGCGATCCCGCGGTCGGTCGCGTCAGGGAGGCCGCCGCGGCCGGGAACTGGCCCGCGGTGCGCGAGGTGCTCGAAGCGCGTCCCGAGAGCGAGGACAGGGTCGAGCTCCTGTGGGCCGTCGGCGACACCGCCGGGGTGGAGCGGTGGATCTCGCCGGTCCTCGAAGCGGAGCCGGAGGCAGCGCTCCCGCGGCTCGTGGCGGGGATCCGCCACATCAGCTGGGGCTGGGAGGCCCGCACGGCAGCCCGCGCCTCCCAGGTCTCGCGCGAGCAGTTCGATCTCTTCCACGCACGCCTGCGCACGGCCGAGACGTGGCTGTACGAGGCGGCCGAGCGCGAGCCGCGCTGGGTCTCCCCCTGGTACGGCCTCCAGGTGACCGGCCGAGGCCTCCAGGTGGGTCAGGTCACGGCTCGGCGCCGGTTCGAGGCGACGGTACGACGGGACCCGCACCACCTTCAGGCGCACCAGCAGCAGTTGCAGCAGGTCTGCGACAAGTGGGGCGGTTCGCACGAGGAGATGCACGCCTTCGCGCGCGCGTCCGCGTTCGGCGCCCCCGGGGGCACCCTGCTCGGACAGCTCGTCGCTATCGCGCACATCGAGGAGTGGCTCTCCCTCGACTCGGGGCCGGACGCCGCGTACATGGGCCGTCACGAGGTGAAGGCCTCCCTGCACGAGGCCGCCGATCATTCCATCCGGCACCCGGACTTCGTCCGCGAGGGCGGCTGGCTCCAGGTCCTCAACACCTTCGCCATGGCCTTCTCCCTCGCCGGGGACCGGAACGCCGCGCGGGAGTGCTTCCGGGCGACCGAGGGGTGTGTCACCGAGTTCCCCTGGTACTACCTGGACGGTTCCGACCCCGCGGCGGCATACCGGAAGCGGCGTTCGGCGGTCGGACGCTGACGCGTCCGGGACACCGGCGGCAAGCCCACGTAACCCTTTCTCCGTTTCCGCGTCCGGACGCCGACCCGTCCGGACGCCGGCACAAAGCCCCGTACCCCTCCCTCCCGTTTCCGTCGCCACGCGACCTCCCGCTCCCGCCCGCACCGTCGCCGTGCCGCCCTCGTGGCGTCGGCGCGTCCACCGAAAGACTCCGCCAGGTGTCCCACTCCTCATCCGCACACGCCTTCCAGGTCGACCTCCGTGGTCTCGTCGACCTGCTCTCCCACCACCTCTACTCGAGCCCCCGCGTCTACCTGCGCGAGCTCCTGCAGAACGCCGTGGACGCCATCACCGCCCGCCAGGCGGTCGATCCCAGCGCGCCCGCGGTCATCACCGTGCGCACCGGTGACACCCTCACCGTCACGGACACCGGCATCGGTCTGACCGAGGCCGACGTCCACCGCTTCCTCGCCACGATCGGGCGCAGCTCCAAGCGGACCGCCGACGGCGCCCTCGACGGGGCCGGACTCGACGCCGCCCGCGGGGACTTCATCGGCCAGTTCGGCATCGGCCTGCTCGCCTGCTTCGTCGTCGCCGACGAGATCACGGTGATCAGCCGGTCCGCGACGGACCCCTCGGCGCCCGCCGTCGAGTGGCGCGGCCACTCCGACGGCCGGTACACGATCCACACCCTGCCCGCGTCGGCCGTGCCCGAGCCGGGGACGACCGTGCGGCTCACCCCGCGCGCCGACAACGCCGAGTGGACGAGCCCGGAGCGGGTCGTCTCCCTGGCCCGGCACTACGGCGGTCTCCTGCGGCACGAGGTCACGGTCGTCGGGCCGCGCGGCGAGAGCCACCAGGTCAACGAGGCGCCGCCATGGGAGCGGAACCACCGCTCCCCACTGGCCCGGCGCGAGGCCGACACCGCGTACTGCCGCGCCCTCTTCGACTTCACCCCGCTCGACACGATCGAGCTGGACCTTCCCGCGGCCGGTCTGCGCGGTGTCGCCTACGTCCTGCCCACGGCCGTGAGCCCGGCGCAGCGCGCGGGGCACCGGGTACACCTCAAGGGGATGCTGCTCACCGACCAGGCACCCGAACTGCTGCCGGAGTGGGCCTTCTTCGTACGCTGCGTGGTCGACACCACCAGCCTGCGGCCGACGGCGTCCCGGGAGGCGCTGTACGAGGACGGCACCCTGTCCGCCGTACGGGACGCCCTGGGCGAGCGGATCCGCGACTGGCTCACCGGGCTCGCCGCCAGCGACCCGTCGCTGCTGCACCGCTTCATCGACACCCACCACCTGGCGGTGAAGGCGCTCGCCCGGCACGACGACGAACTGCTGCGGATCGTGCTGCCGTGGCTGCCGTTCGAGACCACCGACGGCAACGTCACGCTGGAGGAGTTCGCCCGCACGCACCGGACGCTGCTCGTCACCCGCAGCGTCGAGGAGTTCCGCCAGGTCGCCCCGATCGCCGCGGCCGCGGGCCTGGGCGTGGTGAACGGCGGCTACACCTACGACCGCGACCTCGTGCACCGGCTCCCCGAGATCCGTCCGGGCACGGCCGTCACGGACCTCGACCCCGCCACCGTCACCGCCCACCTCGACGCCGTCGACCCGACCGCCGAACTCCGGGCCGCCGCCTTCCTGTCCATCGCCCGGGAGACGATCGGCGTCCACGATTGCGACGTGGTCCTGCGGGACTTCCAGCCGGTCACCGCCCCCGCGCTCCTCCTCGACAACAGGGAGGCGCGGCACGAGCGGACCCGGTCGAGCCTCGCCGCCGAGAGCGACGGCCTCTGGGCCGACATCCTCGGCTCCCTGCGGCACGAGACCCCGCGCGCCCAGCTCGTCCTGAACCACCTCAACCCGCTGGTCCGCCAGGCGATCACCATCACCGAGCGGGGCCTCGCCGTCACGGCCGCCGAGGCCCTCTACGGCCAGGCGCTGCTGCTCAGCCGCCGCCCGCTGAGGGCGAGCGAGAGCGCCCTGCTCAACCGGGCCTTCATCGGCCTGCTCACCCACGCCATGCACCATCCCGGCACGGCGGCACCCGGCTCCGAGCCCCGGAAGGAACTGTAGATGCTGGACACGCCCGAGGCCGTCGTCGAGGCGCTCCGCGAGAACAACGAGCGCCCCCACGGCATGCCGCGCACCGTGACCGCCGAGGAGCTCGTCGAGACCGCAGAGCCCTTCGACAAGCCCGACGTCCTGGTCACGGCCCTGTTGGAGCTGATGTCGGCGTACGAGTTCACCGGCGAGCACCGCAAGTCGCCCGTGGTCTTCGCCCGGCTGCTGAAGCTGTGGGACACCGCTCCCGAGTCGTTCAGCCAGTGGGAGGCCCACCAGGTCTTCTGGCGCTTCAAGTGGGTGACGACGTCCCTGCTGCAGGTGCCCGAGATGCCGCTGGCCTCCGTCCGGAGCTGGATCGAGCAGATGCGCGTCCGGTACGAGGCGGCCGAGCACGGCATGCAGCCGGTGGCGGCGATGCGCTACCACGTGGCGCACCACACCGGCACCGGTGTCGACGACGCGTACGACCTGTGGGCCACCCGGCCGCGAACCGAGCTGAGCGACTGCGAGGCCTGCGAGACCCGGCACTTGGCCTGGCACCAGGTGGTGGCGGGCGACGACGCCGGCGCCCTTGACACATGGCGGCCGGTCTTCGACGGGGCCCAGGCCTGTACCGAGGAACCGCAGGTGAGCCAGGCGCGTGCGTTGCTGCCGCTATTGCGCCTCGGGCGTACGGACGAGGCCCGCTCGCACCACCTCACCGGCTACCGACGGGTCCGCGGCCACACCGGTATGCAGGAGGAGGTCGGTCTGCACCTGGAGTTCTGCGCCCTCTCGCGCAATGAGGGCCGCGGCCTGGAGATCCTGGCGGAGAACCGACCCCTCTTCGAGGCGACGGGCGCGCCGCTGGCCCACCTGGAGTTCCTCACCGGTGTCGAGGTGCTGCTCGCCCGGCTCGTCGAGGACGGTCACGGGGACACCCCCGTCGCCGGCCCGCTCGGCCGGACCTGGACGGCGGGCGGTCTCTCCGCCCACGTACGCTCCGAGGCGGACCGCCTCTCTGCCGCGTTCGACGCGCGCAACGGAACCACGACCGTAGGGGACCGCCGGCGCTCACGTCTCGCGCGCCGTCCCCTGGTCGACGAGCCGCTGCCGCTGGGGCTCAGGTCGTCCGCCACCCGCTCCCACGCGCCGGCGGGTGGGGCGGCCGGGGCGGGCGCGGCCGTGTCCCTCGGCGCGGCGACGGCCGGGCCGGAGGTTCCCGACGACTTCCTCTCCCTGGTGACCGAGGCCCGGCGGATGGCGCGCCTCGGCCACCCCGGGGACACCCGCCTCTGGACCCGCATCGCCGAGCGTGTGGCCGACGACGGCACCGCGCACGACGACCGGCTCGGCCCGGAGGAGCTGCTGCGGGCGGAGCTGGCCGAGCAGCGCGCCTACCTGCTCATGCAGGAGGACCGTCACGCGGAGGGCATCGCCGAGCTGGAGCTGGCCGCCGGCCTGTTCGAGCGGCTCACGATGCCGTGGCAGGCGCTCTCCACGCGGACGCGTGCGCTCGCCTGGGCGACCACGTCCGATGCCGCCGCGGATCCGGGCCGTACGGCGGGGGACGACGACCACGCCGACGTTGTCAGCCCGGGGGTGGGCCCGGACGCGGAAGCCGTCCGGGCCCAGCTCGAAGCCTGCCTGCGCGAGGCCGAGCGGCTCGGCACCGAGGCTCCCTTCACCGGCGAGCCGCAGCCACTGGGCGAGGCCGAGGCCGTCGCCTGCCCCGACCTGGCGTCGGAGCGCGCGCTCGAGTACCTGACCGTGCTGTACTCCTCCCTCTTCGCCGCCTACCAGGACCTCCTGCGGCAGCTGCCGGAGGCCCCCGACGCGGTGCGGGAACGGTTCGAGGAGTCGGCCCGGAGGTTGCGGTCCGAGGCAGAGCGCCTGTCCGTGCGCCACCACGCGGCCAACGCACGCCAGTTCGTCGCCGACATCGCCGCCCAGCGCGGCGACACGGCCCTGGCCGAGTCGGAGCTGCGCGCGGCCCTCGAGGACGTCGACGCCTCCGGGCGGCCCTGGCGCGGTTCGCGCCCGCGCGCGCTGCTCGCCCAGATCCTCCTCGCCGAGCAGTCGCCGGCGGAGGCCGCGGAGCTGCTGCACCGGGCGATCTCCGACGCGGTGCGGTACGACGACACGGACTTCCCGCTGGCCCCGACGTACGCACTGCTCGGCCACGCGTCCTCGCACCTCGGGGACTCCGCCGGCGCCGTGCGTCACCTCTCCGAGGCGGCCGCGCGGTTCGACCAGGACGGGACGCACGACGAGGCCGCCCAGGTACGTCTCCAGCTCGCCGACGTCCTCGCGAACACGGGACAGCAGGCGGACGCGGTCGCCGTACTGGAGTCCGTCCTCACCGACGAGGCGGCCTCGTCGCTCGACGAACGCCTTGTCGCCCAGGCCCGGCTCACCCTGGCGCGCGGGATGCGCGAGCTGGAGGAGTACCTCGCCTCGGCGGAGGAGTTCCTGCGTCTCGCGGACACCGTCGCGGCCTGGGAGGACGACCGCACGACCCACACCCTGGTGGCCGCGGAGGCGGCGACGACGCTGGCGATGGCCGACCGTTGGGAGGCGGCGGGCACGGCCTACGAACGGGCGGTCGCCGCGCACGCCGAGGCGCCGCACCCCCCGCTGATAATCCACATGATGCGCGAGTTCGCCCGTCTCATCATGTCCGCGCGGGAGGACGACGGCGTCGACGCGGCGCTGCGCCACCTGGCGGACGCCGACGCGGTCCTGGCCGCGGTCCCGGACGCCACCGAGGGGTTCCACTCCTGGTACGAGAGCGGCGAGATCCACTACCGCCGGGCCCGTGTCCTCGCCCAGGCGGATCGCTTCGCGGAAGCCCTGACCGAGGCGGAGGCCGCCGTCGCCGCGCACGAACAGGGCGGGCAGCGGGGCGAGATGCCGCGCGCGGAGGCGGTCAGGTTCGCGGCCCTCGTCGAGGGCAACGGCCTGGGCCGCTTCAAGCAGGCCGTCGCCCGCCTCACGACGGCGGCGTCCCGCTGCCGCAAGGCGGATCTCACGGAGGCCGCCGAGATCCTGGACGCGCTGCGGGAGGAGTACGCGACGCGTCAGTAGGGCGGAACGCTCTCAGGGCCGTCGGGGGATCTACGCGTCGGCGGCCGTCGCGCCGGACGCATGGCCGTCCTGACCGACCCAGGCACCCGCCCAGGCCTGACCGTACAAGGGCGGTGAACGGGGGCGGGGCCCGGTCGTCAGCGGGGTCGGCCGCAGCCCGTGCTGTGACTGGGTGGTGTGGTGGCAGCGGTTGGTTGTCAGCCGGTGACCGTGCTGTGTGGGGCCTTGTTGTGGGTGGGGGATCGTTCTTGAGGGGTTCAACCGGTGTGGGGAGTGGCCGCTGTTACGGCTCCTTGGTGAGCGCCGGCAGGTTGTGCCATGTGTGTCCGCAGGTGCCATTGCAGTACGTCTGTCTGCGCCGTGTGTCGGCGACGGTGAACACGGAGACGAGTACTCGGAAGGCCGTCACGTGCTCGTCGGCGGGCAGGCGGGCGAACCCATAGCGGGGCGGGTCCATGCAGATCATGACTGAGGGGTTGGCGGTGGGCTTCACCCCGGACTGCGTCACCCCCGCGCGGCCGCCCGCGGCCGTGATGTGTGCTTGCATCGCGTAGCCGGCGACGTCCCGCAGTACCTCTTGCCGATGGGCCAGGGAGAGGCCGGTGAACCAGGCAACCCCGTCGTCCAAGGTGCGGAGCCCCTGAGCTATCTCGTTGACGATTCGCTCGGTCTCGCGCTGGAGGGAGCGGCCGTCCACCCTGCTCGCGTCGGTCATCTCTTGATCATTCCATGTTGTCGGTTCTGGGCGAGGGCGGTCTGGTACGCCGCGGAGCCTTGACCTGTAGAGGCTGTCATGGGGTTGCCCATTCCTGCGTGCGGCCGGGCCTTGACCCCGGATCTTGGACACTCGAGACACTTGGATCTTGAGTCCAGGAGAACGGATGTCCCGTGGTCATGAAGCACTATCCGCCTGAGTTCAGGGCGGGCGCGGTCGCGTTGTACGAGTCGCGGCCTGGAGCCACGATCAGGTCGGTCGCCGCTGATCTGGGGGTCAACCCGGAGACGCTGCGGAACTGGGTCCGGGCGGCTGGCGCGAGCCGGCCCCGGGGACGCCGGGCGGGGGAGCCGACCGAGCCGCCCACACCGCTGGAGGCGGAGAACGCCGCTCTGCGCAAGAAGGTCCGCGAGCTGGAGGAGGAACGCGAGATCCTGCGGAAGGCGGCGAAGTATTTCGCCGGGGAGACGCGCTGGTGAACCGCTTCCAGTTCGTCGCCGACCACCAGCGCCGCCACGGCGTGAAGCGGCTGTGCACCATCCTCGGCATAGCCCGCTCCAGCTTCTACTACTGGCGCCGCACCGCCGCTGACCGGGCCGCACGGCAGGCGGCCGACGCCCGGCTCGCCGTCCGGATACGGGCCGTGCACCTCGAATCGGACGGCACCTACGGTGTCCCCAGGATCACCGCCGAGCTCCGTGACGAGGGCGAGCGGGTCAACCACAAGCGGGTCGCCCGCGTGATGCGCCAGGCCGGCCTGGCGGGTCTGCGGCTGCGGCGCAGGCACCGCACCACGGTGGCGGACCCGGCCGCGGCGAAGGCCCCGGACCTGATCGGCCGCGACTTCACCGCGAGTGAGCCGAACACGAAGTACGTCGGCGACATCACCTATCTCCCGCTGGACGGCGGAAAGTTCCTCTGCCTGGCCACCGTCATCGACCTCGCCTCACGCCGCCTCGTCGGCTGGGCGGTCGCGGATCACATGCGCACCGATCTCGCCCTCGATGCCCTGGCAGCCGCCGACCGGACCCGCGGCAGCCTCACCGGAGCGGTGATGCACACCGACCACGGCGCCCAGTACACCAGCCGGGCGTTCGCCGACGCCTGCCGCCAGGCCGGCGTCCGTCAGTCCATGAGCGCGATCGGCAGCTCGGCGGACAACGCGCTCGCCGAGTCGTCCAACGCGACGTTCAAGCGGGAGACGCTCCAGGGCCGAAAGCACTGGTCCAGCGAGCGCGAAGCCCGCCTCGACGCGTTCCGCTGGCTCCACCGCTACAACACCCGACGCCGTCACTCCCGCCTCGGACACCGCAGCCCGATCGTTTACGAGACAGCGTCCCGAGCAACATCAACTACCCTGACGCCAGCCGCATATCCCGTGTCCAGGATTCAGGGTCAAGGCCCGACGCGGAGCGGTTCCGTGATCAGTTCATCGGGGGGCGCGGAAGAGCCCACACCGCCGGTCGAAAGAGAGCGGGTGCTGGCAGGCCCCGGGTTGGCCGCGTTGCGCGGGCGACCGGCGAGGCGGTGCACCATCGGTTCAGGGCGTTCGGGCCGGGGCTCGGCGTGCGCAGGCCGCTGCGGCCGCCGGCCGGACGGACGATGTCTGGCGAGCGGCGCTGGGCCGGGACGGGCTTGTCCATGGCAACTGATCCACGCACCACCGAAGATCCGGCTGGTGAGGGCCGCTCCCCGGCACATGGGGAAGCGGTCCTCACTGAGTTGTGTTCATCCTGAACGTGCAGGTCACGGGGGTGGCGTGGATGGGTGATGTCGTACTGGTGCTGGTCGTCTGGGCCTGTCTGGTGTGAAGATCGT
>JOBE01000102.1 GCA_000717735.1 Streptomyces griseoluteus | reverse complement strand
GGGCGGGGCCCCCGGAGGGGGAGGAAGTGGCAGCGGTGCCGGACCGGCGTCCCGCCATGGCCCCGGTCGTCGCGCCGATCGTCGCCCCGGTTGTCGCTCGGGTCGTCACTCCAGAGGTCGCGCCGGAGATCGCACCGGATGCCGCGCCGGCCACGGCCAGGGTTATGGCGAGGGCGGCGAGTGGGGTGCGGGTGGAGCCGCCCTGGGTCTCGTGTCGGGAGACGGCGGTGACGGCGTAGGCGTGGGCCCCCAGCAGAACGGCGGAGGGGAGGGCACGGAGTGCGGTCGGGGCGGACCCGGTGGCCGTGCTGGTCGCGGTGACCGTGCCGGACGCGGTGACCGTGCCGGACCCGGTGACCGTGCCGGACCCGGTGACCGTGCCGGACCCGGTGGCCGGGCTGGTCGCAGTGACCGTGCCGGACGCGGTGACCGTGCCGGACCCGGTGGCCGGGCCGGTCCGGGTGGCTGTGCCGGACGACCCGGTGACCGTGCCGGTCCCAGTGGCCGTGCCGGTCGCCGTGGTTCTGCCGGGTCCCGTTAGCCCGTGGGTCGAGGCCGTCGCGCCGAGGAGGAGGTCCAGGGCCCGGGCCGTGGCCATGGTGGCGGGGCCCGCAGGGGTGTGCTTGAGGCCGAGGTCGTAGGCCCAGACCGTGGTGGCGAGAGCCGTCGCGACCGCCAGGGTCGGGCGGCCCGCGCGGGCGGCCAGGCCGAGGCCGGTCGCCGTCAGGGCCACCGAGGCGATGAGGGCGGCCCCGGGGGTGATGCGGCCGGAGGGGAGCGGGCGGTGCGGGCGTTCGGCGGCGTCCTCCGTTCGGTCGGCCCAGTCGTTGAGGGCCATCCCCGCCTCGTACAGGCACAGCGAGGCCCCGATCGCGTGGAGCGTGCCCCGTCCGGGGCGGGCTCCGGCGGCGGCCGCGCCGGCGAGGGCGTCGCCGGGTACGGACAGCAGGGCCGACACGCGGAGGAGTTCCGCCCAGGCGCGCGCCGCGTCTGCGCGCCTCCCGGTCATCGGAGGGTCTCCGGGTGGGGGGCCGTCCGGTCCGGGGTCCGACGCGTGCCCAGCGCGCGGCCGAAGGTGAGCAGGCGGGAGTACTGGTCGGCCAGGGAGGCGGGTGGGGTGCCTTCCGGGTCCTTGAAGTAGAAGGCGAGGTCTTCGAGGGGGCCCGTGAGTCCCCTCTCGTGGGCGCGGGCGGTGAGGCGGGCCAGGTCGAGGACGAGGGGGGCGGCGAGGGCGGAGTCGCAGCCCTGCCAGAGGGTCTGGAGGATCATGCGGGTGCCGAGGAAGCCGTCGAAGGCGATGTGGTCCCAGGCGGTCTTCCACTCCCCCAGTGCGGGGACGTCGTCGATGTGGACCTGGCCTTCGACGCCGGGGCCGAGGGTGTCGGTGAGGACGCGTTCCTTGCCGGCGTTCTTGGCGGCCGCGGCCGCGGGGTCGGCGAGGGAGGCTCCGTCGCCGCCGCCGAGGAGGTTGCTGCCGGACCAGGCGCGTACGGTCAGGGCCCGCTGGTGGAACATCGGGGCGAGGACGGCGCGGAGGAGGGTCTGTCCGGTCTTGCCGTCGCGTCCTGCGTGGGGCAGTCCGCTCGTGGCGAGCGGTGTGGCGAGGGCGGGGTGCCGCAGGCCGGTGGATGGCGTGAAGTTGACGTACGGGCAGCCGGCGCGGAGTGCCGCGGCGGCGTAGAGGCTGCTGGGTGGGAGCCCGGCGCCCCCCGACGCCGGCTCCGTGGAGGCCACATTGACGACTACGACGCGGTCCAGGCCAATGCGGCCGCGGAAGTTCGTCAGGTCGTCGGTGAAGGCGGTGACGAGTTGTTCGTCGGTGCGGGTGTCGCCGTGGGCCGGGCCGCCGGGGCGGATCTCGCGGTCGGCCGCGTCCAGTTCCGCGGTGACGGCGTGGGCGAGGCCGTACGGGAGGACTCCGGCGGTGGTGAGTTGTTCGGCGCGTTTGGGGAGCGGGCAGTCGGTGGTGTCGTGTCCGCCGAAGACCAGGGAGGCGAGTGGGGGGAGGCCGGCGTCGGCGAGGTCGGGGGTCTCGGTGGCCATGCCGGTGGGCGGATGGAGTCCGGCGACGAGGGCGGCGCAGCCGGCCACGGTGGTGGTGGCGACGGAGCCTCTCGCGCCGATGAGCCAGATTCCGGTGCGGGGTGCGGGGGTCATGACGTCGGCCTCCCTGCTCGTGAAGCGGAACATGAAGCGGAACGTGAAAGCGGCATGTGAATGCGGGGGGGGACGGTGGGCGGGGGGTACGGCGCCGCCCCGCCCACCGTCGGCTGGGTGGGCTCCCGTCAGGAGGGGAGTTCCTTGATCCGGATGTCGCGGAAGGCGGCCTGGTCTCCGGCTCCGTGGTTCTGGATGCCGATGTGGCCGCTGGTGAGGCTGCGGGCCGGGTCTGTGTTGGTGAAGTCGTTGATCTTGATGCCGTTGAGGAAGACCTGGAGGCGTTCGCCCTGGACGCGGAGTTCGTAGGTGTTCCACTGGCCGGGGGGCCGGAGGGCCTGGTCGCGGGCTCGGAGGTCGGCCGATTTGAAGCCGTAGACGGCGCCGGTGGTGCGGTCGGGGGTGTCGGTGGCGTCGATCTGGACCTCGTAGCCGTTGTTCACGGCGGACCAGGGGTCGTCGGAGGCGGGGAAGCCGACGAAGATGCCGGAGTTGTCGTCGTCGGCGAGTTTCCAGTCGAGGGTGAGGGAGTAGGACCGGAATTCCTTGGCCTGGTACCAGAGCATTCCCATGCCGCCGACGGTGTGGAGTTCGCCGTCTCTGATGTCGAAGCGGCCGGGTCCGGCCTGCTTCCAGCCTTCGGTGGTGAAGCCGTTGAAGAGGTCGCGGTAGCCGGTGCGGGGCCGGCAGTCGGCCTTGGTCTGGCCGGTGGCGTACTGCAGTCCACCCAACAGGTGCTGTCGGAAGGCGGGTTCGGTGTACGACTCCTTGGTGTGGCCGCCGCCGGTGTAGAAGGAGCGGCCGCCTCCGTAGGTCTGGCACCAGGCGATGGGGTGGTCGCCCTTCATGGTGCCGCCCTGGTAGGTGGTTTCGTCGAGGGTGGCGAGGATGCGGGCCTGGCCGCGGGGGTTGGTGCGGTAGTTGTACCACTCGTCGGTGCGTTCCCAGGGGCCGTCGATGTGGGCGGTCGCGGGGTGGTCGTGGTCCTCGACGCGGAGGGTTGCGGGCTGGATCTGGGGGTGGGACTGGAAGTGGGCGCCGACGAGTCCGCCGTAGAAGCTCCAGTCGTATTCGGTGTCGGCTGCGGCGTGGACGCCGAGGTAGCCGCCGCCGTTGGAGACGTAGTTCTCGAAGGCGGTCTGTTGTTCGGCGTTGAGGACGTCGCCCGTGGTGGAGAGGAAGATGACGGCGTCGTAGCGGGCGAGGTTGGCGGTGGTGAACTGGCGGGGTTCTTCGGTGGCGTCGACGGTGATGTCGCTGCCGGCGCCGATCTCCTTGAGGGCGGTGATGCCGGTGCCGATGGAGTCGTGCCGGAATCCGGCGGTCCTGGAGAAGACGAGGACGCGTTTGGCTGCGGGGTCGACGGGGGTGTGGGAGAGGGTGAAGTCGTCGACGTCGTAGAGTGCGCCGGTTCCGCCCTTGAAGACGAGGTAGAGCTCGGTGGTGCGGCGCGGGAGGTTGCGGAGCGGTACGTCGATGTCCTGGAAGGTCTCCCAGCCTCCGGTGACGGGGACGGGTGCGGAGCCGTGGAGGGTGCCGGTGGGTGAGCCGGTGCGGACTTCGAGGTAGCCTCCGGCGCCGGCGGAGGAGACGCGGGCGGTGAGTTTGGTGGAGCCGGTGAGGTTGTAGGGCTTGAAGGCGATCCAGTCGCCGTTGTCGATGTTGCCGACGGTGCGGCCGCCGTTCGCGGGGGTCTTGTCGATGACGGTGACGCCCTGCTGGGTGTCGAAGTGTTCGGCCTGGCGGTGGCGGGGCTGGAGTTTGGCCTGGTCGTTGCCGGTGAGGGCGGTCTGTCCGCCGCCTCCGCCGTCGGTGTACTCGGCGTTGAAGACGGCGAAGATGTTGGCGTCGTCGTCGTGGCCGCCGTCGGCGGAGGTCTTGATGGTGCCGGTGCAGCCGTTGGCGGTGGTGACGGGGTGGCCGTGGCTGTCGTGGCCGAGGACGTAGGTGACCTTGATCCTGGCGCAGTCGATGGGTGCGGTCGCGCCGTCTTCGGGGTCGGTGACGGTCACCTTGAAGGGGATGTCGTCGCCGAAGTCGAAGAGAGCTCCTTCGGCGGGGAGTTGGAGGGTGACCTTGGGTGCGGTGTTGCCGACGACGATGCGGACGGATGCGGAGCCGGTGCGGCCGGTCGGGTCCTTGGCGGTGACGGTGGCGGTGTAGGTGCCGTTCTGGCGGTACGTGTGGGTGGGGTGGGCGGCTGTGGAGGCGGGGGTGCCGTCGCCGAAGTCCCAGCTGTAGGTGAGGGGGTCGCCGTCGGCGTCGGTGGTGCCGGCCGAGGAGAGGGTGACCTTGAGGGGTGCGGTGCCGGAGGTCTTGCCGGCGCTTGCCTCGGCGATCGGGGAGCGGCCTCCGGTGGCGTTCTCGATGCGGTAGAGCCCGGCGTTGTGGTCGCCGCCGAACCAGGCGGTGCCGTAGTCGAGGACGTAGAGGGCTCCGTCGGGGCCGAAGGCCATGTCCATGATCTGGGTGCCGGTCCAGGGGACGGGGTTGATGGACTGGACGGTGCCGTTGGCGTCGTGGTCGATGCGCTTGATCCAGCGGCGGCCGAACTCTCCGGCGAAGAAGTCGCCGTCGTACGCCTCCGGGAACTTCACCGGGGAGGTGTTGGCGGGGTCGTGGCGGTAGACGGGTCCGCCCATGGGGGATTCGGAGCCGGTGCCGAACTCGGGGAGGGAGCCGCCGTTGTAGGGGATCCAGGCGGGTTCGGCGGGCGGGAGGTCGACGAGTCCGGTGTTGTGCGGGGAGTCGTTCTTGAGGGCGCCGCAGTCGTAGGTGGCGCCGGAGGTCTTGGTGGCGAAGTCGTATTCGACGTAGGGGTCGTTGTCGCCGGTGCAGAAGGGCCAGCCGAAGTTGCCGGGTTTGGTGACGCGGGCGAACTCGACCTGTCCTGCGGGGCCGCGCCGGGGGTCGGCGACGCCGGCGTCGGGGCCGTAGTCGCCGACGTAGAGGATGCCGGTGGGCTTGTCGACGCTGAAGCGGAAGGGGTTGCGGAAGCCCATGGCGTAGATCTCGGGCCGGGTCTTGGCGGTGCCGGGGGCGAAGAGGTTGCCTTCGGGGACGGTGTAGGTGCCGTCGTCGGCGACCTTGATGCGGAGGATCTTGCCGCGGAGGTCGTTGGTGTTGCCGGAGGTGCGGCGGGCGTCGAAGGCGGGGTTGCGGCCGGGGCGTTCGTCGATGGGGGTGTAGCCGTCGGAGGCGAAGGGGTTGGAGTCGTCGCCGGTCGACAGGTACAGGTTGCCATGGGCGTCGAAGTCGATGTCGCCGCCGACGTGGCAGCAGATGCCGCGGGTGGCGGGGATGTCGATGACCTTCTTCTCGCTGGAGTTGTCGAGGGTGCCGTCCGCCTTGAGGGTGAAGCGGGAGAGGCGGTTGACGCCGTCGTAGGGGGCGAGTTCGGCGGGGGTGCCGTCGTTGGGGGCGTCGCCCGCGGGGGTGTCGAGCGGTGGGGCGTAGTAGAGGTAGAGGGTCTTGTTCTGGGCGAAGTTCGGGTCGAGTCCGATGCCTTGGAGGCCTTCCTCGTCGTGGGAGTAGACGGGGACGGTTCCGATGACGGTGGTGTTGCCGGCGGCGTCGGTGCGGCGGAGTTCGCCGCCGCGGTCGGTGTGCAGGACGCTGCGGTCGGGGAGTACGGCGAGGGACATGGGTTCGCCGACTTCTTCGCCGCCCTTGGCGAGGGTGACCTGCTGGAACTCCTCGGCGGCGGCCGCGGTGTCGGTGCCGGCGGCGGTGTCGGTGTCGGCGGCGAGGCCTTGGGGGGCGCCGAGGGCGAGCAGTGCGACCGTGATGAGGGCGAGTGAGTTCCTGGCTCGGAGTCGTTGTCTGTGCACGGTTGTCCTCCGGAGTTGGGCCGGGTGTGCGGGTGTCCGGGGACCGGCGTGCGCCGTCACGCTGGTCATGGGGGCCAGTTACGTCATGTACACATCAGGGACCGTAGCGAGGTTCGTCCACGCCGTGAAGCCCTTGTGCACGCTTCCGTCGACCTTTCCACCGCGAGAGGACAAAGGTCGTCCCAAGGCCTCGCGCGGTGGAAGCGGGGGACCGTCAGTCGCCGCTCCCGAAGGCGGCGTCGAAGGAGGTCGCGGGAGGGTCGAAGTCGTACCGCTTGAGGAAGGACAGCGCCTCGGGGGCGCCGGTCAGCCGGTCCATGCCGGCGTCCTCCCACTCCACGGAGACGGGCCCGGCGTAGCCGATCGACCGGAGCATCCGGAAGACGTCCTCCCAGGGCACGTCGCCGTGCCCGGCGGAGACGAAGTCCCAGCCGCGCCGGGGGTCGCCCCAGGGGAGGTGGGAGCCGAGCCGCCCGTTGCGGCCGTCGAGCCGCTTGCGGGCCTCCTTGCAGTCCACGTGGTAGATCCGGTCGCGGAAGTCCCAGAGGAAGCCGACCGGGTCGAGGTCCTGCCACACGAAGTGGCTGGGGTCGAAGTTGAGCCCGAAGGCGGGACGCCGGCCGACCGCCTCCAGGGCTCGCTGGGTGGTCCAGTAGTCGTACGCGATCTCACTGGGGTGCACCTCGTGGGAGAAGCGCACGCCTTCGGCGTCGAACACGTCGAGGATCGGGTTCCACCGTTCCGCGAAGTCCTCGAAGCCGCGCTCGATCATGCGCTCGGGGACCGGCGGGAACATCGCCACCAGATGCCAGATGGAGGAGCCGGTGAAGCCGATGACGGTGTCGACGCCGAGCGCGGCCGCGGCCCGCGCGGTGTCCGCGAGCTCACGGGCGGCCCGCTGCCGCACCCCTTCGGCGTCGCCGTCGCCCCAGATGCGGGCGGGTACGATCGCCTGGTGGCGTTCGTCGATCGGATGGTCGCAGACGGCCTGCCCCACCAGGTGGTTGGAGATCGCCCAGCACTTCAGGCCGTACGCGTCGAGCAGTTCGCGTCTGCCCTTGACGTACGCGGGGTCGGCGAGCGCCTTGTCCACCTCGAAGTGGTCGCCCCAGCAGGCGAGTTCGAGGCCGTCGTAGCCGAAGTCGCGGGCGAGCCGGCAGACCTCCTCCAGCGGGAGGTCGGCCCACTGGCCGGTGAAGAGCGTGAAGGGTCGGGGCACGTCGGGCGCCTCCTAGCGCGGTACGGAATCGGGGACGAGGACGGGGGCCGGTACGGCTACCGGCACGGGTACGGGCGTGTAGACGGCGCTGTTCCGGGCGCTGTCCTCCACCGCGGCCAGGACGCGCTGGACCTGGAGGCCGTCGGCGAAGGAGGGCGCGGGGGCGATGCCGCTCGCGACGGCGTGGACCAGGTCGCGGGCCTGGTGGGCGAAGGTGTGCTCGTAGCCGAGTCCGTGGCCGGGCGGCCACCAGCCCTCCAGGTACGGGTGGTCGGGTTCGGTCACGAGGATGCGGCGGAAGCCCGCGGAGACGGCCGGTTCGGTGTGGTCGTGGAAGGACAGTTCGTTGAGCCGCTCCAGGTCGAAGGCGAGGGAGCCGCGTTCCCCGTTGATCTCCAGGCGCAGCGCGTTCTTGCGGCCCGCGGCCATCCGGGTGGCCTCGAAGGAGGCGAGCGCCCCGGAGGTGAGCCGTCCGGTGAACAGGGCCGCGTCGTCGACCGTGACCTGCCCGTACGCCTCCGACGCCGCTCCCCCGCCGAGACCGCCGGGGGCGGCGCCCGCGAGCAGCGGCCGCCTGCGCACGAAGGTCTCGGTGAGCGCCGACACGCCGACGAGGAGTTCCCCTGTCAGGTACTGGGCGAGGTCGACGGCGTGCGCCCCGAGGTCGCCGAGGGCCCCGGAGCCCGCGTGTTCGCGTTCCAGGCGCCAGGTCAGCGGGAAGGCGGGGTCGACCAGCCAGTCCTGGAGGTAGCTGACGCGGACGTGCCGCAGGGTGCCGAGCCGTCCGTCGGCGACGAGGCTGCGGGCGTACGAAAGGGCGGGCACCCGGCGGTAGTTGAAGCCGACCATGGAGATCTGACCGCGGGTGGAGGCCGCTTCGGCGGCGGCCGCCATCGTCTCGGCCTCGGCGACCGA
The DNA here is from genome assembly GCA_000717735.1 of Streptomyces griseoluteus. GTDB lineage: Bacteria > Actinomycetota > Actinomycetes > Streptomycetales > Streptomycetaceae > Streptomyces > Streptomyces griseoluteus_A. The sequence goes on along the minus strand of JOBE01000102.1, from coordinate 4,157 downwards.
GTTGGCGAGCGGCTTCTCGCACAGCACGTGTTTGCCGGCCTCCAGGGCGGCGACGGCGATCTCCGCATGACTGTCGCCCGGGGTGCAGACGTCGACGAGCTGGACGTCGTCGCGGGCGATCAGGGCGCGCCAGTCGGTCTCGGCGGCGGCCCAGCCGTGCCGGTGGGCGGCGGCGCGGACGGCGGTGGCGTCACGGCCGGCGACGGCGGCGAGGACGGGCCTCAGCGGCAGGTCGAAGACGCGGCCCGCGGTGCGCCAGCCCTGTGAGTGGGCGGCTCCCATGAACGCGTAGCCGACCATGCCGACGCCGAGCGTCGGCGGTGCGGCCCCGCTCTCCGTCTGTTCCATACGGTTCCTCCGTTTCGTGGTGCGGCGAGGTGCTGCTGCCGGGGGCCGGGCGGGGCCAGGGGCGGTCGGGCCCCCGGGGCCGGCCGGGCCCCCGGGGCCGGTCAGCTGAAGCCGGTGGGCAGGTACTCGTCGACGTTGTCCTTGGTGACGACGGCCGAGTAGAGGGTGATCGAGGCGGGGATCTCCAGCTCGGACATGCCGCCGATCCCCTTCTTCTGGCCGAGGGCGCGGGCGAGGTCGATCGCGGAGGCGGCCATCGTCGGCGGGTAGAGGACGGTGGCCTTGAGGACGCTCGTGTCGGCCTTGATGGCGTCCATGGCGGACTTGGCTCCGGCGCCGCCGACCATGAGGAAGTCCTTGCGGCCGGCCTGGGCGATGGCGCGCAGGGCGCCGACGCCCTGGTCGTCGTCGTGGTTCCACAGGGCGTCGAACTTCGGCTGCGCTTGCAGGAGTTGGGCCATCTTGGCCTGTCCGGACTCGACGGTGAAGTCGGCGGCCTGGCGGGCGACCTTGCGGATGTTGGGGTAGTTCTTGAGGGCGTCGTCGAAGCCCTGGGTGCGCTGCTTGGTGAGTTCCAGGCTGTCCATGCCGGCGAGTTCGATGACGGTGGCGTTCGGCTTGTCCTTGAGCTGTTCGCCGATGTAGTTGCCGGCGTTGAGGCCCATGCCGTAGTTGTCGCCGCCGATCCAGCAGCGGTAGGCCTGGGGGGAGGCGAAGATCCGGTCGAGGTTGATGACGGGGATGCCGGCCTTCATGGCCTGGAGGCCGATCTGGGTGAGGGCCTTGCCGTCGGCGGGGAGGATGACGAGGACGTCGACCTTCTTGTTGATGAGGGTCTGGACCTGGCCGATCTGGGTGGCGGTGTCGTTGGAGCCCTCGGTGATCTCCAGGGTGACCTCGGAGTACTTCTCGGCGCGCCGCTGGGCGTTCTCGTTGATGGCGTTGAGCCAGCCGTGGTCGGCCTGGGGGCCGGCGAAGCCGATGGTGACGGGGGTGCCGGGCTTGTCGTCGGCGGCGGGGACGGCGCTTCCGGCAGGGGACGAGTTCCCTGCGGCCTTCGGTTCGTTGCTGGTGCAGGCGGTGAGGAGGGCGCCGGCGGAGACGGCCGCGCCGCCGAGGAGGAGGTGTCTGCGGCTGGTTTCGGGCATGGCGGTGGATCCCTTCCGAGGGGGTGGTGGTGAAGGGGGCTTCGGGGACGGGCGGGCCCGTCGGGCTGTCCCGGCCGGTGTCGGGTGTCGGGTCTCAGCCGTCGCGTGCGGTGCGGCGCTGGACCAGGACCGCGGCGACGATGATCGCGCCCTTGGCGATCTGCTGGACGTCGCTCTGCAGGTTGTTGAGGGCGAAGATGTTGGTGATCGTGGTGAAGACGAGGACGCCGAGGACGGAGCCGACGATGGTGCCGCGGCCGCCGCTGAGGAGGGTGCCGCCGATGATGGCGGCGGCGATGGCGTCGAGCTCGTACAGGTTGCCGTTGGTGTTCTGGCCGGAGCCTGCGAGGACGACGAGCAGGAAGGCGGCGATGCCGCAGCACAGTCCTGACAGCAGGTAGAGGAACAGACGCTGGCGGCGTACGTCGATGCCGGCGAGGCGGGCGGCCTCCGGGTTGCCGCCGACGGCGATCGTGCGGCGGCCGAAGGTGGTCCGGTTGAGCAGCAGCCAGCCGGCGGCGGTGACGGCGGCGAAGACCAGGACGAGCGGCGGGATGCCGAGGACGTACGCGTCGGGGACGCCGAGGTCGAGGACGGACGGGACGGTGACGATCTGGGTCCTGCCGTCGGTGATCTGGAGGGCGAGGCCGCGGGCCGAGGCGAGCATGGCCAGGGTGGCGATGAAGGGGACCATGCCGCCGTACGCGACGAGGACGCCGTTCACGAGGCCGCAGCCGAGGCCGACGGCGACCGCCGTGAAGAGGATGCCGGCGAAGCCGAACTCCTGGGTGGCGAGGGTGGTGGCCCAGACGGAGGCGAGGGCGACGATCGCGCCGACGGAGAGGTCGATGCCGCCGCTGGTGATGACGAAGGTCATGCCGACGGTGACGACACCGATCACGGACGCCTGGGTCAGGACGAGCTGCAGGTTGGAGGTGGCGAGGAACTCGGCGGGCCGGGTGAGGCCGCCGACGAGTACCAGGACGGCGAGCACGCCGAGCAGGGACAGGTTGCGGACGTCGGCCCTGAGGCCGAGTGCGCGCCGAGGGTCCTCCCCGGCCGGCGCCTTGGCCGGTGTGGTGAGTGTCATGCGGCCGGGCTCCCTTCCATCACGAGGTCGAGTACGCGGTGTTCGTCGAGGTCGCGGGCGGGTGCCTGGTGGACGACCCGGCCCTCGCGGAGGACCAGGACGCGGTCGGCGAGGCCGAGGACCTCGGGTACCTCGCTGGAGACGAGGAGGACGGCGAGGCCCTCGTCGGCGAGGCGGCGGATGACGGCGTACAGCTCGGCGCGGGCGCCGACGTCGACACCGCGGGTGGGTTCGTCGAGGAGGAGGACGCGGCAGCCGCGCAGCAGCCAGCGGGCGAGGACGGCCTTCTGCTGGTTGCCGCCGGAGAGGGTGCGGACGGGGGCGTCGGGGAGGTCGGGGCGGAGCGAGAGGGTACGGGTGGCGGTCCTCGCGGTGTCGTGTTCGGTGGCGCGGTCGATCCAGCCGGCCCGGGAGAAGCGGGCGAGGGAGGAGACGGAGACGTTGCGGGTGACGGATTCGAGGAGGAGGAGGCCCTGCGCCTTGCGTTCTTCGGGGGCGAGGCCGAGCCCGGCGGCGACGGCGGCCGGGACGCTGCCGGGGCGCAGGGGCCTTCCGTCGACGAGGACCCGGCCCGCGGTGGGTTTCCGTGCTCCGTAGACGGTCTCCAGGATCTCGGAGCGGCCGGAGCCGACGAGCCCGGCGAGGCCGACGATCTCGCCGGGGCGCAGTTCGAGGTCGAGCGCCTCGAACTCGCCTTTCCTGGCGAGCCCTTGGACGTGGAGGACGGGTGCGCCGGCCGGTGGGCCGGCAGGCCGTTCGGGGAAGACGTACGGGACGTCCCGGCCGGTCATGAGGGCGACGACGTCGCGGGTGGGGGTGGTGGCGGCGGGCAGTCCCCGGGCGACGGCCCGGCCGTCCTTGAGGACGGTGACGCGGTCGCCGATGCGGCGGATCTCCTCCAGGCGGTGGGAGATGTAGACGACGGCGACGCCGTCCGCGGTGAGGTCGTCGACGATCCGGAAGAGGTTGGCGACCTCGTCGGGGTCGAGGGCGGCGGAGGGTTCGTCCATGACGATGAGGCGTACGTCGTGGGAGAGGGCGCGGGCCATGGAGACGATCTGCCGCTGGGCGGCGGAGAGTTCGCCGACGCGCCGGGCCGGGTCGATCTCGGGGTGGCCGAGGCGCTTCAGAAGTGCGGCGGTGGTGGCCCGTGCGGCCCTGGTGCGGACGAATCCGGCGGTGGTGGGCTCGTGGCCGAGGTGGACGTTCTCGGCGACGGAGAGGCCTCCGACGAGGTCGAGTTCCTGGTAGATGGTGGCGATGCCGAGGCGGACGGCGGCGCTCGGGGAGCGGAGCCGCATGGGTTCGCCGTTCCAGGTGATGCGGCCGTCGTCGGGCTGGTGGGCGCCGGCGAGGACCTTGATGAGGGTGGATTTGCCGGCGCCGTTCTGGCCGAGGAGGCAGTGGACCTCGCCGGGTGCGACCTCCAGGTCGACGCCGTCGAGGGCGCGGACGCCGGGGAAGGACTTGGTGATGCGTTCCATGGTGAGCAGGGGTGGCTGGTGTTCTGGGGCCATGGCGAACTTCCCCTCGGCGGGATGCGGGTGGCGCCGGAGCGGGTGGGCGGGGTG
>JOBE01000101.1 GCA_000717735.1 Streptomyces griseoluteus | reverse complement strand
CCCTGGTCAAGTCCGCCAAGACCATGGGCGACCACATCGGTGACACCCTCCCCAAGGCCGTCAAGCAGATCTCCAAGGACCACAAGAACAACGACGACGACACGGCCGCCCGCATCGCCCGCCAGCGCAAGGGCGACGACGGCGCCAAGGACGGCTCAGGCGGTACGGGGGGCAGGAAGCCGGCCGGCGGGGGCGGCGGCGGTGGCACACCCCCCGGCGGCGGGGGCGGCAACTCCCAGGGCAACGGCGGGAACGGCCCGCGCGGAAACCCGATCACCCCCCAGCCCGGCTGGCACGGCCAGACCGGCAAGGGCATGAAGAACCACCGCAGGGACGCGCTGGACGTCAGCCACCTCAGCGAGGACGAGCAGCGCAGGCTGCTCGTCGAGGAGTCCGGCCGCCTCGCCGACGACGCCAAGAACCAGCCGCCCAGCAACCCCTACCCCGAGGGCAAGCACCGGCTGAAGACGGCGTGCGCCGGAACCCTCCTCCACGACGGCACCCTGACCGCGCACACGAGCAGCTCCACCACCGGCGATTCCACGATGTCCACCCACCCCGCCCTCAAACAGGTCCTGGACCGGGTGGAGAACGACATGAAGGCGGCCGATCTGAACGCGGGCAACGGACACGGCAAATGCGCGGAAGTCGCGCTCATCTCCGACCGTCTGCACCAGATCGATCCGAACGGGACGAGCATCCGCACGCCGGAGGACGTACGGAAGGTCATGGAGGGGTCACTCGTCCATTCGGTTCAGATCGGCAACATGCGCCCGGGAGACGACCAGTTGCTCCACGGGGAGTACAAACCGCCTTGCCGGTCCTGTGAGAGAATGCTGCCCCTCGTCGGCGTCATCGCGCACCACTGAGAGAGAGCACGCAATGCCGAGAATGACAGTGGAGGAAGTCGAGGCCGCCCTCTCCGAGGCGGGCTGGTCCCGGGGGCGCGACATCGGTTCCCAGCTGCCCGAACTCCTCAGCTTCGTGACCGACCGATTCGCCGAGGAAGGCCATCCGGTCGAACCGTTCCCGGCCGCCCAGGACTTCGTCAGGGAATTTGGCGGACTGCGCCTGGTGATTCCGGGAACCCCGCCCGACTCCGTCGGATTCACGCCGCACTGGATCTACGAGGAGAGCGGCGAGGACGTCGCCGAACTCGCCGCGAACGTCGGAAGGAAGCTCTTTCCCGTGGGATACGAGTCGTTCGACGGGGCCATGGTCCTCATCGACGAAACCGGGCGATTCTTTCTCATGCACCACACCGGTCCCTATTTCCTGGGAGCGGACACGTACGAGGCCATCAGCTGTCTGCTGCGCGGCCCCCAGCAGGAAGCGCGGGACTACTTTGTCTGACATCGTTCCGGGAACGGCCTCCTCCCTGCTCGTCCAGGGGACGATCACCAGCCAGACCAACCTGACCGGTGACGGCGAACCCCGACTCCACCCCGCGGTCGGCGAGTTCTTCGACGGACTCGCGCCGAGCCTGCGCGAGCCGTTCCTCGGATACTGCGCCGAGTCCGCGCTCGTCTCCGACCGGCTGTACGCGGTCGACGCCCAGCGCGCGGACGGCGGGACCACGAGCCTCGCCGAGGCGCCGCCGCACTTCGCGGGCGCGGCCCTCGTCTCCCGCAAGGTGCGCCCCCAGGGCGACCCCGAGCACGGCACCCCGGCCTCCCTCTGCCGCTCCTGCGCGGCCCTGGCCGACGCCCTCGGCATCACCGTCATCCACGACGCCTGACCGGGCGCGGCGATGACGACCGAACAGGGCCGCACGGCGCTGGCGGACGCCGGATGGCATCCAGGGCGGGACGCCGGCGACGCCGCCATGATCGCGGTGCTCAGGACGGCGGGGCTCGGCCCCTGGCCCTTCTTCCCCGCCGCTGAGCGAGCCGTCCGGGAGTTCCACGGCCTCCGTCTGGAAGCGGCCCCCCACGGCGGCCGCGAGGTCGCGGCGACCGGCTGCGTCCTCGACCCCCAGGAGGCCCGCTACGCCGGCCCACCCCTGCGCGGGCTCGCCGACCTGCTCGGGACCCGGCTCTTCCCGCTCGGCCGCACCGACGCGGACGCCCCGATGGCCGTGGACGAGGAGGGCCGGCTGTTCTCCTTCGGCCCCGGCGGCGCCTGGCTCCTCGGGGAGACCGTACGGGACGGGCTCCTCGCGCTCACCGAAGGGCTCCGGCCCGTACGCGTGCGGGGACGTGAGTGGCAATGGCCGTTGCGGGCCGCACCGGTCGACCTCGCCGCCGGCGTCAGGGCGGCGCTCGTCGCCGTCTACGTCCTGCACACCCACGGCGTGTTCGGCGCCCGCGCCCTCCGGCTGCGGGCCACCACACTCCGCGGGATCGGCGTGACCGTCCTGGACCGGGTCTTCCCGCTGAGCCCCGGCTCCCTGGAGGACAGCGCGCCGGCCCTGGTCGCGGCGATGGAGACGGACCTGTCCGCCCTGTCACAGACGGCCGCCTCCTGCGAACTCCAGCTGTCCGTGCCGGCACCCGCCGACACCGGGGCCCCGCTCGGGGACCTCGACTGCCGCGTCACGCTCGGCGGCCCGGACGGCTTCGCCCTGACCCTGTCGACGGGCCCGGGCGCCTCGATCGGCCACCCGTCGACGCTCGTGGACGCCTGCGTCTCCGCCTTCGACGCCTGGGCGGCGGCCACTGCGGCCTGAGAGCGACGGAGACCCCCTACGGGCCACCCGAACCGGTGGCCCCGTCCAGCGTCACGGCAGCGCCCCCGCCCGCCGGGCCGCCACCACCGCCTCCATGCGCGTGTGCGCCCCCAGCTTCCGCATCGCCGAGCGCAGATAGCCCTTCACCGTCTCCGGCCGCAGTCCGAGACGCGCCGCCGCCGTCGCGTTCGTCGCCCCCGAGGCCACCGCCGCCAGGACGTCCGTCTCGCGCGGCGTCAGGGCCGGCCCCCCGGCGGAGCCGGAGGCCGTGGCCGAGGCGGAGCCCGAGGCCGACTCCAGGCGTCCGCAGACCGCGAGCAGCCGCTCGCGCAGCTCCGGGTCAACGACCCGGGGCGCCAGCTCGCGCAGCTCCCCGTACGCCTGCCGCACCTCCTCCCAGGACGGTCCCGAGGCCGGCGGCGTGAGCAGCCGGCCGACCTCGTCGCGTACCGCAAGGGCCTGTTCCACGTCGCGGGCCGCCGCCACCGCCGCGTCGAAGACCCGCTCGCCGATCGGCAGGGCGTCGCGCAGCGCCCCGTACAGCACGCCCCGTACCTTCCGGCGTACGACGACCGGCACCGCGATGACCGAGCGCAGCCCCTCCGCGGAGACCGGGCCGTCGTACTCGTGCGTGATGTGCCGCGCCGAGGGGTAGTCCGTCACCGCGCACGGCCTGGCGAGGGCCAGGCACTTCCCGCCGAGACCCGAGCCCGTCGTGATCGTGAGCCCGCGGAGGGCCGGGGTCACCGCCCCGTTCAGCTCCCCGATCCGCAGGACGCGTCCGTCGTACAGCAGCCCGCCGAAGACGACCGGGAGGCCGGTGGCGCGGCGCAGCCGCAGCAGCGCCCCGCGCAGCTCCGTGGATCCGGTGTGCTCCCGCACCGCTCTCCCCTCTCTCCCCGTCGCAGGCCGGCCGGTTCACCCCCGAACGGGGGTAGTGAGACCTGGGTCACTGATTACACGATGTCGGGGACCGGTGCCGCAACGAGGAGGACATATGACCGTGACGAGCGCGACCGGCGCGACGGAGAGGTTCCGGGCCGCGCGGGACTTCCTGCTCCAGCATCGAGAGGACTACGAGACGGCCTACGAGGGCTTCGCATGGCCCCGGTCCGACCGGTTCAACTGGGCGCTCGACTGGTTCGACGTCATCGCGGAGGGGAACGGCCGGACCGCGCTCCACCTCGTCGAGGAGGACGGCTCCGAGACGAAGGTGTCCTTCGCCGGGATGGCCGCCCGCTCGAACCGGGTCGCGAACTGGCTCCGGGCCCAGGGCGTCCGCGCCGGCGACCGGATCATCGTGATGCTCGGCAACCAGGCCGAGCTGTGGGAGACCGTCCTCGCCGCGATGAAGCTGCGCGCCGTCGTCATCCCCGCCACCCCGCTCCTCGGCCCCGCCGACCTGCGCGACCGCGTCGAGCGGGGCCGCGCCCGCCATGTGATCGTGCGCGCCGAGGACACCGCCAAGTTCGACGACGTCCCCGGGGAGTACACCCGGATCGCGGTCGGCGGCGACGGGGTGAACTGGCTGGGATACCAGCTCGCCGACGGCGAGTCCGACGTGTTCGAGCCCGACGGCGTCACCCTCGCCGACGACACCCTGATGCTGTACTTCACCTCCGGTACGACCGCCCGGCCCAAGCTGGTCGAGCACACCCACACCTCGTACCCGGTGGGGCACCTCTCGACGATGTACTGGATCGGCCTCAGGCCCGGCGACGTGCACCTGAACATCTCCTCGCCCGGCTGGGCCAAGCACGCCTGGTCCAACCTGTTCGCCCCGTGGAACGCGGAGGCGACCGTCTTCGTCCACAACTACACGCGCTTCGACCCGGCCCGGCTGATGGGCGAGATGGACCGGAACGGCGTCACCAGCTTCTGCGCCCCGCCGACCGTGTGGCGGATGCTGGTCCAGGCCGACCTGAGCCGGCTGAAGACCCCGCCGCGCGAGGTCGTCGCCGCGGGCGAACCGCTCAACCCCGAGGTCATCGAGTCGGTGCGGCGCGCCTGGGGCGTGACCGTCCGGGACGGCTTCGGCCAGACCGAGACCGCCGTCCAGGTCTCCAACAGTCCGGGCCAGCGGCTCAAGGAGGGCTCCATGGGCCGCCCGAGCCCCGGCTTCCGCGTCACGCTCGTCGACCCGGTCAGCGGAGCGCCGGACGTGGCGGAGGGCGAGATCTGCCTCGACCTGTCCGACCACCCGGTGGGCCTGATGACCGGCTACCACGGCGATCCGGAGCGTACGGCGGAGGCGATGGCGGGCGGCTACTACCGCACCGGCGACATCGGCTCACGGGACGAGGACGGCTACATCACGTACATCGGGCGCGCCGACGACGTCTTCAAGGCCTCCGACTACAAGATCAGCCCCTTCGAGCTGGAGAGCGCCCTCCTGGAGCACGAGGCCGTCGCCGAGGCGGCCGTCGTCCCCGCCCCCGACCCGCTGCGGCTCGCCGTCCCCAAGGCGTACGTCGTCCTCGCGGCCGGCTGGGAACCGGACGAGGAGACCGCGAAGGCCCTCTTCGCCCACTCGCGCGCGGTCCTCGCCCCGTACAAGCGCATCCGGAGCATCGAGTTCGCCGAGCTGCCCAAGACGGTCTCGGGCAAGATCCGGCGCGTGGAGCTGCGCCGGCTCACGGCGGAAGGCGGCGGCAAGGAGTACGCGGAAGGGGACCTCACGTGAGCGCGTCCAAGGAACTCTCGTACGCCCACGGGGTGTCCACCACCGCCCTCCTCGGTGACACCATCGGCGCCAACCTGGACCGGGCCGTCGCCGCCTGGCCCGACCGGGAGGCGCTCGTCGACGTCCCCACCGGACGCCGCTGGACGTACGCCCGCTTCGGCGCCGACGTCGACCGGCTCGCCGGGGCCCTGCTCGGCAGCGGCGTACGGAAGGGCGACCGGGTCGGCATCTGGGCGGTCAACTGCGCCGAGTGGCCAAACTAACCCTTAACTCCAACTTTCTCTAAGACGCGCTAATAGAAAAGGTAGAAGGGCGGTTAGTTTGCCTTTTTGGACCCTGCTTTGACCCGGGCGCCCATCCGACGTAGAGCGGCGCGGGAGGACGAGACGCAGGAGGCGCGAGACGGCCCGTAAAGGATCCTCTGAAGGCCTGACGGGCCCGATGGCTGACGGGATGCGATGGCGGGTGTGAAGGCCTCAGAGGGGCGCTCAGGGGGTTACGAGGCGCTGGAGCTGCCCAGTGAGCCTCACTCGACGTACCCGTGGGTTGCGGTTACGCAGAGTGCACACATTCGGCGTGAGGGAATCCGCACTCACCTAGCGCCGGGGTGCCGTGAGTAAAGAATGGGCAAACGAATCACTGGTATAGCCGTTTTGGGGGCATTTTAAGGGCGTTTCGCCAAACGTGCCCCACATAACCAAGTGGAGGGAGTTTCACGGACGCCGACGAGTTGCACGGCGCTTGGCTCCCTCTTCAAGCTGCGTCGCCGGCCGCCTTTCCCGGCTGACGCTCCGTCCCTGCGGCGTTGAGCCGCTACTCGCGCCACGCTCTCTCCTCCGTGAGCGGTGGTGTGCTCCGTCGCGGGGGCGATGAATTCCAACTCCCTACCCGTCGGTGGGGAGTTCTTCATTTGCCCGCACCCGACAGAACGGCGGGACGACAGAACACCGGAGATGCCATGCGAACTGACGTGCTGACGCCGCCCCACAGGACCTGCCCCGACTGCGAACGCAGCCTCCCAGTCACGTCCGACCACTTCCACAAGGACAGCCTCCGCGCCGACGGCTACACCCGACGGTGTGCCGACTGCCGGAACACCATCGCCCGTGAGCGATACGCGCAGGCGCTGCGCGCCATGACGTCAGGTCACTACGACGTCAACTATCTCGTGTACATCTCCACCCTCTCCAACGTGTGGGTGCCGACGAGCTTTGACGCGTTGGAGGCCGAGGACATCACCGACTGCGGCGTCCCCGACGACTCCGTCATCGACTACACCCCGCGCGAGCGGATCACCCCTGCGCATCCGGAGCCGGTACGCCACGGCCACGAGCGCGCCCCCGACATCTCCATGAAGTAGAGAGGCAACACCCATGAACGACCCCACTCCCGAACAGCTCGCGGCCGGCGAAGCGCACGGTCTGACTCCGCCCATGTGCGCGTTCCTGCGCGGCGAGACCCCCGAGGAACTGAGCGCGGACGCTGTGGCGTTCCTCGAAGCCTTCGGTACCCCCGAGCCGCCCGCACCGGTCTACCGATCCGGCGGTCCCCGCGGAGTCGACGTCGGCAGCGGAGGACGAGGCGTCAGCGCCGGCGCGGCCCTGTATCGCGAGCGTCACGGACTCGACGAGGACGGTAAGCGACCCGAGAAGAAGCAAGTGCCGACCGGAAGCCGCAATCCGTTCGCTGAGAACGGCTACAGCATGGAGCGCTGAGGGGCTCCGTACCTCGGAGGGGCAACCCTTGGGTCGCCCCTCCCGAAGACGTTAACGCTTGAGGTACTGGAGCACGATAAGGCCCGCACCCGTAACCGCGAGGCACGCGGTTCCCGCCTTGGTGAGGCCGTCAAGAACGGTGCCACCAAGTTCGGTGACGACGATAAAGGAAAGAAGGCCGACCACCGCGCCGACGAGCATCACGATGATGATGTCGCGAACCGGGTGCGCACAGATAGTGGTGGTGCCGCTGGACGTCACGCTGTTTCCTCCCGAGTGTCACTGACGCGTATTGCGTGGAGACATGCCTCACCTGTCGGTGTGGTCTCCAGCTAGGAGCCGACAAGGCAGCTCCTGGGCCTACGCCGTCACGGCGAGGTCAAATACGATCAGTTCGTCCATTTCGGATTCGGGAAGGGTCAGGTGCGTGTGTAGGTTTCCAGCCGGTACACGCCCCCAACAAGTTACAGCACGGTCAACTGCCCCGCAAGGAACCATTGTTCGGCGGTGCGCGACGCACAGCGCGGGTCGGCCGCTTAAGTTACCACCGGATACCCCAGGGGGTGTACTCGGACCGCCGCACCTCCAGACCGAAGAGGTGGTGGTCCGCTCCCCGTGTACGGGTCTGGGGGATCTGGCTGAGGCGTCCGCAGGAGCCCGCTGGAGGCTCGAACGGGCGCCGGCCGGACTGACCTGACCCCTGAAACGGGAGGCGGGCACACAGCGGCACGGTCTACGGTTGACTTAGATAATCGCGGGTCAGGCACTGGACCCCGTGAACACACCCCACTGCGAGCGATGCGGCGAGCATCTCGGCGCGAGGCACTCGCACCGCGCACGCTTCTGCTCGACTCGTTGTCGGGTGGCTGCGCATCGCGCGGCAAAGAAGGATGCAACTCCACTGGAGCTGACGACCCGCGACAGGTGGGTACGTCGCGCTGCGGACAAGCGACCGTTGACTGTCGCCGGCATGGCGGCCTCCTCGACGGATCCGCGGACGTGGAGCACGCACAAGAGCGCCGCCGATTCGTCGGCCGGCGTCGGTCTGGGCTTCGTCCTCTCGGACGTCGATGACATCGTCTGTATCGACCTGGACCACTGTTTGAACCCACTCACGGGCCGTCTGGCGCCGTGGGCCGCAGCCATCGTGCGCGACGCGGAGACCTGTTACGTAGAGGTCTCACCGTCAGGCGATGGGCTGCACATCTGGGGTCGCGCTGACGTCCGACAGGGACGGAAGATTAGGCGACCTGACGGCACCGCCGTTGAGATCTACGGGACCGGCCGCTACATCGCAATGACGGGGCGCCGACATGGCAACGCCCCGTCATTGCTGGGTGACCTACGCGCCGTTGTCAGCCGACTGGCGCCTTGAAGCGGGACGGGGTGGTGCACCTCGCTCTACGGCGTCCCGACGATGTTCATCGCCGAGCTGAACCTGCCCGACTTCGCCTCGTACGACCTCTCCACCCTCCGCACCGGGATCATGGCGGGCTCGCCGTGCCCCGTCGAGGTGATGAAGCGGGTCGTCGCCGAGATGAACATGGCCGAGGTGTCGATCTGTTACGGCATGACCGGGACGTCGCCCGTCTCCACCCAGACCCGGCGCGACGACGACCTGGAGCGCCGCACGGGCACGGTCGGCCGGGTCATGCCGCACGTCGAGGTGAAGATCAGCGACCCGGCGACCGGCATCACCGTGGAGCGCGGCACGGCGGGAGAGCTCCGCACCCGCGGCTACAGCGTGATGCTCGGCTACTGGAAGGAACCGGAGAAGACCGGGGAGGCGATCGACCCCGGCCGCTGGATGCACACCGGGGACCTGGCGGTGATGCGGGACGACGGCTACGTGCAGATCGTCGGCCGCATCAAGGACATGATCATCCGGGGCGGCGAGAACGTGTACCCGCGCGAGATCGAGGAGTTCCTCCACGGACACCCGAAGGTCGCCGACGTGCAGGTCGTGAGCATCCCCGACGAGAGGTACGGCGAGGAGATCCTGGCCTGCGTCGTCCCCCGCGACCCCGCCGACGCCCCCACCCTGGAGGAGCTCACCGCCTTCTGCCGGGACCGGCTCGCCCACTACAAGATCCCGCGCAGGGTCGAGATCCTCACCGAGTTCCCGATGACGGTGAGCGGCAAGGTGCGGAAGGTGGAACTGCGGCAGCGGTACGGAACCACCGGGGGTACGCGCTGACAGGCCGGTGACGCTCCGGTGCTCACCCGCCGTTCCGGGCCTGGGCGGCCATGACCTCGTCGCCGTGCTCGAAGGCCCAGGCGCCGAACGCGTCGATCGGACCCAGCAACGTCCTGCCCAGGGCGGTCAGTTCGTACTCGACGCGGGGTGGCGCCTCGGCGTAGGCATGTCGTTCCACGAGGCCGTTGAACTCCAGCCGGCGCAGCGTCTCGGTCAGGACCTTGGGGCTGATGCCGCCGATGCGCTCGCGGAGTTCGCCGGGGCGCCGGGGACCCTCCCGCAGGCTCCAGATCAGTACGGCGTTCCAGGTGTGCGAGAGCAGGTCGAAGGCGAGGCGGGCGCGGCAGTCCGCGAGATAGGCGTCGGTCGTCACGTACCGAATGGTGCCTGACGGGTTTCCTAGTGTCGTCCCCGAAGCGGATGAAGCAGACGCGGAGAGGGGCGGAACGTTGAAGATCGGTGTGCTGGGAACGGGGAACATGGCGGACGCACTGGCCACGCACTGGGTGCGGGCCGGGCACGAGGTGTTCGTCGGAGGCCGGGACGAGCGGAAGGCGCGACGCCTCGCGACACGCATCGGGGGCTCCGCGGGGCACGGCGGTCCGGACGAGGCGGCGCGCTTCGGCGAGGTCGTGCTGGCCGCCCTGCCGTACGGCGCCGGAACGGACGTCGTCGGGGCGTTGCGGGGGCCGCTGAGCGGGAAGGTCCTGCTCGACTGCGCCAATCCGGTCGGGCCCGGCTTCCGGCTGCTGACGGAAGGCGGCCCCTCGGCGGCGCGCCGTCTCGCCGCGGCGGCACCGGGTGCGCGGGTCGTCAAGGCCTTCAACCTCTGCCACGAGGACGTGTGGCGGATGACCCCGCCGGCCTTCGACGGTCAGCCCCTCGCGGTTCCCGTCTGCGGGGACGACGAGGCGGCGCTCGCCCGGGTGCACCAGCTGGTACGGGACGTGGGCTGCGAGCCGGTGCCCGGAGGCGGACTGGACCGGTCCGGACTGCTGGAGGCGACCGCCGCGCTGTTCATCGGACTGTGGGTGGCGGAGCAGGTCGACGTACGCGCGATCGCACCGCCGTTGGCGTACGCGACGGGCCCGAGTGAGGAGTGAGGCGCACCGCATGCCGGGTGCGAGCTCCGGGCATCGGGTGCGGCGCACCGGGCCGCGCGCGAGGGGTCCTCAAGAGGCGGACCCCTCCACCTCCCGGCGCATGCAGACACGGGGCCAGACGGAGAGGCCGTGGGCGGACTCCGCGCGGCTGATGGCGCGCAGGCCCTCCGTCAGGGCCGGGTCGGACTCCGTGAGCGGGCGGAAGCCGAGCCGCGTGTAGTACGGGGCGTTCCACGGGACCTCGGTGAACGTCGTCAGGGTCAGCGCCGCCAGGCCCTGCTCCCTTGCGGACGCCGCCAGGTGCTCGATCAGCGCCCGGCCGACGCCCCGGCGCGCGGCCCCGGGATGCACCGACACCTGCTCGATGTGGGCCGAGCCGTCGACCGTGTCGGCCAGCAGATACGCGACCGGACGATCGGCGGCGTCCACCGCCACCCACGCCCGGCCCGCGCAGCGGTACGACTCCATGACGTCCAGCGGCAGCGGATCGTCGTCGGCGATCGCCGCCATGCCGAGGGTGCGGAACGGCTCGCCCGCCGCCCGTTCGATGTCCTGGAGCAGCGGGAGTTCGGCCGAAGCGGCCGCTCTGATGCGCATACGACAGTATGGCGCGGGCTCAGCCCGGACGGTCACCCGTGGCCGGACGGGGATCCGGCGGCGGCCGGTTCCGGTCCGCCTCCGCCGGCCGGTCGAGCAGCCCGCCCTCCCGCGAGAAGCGGGGCAGGAACAGGGCGAGCGCCGGATCGCCGTACAGCGCCACGTACAGCTGGACCAGCCGTCCGTCCGTCACCTCGCTGCGATGCGCCGGCAGCGGATACCGCTCCCGCAGGACGGCGAGGAGGCGCCGCGCCGCCCGGGTGGGCGGCAGCAGCCGCAACAGTGTCAGCGCCGCGAGCAGCGGCAGCGCGCCCGCCGCGAACACCACGGTCAGCACCGCACCGGACGGCGCCGTCGCGTACGCCCCCACCGCCAGCGTCAGCGGTACGCAGCCGAGCAGCGCGCTGGCCGCCCCCAGCCGCCCGGGCGATCCGAGCAGACCGGCCGCCCGCAGTTCGCTCCGCAGCGAGTCCACCGCCCGCCGCGCCTCGGGACGCAGCACGAGGTCCCGCAACGGGAAGGCCCGGCGGAGCGCCCGGTGCACACCGAGCTGTACGGGGTCGGCGGTTCGCCCCGGTCCGCCGTTGGCCCGAATCGTATGTTTGCGGCCCGCCGCGACCGCCCCGCGCTGGTGCAGTGCCACGAGTGCCACGGTGACGGCCGCCCGCCGCCCGCCCCGCAGCAGCGCCAGGGCCTGCGGCGGCGGCACCTCGCCAGGGGGCGGTGCTCCGCTTCTCCTGCTGTGGGTTCCCCACAGCACGGCGGCGAGCAGCAGCTGCCCGCAGGCCGCTCCGATGAACCACCACATCCCCGTCGGCATGACGCCCACCCCCCGAGGGTGTTGTGCCCGGCAGACCGTGATCGTCACGCGTGAATGGCCGATTTCGGATGTCGAGGTCCTGGGGTACCGGCCTGGGGTCCCGGCCCGGAGGCTCAGGCGCCTGTGGCCAGGCCGTCGGCGGCGTCGTTCACCGGCTGCGGGGTGCCCGTCAGGTCCAGGACGAAGAGCGGGAGACCGATCTCGGCGGCGCGTGAACGGGCCTCCGGTGTGTAGCCGGCCAGCGAGAAGCACACGCTCACGGCGGAGGCGCTGAGTCCGTTGAGCCACAGGCACTCGACGGCCCTGAGGCCGGTGGGCCGGGTGCTCGGGTCGACCTGCGCGACGAGCCCGGGGGCCCGCAGGTCCACCCCGGACGCGGGGCGCTCCTCGGGCTGGACGACGTCCCGGAACCCGAGCCACCGCAGGTACCCGGCGGCAGCGGCGACCGCGTCCCGCGCGGTCCTGATCGTCAGGGGCTGGAAGGTGCCCCGGACGGGAGCGGGGCGGGGTCCGGTGGGCGGCAGCGGTACGTGCACGGGATAGCGCTCGGCGAACGGGCGCGGTCGTCGGGGCGTGAGCGGCGGGTGGGGCCCGTGGGGCGCGGGGGGTGTCGGGGACGCGGGCCCGC
>JOBE01000100.1 GCA_000717735.1 Streptomyces griseoluteus | reverse complement strand
GGCCGGGGAAGGGGCGGGGGCCGGGTCGGCCGCCGTGGAGGAGCGGGCCGCGCTCCAGGTCTCCGGGTCCGTGATGTCGACGCCGCTCGTGGCGCGCGGGGCGACCGGGGCGGTGACGTACGTGGGGAGCGGGACCGGCACCGGGTCCCAGCTGTCGCCGCGGGCCGGGCCGCGGTCGCGCTGCTGGTCGACCCACTCCGCGTGGTCCGTCTGCTCGACCAGGGCGCGCCGGTCCGCCTCCTGCGGGGAGGGGGCCGCCGAGCGTTCGGGCGACGGTTCGGGCGTGGGGGCCGGGCGCCTGCTCTCGCGGAGCCGGGCCGCGGCGGCCTCGGCGCGCCGGCGGTCCATCACGTACACGAAGCGGCGTCGTTCCTGGACCCGCAGATGGACGATGTACGCGCTGAGCAGCAGGGCGGGGACGGCCGGCGCCCACAGGAACGCGACGCCGCCGACGGCCGCGACGACCGCGCCGAGGGTGAAGCCCGCGAAGAGGAGCGTCGTGGTGCGCCGGCGCCGGGCGAGGACCTTGCCGCGGCGGGCGCGCTCGGCGGCGGCGCCGGTGACCGGGCGGGCCGGTGCGGGCGCCGACGCCGGGGCCTGCGCCGAGTGAGGCGCGGGTTCCGGTTCGGGTTCCGGGAGTTCCAGGCGCGCTTCCGTCCTGGCCGCGGGCGCGGAAAAGGCCCGGACGTCGACCGAGCTCAGATGCTCGGTCTCCGCGTCCGGGTCCACGTCGGGCGTCGGACCCTCCGCCGTACGGTCCCGCTCCTTGAGCTCCTTGGCGTACCGGCGCTCCATGCCCGCCCGTCCGGAAAGCAGCCGGATGGCGGTGCTGAAGCGTTCCGTCGGACGGGCTTCGTTCAGCTCGTCCTGCCTGCGGAGCCACATCGGCACCAAGTAGGCGGCCCAGGCCCCGACGATGACTGCGTAGATGAGGCCGCTGCTGCTCACGGTTCACACGGTAGAGGGGTTCGCGTGACGGCATCGGCCAATTGGCCCGGTGTGTCGCACGATCTGGCTGATATCACTGAAGTTTTTTGTGATTGTTCAGATCGTTTGCCTGACAACTACCGATTGAATTCGAACATCTATTTTATTCTGTTCTGGCGCCAGCGGCGCAACAACCCCTCCGGCACCTCCTCCGCCGTCAGCGCGAAGACCAGATGGTCCCGCCACGCGCCGTCGATGTGGAGATAGCGGGGGCGCATCCCCTCCTCGCGGAAGCCGAGTTTCTCCACGACCCGGCGCGAAGGGCCGTTCTCCGGGCGGATGCAGACCTCCATGCGGTGCAGGCCCACCGAGCGGAAGCAGTGGTCGACGGCGAGCGCGACCGCCGTCGGCATCACCCCGCGCCCGGCCACCTCGCTGTCCACCCAGTACCCCACGTGCCCGGAGCACATCGAACCCCAGGTGATGCCGGCCACCGTCAACTGGCCGACCAGCCGCCCCCGGTACTCGATCACGAACGGCAGCATCCGGCCCGCGTTCGCCTCCGACCGCAGATGGCGGACCATCTGACGGTACGTCGGCCGCTGCGCGACCGGGCCGCCGGGAGCCGGCGGCGGGACCGTCGCCTCCCAGGGCCGCAGCCACTCGCGGTTGCGCCGGTTCACCTCACGCCAGGCCGCGTGGTCGCGCATCCTTATCGGGCGGAGCACCACCTCGTCGTCCACGAGGACCACAGGCCAGGACGGGATCACGACGGTCTCGGGTGGTCGCCGCCACGGATCTGGTCGACGGCGTGCCGGAGGATCGGTTCCAGGACGGTCAGGCCGTCCCGCACCCCGCCGGACGATCCCGGCAGGTTCACGATCAGGGTGCCGCCCGCGACCCCCGCGAGGCCCCGCGAGAGCGCCGACGTCGGCACCTTCTCCCGGCCGAACGCGCGGATCGCCTCCGGGATGCCCGGGATCTCCCGCTCCAGGACCCGCCGGGTCACCTCGGGGGTCTCGTCGGTGGGCGAGATGCCCGTACCGCCGGTGGTGACGATGACGTCGTACCCGGCGGCGACCCCGGCGCGCAGGGCCGCCTCGACCGGCGCCCCGTCCGGGACGACCTGCGGGCCGTCCACGGCGAACCGCATCCGGGTCAGGCCCTCGACGATCAGCGGGCCGCCCTTGTCCTCGTAGACCCCGGCCGAAGCCCGGTTGGAGGCGGTGACGACCAGCGCGCGGTAGGCCGCGGCCGGGACCTCCTCCGGCGGCCCGGCGGGCTCCTCGTGCTCGTGGGTCCCCGTCACCCGGCCCGCGCGCGTCACGCCTCGGCCCTCGTCCAGTGGCCCGACTTGCCGCCCGTCTTCTCCTCCACCCGTACGTCGGAGATGACCGCGCCCTTGTCGACCGCCTTGATCATGTCGACGACCGTCAGGGCGGCCACCGAGACCGCCGTCAGGGCCTCCATCTCGACGCCCGTGCGGTCCGTGGTCCTCACCGTCGCCAGGATCTCGACCGCGTCGTCCGTGACCGCCAGGTCCAGGGTCACGCCCGAGACGGCCAGCGGGTGGCACAGCGGGATGAGGTCCGGGGTCTTCTTGGCACCCATGATCCCGGCGATCCGGGCGGTCGCGAGCGCGTCGCCCTTCGGGACGCCCTCACCGCGCAGCAGCTCGATCACGCGCGGCGAGACGAGCACCCGCCCGCTGGCACGGGCGGTGCGGGACGTGACGTCCTTCGCCGATACGTCGACCATGCGGGCCGCGCCCGCCTCGTCGATGTGGGTGAGACCTTGCTGCGTGCTCATCGCCGTGACACTCCCGGTCGCTGTATGGGGACGACACCGTACCCCCACCCTCGCCCCCTCAGCCGAGGAGGACCACTTCCAGGTCGGTGCCCGGCTCCACCGTCTCCGTGTCCTCCGGGACCACGAGCAGGCAGTCCGCGTGCGCCAGGGCCGCGATCAGGTGGGAGCCCGCGCCGCCCACCGGGGTGACGGTGCCCGCCTCCGGGTCGTACGTCCCCCGGAGGAACTGGCGGCGCCCGGCGGGTGACGACAGCGCCTTGTCCGCGACGAGCTCCGCCCGCACCCGCGGCCGGTGCAGGTCCTCGACGCCCATGAGGGCGCGGATCGCGGGCCGGACGAACAGCTCGAAGGAGACGTACGACGAGACCGGGTTGCCCGGCAGCGCCAGGAGCGGGATCTGCTCGGCGCCGATCGCGCCGAAGCCCTGCGGCTTGCCCGGCTGCATGGCCAGCTTGCGGAAGTCGACCTGCCCGTCGGCGGTCAGCGCCTCCTTCACCACGTCGTACGCGCCGACGCTCACCCCGCCCGTGGTCACGATCAGATCGGCCCGGATGAGCTGGTCCTCGATCGTGGCGCGCAGCGACTCCGCGTCGTCGGCGACGGCCCCCACCCGGTAGGCGAGGGCGCCCGCGTCCCGCGCGGCCGCGGCGAGCGCGAAGCTGTTGGAGTCGTGGATCTGGCCCTCGCCCAGCGGCTCGCCGGGCTGGACCAGCTCGCTGCCGGTGGACATGACGACGACCCGGGGGCGGGGGCGGACCTTCACGGTGCCCCGGCCGATCGCCGCGAGCAGACCGATCTGCGGCGGGCCCAGGACCGTGCCCGCCGCAAGGGCCAGCTCCCCGGCCCGCACGTCGCTGCCCGCCCTGCGGACATGAGCGCCCGCCTCGGCGGACCGGTGCACCCGGACCTCGCCGGCCGCGCCCTCGGGTGCGGCGCTGGCGGCGGTCATGCCGGTGGCCGCGCCCCCGCCCGTACCGCCGTCGGTCCACTCGACGGGGACGACGGCCTCGGCGCCGGGCGGCAGCGGGGCGCCGGTCATGATGCGGGCGGCCTGGCCGGGGCCGACCTCGGGCAGGCCGCCCGCGCCCGCCGCGACGTCGCCGACCACGGTGAGGACGGCGGGGAACTCCTCGGTGGCACCGGAGACATCGGCGACCCGGACCGCGTACCCGTCCATGGAGCTGTTGTCGAAGGGGGGCAGCGCGACCGGCACCGTCACGTCCTCGACGAGGACACAGCCCTGCGCGTCGAGGAGTTGCAGTTCGATGGGTTCGAGCGGGCCGACGGTCGCGAGGATGTCGGCCAGGTGCTCGTCCACCGACCACAGACCGCGGGCCGGGCCCGCGCAGGGGTCCGCACCCTGCCGGTGGTCGTGGTCGTCGTGGGACGGCGACGGTGCCGCGCTGCTGCTCAAGGTCCTACATCTCCTCGCTGACGTATCTCCGGAGCCAGGCCCGGAAGTCCGGTCCCAGATCTTCACGTTCGCACGCGAGTCTGACAATGGCACGCAGATAGTCACCGCGGTCACCGGTGTCATAGCGGCGCCCCTTGAAGACGACGCCGTGCACCGGGCCGCCGATCTTCTCGTCGGAGGCGAGCTTCTGCAGGGCGTCGGTCAGCTGGATCTCGCCGCCGCGGCCCGGCTCGGTCTCCCGCAGCATCCCGAAGACGGCCGGATCCAGGACGTAGCGGCCGATGATCGCGTAGTTGCTGGGCGCCTCGTCCGCGTCCGGCTTCTCGACGAGGTCCGTCACCTTCACGACGTCCGAGTCGACGGTCGCCTCGACCGCGGCGCAGCCGTACAGGTGGATCTGCGAGGGCTCGACCTCCATGAGGGCGATCACGCTGCCGCCCTCCCGCTCCTGGACCTCCACCATCCGGGAGAGCAGCGGGTCGCGCGGGTCGATCAGGTCGTCGCCGAGGAGGACCGCGAAGGGCTGGTCCCCGACGTGCGGGGCGGCGCAGAGAACGGCGTGGCCGAGGCCGCGCGGGGCGCCCTGGCGCACGTAGTGCATGGTGGCGAGGTCGCTGGACTCCTGGACCTTGGAGAGGCGCTCGGCGTCGCCCTTCCGGCTCAGGGCCTCCTCCAGCTCGTAGTTCCGGTCGAAGTGGTCCTCCAGGGGACGCTTGTTCCGTCCGGTGATCATCAGGACGTCGGAGAGGCCGGCCGCGACGGCCTCCTCGACGACGTACTGGATGGCCGGCTTGTCGACGACCGGCAGCATCTCCTTCGGCGTCGCCTTGGTCGCCGGGAGGAAGCGGGTGCCGAGGCCGGCGGCCGGGATGACAGCCTTGCTGATCCGGCCGAGCCTGGGGAGCGACTGATTCATGCGGTGCACCTTAGCCGTTCAGAATGAGAGGAAGATGTGGGTTCGGTTAACTTCCTCCACATACAGCCAGTTACATGAGTTTTGTGAATGCAGACGAGGCCGTCATGACACCTGAGATGTCCGAAAAGACCCTGCTGCGGGGCCGACTTCTGGCCGCGCGCGCGACGCTGGACGCCCCTTCCCTGGCACACACGGCCGCGTCGTTCGCCCGCCACGGACTGGAACTCGCCGAACTCGCCGGGGCGTCCACCGTCGCCGCCTACGTGTCGGTGGGTCGCGAGCCGGGCACGCGCGCGTTGCTCGACGCCCTCCACGCGCGCGGGGTACGGGTCCTGCTGCCCGTCCTGCTCCCCGACAACGACCTGGACTGGGCCGCGTACGAGGGCCCCGAGCGGCTCGCGAAGGCGGGCCGGGGGCTCCTCGAACCCGTCGGGCCCCGGCTCGGCCCCGAGGCCGTGTGCTCCGCGGACGCCGTCCTCCTGCCGGGCCTCGCGGTCGACGGGCGCGGAATGCGGCTCGGGCGCGGCGGCGGCTCGTACGACCGGGTGCTCGCCCGGCTCACGCGCGCGGGCGTCGACCCGGCCCTCGTGGTGCTCCTCTACGCGGACGAGGTGGTCGCGCGGGTCCCGGAGGAACCGCACGACCACCCCGTGCACGCGGTGGTGACCCCCGAGGGGGTCGTCCGCTTCTCGGCGGGCCCTACGGCTTGAGGACCAGCGTGTCCTTCGTCGCCGCGTCGACCGCCGCCTTGCCGTAGGCCCAGTCGAACAGATCGCCCTTGGCCCAGGCGTCCGTCTGGTCGGTGTAGTGCGAGTGGAAGGCGTGACCGGAGGCCCCGGTCAGGTTGATCCACCGGGACTTGTCCCAGTCGCCGACGTTGACCACCATCCGCATCGACGGCACCCAGATCACCTCGTAGCCGCCGGCCGCGTTCCAGCCGGTGGCGTCGACGGCCGCCTCGCCGCCGCCCAGGTTCCACGGGCCGCGGTTGAGGAACTGCTGCACGACGCCGGGTCCCGCGGTGCCGAGGGTCTGGTTCTTGAGGGTCAGCTGGTGCAGCCGGCCCCAGCTCCAGGTGGAGACGTCCTTGCCGAGCTTGGCGGTCAGCTCCCAGCGGGCGTCCTTCATGGCGCGGGCGAGCAGCTGGTCACGGGTCTCGGTGGCCTGGTCGGTGCGGTTGCCCGGGGTGACCCACCACTCGTTCCTCTCCTGCTTGAGGAGCGGGCGGACCACCTCGTACCAGCGGTCGCCGCCGTCCGGCTGCGCCGAGTCGGGGTCGCGCTGGCCGCATTCCCGTACGAGCTTGTTCTGCTCGTCGACCGGGCCGGTGGCGTCGGCGGGACGGACGTTGATGCAGTCGCCCTCGGCGCGCAGTTCCTTGGGCAGCTTGTCGCCGAAGGCGAGCTTGAGGACGTTGCGCCAGACCGCGTTGAAGTAGGCGGCGGCGGCCGAGTCGGGCTCCTGCGTGTAGTCCCAGCCTTCGAGGAGCTTCTGCGCCTCGCGGACGTACGGGTCGGAGATGTCGATCTTCAGCAGGAGCGGGTTGAGCAGGGTCGCGATCTCGCTGCGGTTGTCGGTCTGCATGGTGCGCATGTCGTCCGGCGAGATCTTGCCGCCGTCCTTGGTCTTCGACTCGATGAGGTCGTTGATCCGCTGGCTGCGCGAGCCGTAGCCCCAGTCCTTGGTGAGCAGGTCGGGGTAGGTCTTCTGGTCGATGACGGCCTGGTTGGCGGTGACGATGTAGCCGCGCTCCGGGTCGTACTCGTAGGGCAGCTGCTCGAAGGGGATGTAGCCCTTCCACTTGTACGTGGAGTCCCAGCCGGGTGCCGGGAGGGCGCCGTCGCCCTTGCTGCGCTGCGGGATCTTGCCGGGCGACTGGTAGCCGATGTGGCCCTCGGTGTCGGCGTAGATCAGGTTCTGGGACGGGACCTCGAAGTTCTTGGCCGCGGCCCGGAAGGTGGTGAAGTCCTTGGCGCGGTCGAGCGCGAAGATCGCGTCCATCGACCTGCCGGGCTGGAGGGCGGTCCACTGGAGGGAGACGCCGTAGCCGGTGCCGCGGTCGGGGGCGGAGTTGCCGACGGGGGCCTTCTGACCGACCTTCTCCAGTTCGGAGGAGCGGTCGGAGACGAGCGGGCCGCGCTCGGTGGAGCGGACGGTGATCGTCCGGTCGCTGCCGCCGGCGACCTTGATGGTCTCCTCGCGGACCGTGAAGGGCTTGACCTTGCCGTCGACGAGGTAGCCGTCCGGGCCGATCTTCTCCAGGTAGAGGTCGGTGACGTCGGCGCCGAGGTTGGTGAGGCCCCAGGCGATCTTGTCGTTGTGACCGATGATCACACCGGGCATGCCGGAGAAGGTGTAGCCGGAGACGTCGTAGCGGCAGGTGGCCGACACCGAGCGGCAGTGCAGACCCATCTGGTACCAGAGGGACGGCAGCTGGGGCGCGAGGTGCGGGTCGTTGGCGAGCAGCGGCTTGCCCGAGGTCGTGTAGTCGCCCGAGACGACCCACGAGTTCGAGCCGATGCCGTTGCCGTTCGGGCCGAGGAGGGCGGGGATGCCGTCCAGGACCTCGGAGAGCGCGCCGAGCTGGGACTCGATCCCCTGCCCCGAACCGTCCGAGCCGCCGGGGCCGCTGCCCGGGGTCTCCCCGGTGGTCGCGCCGTCGGCCTCGCCGGCCTCGGCCTTCGGGTCGAACGTCCCGCTGTCCTCGTCGACCGCGCCCTTCGAGACGATCGGCTGGTGGAGCGCGTACGGGTACTCCGGGTACAGCTGCTTGATCTGGCTCGCGCTCAGCCGGCTCGTCATCAGCGAGCGGTCGATCTCGTCCTGCATGTTGCCGCGCAGGTCCCAGGCCATCGCCTTGAGCCAGGCCACCGAGTCGACCGGGGTCCACGGCTCGATCGCGTAGTCGTTGGTGAGGGCCAGGGCCGCGTACTCGACGGAGATGTCGGCGGGCGCCCGGTCCTTCAGATAGGCGTTGACGCCCTCCGCGTACGCCTGGAGGTACTTCTTCGTCTCGGCCGACAGGACCTTGTCGTACTCCTGCTGCGCGACCCGGCGCCAGCCGAGCGTGCGCAGGAAGGAGTCGGTCTCGACCTGGCTCTCGCCGAACATCTCGGAGAGGCGGCCCGCGGTCACGTGCCGCCGGACGTCCATCTCGTAGAACCGGTCCTGCGCCTGGACGTAGCCCTGGGCGCGGAAGAGGTCCGTCTCGTTGTCCGCGTAGATCTGCGGAACGCCGTTCGCGTCGCGCTTGACCTCGACCTCGCCGGACAGCCTGTCGAGCCGGATCTCGCCCGTGGTCTGCGGGAACGAGGCCCGGACGGTGCTCACACCCCAGAACCCGCCGAATCCGACGCCCGCGACCAGGGCGAGGACCAGGACGAGGAGGATCAGGCGGGCGCGCCGCCCTTTCTTCTTGGCGGGAGGCGCGGTCGTGTTGGAGGGCATCGCTGTCCTTCGAGGGGCAGGGTGGTCCTGGAGTACGGGAGCAACCTTAGGCGCAGCGTCCGGACGGCCCGGACGCGGTGTCGGGAAGAGAACCGTACTGGCGAGCGAAGAGCCCTGCCGGAAGGCGTCAAGGAAACGTTAAAGATTAGGTAAGGTAACGAAGTGTCGGCCGCTGGAGGAACGATCCAGCTGCTTGTGAGGGGAAGGAACGGCCACTGACTGTCCACCAGCTCAACGAACTCCTGCTCATCAGCTCCCTCGTGCTGCTGATCGCAGTCGCGGCCGTACGGATCTCATCCCGGAGCGGGCTCCCCAGCCTGCTCCTCTACCTCGGCATCGGCGTCGCGATAGGCCAGGACGGCATCGGCAACGTCGCCTTCGACAACGCCGAACTGACGCAGGTCATCGGCTACGCCGCCCTTGTCGTGATCCTCGCCGAGGGTGGCCTCGGCACGAAGTGGAAGGAGATCAAGCCGGCGCTCCCCGCCGCGGTCGTCCTCTCCACCCTCGGCGTCGCGGTCAGCGTCGGCATCACCGCCACCGCCGCCCACTACCTCGTCGGCCTCGACTGGCGACAGGCCCTGATCATCGGCGCCGTCGTCTCCTCGACCGACGCCGCGGCGGTCTTCTCCGTCCTGCGCAAGGTGCCGCTGCCCTCACGGGTCACCGGCGTCCTGGAGGCCGAGTCCGGCTTCAACGACGCCCCCGTCGTCATCCTCGTCGTCGCCTTCTCCACCGCGGGACCCGTCGACCACTGGTACGTCCTCGTCGGCACGATCGCCCTCGAACTCGCCATCGGCGTCGCCGTCGGCCTCACCGTCGGCTTCCTCGGCGCCTACGGGCTCCGGCACATCGCGCTGCCCGCCTCCGGCCTCTACCCGATCGCCGTCATGGCCATCGCCGTCGTCGCGTACGCCGCCGGCGCCATGGCCCACGGCTCCGGCTTCCTCGCCGTCTACCTGGCCTCGATGATCCTCGGCAACGCCAAGCTGCCGCACGCGCCCGCGAACCGCGGCTTCGCCGAGGGACTCGGCTGGATCGCCCAGATCGGCATGTTCGTCCTGCTCGGCCTGCTCGTCACCCCGCACGAGCTCGTCCACGACTTCTGGCCCGCCGTCGTCATCGGCCTGGTCCTGACGGTGGTCGCGCGGCCCCTGGAGATCCTGGTCAGCCTGCTGCCCTTCCGGATCCCCTGGCAGGAACAGGCCCTCATGTCCTGGGCGGGACTGCGCGGCGCCGTGCCCATCATCCTCGCCACCATCCCGATGGTGTCGCAGATCGAGGGCAGCGAACGGATCTTCAACATCGTCTTCGTCCTCGTCGTCGTCTACACCCTCGTCCAGGGCCCGACCCTTCCCTGGCTCGCGAAGGCCCTGAAGCTCGGCGACTCCTCGGAGGCCTCCGACCTCGGCGTCGAGTCCGCCCCCCTGGAACGGCTCCGCGGCCACCTGCTCTCCGTCGCCATCCCGGAGGAGTCCCGCATGCACGGAGTCGAGGTCGCCGAGCTGCGCCTCCCCGCCGGGGCGGCCGTCACCCTCGTCGTACGGGAGGGGGCGAGCTTCGTCCCCGGCCCCACGACCGTCCTGCGGCGCGGCGACGAACTCCTCGTCGTCGCCACCGACCCGGTACGGGACGCCACCGAACGGCGACTGCGCGCGGTCGGGCAGGGCGGCAAGCTCGCCGGCTGGCTCGGCACGGGCGGCGCCACGGCGGCCTCACGCCCCTCGGGGACGACGCTCGGGTTCCACCGACACGGCCACCAGGAGAAAAAGCCGTCCGCGTGAGAAGAGACGGTTAATCCGAGGCATTAATTCAAGGGAGGGGGCGTTTTCCCAGGCAGGAAGACGCTCCTCCCTGTACCATGAAGGCACACCTGATCGAACCAACTCTGCCTGACGCAGAGCTGGCGCGACCGTATGGCGGCCGTGGCGCCCCTCCGCAGTGGGGCCGGCCCGGTATCTACCGCAGTAACGCGCATGAGGACAGCTCTCGGCGACACCCGCACCACCGTGCCGGGGCGCGCTACCAGGCGGCAGAAAGGCCAGGACCGTGGCGTCCACGGTCAACTACGACAAGCGACCCGGCTACGGGCAGCTTCTGCGCACCCCCGGTGCGCTGTCCTTCCTGCTCCCCGGCTTCGCCGCCCGGCAGCCCTTCGCGATGCTGACCATCGGCATCGTCCTGCTCGTCCAGCACACCACCGGCTCCTTCGGCAGCGCCGGCGCGGTCGCCGCCGTCACCGGCGTCTCCATGGCGCTGTTCGCGCCGCAGAGCGGCAAGCTCGCCGACCGCTGCGGCCAGCGCGCCGTCCTCGTGCCCGGCGTCCTGATCCACACCGCGTCCGTCTCCCTGCTCGTGGTGCTCGCCCTGAGCGGCGCCCCGCTCTGGGCCCTGTTCCTGGCCGCCGTGCCCGCCGGTGCCTCCGTGCCCCAGGTCGGACCGATGGTCCGGGCCCGCTGGGCCGCCAAGCTGGACGGCACCCCGCTGATGCCGACGGCCGCGGCCTTCGAGTCCGTCACGGACGAGTTCACGTTCGTCGTCGGGCCCGTCCTCGCCACCGCCCTGTGCACCGGCGTCCACCCGGCCGCCGGCCTGATCACCGAGGCCGCCCTCACCCTCGTCGGCGGACTCTTCTTCGCCGCCCAGCGCGCCACCCAGCCCGCGTTCGGCGCCGCCTCGGCCACCTCCGCCGAACCCCGCCGCTCGGCGCTCTCCATCCCCGGTGTCCGCGTCCTGATCGTCGCCTTCCTGGGCATCGGCTCGGTCTTCGGCGGCATGCAGGTCTCCCTCACCGCCTTCACCGAGGAGATCGGCAACCCCGGCGCGAACGGCCTGCTGTACGGGGTCTTCGCCGCCGGCAACATGCTCGCGGGCATCGCCATGGGCACCGTCGCCTGGAAGACCGGCCCCCGCCGCCGCCTGATCCTCGGATACGCCGGCCTCACCGTCGCCGCGTCCCTGCTGTGGACCGCGCACTCGGTGCTGCTCCTCGGCGCTCTGGGCCTGGTCGTGGGCCTGTGCATCGCCCCCGCCCTCATCACCGGCTACACCATCGTCGAGACCCTGATCCCGGCCTCGGCCCGTACCGAGGCCTTCACCTGGCTCACCGGCGCCGTCGCGCTCGGCCAGGCCGCGGCCGTCACGGTCGCCGGGCGCCTCGCCGACGCCCAGGGATCGAGCGCCGGATTCCTGGTCCCGATGGCGGGCACCGTTCTCGCCCTCGCCACGCTCCTGGCCCTGCGGTCGCGGCTGCGGCCGCGCGAGACCAGCCGGGTCGCGGCACGTGGTATCGGTCACCGCGTGCCGGTGGCGGTGGACTGATCCCGCGGAATACGTCAGTATGGATCGTCGTTAGCACTCGATGAGTGTGAGTGCCAGGAGGAAGACAAGTGCCGACCTACCAGTACCAGTGCACCGAGTGCGGCGAAGGCCTCGAGGCGGTGCAGAAGTTCACCGATGACGCGCTGACCGAGTGCCCCAGTTGCGACGGACGCCTGAAGAAGGTGTTCTCGGCCGTCGGCATCGTCTTCAAGGGATCCGGCTTCTACCGGAACGACAGCCGCGGCTCGTCGTCCAGCAGCTCGCCGGCCGCGTCGAAGTCCTCGACCCCGTCGTCCTCGGCCTCTTCGTCGTCCTCGACGTCGGACGCCAAGCCGGCCGCGTCGACCGCTTCGGCATCCTCTTCCGCCTCCTCGACGTCCTCGTCGAGCACCGGAAGCTCGGCCGCCTGACCGCTTTACCGGCTTTTCCGGCTTTTCCGCCGAGGGCCCCCGTCGCCGTGTGCGACGGGGGCCCTCGGTGTTTCCCGGGGCGGGGGGCCTCGGCGCTCCCGGACACCCCCCGCCTAGGGCCTGTCTTTTGGATCAGGCCGGATCAGGGAGCGGGGCCTGGTGCGTGTGATCGCAAGGCGGAGGAGGGAGTCGACGCGGAGCGTTGGGGACCGACGACAACGCGGCGAGCGCGCGTGCCGGGCCCCGCGAGCCCGG
>JOBE01000099.1 GCA_000717735.1 Streptomyces griseoluteus | reverse complement strand
AGGGGGGACCCTGTGGGAGAGTAGGACGCCGCCGAACAATCATTGTGGGAAAGCCCCGCACCTCATGGTGCGGGGCTTTTCTGCGTTCACGACCAGGCAGCCCTTTCGGAGGGAACCTGTGGTGGCGGGAGAGCCGTCAGAGGCGGCCGGCTGCCTTCAGGGCGAGGTAAGCGTCGGCCAGGGCCGGGGCGAGGATGTCCGGAGAGGCGTCGACGACCGTGACGCCATGGCGTCGCAGTTGGTCCGCGGTACGGGCGCGCTGTGACTGGGTCTGAGTGGCTGCCGCAGCCTCGTAGACGCCGTCGATCGTGCCGCGGGCCGCCGCCATTCCTGCGGCGTGCGGGTCGGCGACAGAGGCAAGCAGGACCGTGTGGCGCTGGGTGAGCTGCGGCAGGATCGGGAGGAGGCCTTCCTCGATCGGTGCGGCGTCGAGGCTCGTCAGCAGGACGATCAGGGAACGTCGAGGCGCGCGTGCGAGAGCGGTGGCCGTCAGTCCCCGGGCGTCGGTCTCCACCAGCTCGGGTTCCAGCGGGGCGAGGGCGTTGACCACGGCGGGCAGGACGTCGCCGGCGGAGCGGCCCTGGACCTGGGCGCGGAGACGGCGGTCGTAGGCCAGGAGGTCCACGCGGTCGCCGGCGCGGGAGGCGAGCGCGGTGAGGAGAAGGGCCGCGTCCATGGAGGCGTCCAGGCGGGGGACGTCGCCGACGCGGCCGGCCGAGGTGCGGCCGGTGTCGAGGACGATGAGGATGTGACGGTCGCGTTCCGGGCGCCACGTGCGGACGGCGACCGTGGATTGGCGGGCGGTGGCGCGCCAGTCGATCGAGCGGGTGTCGTCGCCGGGAACGTACTCGCGAAGGCTGTCGAACTCCGTGCCCTCGCCGCGGGTCAGCACGCTGGTGCGGCCGTCGAGTTCGCGGAGTCTGGCCAGCCGGGACGGCAGGTGCTTGCGGCTGGTGAACGGGGGCAGGACGCGGACGGTCCAGGGGGCTTCGTGGTTGCCCTGGCGGGCCGCGAGTCCGAGGGGGCCGTACGAGCGGACCGTGATGCGCTCGGCGTGCCGGTCGCCGCGGCGGGTCGGGCGCAGGCTCGTGGTGAGACGGCGGCGTTCGCCGGCAGGGACCGTGAGCCGTTGGCGCGAGGAGGCCTGTTCGGTGCCAGGGAGCCAGCTGCTGGGCGGCCAGGCGTCGCGGAGCTGGGCGCGCAGGCGGCGGCGCGACCGGTTGGTGACGGTGAGGTGGACATCCGCCGCGTCACCGAGTCGAACGGATGTGTCACCACTTCGGGTGAATTGGAGCGTTCGTACTGGCGCGGCCATGGCGTAGTCGCACAGAATTGCGAGGGAGAGGGGCGCGTTCACCGCCAGCATTCCCGTCCAGCTGGGGGCGAGGATGCCGACGGGGAGCGATCCGAGGGCCGCGAGCAGTGCGGTTCGTCCGGTGAGGGCCATGGGGCGCCGTTCTCAGCGGGGGACGGGGACGTGGGCGAGGATCGAGTTGACGACGGAGTCGGGGGTGACCCCCTCCATCTCGGCCTCGGGCCGCAGGTGGATGCGATGACGCAGGGTGGGGAGAGCGAGGGCCTTCACATCGTCCGGGGTGACGTAGTCCCGGCCGGTGAGCCAGGCCCAGGCGCGGGCGGTGGACAGCAGGGCGGTGGCGCCTCGGGGGGAGACCCCGAGCGTGAGTGAGGGGGATTCACGCGTGGCACGACAGATATCGACGACATAGCCGGCGATCTCGGCGGAGACCGAGACCTTGGCGACCGCGGCGCGGGCGGCTGCGAGCTGCGCGGGACCTGCGACGGGGCGGACGCCGGCGGCCTTCAGGTCGCGGGGGTCGAAGCCCTCGGCGTGACGGCTGAGGACCTGGATCTCGTCCGCGCGTGAAGGCAGAGGGACCGTCAGCTTCAGCAGGAACCTGTCCAGTTGGGCCTCGGGGAGAGGGTAGGTGCCCTCGTACTCCACGGGGTTCTGGGTCGCGGCGACCAGGAAGGGGTCGGGCAGGGGTCGGGGTGTGCCGTCGACCGTGACCTGGTGCTCCTCCATCGCTTCCAGGAGGGAGGACTGGGTCTTCGGGGGCGTGCGGTTGATCTCGTCGGCGAGCAGGAGATGGGTGAAGACCGGGCCGGGCTGGAAGGAGAACTCGGATGTCCGGTTGTCGTAGACCAGGGAGCCGGTGACGTCGCTCGGCATCAGGTCGGGGGTGAACTGGACGCGCTTGGTATCGAGTTCGAGGGCGGCGGCGAGCGCGCGGACCAGCAGCGTCTTGGCGACGCCGGGCACGCCTTCGAGGAGGACGTGTCCCCGGCAGAGCAGGGCGACGACGAGACCGGTGACGGCGGGGTCCTGGCCGACCACGGCCTTCGCGATCTCGGTGCGCAGGGCCTCCAGCGAGGCGCGGGCGCTGTCCGAGTCCGTAGCGGTCTCGGGGGTCGGGGCGCTCATGAGGTGCGTACCTCTCTTTCGAGGGCGTCGAGTTGGTCCGCCAGGCGGATGAGGGTGGCGTCGTCGGCGGGAGCCGGGCCGAAGAGGAGGGTCCTGGTGTCCGCGGTGGTCTCGGGGAGACGGGCGGAGAGTGCGGGGAGGAGGCGCTCGGAGGAGTGGGCGTCCTGAACGGGGACCCCTAGCAGGGGGGCGATGCGGGTTCGGGTCGCGGTGCGCAGGACGGTTGCGGCGCGGTCTCGGGCGTTCGCCTTGCGGTAGAGGCGGGCGCGGCCCTCGGTGGCCTCGGAGGCGCGGACGGCGACGGGGAGGCGTTCGGTCACCAGGGGGCCGAGGCGGCGTGCCCGCCAGATGGCGGTGAGCAGGGCCGCGACCGCGAGTTGGAGTGTGCCCCACAGCCAGCCGGAGGGGATGAGGGCGAGGAAGTTGCCCGTGGGGTCGTCGTCGGGTGTGTCGGCGGCGGAGGCGTCGGTGAGAGAGGGGAGGTACCAGACCAGATGGGGTCGGGAGCCGAGGAGTTGCAGGGCGAGCGAGGCGTTGCCCTGCTGGTCGAGACGGTCGTTGTGGAGGATGTCGGGCGAGCCGAGGAGGACGGTGTCGGTGGCGTCGGGGCCCGGGATGCGGACCAGGGACGGCAGGCCGTCGGCGGGGTAGCAGGCGTCGGCGTCGGCGCCGGGGTTCGTGAGGTAGCGCTCGCCGCCGAGGTCGACGCTGCCGGCGCGGGTGGCGGCTTCCAGAGTGCAGGAGGGGGTACGGTTCTCCACGGCGGTGCTGGTGGCGGCGGTGACGTTCGGGGCCAGGACGGGGAGGGAGGGGCTGCCGGCGCCGAGGAGGACGGTGCGGCCCGCGGAGCTCTCGATGGTCTTCCGGAGCGTGGACTGTTGAGTGTCCGTCAGCAGATCGGGGGTGGTGACCAGGAGCGTCGACGCCGTGTCGGTGGCGGCCGTGGCCTCGTCCAGGGTGGTGGCCAGGATGATCGTGACGCCACGGGCCTTGAGGAGTTCGGCGACGGCGCGGCTGCCGTGGGGGGCGGTGGAGCGGGGGTCGAGAGCGCCCTGGGAGTCGGAGGACCGCACCGTCGCGAGGATGATGCCCCCGACGAGGATCAGGGCGAGGACGAGGACCGCACCGCGGGCGCGGGTCCACAGCTGACGGGTGGACAGGGCGGTCGACGTGGTGCTGGTGGCCGGGCGGCTCATGCGGGCGTCCCCGTGGCGGCGGTGTCGAGGGTGGGGCGGGTCCGCTCAAGGGCGGTGTCGAGTTCCTCGACGCGGCGGTACGCGGGCTCGTCGGCGGTGCGGCCGCCGTACGTGACGTCGTCGAAGGCCCGGGCCGCGAGGCGCAGTTCGTCCGCGTGGGCGGGCAGGGAGCGGCCGGCTTCGGCGGCGGCCTCGTCCGCGGTGCGGCCGGGGCGGGGGTCGAGCAGGGCGCGCTCTTCTAGGGAGCGGACGATCGCCCGCATCCGTTCCTGGACCGCCTCGTTCCAGTGGCCGACGGAGGCGTGGCGTGCGGCTGCCGTCCGGTGGTCGCGAGCGGTGCGGGGACCGTCGGGGAAGAGGGAGTCGGCCGAAGCGCCGGGGGCCCGGCGGGGGGTGCCGAGGCGCCACCAGAGGGCGGCGACGAGGGCGACGGCGAACACGATCACCGTGACGAGGCCGAGGACGCCGCCAGGGGCGGCCCCGGACGCGGCGCCGAACAGGTCGTCGAGCCACTCCCAGAAGCGGTCGAGGCCGCGCTGGAGGAGGCTCGGGTCGTTCTCGTGGTACATCGGCCTGGACAGCTCCCGTTCCGCCGCCTCGCGGGCGGGGACGCGGGAGATGTCCACCGGTACGTCGCCGTCGGCGAGCAGCCGCGTCGGTGCCGTGGCCGTTCCCCCCGTGACCGTCACGGCATCAGCCTCCGACGGTCTGGTCGCCAGGTGCAGGGCCGTAGCCGGGGAGGCCCGCGGCCCGTGCCAGTTCGAGGTCCAGGGCTTCGCGGCGGATGCGCTGGTCCACGTAGAGGAGCACCGTCACGCCGGCCGAGATCGGGTAGGTGATCGCGCTGGTGATCACGCCGCCGATGCCCGTGATGAGCAGGAACGGCCAGCCGGGCGCGGAGGACTCGGTGAGCAGGCCGGAGAAGCCATCGCCGTCGACCGCGATGCCGATCATGATGAACGGGATCACGATGATCATCGCGAAGACGAAGATCAGCAGCTGGGTGACGAGGGTGATGCCGAAGATCCGCCACCACGAGCCCTGGACCAGCTTGGCCGAGCGCTTCAGGGACCGGATCACGCCCTGGCGCTCCAGCATCAGGGCGGGGGAGGCGAGGGCGAAGCGGATCAGCAGCCAGACGGCCGTCACCAGGCCGCCGAAGCCGCCGAGCATGACCAGGGCCGCACCGGCGGCGCCGCCGACGAGGAGCCCGGGGAGCAGGCCGACGAGGACGATGGCGGTGCTCATGGCCGCGACCAGCAGGGTCAGGCCGACGAGCTGGAGGAGGCGGGGCCGGGCCTCCTGCCAGGCGGAGCCCAGCGAGACCGGGCGGCCGACGACCGCGCGGCTGATGACGACGGTCAGCAGGGCGGCGCTGAACAGGGACGCCATCAGCGTCACGAGGAGGGCCGGGCCCGTACCGATCAGGGAGGCCTGGGCGGCGTCGAGGGACTGCTGGAGCGCCTCTGCGGGGGTGGCGTCCGGATCGGCCGCGGGGACCGTGGGGGCGAGATACCGCTGGGCCAGGATGCCGGCGATCTCGGAGATCACCGCGACCGTGACCGTGATCGCCAGGACCGTGCGCCAGTAGGTGCGGAGGGTCTTCACCGAACCGTCGAGGATCTCGCCCATGCCCAGCGGGCGCAGGGGGATCACGCCGGGCTTCGCGGCCGGAGCGCTGCCCCAGTGGGCGTTCGGCGGCGGAGTACCCCAGTTCGGGCCCGTCGTCGGTGTCCGTGGGGCGGGCGGGGTCTGGCCGGTCGGCGGGGACCACTGGCCGGCGGGCGGCTGGTCCTTCGACCACTGCGGGGCGGAGCCGTTCGCGTCGGACGGAGCGGGCCCGGGGGTCCCGGAGCCGTTCTGGTCGTCGGAGGGGGCGGATCCGGGCGAGGTCCAGCCCGGAGTGTCGTTCACGGTCGTCCACCTCGGAGATTTGGTCGCGGTGCCGGATCGGCGAACCGGCTCGGTCACGGCGGCCGACACCTGACTCGGCGGCGGGCCGGGTGCCATCGTGCCACGCGAGGCCCGCCCGTGGGCGGGAGCGGTGTTGACGTTCGTACCTTCGTCCGGAGCTTCATTGTGCGAGCGGCAGGCTGCACACTGTGCGGATACCCGATCATCTCGCGCGAACCGTGCGG
Source organism: Streptomyces griseoluteus (assembly GCA_000717735.1). GTDB lineage: Bacteria > Actinomycetota > Actinomycetes > Streptomycetales > Streptomycetaceae > Streptomyces > Streptomyces griseoluteus_A. Next base: position 13,035 of record JOBE01000099.1, on the reverse strand, counting down.
TGGCGGGCCGAGCGGGGCGCGATCGACGGGATCGTGGTCCGGGCTGCGGGAGGCGCTGTGGGGCAGGTCACGGCAGGTAACGATTGGCTAATGGGATGATGTCGATATGAAGGGACGCGTTCTTGTCGTCGACGACGACACCGCACTGGCCGAGATGCTCGGCATCGTGCTGCGGGGTGAAGGGTTCGAGCCGTCGTTCGTCGCGGACGGTGACAAGGCGCTTGCCGCATTCCGGGAGGCCAAGCCTGACCTGGTGCTGCTCGACCTGATGCTGCCCGGAAGGGACGGCATCGAGGTGTGCCGCCTGATCAGGGCCGAGTCGGGTGTGCCGATCGTCATGCTCACGGCCAAGAGCGACACGGTGGACATCGTCGTGGGTCTTGAGTCCGGGGCCGACGACTACATCGTGAAGCCGTTCAAGCCGAAGGAGCTCGTCGCCCGTATCCGGGCGCGGCTGCGGCGGTCCGAGGAGCCGGCTCCGGAGCAGCTCACCATCGGTGACCTCGTCATCGACGTGGCCGGGCACTCCGTGAAGCGGGAGGGGCAGTCCATCGCCCTGACCCCGCTGGAGTTCGACCTGCTCGTCGCGCTGGCGCGCAAGCCGTGGCAGGTGTTCACCCGTGAGGTCCTCCTCGAGCAGGTCTGGGGCTACCGTCACGCGGCCGACACCCGGCTGGTGAACGTCCACGTGCAGCGACTGCGCTCGAAGGTCGAGAAGGACCCGGAGCGCCCGGAGATCGTGGTCACCGTGCGCGGTGTCGGGTACAAGGCGGGGCCGAGCTGACATGAACGAAGGCAGTACTGCTCCGAGGCCCGGGGACCCGGGAACACGTACGGGGCGGGCTGCCGGACCGAGGCGGGGGGGCTCGCGTTCCGGCCGTCCGCCGAGGGGTGGGCGGTTGTTCCGGGACGGGGCGCCCGGTGGCCCGGTCCTCCGGCTCCTCGCGCGCTGGGTGCGGCGTCCGCTGCTGCCCGCCGTGCGGCTGTGGCGTCGGAACATCCAGCTGCGGATCGTCGCCGGCACCCTGCTGATGTCGCTCGGGGTGGTGCTGCTGCTCGGCCTGGTCGTCATCGGCCAGGTCCGCAACGGTCTGCTCGACGCCAAGGAGCAGGCCGCCCAGAGCCAGGCCGCCGGCGGGTTCTCCGCCGCCCAGGACAGGGCGGCGACCACCCCCTCGGCGCCCGGTCAGCAGGACGGCGGGCGGGCCGGCGCGTCCGTGAACTGGCGGTCCACGCTGGTCGAGCAGCTCGCCAGCGGCGGCCAGAGCGCCTTCAACGTGGTCGCGCTGTCCCTCGACACCGATGACGCCGCGAGCCGTGGCGTGCGCGCGTCCGGCGAGGTCGACCCGGCCAAGAGCATCCCCGCCGACCTGCGGCACTCGGTGGCGCAGGGCGCGGACACCTTCCAGAAGTTCACCAGCATCCACTACACCAGCGAAAAGGCGTCCGAGGCCGGTCTGGTGATCGGCAAGCGGCTGAACGACGCCGAGGGCGACCAGTACGAGCTGTACTACCTGTTCCCGCTGACCCAGGAGGAGGACTCCCTCACCCTGGTCAAGGGCACCCTGGCGACCGCCGGGCTCTTCGTCGTCGTCCTGCTCGGCGCCATCGCCTGGCTCATGGTGCGCCAGGTCGTCACGCCGGTACGGATGGCCGCCGGGATCGCCGAGCGGCTCTCGGCGGGCCGCCTGCAGGAACGCATGAAGGTCACTGGCGAGGACGACATCGCCCGGCTGGGCGAGGCCTTCAACAAGATGGCGCAGAACCTCCAGCTCAAGATCCAGCAGCTGGAGGAGCTGTCGCGGATGCAGCGGCGGTTCGTGTCGGACGTGTCGCACGAGCTGCGTACTCCGCTGACCACGGTGCGGATGGCCGCCGACGTCATCCACGAGGCCCGGGTCGACTTCGACCCCGTCACCGCCCGTTCGGCCGAACTCCTCGGCGACCAGCTCGACCGCTTCGAGTCGCTGCTCTCCGACCTCCTGGAGATCAGCCGGTTCGACGCGGGCGCGGCGGCCCTGGAAGCCGAGCCGATCGACCTGCGGCAGGTCGTGCGCCGGGTCATCGGCGGTGCCGAACCCCTCGCCGAGCGCAAGGGCACCCGGATCGTGGTCGTCGGCGACGAGCAGCCCGTGGTGGCCGAGGCGGACGCCCGCCGGGTCGAGCGGGTGCTGCGCAACCTCGTCGTCAACGCGGTCGAGCACGGTGAGGGCCGTGACGTGGTGGTGAAGCTGGCCGCCGCCGGCGGGGCCGTAGCCGTCGCCGTACGCGACTACGGCGTCGGGCTCAAGCCGGGCGAGGCCACGCGGGTGTTCAACCGCTTCTGGCGGGCCGACCCGGCCCGCGCGCGCACCACGGGCGGTACCGGCCTCGGCCTGTCCATCGCGGTCGAGGACGCCCGGCTGCACGGCGGCTGGCTCCAGGCCTGGGGCGAGGCCGGTGGCGGTTCGCAGTTCCGGCTCACCCTGCCGCGTACCGCGGACGAGCCGCTGCGGGGCTCCCCGATACCCCTGGAGCCCGAGGACTCACGGCGCAACCGCGAGCAGGCGGCCGCGGGGCGAGCCCAGGAGGGCACCCGCCTCACGTCGGTGCCGGCGCAGTCCGCGGGCGACCGGCCGCAGCTGCCCGTACCGCCGAGGCTGCCCGTGCCGCCGCGGGCGACCGTCGACCCGACGGCCCTGCCCGGCAGTGGCGCACGGGTGGTGGCGCGCACGGCGGCGGACGGCGACGGCGGTGGGGCGGGTGCGGCGACGGCCGGCGCGAACGGGAACGCGGAGCGGGAGGACGGGACACGTGGGCGTTGACTCCCCAGTGGGGCACGCGGGGCGGGGCTTGCGGGAGGGGCACCCGGGATCTGGACGGGGTGCGCGCGCGGTGGTGCTCGCCGCGTGCGGCGGACTCCTGGTGACCGGGTGCGCGACGATGCCCGACAGCGGGGACGTGCAGCCGGTCAAAGGGGTCAACCAGGGCGACTCGCAGGTACGGGTCTACGCCGTCGCGCCCCGGGAGAACGCGGACCCGGACGAGATCGTCGACGGCTTCCTCGAAGCCATGACCAGTGACGACCCCGGATTCGCCACCGCCCGCAAGTACCTCACGAAGCAGGCCGCGCGGACCTGGAAGCCGGAGGAGAGCATCACGGTGCTCACCACCGCGCCGGACCGTGACCAGGCCGACCGCAACGCCGACCCCGAGGACCAGGGCCGCGCCTACCCGCTCTCCGGCCGCAAGATCGCGACCGTGGACGCCCGTCACGCGTATCAGCCGATCAGCCCCGCCAAGTACCTGACCTCGATCCACGTCGTGCAGGTGCCCACGGCCAACGGCAAGGGCAAGGAGTGGCGCATCGACGGCCTGCCGCCCGGCCTGGTCCTCGGCGAGGCCGATTTCCTGCGCAACTACCGGTCGGTCAACAAGTACTACTTCGCCTCCGGGGAGGACTGGGTCGTCGCCGACCCGGTCTACATCCGCCAGCGCCAGGACCCCGTCACCCGGATGGACCCGGTGACGCAGACGGTCAAGGCGCTCCTCGAAGGTCCCACGAACTGGCTCAAGCCGGCCGTCGACTCGCGCTTCCCCTCCGGCACGGAGCTGCAGAAGGGCGTCACCACGCTGACGACCGACGACCAGTCCACGCTGAAGGTGCCGCTCAACCGCAAGGCGGACCGGGTGGGCGCCGAGGCCTGCAGGCGGATGGCGGCGCAGCTGCTGTTCACGCTGGGCGACCTGACGTCCGTACGCGTCGAGCAGGTGGAGCTCCAGGACTCGAACGACCAGGCTCTGTGCCGCCTCGGCAAGGGGCAGGCGGCCGAGTTCGCCGCGGTCCGCAACACGGACAGGGAAGAGCACCCGTACTTCGTCGACGAGCACCACAAGCTGATGATGCTGGTCGTCGGGGGCAAGGAGGCGAACGCGCCCGTCGAGGTGCCCGGTCCGCTCGGCAAGGGCACCACGCCGCTCCAGTCGGTCGCCGTCGACCGGGGCGAGACCCGCGCGGCGGGGGTCGGGCAGACCGGCCGTGAGCTCTTCGTCTCCTCCATCACCGCGGAGGAGGACGCGTCGCCCGCGCTCCTGAGCAGCAAGGGCGCCAAGCCCGTCGACCGGTTGTCCGCGCCCAGCTGGGACGGCAGGGGCGACCTCTGGGTCGCCGACCGCGATCCGGCGGCGCCCCAGCTGTGGATGGTGCCGGGCGGTACCGGTGATCCCGTCAAGGTGCGCACGCCGTGGCTGGAGGACGACGCCAGGATCGAGTCGCTGCGGGTCTCCGCCGACGGGGTCCGGATCGCCCTGGTGGTCACCAGGGGCGGGGACACGACCCTGCAGATCGGCCGGGTCCAGCGGCAGACGACGGGCGACGAACCGGTCGTCTCCGTGCTCGACCTCCAGCCCGCCGCGCCCCGGATGGAGTCGGTCACCGCCGTCTCCTGGGCCGGGCCGAGCCGGCTCGTCGTCGTCGGCAAGGAGGCGGGCGGCGTCCAGCAGATCCGTTACCTCCAGACGGACGGCTCGACCTCGGCGAGCCTGGTGCTGCCCGGGCTGAACGGGGTGACCTCGGTGGCCGCCCCGCACGTCGACAACGTGCCTCTGGTGGCCGACTCCGGCGACGACGGCGTCGTCCGGCTTGCACCGGGAACCAACTGGCAGCCGGTGGTCAAGACGGGGACCTCGCCCGTCTACCCGGGGTAGCGACTCCGCGGTGCGGGGCCTCCCGAGGTGACATACCAAGGGCCTACCTGACGTACTTCGCGGTTTTCCACAGGGGTGGCCCGCCGGGGTCGTGAAGGCGCACAGTGGAGCCATGCGGGGGTGGTGGCGCGAGATCGCCGGGTTGGTGCTGCCGGTCGCCTGCGGAGGCTGCGGCAGGCCGCGCACCGAGCTGTGCCCGTCCTGCGAGGACGTGCTGACCGGGGGCGGTGCGGGACCGCGCAGGGTGCGCCCTTCGCCCGAGCCCGCCGGGCTTCCCGTGGTCCACGCCGTCGCGCCGTACGCCGGCGCCGTGCGGGAGCTGCTCCTCGCCCACAAGGAACGGGGCGCTCTCACCCTCGCCCGGCCCCTGGGCGGCGCCCTGGCCGCCGCCGTGGAGGCCGCCGCAGGTGCCGCCAAGGGTCCCGGGGCGTCTCCCCTGATCCTCGTACCGGTGCCGTCCTCCCGGCGCTCCGTACGGGCACGTGGCCACGATCCGACGCGGCGGATCGCGCTGGCCGCGGCGGCCCGGCTGCGGTCCACGGGGCGGCGGGCGCGGGTCGTGTCCGTGCTGCGGCAGCGGCGGTACGTGGCGGACCAGGCGGGGTTGGGAGCGCGTGGACGGCTCGCGAACCTCTCCGGCGCCCTGGAACTCGTGCCGGGCGGCGGGCGGCTTCTCGGGGCGGGAGAGGTGGTGCTCGTGGACGACCTGATGACCACGGGGGCCTCGCTGGCGGAGGCCGCGCGCGCCCTCGGAGACGTACACCGTCCGTTCATTCCTGAAATACCGCACGGTTTACCGGCGGGTTCCGCGCAGCATGGATTCGAACAGCGGGCGGCGGCTGTGATCGCATCCTCTCCCGCTTCGTTCGAAATAAACCGGAACTCGTCAGGAACTTGGATCGTTGCAGGTGGTGAGAGGTGAAAGCACTCGAACGGAGGTATGTCGCGGTAGCGGGTGACGACACCCGTCCGAAGGGGCTATGTTCGGTTGTGAGGAATGGTGGAAGCCATCGCCTCGCCGAATACATGGTTGCGCCTACAGGACAGGAGTTCAGGGCGAATTAACCTCTTGTCGATGGGGTGGGGATCTTGTCGACTGGGGAGGAGGAGGTGAAAGTCGCCAAGTCCGAGCTCCGGTAATCCACCGGAGTCTGGTGCAAAGGGAGATGCCCGGCGGCCAAGGGGCCGACCAGGCGATCCGGGAACGGAGTTCTGCGTGGACATCGTCGTCAAGGGCCGCAAGACCGAGGTGCCCGAGCGGTTCCGCAAGCACGTGGCCGAGAAGCTGAAGCTGGAGAAGATCCAGAAGCTCGACGGCAAGGTGATCAGCCTCGACGTCGAGGTGTCCAAGGAACACAACCCGCGGCAGGCCGACAGGTCCGACCGCGTGGAGATCACCCTCCACTCCCGAGGCCCGGTGATCCGGGCGGAAGCTGCGGCAGGCGACCCGTACGCAGCGCTCGACCTCGCCAGCGACAAGCTCGAGGCGCGACTGCGGAAGCAGCACGACAAGCGGTACACCCGCCGTGGAAGCGGCAGGCTTTCGGCGGCCGAAGTCGGGGACGTGGTGCCCGGCGCCGCCCAGTTCAACGGAGACGGCCAGCTGGTCGCCGACGAGTCCGACAAGGTGCCCACCACGATGATGGGCTCGATCGAAGTCCAGGGCGAAGGCCCGCTGGTGGTCCGCGAGAAGACCCACCGGGCCGCACCCATGACGCTCGACCAGGCGCTCTACGAGATGGAGCTGGTCGGCCACGACTTCTATCTCTTCGTCGACTCCGACACGAAGCAGCCGAGCGTCGTCTACCGCCGACACGCGTACGACTACGGCGTCATCCATCTCGAGGGCGACCCGCTTGCCGAGGCCGGCGGTGCCGGCGGTGCGCTCGGCGGCTGACGGCCGGGCCCGCCGCACACTCGACCAGTCGCCCCTCACGGTGCCCCTGGAGCGCCCTTCGCGCCCCCAGGGGCACCCCTGTGCGTGTACGGGATCACGCCGCCGACGCCCGGGCATGAAATCATGGCGTGCACGCCAACCGGTGCTCGACGAGTGCGGGTTGGGGGACCGGAAACGAATTCAGGCCACGGCCTTCAGGGGGAGGAACGATGGCGGACAGCTTCGGGCCGGTGCTCAGCGGGCGTGAGCACGGTAGTGCGGTCCCGGAGGGATCGGATTCGGACAGCGGTGCATTCCGCAAAGAGCCGATCAGGGTCCTCGTGGTGGACGACCATGCCCTCTTCCGACGGGGACTGGAGATCGTCCTCGCACAGGAGGAGGACATCCAGGTCGTCGGAGAGGCCGGCGACGGGGCGGAGGCCGTCGACAAGGCCGCCGATCTGCTGCCCGACATCGTCCTGATGGACGTACGGATGCCGCGGCGCGGGGGCATCGAGGCGTGCACCTCCATCAAGGAGGTGGCGCCCAGCGCGAAGATCATCATGCTGACGATCAGCGACGAGGAGGCCGACCTCTACGACGCGATCAAGGCGGGGGCCACCGGATACCTCCTCAAGGAGATCTCCACCGACGAGGTCGCGACGGCCATCCGCGCGGTCGCGGACGGGCAGTCGCAGATCAGCCCTTCGATGGCGTCGAAGCTGCTCACCGAGTTCAAGTCGATGATCCAGCGCACGGACGAGCGCAGACTCGTGCCCGCGCCCCGGCTGACCGACCGCGAGCTGGAGGTCCTCAAGCTCGTCGCGACCGGGATGAACAACGGTGAAGAACCACGTGCGCAACATCCTGGAGAAGCTTCAGCTGCACTCCAGGATGGAGGCCGTGGTCTACGCGATGCGGGAGAAGATCCTCGAGATCCGTTGATGCCGGTGCGGAGACGGTGAAGAACCACGTGCGCAACATCCTGGAGAAGCTTCAGCTGCACTCCAGGATGGAGGCCGTGGTCTACGCGATGCGGGAGAAGATCCTCGAGATCAGGTAGCGGTCGCGGGGGCGCTCAGGACAGGGCCCGCACCAGCTCCGGTGCGAGCTCGGGGTGGTTCACCCGGTCCGGCACCACCGACACCGCGTCGCAGCCGACCCACCCGGCCGCCTCGCGCAGCGCCTGTGCGACCGCCGGCACGGCCTTGGGGCCGTCGAGCGTCACCTGGCGGGCGACGAGCGTCCTGCCCTCGCGCGCCGGGTCCACCCGGCCGACCAGACGGCCTCCGGCGAGGACCGGCATCGCGAAATAGCCGTGCACCCGCTTCGGCTTCGGCACGTATGCCTCCAGGCGGTGGCTGAAGCCGAAGATCCGCTCCGTCCTTGCCCGCTCCCAGATCAGCGAGTCGAACGGCGACAGCAGCGTCGTACGGTGCCGGCCACGCGGCTCGGAGGCCAGCGCCGCCGGGTCCGCCCAGGCGGGCTTCCCCCAGCCCGCCACCGTGACCGGCACGAGCCCCGACGCCTCGACCACCGCGTCGAACTGCTCGCCCTTGATCCGGTGGTAGTCGGCGATGTCCGCGCGCGTGCCCACGCCCAGCGCCTCGCCGGCCTGCCGCACCAGGCGGCGCACGCACTCGGTGTCGTCCAGGTCGTCGTGGAGCAGGGCCTGCGGGATCGCCCGCTCGGCCAGGTCGTACACCCGCTTCCAGCCTCGCCGCTCGACCACGACCACCTCGCCGAACATCAGCGCCCGTTCGACGGCGATCTTCGTCTCGGACCAGTCCCACCACTCGCCCTTGTTCTTCGCGCCGCCCAGTTCGGTCGCCGTCCGCGGGCCCTCGTCCCGCAGCTGGGCGATGACCTTGTCGTACGCGCCCGCCGAGAGGTCGTGGTGCCAGTGCGGGCGGTCGCGGTAGGCGCGGCGGCGGAACGCGAAGTGCGGCCATTCCTCGACGGGCAGGATGCAGGCCGCGTGTGACCAGTACTCGAAGGCGTGCGCGTCGGTCCAGTAGGCGTCCTCGACCGTCGTGCGGCCGACGGCGCCCAGGCGCGCGTACGGGATGAGCTCGTGCGAGCGGGCCAGTACGGAGATCGTGTCGAGTTGCACCTGGCCCAGGGCGCGCAGGACCCCGCGCACCCCGGCACGGCGGTCGGCGGCGCCCAGGAAGCCCTGGGCGCGCAGCGCGATCCGGCGGGCTTCGTCGGCGGACAGTTCGGCGGCGGCGTGGCGGGGCACAGTCGTCATGGACCGCACCCTAGGCCCCGGCACCGACAGTCGCCGCGGCCGTCGTTCCCGAGGGCCGGGCGGACTCGTGGCGGTGTCAGGTCCTGGCGGGCAGGTCGGGGGCCGGGAGGTACGGCAGCGGGCTCGGGAGGCCGAAGTCGGAGGGGAGCAGGGCGCCGACCCAGCAGTCCCGGAGCGTCCCCTTGTTGACCAGGGCGGCGCGCTGGACGCCTTCGACGACGAAGCCGACGCGCTCGGCCACCGCGCGCGAACCGGCGTTGCCGACCTCGGCGCGCCACACCAGTCGGGTGCAGCCGAGTCCGGTGAAGGCCCAGTGGGCGAGGGCGCGGGCGATCTCTGTCATGTAGCCGCTGCCGCGGTGCTCCTCGGCCAACCAGTAGCCGATCTCCCAGGCGCCGCTGTCGCGGCTGCTCAGGGAGGCGGCGGCGAGCAGGGGGCCGCCGGCCAGGGGTTCGACGGCGAACGCGTACTCGGTGTCCTCCCGCCAGCCGTCGGGCACCAGCCGGTTCAGGAAGAAGTCGGCGTCCTGGCGGGTGTAGGGGTCGGGGACGGTGGTCCAGCGCCGGATGGCCGGGTCCTGGCAGATGTCGTAGACGGCCTCGGCGTCGCCGGGGACGAAGTTCCGCAGCCGGAGTCGGTCGGTGGTGAGGGTGATGGGTTCCATGCCGGGATTGTGGTGACCTCGCGGACCGGAAGCGAACACTTTTCGGATGGGGCGGCACCTTCCGCCCACCTCGTGCGTTCTCTTTCCGGGTGGACGTACGGCTCCGGCACTGCAGGCCTCCCTTCGCGAGGGCGGTCTCGCTTACGATGGCCGTTGCGGTGGGGACCACCTGCCGTGCCCGCGCTCGCGTCCATGACAAGACCCAGTGCCAGGCCCGACCGGCAAGGAGAGCAGCCTCAGTGTCCGTCTTCAACAAGCTCATGCGTGCAGGCGAAGGAAAGATCCTGCGCAAACTGCACCGCATCGCGGACCAGGTCAACTCCATCGAAGAGGACTTCGTCAACCTCTCCGACGCCGAGTTGCGCGCGCTCACCGATGAGTACAAGCAGCGGTACGCCGACGGTGAGAGCCTCGACGACCTGATGCCCGAGGCCTTCGCGACGGTGCGCGAGGCCGCGAAGCGTGTCCTCGGTCAGCGTCACTACGACGTCCAGCTGATGGGCGGCGCCGCCCTTCATCTCGGCTACGTCGCCGAGATGAAGACCGGTGAGGGCAAGACCCTCGTCGGCACCCTCCCGGCGTACCTCAACGCGCTGTCCGGCAAGGGCGTCCACCTGATCACGGTGAACGACTACCTTGCCGAGCGCGACTCCGAGCTCATGGGCCGGGTGCACAAGTTCCTCGGCCTCAAGGTCGGCTGCATCCTCGCCAACATGACGCCGGCCCAGCGCCGTGAGCAGTACGCCTGCGACATCACGTACGGCACGAACAACGAGTTCGGCTTCGACTACCTGCGCGACAACATGGCGTGGTCCAAGGACGAGCTCGTCCAGCGCGGCCACAACTTCGCCTGTGTCGACGAGGTCGACTCCATCCTCGTCGACGAGGCCCGTACGCCGCTGATCATCTCCGGCCCGGCCGACCAGGCGACGAAGTGGTACGGCGACTTCGCGAAGCTCGTCACCCGCCTCTCCAAGGGCGAGCCCGGCAACCAGCTCAAGGGCATCGAGGAGACCGGCGACTACGAGGTCGACGAGAAGAAGCGCACCGTCGCGATCCACGAGGCCGGTGTCGCCAAGGTCGAGGACTGGCTCGGCATCGACAACCTCTACGAGTCGGTCAACACCCCGCTCGTCGGCTACCTGAACAACGCCATCAAGGCCAAGGAGCTGTTCAAGAAGGACAAGGACTACGTCGTCATGGACGGCGAAGTCATGATCGTCGACGAGCACACCGGCCGTATCCTCGCCGGCCGCCGCTACAACGAGGGCATGCACCAGGCGATCGAGGCCAAGGAGGGGGTGGCGATCAAGGACGAGAACCAGACCCTCGCCACGATCACCCTGCAGAACTTCTTCCTCCTGTACTCGAAGCTCTCCGGAATGACCGGTACGGCCATGACCGAGGCCGCCGAGTTCCACCAGATCTACAAGCTGGGCGTCGTCCCGATCCCCACGAACAGGCCGATGATCCGCAAGGACCAGTCCGACCTGATCTACCGGACCGAGGTCGCCAAGTTCGCCGCCGTCGTCGACGACATCGCGGAGAAGCACGAGAAGGGTCAGCCGATCCTCGTCGGCACGACCTCCGTCGAGAAGTCCGAGTACCTCTCGCAGCAGCTCTCCAAGCGCGGCGTGCAGCACGAGGTCCTCAACGCGAAGCACCACGACCGCGAGGCCAGCATCGTCGCCCAGGCCGGTCGCCGGGGCGCCGTCACCGTCGCCACGAACATGGCCGGACGCGGTACGGACATCAAGCTCGGCGGCAACCCGGACGACCTCGCCGAGGCCGAGCTGCGCCAGGCGGGTCTCGACCCGGTCGAGCATGTCGAGGAGTGGGCCGCGGCCCTCCCCGGCGCCCTCGAGCGCGCCAAGAAGGCCGTGCAGGCGGAGTTCGAGGAGGTCAAGGACCTCGGCGGGCTGTACGTGCTGGGCACCGAGCGCCACGAGTCCCGCCGCATCGACAACCAGCTCCGCGGCCGCTCCGGCCGTCAGGGCGACCCGGGCGAGTCCCGCTTCTACCTCTCCCTCGGCGACGACCTGATGCGCCTGTTCAAGGCGCAGATGGTCGAGCGCGTGATGGCCATGGCCAACGTGCCGGACGACGTGCCGATCGAGAACAAGATGGTCACCCGGGCGATCGCCTCCGCCCAGTCGCAGGTCGAGACCCAGAACTTCGAGACGCGCAAGAACGTCCTGAAGTACGACGACGTCCTCAACCGGCAGCGCCAGGTCATCTACGGCGAGCGCCGGCGCGTCTTGGAGGGCGAGGACCTGCACGAGCAGATCCAGCACTTCATGGACGACACGATCGACGACTACATCCGCCAGGAGACCGCCGAGGGCTTCGCGGAGGAGTGGGACCTCGACCGTCTGTGGAACGCGTTCAAGCAGCTCTACCCGGTGAAGGTCACCGTGGAGGAGCTGGAGGACGCGGCCGGCGACCGCGCGGGCATCACCGCCGAGTTCATCGCCGAGTCCATCAAGGGCGACATCCACGAGCAGTACGCCTCGCGGGAGAAGGAGCTCGGCTCGGACATCATGCGCGAGCTTGAGCGGCGCGTGGTGCTGTCCGTCCTCGACCGCAAGTGGCGCGAGCACCTCTACGAGATGGACTATCTCCAGGAGGGCATCGGCCTCCGTGCCATGGCGCAGAAGGACCCGCTGGTCGAGTACCAGCGCGAGGGCTTCGACATGTTCACCGCCATGATGGAGGGCATCAAGGAGGAGTCCGTCGGCTACCTGTTCAACCTGGAGGTCCAGGTCGAGCAGCAGGTCGAGGAGGTCCCGGTGCAGGCGACCGCTCCGTCGCTCTCCAAGGAGGGCGCCCCCGCCGCGGCAGCGGCTCGTGACACTGTGGCGGCCGCCGGGCGTCCGGAGATCCGCGCCAAGGGGCTCGACGCCCCGCAGCGGCCGGACCGGCTGCACTTCTCCGCGCCGACCGTGGACGGCGACGGCGGTGTCGTCGAGGGCGACTTCGCCTCCGACGACGCGGACTCCGGTGACGGGATGACCCGTGCGGAGCGGCGCAAGGCCCAGAAGAACGCGAGTGGTGGGCGGCGCCGCAAGAAGTGACGTTCGCGCCGCTGACGTCGGGCCGCTGAGGCCTGGTGTGGTGTGAAGGGGTCGGTCGCCCGGTGGGCGGTCGGCCCCTTCGTCATGCGTGGCGGGCGAGGCCGTCGAGTTCGACGGCGGCGCAGCGCCAGCGCTGGTCGGCGCCGCGCTCCAGACGGAAGGCCATCGCCCGGACGCGGGGGCCGGTGGCGATCGTCGCGAAGGCCTCCACCGCCGCCCGGCCGGCGTCCACCTGGACCGAGCAGCGGCGCAGGACGGGACGGGGGCCGAGGGACCGCAGGGGCGTCTCGGGGGCGATCCTGACCAGCTGCTCGTACGCCTCGCCGACGGTGTGGCCGAGCATCCAGTGCACCGGCCGTTCCCCGCTGAGCACGGCGAGCAGGCGCTCGGCGAAGACGGTGTGCGGGGGGAGCGTGCGCGGTGGAGCCGTGTGGGGGCTGTCTCTTATACACATCTGACGCTGCCGACGAATAGAGAGGCGTAG
>JOBE01000098.1 GCA_000717735.1 Streptomyces griseoluteus | reverse complement strand
GTGGGCGGGTGGCCGGCCGTGGGGGCGGTCGTCGGGGGCGGCGGTGTCTGCGCGGGCGCGGGGGCGGCCGCACGTGCCGTGATCTCGGCGGAGACCGCTCCCGGCAGCCAGTCCTCGGGCCGCCGGAGCACCGTCGCCGCGTTCGCCTCCTGGCACAGCCGGATGACCTCGGCGAGCGTCGGCCGCGCCTCGGGGTCCTTCGCGAGGCACCGGGTGACCAGCTCGCTCAGGCGCTCCGGCACCGCACTGAGGTCGGGCTCCTCGTGCACGATCCGGTACAGCACGCCGTGCGAGGTTCCCTCGCCGAACGCCGGGAGGCCGGTCGCCGCGTACGCCGCGACCTGGCCGAGCGCGAAGATGTCCGTGGCCGGGGTCACCTTGCGCCCTGCGGCCTGCTCGGGAGCCATGAACGACGGGGTGCCGATGGTGACGCCGCTGCCGGTGAGCGAGGTCGCGTCGGCGGCGTGGGCGATGCCGAAGTCGATGACGCGGGGCCCGTCGGAGGCGAGCAGCACGTTGGACGGCTTGAGGTCGCGGTGGACGATCCCGGCGCCGTGGATGACGTGCAGGGCCTCGGCCATGCCGGCGACGAGCAGCAGCACCGTCTCCACGGGCAGCGCCCCGTGCGCGACGACCGCGTCGGCGAGCGAGGGTCCGGGCACGTAGGCGGTGGCCAGCCAGGGCTGGGCGCCTTCCGGGTCGGCGTCGATGACGGGCGCGGTGAAGAGTCCCTGCACGCGCTGCGCGGAGCGCACCTCCTGGGCGAAGCGGCGGCGGAACTCGGCGTCCTCGCCGAACTCGGGGCGGATCAGCTTGATCGCCACCGGCCGGCCGCCGGGCGTGTACGAGAGGTACACCTTGCCCATGCCGCCGGCTCCCAGCTTGGCGGCCAGCCGGTATCCCGCGACCGTGGTGGGGTCGTCCGCCGCGAGCGGTCGGAAGATCTCGCCCGTGCCGCCCCGGCCCGACTGCTGACCACTCATCAACTCATGTCTCCCCACGCTGACCTCTGCTGTTGCCGGACGGCACCCTACCGTTGCGGGACCGCCCGGCAGGAACCGCGCCGGATCTACACGGTGTAGGTGTACGGGGTCGTGGTGGAGAGGGTGTGGAAGCCGAGGCGCTGGAGGATCGGGCGGCTGGTGTCGGCGGCGTCGACCTGGACGTACCGGTGGCCGCGTTCGGCGGCGACGCGGGTGCGGTGGGCCACGAGGGCGCGGTAGAGGCCGCGGCCCCGCCAGCTCTCGACGGTGCCGCCGCCCCAGAGGCCGGCGAAGTCGGTGCCGGGGCAGAGTTCGAGGCGGGCCGCGCTGACGGGTTCGCCGGCCGCGAGGGCGACGACGGCGGTGACGGTGCCGGGGTCGGCGGCTAGGTGGTCGAGGAGCTGGCGGCCGATGTGGCTGCTGTCGGTGCCGAAGGCGCGCTCGTGGACCTCGACCACCTGGCGCACGCCGGCCTCGTCCGTCACCGCGCGGAGTTCGACTCCCTCGGGAAGCGGTACGTCCAGGGACAGCGAGGCGGCTTCGGCGGTCATCAGGGTCTCGGGGTCCTCGGCCGTGAAGCCGGCGGCGAGGAGCCGGTCGCCGAGGTCGGCGGGGGTGTCGTGCGCGTACAGCTTCCACTCGAAGGACACGCCGGCGGCGCGGTAGTGGGCGATCTGGCCGGCGATGGCCTCGTCGGCGCCGGACGCGTCGAGACCGGACCAGAGCACGCCGTTCCAGGCGTGCGCGGGTCCGGTCCGGCGGACGACGTCTCCGACGCGCTCGACCCGGCAGCCCGGCCCTTCGGGGCGGGCCTCGCGGCGGATCTGGCGGTCGTACAGGTCACGGACGCGCTGGTTCTCCATGGGGTCACTTCAGCACCGGGCCGGACGCCGGGCAACGAGGTTTCGGCCGGTGGCTCAGGGAGTGCGGGCCGCCTTCACGGGTTCCGGTTCCCCGGCGGTCCGTCCCGCGTCGTGCCGCAGCGGGGTGATCTGGTCGATGTCGTAGCGGATCCGGAGGCGTTCGACGGCCGCGTGGTCGACCTCTCCGCCCGAGCCGAGGATCTCCATGAGTTCCTCGAAGTACCGCTCGTGGTCGGGCGGCGGGGACGCCTGGAAGAGCATGCGTGCCGGTTCCCCCGTGGGGTTGGCGAAGGCGTGCGGGCAGCCGGGCGGCACCAGGATCAGGGTGCCGCGGGTCGCCCGCACGGCGCGCTGCCCGGAGGACGACTCCCACTCCCGCCAGCTGTCCCGGGTGCGGACGAGGGGTTCGAAGGCGAGGACGTCGAGTTCGCCCTCCAGGACGTAGAAGAGCTCCTCGCTGTGTCCGTGGGCGTGGGCGCCGACGTCGAAGCCCGGCGGTACGACGACCTCGAAGGTGGAGGCGGTACGGGAGTGCTCGCCGGTCACCTTGAAGGTGACGTGCTGGGCGGCGGTGGTGAGGGTCTTGCCGTGGCCGGGCGGCACGATGAGGCCGCCGTTCGGTCCGATCGCGGTGACTGTCACGGTGTGCGGACTCCTCTCACCAGGTGACCGGGAGGGCCTCGGGGCCGCGGATGAGGGCTCCGCGCTGCCAGCGGAGCTGGTCCTCGGGCACCGCGAGGCGGAGGTTCGGGAAGCGGGTCCAGAGGGACTCGACGAGGATCTCCGACTCGATGCGGGCGAGGGCGGAGCCCGGGCAGTAGTGGGGTCCGTGGCCGAAGGCGACGTGCGGGTTGTAGCCGCGGTCGAAGTCGAGCCGTTCCGGCTCGGGGAAGACGGCGGGGTCGCGGTTGGCGGTCAGGTACGAGACGTAGACCGGTTCGCCGGCCGGGATGGTGACCCCGCCGACCTCGACGTCCTCCAGGGCGATCCGGGAGAGGCCGACGGCGTTGCGGTGCGGGATGTAGCGGAGGAGCTCGTCGACGGCCTGCGGGATCAGCGCGGGTTCGGCGCGCAGCCGGGCGAGGTGCTCGGGGTGGGTGAGCAGCGCGTACACCATGTTGGCGCTGTTGTTGCGGACGGCGTGGGCGCCGCCGATCTGGATGAGGACGGCGAGGCCTACGGCCTCGTGCTCGGTGAGGGTCTCGTCGTCGACGGCGTCGGCGAGAACGGCCGCGAGGGTCTCCTTGCCGGTGCCGTGGTTGCGGCCGACGAGTTCGGTGAAGTAGCGGCCCATGTCGGCCTTGGCCTGCTCGCTGGCCTCCCGGCCGGCCGCGGCGGAGATGATGGTGTCGGACCAGCGGGCCATCAGCGGCTGGTCGCCCTCGGGCACGCCCATGAGTTCGCTGACCATGGCGAGCGGGAACGGCCGGTTGACCAGTTCCATGAGGTCGGCGGGCGGGCCGTGTTCCTCGACCCGGTCGAGGAGCCGGTCCATGACGTCCTGGGCGTGGTCGCGCAGGGCGCGCAGGGCGCGGGCGCTGAAGGCGCGGGCGACGACGCGCCGCATCCGGGTGTGGTCCGGCGGGTCGGCGAAGCCGACGGCCCCTTCCATCGGGATGAAGTGGGGCGCGACCCGGGTGATGGAGCGGCCCCAGACGGCCTGGCGGCTGAAGCGGGGGTCGACGGAGACGAACTTGACGTCCTCGTACCGGGTGACGAGCCAGGCGTGTCCTTCGCCGTGCGGCAGCCGGACCCGGGTGACGGGGTCCTCGTGCAGCAGCTTGGCGAGCAGCGGGTCGAAGTCGAGGCCTGTGAGGTCGGGGACGGCCCAGAAGTGGACCTGGGGGAGGTCGGCGTCGGTGGTGGCGGTGGTGGTCACGGGGCCACCCCCTCGCGGGCGGCTACGGCGGGGCGGTGCGGGTGGGGCATGACGTTCGCTTTCGTCGGGGCACGCGGGCGGGCCGCCGGCCGGGACCGGGGCGACCGGTCCGGGACCGGGCGGACCTCTGCTGCTCCAGCCATCCCCGCGGCGGCGGTGCTCCCCGTCCCAATCCGGCCGAAAGACACCCCAAGGTGTGACGGGTGGCCCTCGACCGGCGGTCCGGCCTTGCGGAGAAACTCCTTCCACCCCCTTGCCAACCCCCGGGTCGCTCCGGTTTTACTGAGCCGAAGCGGATCTACCGAATGATCGGTCGCCCGTTTTACGACCGTGGAGGAGTGCGCGATGACGGAACTGCTGGACGGCGGCGAACGGCTCGGCCGCGAGGAGCTGACGGCGCTCCAGCTGGAGCGGCTGCGCGCGACCCTGCACCACGCGTACGCGAACGTGGACTTCTACCGGCGCTCCTTCGACGCGGCCGGGGTGACGCCGGACGACTGCCGTACGCTCGCGGACCTGCCGCGCTTCCCCTTCACCACCAAGGCGGACCTCCGCGACCACTACCCCTTCGGCATGTTCGCCGTCGACCAGTCCCGCATCCGGCGCGTCCACGCCTCCAGCGGCACCACCGGCCGGCCGACCGTCGTCGGCTACACCGAGGGCGACCTCGACATGTGGGCGGACGTGGTGGCCCGGTCCCTGCGGGCCGCCGGGGCCCGCCCCGGGCACAAGGTCCATGTGGCCTACGGATACGGCCTGTTCACCGGCGGGCTCGGCGCGCACTACGGCGCGGAGCGGCTCGGGTGCACGGTGATCCCGGCCTCGGGGGGCATGACGGCCCGGCAGGTGCAGCTCATCCAGGACTTCCGCCCCGAGATCATCATGGTGACCCCCTCGTACATGCTCACGCTGCTCGACGAGTTCGAACGGCAGAGCGTGGACCCGCGGTCGACCTCCCTGAAGGTGGGCGTCTTCGGCGCCGAGCCGTGGACGGAGGCGATGCGAAAGGAGATCGAGGAGGCGTTCGCGATCGACGCGGTCGACATATACGGCCTGTCGGAGGTGATCGGTCCCGGGGTGGCCCAGGAGTGCGTGGAGACCAAGGACGGACTGCACATCTGGGAGGACCACTTCTACCCGGAGGTCGTGGACCCGTTCACGGGCGAGGTGCTGCCGGACGGGGAGGAGGGCGAGCTCGTCTTCACCTCGCTCACCAAGGAGGCCATGCCGGTGATCCGCTACCGGACCCGGGATCTGACCCGCCTGCTGCCGGGGACCGCGCGGGTCTTCCGGCGGATGGAGAAGGTCACGGGGCGCAGCGACGACATGATCATCCTGCGCGGGGTGAACCTCTTCCCGACCCAGATCGAGGAGATCGTGCTGCGCACGCCGGCGGTGGCCCCGCACTTCCAGCTCCGCCTGACCAGGGAGGGCCGTCTCGACGCCCTGACGGTACGGGCGGAGGCCCGCGCGGGAGCGACCGCCGAGGAGCGGGCGGAGGCAGCGCGGACGATCGCCGCGGCGGTCAGGGACGGGATCGGGGTCTCGGTCGGGGTCGAGGTGGTCGACCCCGAGACGCTGGAGCGTTCGGTGGGCAAGATCAAGCGGATCGTGGACCTGCGGGGGGAGTAGCGGACGCGCCGGCGAAGCGGTCGCGGAGTTCCCGCTTGAGGATCTTGCCGCTCGCGTTGCGGGGCAGCTCGGGGGTGAAGTGGACGCGCTTCGGGGCCTTGAAGTGGGGGAGGTTCTCCCTGGCGTGGGCGAGCAGTTCGGCTTCGGTGACCTCGCCGCGGGGCACGACGACGGCCGTGACCGCCTCGATCCAGCGGTCGTCGGGGAGGCCGATCACGGCCACCTCGGCGACGCCGGCGTGCGTGTAGAGCACGTCCTCGACCTGGCGGGAGGCGACGAGCACTCCCCCGGAGTTGATGACGTCCTTCACCCGGTCGACGATCGTGTAGTAGCCCTCGGCGTCGCGGACGGCGAGGTCGCCGGAGTGGAACCAGCCGCCGCGGAAGGCCGCCTCGGTCTCGTCCGGCTTGCGCCAGTAGCCGTCGCACAGTTGGGGGGAGCGGTAGACGATCTCGCCGGGGGTGCCGTCGGGGACGTCGTCGCCGTTCTCGTCGACGACGCGGGCCTCGACGTGGCGGACCGGTCGGCCGCAGGAGTCCATCCGGCCCTCGTGCTCGTCGGGGCCGAGGACGGTGGCGAGCGGGCCGATCTCCGACTGGCCGAAGCAGTTGTAGAAGGCGAGGTCCGGCAGGCGGGCGCGCAGCCGCTCCAGGACCGGCACGGGCATGATCGAGGCCCCGTAGTAGGCCTTGCGCAGCGCCGACAGGTCGCGGCCGTCGAAGTCCGGGTGGTTGGCGAGGCCGATCCAGACGGTCGGCGGGGCGAAGAGGCTGTCGGCGCGGCCCGCCTCGATCAGGTCGAACAGGACGGCGGGATCGGGTCCGTCGATGATCGTGTTCTCGGCGCCGACGGCGAGGTAGGGCAGCAGGAAGACGTGCATCTGCGCCGAGTGGTAGAGCGGCAGCGCGTGCACGGGCCGGTCGTCCTCGCTCAGGTCGAGGGCCTCGATGGCGCTGGCGTACTCGTGGGCGAGCGCCAGGTGGGTCATCGTCGCCCCCTTGGGGAGGGCGGTCGTGCCCGAGGTGTAGAGCAACTGGGCGATGTCGCGGGCGTCGCGGTCGGTGAGGTACGTCTCCGGTTCGGCGAGCGCGTCGAGCAGTGAACCGGGGGCGTCCCGCAGCACCTTGACCGCGAAGGCGTCGGGGACACGGTCCGCGAGGGCGGGGTCGGCGAGGACGAGGGAACTGTCCGACTGCTCCAGGACGTACGCGAGGTCCCCGCCCGTCAGGTGGTGGTTGACCGGCACGTGGATCAGGCCGGCCCGGGCGCAGGCGAGGAACGCGATCAGGTAGGCGTCCGAGTTGTGGCCGTACGTCGCCACCCGGGCGTACTCCGGCAGGGCGAGGCCGTGCCGCCGCTCCCGCAGGAACGCGGCGGCGGTGGAGACGGCCCCGTCCAGCTCCGCGTACGTCCAGGTCCGATCGGCGTAACGGACGGCGATCCGGTCGGGGACACGCCGGGCGCTCGCGCGCAGGAAACCGTCGACGGTGCGGCTGGGGAGTCGGTCCATGCGGCGATCCTCGGCGCCCAGAGGGCGGAAGGTCAAGTACCGGGAGGCCTGCCGGACCAGCCGGGACCTCGGATACCGAACGGGATGTTGACAAGGGGACGCGCACCTGGGTGCATGGTCCAACCCGCAATTCCCATCCGCCCGTTGGGAGACACGTTGCACCTCCGCACCCGCCTGAAACACCTGGCTCTCTCCGGCGCGGCCCTCGCCGTCGTCACGGCCTCGCTGCCCGGCGCGGCGGTGGCCGACTCCGGGGGCCGGGGTCATCACCCGTCCGACCGTGGCCTGTCGGCCGTCATCCGGTACACCGAGTACGGCATTCCGCACATCGTGGCCAAGGACTACGCGAACCTCGGCTTCGGTACGGGCTGGGCCCAGGCCGCCGACGAGGTCTGCACGCTCGCGGACGGCTTCCTGACCGTGAACGGCGAGCGCTCCCGGCACTTCGGCCCGGACGCCGGCACGGACGGCTCGCTGTCCTCCGCCACCACGAACCTCTCCAGCGATCTGTACTTCCGTGGCGTGAAGGACGCCGGGACGGTCGAGAAGCTCCTCGCGACTCCGGCACCGGCCGGCCCGAGCGGCGACCTCAAGGAGCTCATGCGCGGCTGGGCGGCCGGCTACAACTCCTGGCTGCGGAAGAACCGCATATCGGATCCGGCCTGCGCGGGCGCCGACTGGGTGCGCCCGGTGACCGCCCTCGACGTGGCCCGGCGCGGCCACGCCGTCTCGGTGCTCGGCGGTCAGGGCCGGGCCGTCGACGGCATCACGGGCGCCCGGCCGCCGGCCGCCCTCCCGCCGGCCGCTCCCCCTTCGGCCGCCGCGTCCGGGGGCGTCCCCGATCCGGCCGCCGCCGCGGCGGCGGCCGGGAAACTGTTCGCCGCCGAGAACGCCACCATGGGCTCGAACGCCGTCGCGTTCTCCGGGGCCACCACGGCGAACGGCCGCGGGCTGCTCCTCGGAAACCCGCACTATCCCTGGCAGGGCGGGCGTCGTTTCTGGCAGTCGCAGCAGACCATCCCCGGCGAGCTGAACGTCTCCGGCGCCTCGCTCCTCGGCACGACCGTCGTGAACATCGGCTTCAACGCCAAGGTCGCCTGGAGCCACACCGTCGCCACCGGGGTACCGCTCAACCTGCACCAGCTGACGCTCGCCTCCGGCGACCCGACCTCGTACCTGGTGGACGGGAAGCCGGAGCGGATGACCCCGCGCACGGTGACCGTGCCGGTCAAGGACGGCGCTCCGGTCACCCGTACCCAGTGGTGGACCCGGTACGGCCCGGTCGTCGGCGGACTCGGCGCGCAGCTCCCGCTGCCGTGGACCGCGACCACCGCGTACGCGCTCAACGACCCCAACGCGGTCAACCTGCGCGGCTCGGACACCGCGCTCGGGTTCGCGAAGGCGCGCTCGACGCGGGACGTCGCCGAGACCCTGCGCCGCACCCAGGGGCTGCCCTGGGTGAACACGATCGCGGCCGACTCGGCGGGGCACTCGTTCTTCAGCCAGTCCCAGGTGCTCCCCCGGATCACCGACGAACTCGCCGAGCGCTGCTCCACCCCGCTCGGCCGGGCCACCTACCCCTCCTCCGGCGTCGCGGTGCTCGACGGCTCACGGTCCGACTGCGCACTCGGCTCCGACCCGGACGCCGTGCAGCCGGGGGTGTTCGGCCCCGCGCGGATGCCGGTGCTGCGGGACGCCCCGTACGTGGGGAACTCCAACGACAGTGCCTGGCTGACCAACGCCGACCGGCCGCTCACCGGGTACGAGCGGATCTTCGGCACGATCGCGACCCCGCGCTCCCTCCGTACCAGGGGCGGCGTGGAGGACATGGCGGCGATGGCGGAGCGCGGGGGCCTGACGGTGGCCGACCTCCAGCGCCAGCAGTTCGCCAACCGGGCGCCGGCCGGTGACATGGCGGCGGCCGACGCGGCGCGGGCCTGCGCGTCCGCGCTGCCCGGGGACCCGGAGGTCTGCCGGGTGATCGGGGCCTGGGACCGGACGGTGAACACCGACAGCCGGGGCGCGCTGCTCTTCGACCGCTTCTGGCGGAAGTTCACCGCCACGGTGAAGCCGGCGGACCAGTGGAAGGTGCCGTTCTCGGCGGCCGACCCGGTCCGTACCCCGCACACCCTGAACACGGCGACGCCCGGCTTCGCGAAGGCGCTGACCGACGCGGCGGCGGAGCTGCGGGCCGCCGGGATCCCGCTGGACGCACCGCTCGGGGACCACCAGTTCGTCGTACGGAACGGGGAGCGGATCCCGGTGAGCGGCGGCACCGAGTCGCTGGGCGTCTGGAACAAGACCGAACCCGTGTGGAACGCGGCGGGCGGCGGCTACGTGGAGGTCGCGCACGGCACCAGCCATGTGCAGGCGGTGGGCTGGGACGGCGGCCGGTGCCCGGTGGCCCGCACCCTGCTCTCGTACTCGCAGTCGTCGAACCCGGCGTCACCGCACCACAGCGACCAGACCCGTCTGTACGCGGGCGAGCGCTGGGTGACGTCGCGCTTCTGCGAGCAGGACATCCTGCGCTCGCCCGCCCTGCGGGTGGTGGTCGTCAGGGGCTGAACGACAGGAAGACGAAGGCGGCGAAGATCGCGAGATGGACGCCGCCCTGAAGGAGGGTGGCCCGTCCGGGCACCACGGTCAGGGCGCTCACCACACCGGTGAGGACGAGCAGCACCATGTGGAGCGGACCCAGACCGAGTACGAGGGGCCCGGACAGCCAGATCGAAGCGAGCGCGATCGCCGGAATCGTCAGTCCGATACTGGCGATCGCGGAGCCGTACGCGAGGTTGAGGCTGGTCTGCATCCGGTCCCTGCGGGCCGCGCGGACGGCGGCGAGCGTTTCCGGCAGCAGCACCATCAGGGCGATGACGACACCGACGACCGCCTTGGGGAGGCCCGCCGACTCGACGCCGTCCTCGATGGTCGGCGAGATCAGCTTGGCGTTGCCGACGACGGCGACGAGGGCCAGGAGGAGGAGTCCGAGACTGGTCAGCGTCTCCCGCCGGGTCGGCGGCTCGGCGTGCTCCTCCTCCGATTCGTGTCCCGGCCGGGGCACCGGCAGGAAGTAGTCCCGGTGCCGTACGGTCTGGACGCCGACGAACACTCCGTACAGGCAGAGGGAGGCGACGGCGGCGAAGGCGAGCTGCGCCGAGGAGAACTCGGGGCCCCGGTGGCTCGTGGTGAAGGTGGGCAGGACCAGGGTCATCGTGGCCAGGGTGCAGACGGTGGCGAGTGCGCCGCCGGAGCCCTCGGCGTTGAAGACCGCGACGCGGTTGCGGAGCGCGCCGACGAGGAGGGACAGGCCGACGATGCCGTTGCAGGTGATCATGACGGCGGCGAAGACGGTGTCGCGCGCGTAGGTCGAGGTCTTCTCGCCGCCGCCAGCCATCAGGGTGACGATGAGTCCGACCTCGATGACGGTGACCGCCACGGCGAGGACGAGCGAGCCGAAGGGTTCGCCGACGCGGTGGGCGATGACCTCGGCGTGGTGGACCGCGGCGAGGACGGCGGCCATGAGACAGAGCGCGATGAGACCGACGGCGAAGCCCGGGAGGTCGCGCCCCCAGGCCGCTCCCAGCGCGAGCGCGGCCACCACCGGCCCCCAGGTGGTCCACTGCCGTGCCGTCGACACCGTACTCGAACTCATGATCCGCATCCTGCCACAAAGGGGCCCTTACGCCCCCTTGCGTCCCTTTCGTTCAGGGGTGGTGGCCTGCGGACACGTCCTAGACCGGGCGTTCCCTTCCCTCCCAGTACGGGTCGCGGAGGCGGCGCTTGTACAGCTTGCCGTTGGGGTCGCGGGGCATGGCCGGGACGAAGTCGACCGACTTCGGGCGTTTGAAGCCGGCGAGGCGGTCGGCGCAGTGGGCCAGGATCTCGGTGGCGAGCGCGGGCCCCGGCGCGTACCCCTCGGCCGCCTCGACGACCGCCTTGACCTCCTCGCCCCAGTCGGCGTGCGGGATGCCGAAGGCGGCGGCGTCCGCGACGGCGGGGTGGGCGAGCAGCGCCGCCTCGATCTCGGCCGGGTAGATGTTGACGCCGCCGGAGATGATCATGTCGATCTTGCGGTCGCGGAGGAAGAGATAGCCGTCCTCGTCGAGGACGCCGAGGTCCCCGACGGTGAAGAAGTCGCCGATGCGGTTCTTGGCCGTCTTCGCCTCGTCCTTGTGGTACTGGAAGCCGCCGGTGTTCATCTTCAGGTAGACGGTGCCGAGTTCGCCGGGCGGCAGCCGTACGCCGTCGTCGTCGAAGACGGCGAGTTCGCTGATGGGCCAGGCCCTGCCGACCGTGCCGGGTTTCTTCAGCCACTCGTCGGCCGTCGCGAAGGCGCCCCCGCCCTCGCTCGCCGCGTAGTACTCCTCGACGCAGCGGCCCCACCAGTCGATCATGGCC
Organism: Streptomyces griseoluteus; assembly: GCA_000717735.1. Taxonomy (GTDB): domain Bacteria; phylum Actinomycetota; class Actinomycetes; order Streptomycetales; family Streptomycetaceae; genus Streptomyces; species Streptomyces griseoluteus_A. The sequence goes on along the minus strand of JOBE01000098.1, from coordinate 2,249 downwards.
CGCTTCACGTGCTCGGGGCAGGGCGCGGCGCCGTGGATGGCGTGCCGCATCGAGGAGACGTCGTACCGCTCGCGTACCTCCTCGGGGAGGGAGAGGAGCCGGTGGAACTGGGTGGGGACCATGTGGGTGTGGGTGCAGGCGTACCGGTCGATCAGGCGGAGCATCTCCTCGGGCGTCCACCGGTCCATCAGGACGAGGGGGTGCCCGATGTGCAGGGCGGCGGCGGCGAACTGGAGCACGGCCGTGTGGTAGAGCGGCGAGCAGACGAGGTGGACGTTGCCGTCGCCCGGCCGGATGCCGAAGATGCCGAGGAAGCCGCCGAGATGGGTCTCCTCGGGGAGCTTGCCCGGGAGCGGGCGGCGGATCCCCCGGGGCCGTCCGGTGGTGCCCGAGGTGTAGTTCATGACCCAGCCGAGGGTGCGGCCGGCGGGCGCCTCCCCGCCGTGGCCTTCGAGGAGTTCGGCGTACGGGCGGAAGCCGGGCACGGTGCCCACCGCGTACCTGTGGGTGGGCGCGAGTCCGGCCTCGTCGGCGGCGAGGGTGACCGCCTCGGCGAACCGCTCATGGGCGAGGAGGACCTTGGCGCCCGAGTCGGCGACGATCCAGGCGATCTCGGGGCCGACGAAGTGGTGGTTGACGGGGACGAGGTAGAACCCGGCCTGGGTGGCGGCGAGATGGGCCGCGAAGAACTCGGGGCCGTTGGGCAGGACTACGGCGAAGGCGTCGCCGCGCTCCAGGCCCGCCGCGCGCAGCCCGTGGACCAGACGGTTCGCCTCGATGTGCAGCCGTTCGGCGGTCCACTCCTCGCCGTCGGGTGCGACGAGGACCGTGCGGCCCGGGTCGGCGGCTGCCTGGGCCCAGAATCCCGTGGGGGCTCCCTGACTCATGAGTCGCTCCGTCCGGCGATGCGGTTGATGCGGTCGACGGCCTTCTCGAAGCCGCGGGTGAGCTCGTCCACGACCTGCTGGACGCTGCGCTCCGCGTTCATCCGGCCGACGATCTGTCCGACGGGGGTGCCGAGGAGCGGATCGATCTCGTACTTCTGGATACGGGAGACGGCCTCGGCGACCAGGAGTCCCTGGAGCGGCATGGGGAGCGTGCCGGGTCCCGCCGGGTCGTCCCAGGCGTCGGTCCACCCGGTACGGAGCTGCCGGGCGGGCTTGCCGGTCAGGGCGCGGGAGCGGACGGTGTCGCCTGACCCCGCGGCGAGGAGCTTGGCGGTGAGGGCGCGGGAGTGCAGGTCGGCCTCGGTGGTGGTGAGCCAGATCGAGCCGAGCCAGACGCCCTGGGCGCCGAGGGCGAGTCCGGCGGCGATCTGCTCGCCGCTGCCGATGCCGCCGGCGGCGAGCACGGGCAGCGGGGACACGGCGTCGACGACCTCGGGGGTGAGGACCATGGAGGCGATCTCGCCGGTGTGGCCGCCGGCCTCGTAGCCCTGGGCGACGACGATGTCGATGCCGGCCTCGGCGTGGTGGCGGGCGTGGCGGGCGCTGCCGGCGAGGGCGGCGACGAGGACGCCGTGGTCGTGGGCGCGGGCGACGACGTCCGGTGGCGGTGAACCGAGGGCGTTGGCGAGGAGTTTGATCGGGTAGTCGAAGGCCACGTCGAGCTGGTTGCGGGCGACCTGCTCCATCCAGCCGGTGATGCGCCACCCGGAGGCCTCGCCCTCGGCGAGCTCGGGCACGCCGTGCTTGGCGAGGGTGGCGCGGACGAACGCCCGGTGCCCCTCCGGGATCATGGCCTCGACCTCGGCCTCGCTGACCCCCTCGACCTTCTTCGCGGGCATCACGACGTCGAGGCCGTAGGGCAGTCCTCCGGTGTGCTCCTGCATCCAGTCGAGGTCGCGGGCGAGGTCCTCGGGGGCGGTGTAGCGGACCGCGCCGAGGACGCCGAACCCGCCGGCTCTGGTGAGTGCGGCGGCCACCGCGGGGAAGGGCGTGAAGCCGAAGATGGCGTGCTCGATCCCCAGGGTGCGACTCAGCTCCGTCTTCATGGGCGGCAGGATGCCTCAGCGGCGCCTCGGAGGGAAGAGGTTTTCTGATGGCCCGTCAGAATCCTTGCGGGCGGCACGTCGACGTTTCACCGCGGTCCCCGGTGGGAGAGGGTGGGCATGACGGAGGACGCGACACGAGACGGAAGACCGAGCCGCCGTGCGTTCGGCGGCGGGGTACTGGCTCTGGGAGGTGCGCTGGTGATCGGAGCGGTGCCGGGGGCCGCGGCCTCCCCGGAGCGGGGGACGGGGGCGGGGC
>JOBE01000097.1 GCA_000717735.1 Streptomyces griseoluteus | reverse complement strand
CCCCCGATCCCCCCGCACCCACCTGCGGTACCCCCGCAGGCTCCGCCTTCCCCCTCGACACCCGGCTGCACGGCGGGCCCGTCGACTACCCGGCCGGCGGGCCGTTCCAGGAGTGGAAGCTCGACCTCACCAACACCACCACCGCACCCTGCTCCGGCGTCCACCCCGTGCTCGTCCTCACCGACCGCGACCGCGCGCTCCGCCCCGAGCAGATCCGCTTCGAGTTCTACGACGAAGGAGCCGCACGATGGCACCCCGTCGCCTTCGAAGGGACCGAAGAGGCCGAGAACGTAGGCGTGTTCACCGACTTCGGCGGCTTCTCGGTTCCCGCGGGCGGGACCCTCACCGTCCCCGTACGGCTGGCCTTCCGCGCGGAGACCGACCCCGACGAGGTCGTCGTCAACGCCGCCGTCGTGCAGCGCCGCGGCGCCGACGGCGACTGGGTCGGCGAGTCCGGCGACTACCGCCTGACCGTCGGCCCCGCCGACCCCACCGACCCCACCGGCCCCGAAGAGCCCACGACCGCGACCGACCCGACCGGCCCGTCCGCCCTGCCCGATCCGTCCGACGCCTCCCGGGCCCCCGGTACCGCGCCCCGCCCACCCGGCTCCACCACCCGCGACCCGGCCGATCCCGGCCGTGAACTCGCCAGCACCGGAGGCGAGTCGGAGAGGTACGCCCTGCTCCTCGCCCCCCTCGCCGCCGCACTCGTCCTCTCCGGCGCCGCCCTCATCCGCTCCCGCGCCGTCCTCGCCCACACCGGCGCCGTCCTCGCCCGCTCGGGCCGTCGCGGCCGTCGCCGCGTCCCGCACCGCTGAGTCATGCGGCGTACACCTTCCCGTTCATCCCCGTCTGCGACCATCCCCCGGTGAACTACCAGAACACCCCCGGCGCCCCCGGCGCCCCCGTCCGCTCCGGCATCCCGGAACACGGCCGCGTGCCCAAGTACTACGCCGTCAAGGCCAAACTGACCGTGATGGTCGACGAGTTGGGGGAGGGTGGGCTGCTGCCCACCGAGCGCGACCTCGCCGTCCGGTACGAGGTGTCCCGCGAGACCGTCCGGCAGGCGCTGCGCGAACTCCTCCTGGAGGGGCGGCTGCGCCGCCAGGGCCGGGGCACGGTCGTCGCGGGCCCGAAACTCGAACAGCCCCTCTCGCTCGCGAGCTACACGGAGGGCGTGCGCCGCCAGGGCCGCCGCCCCGGCCGCAGTCTGATCTCGCTCGACCGGTTCCCCTGCCCGGAGGCGCTCGCGCCGGAGGTCGGCGCCCGGCGCGGCGAGCCGGTCTGGCACATGGAGCGGGTGCTGCTCGCCGACGACGAGCGGGTCGGCCTGGAGAGCACGTACGTCTCCGAGGCCCGCGCCCCGCGCCTGGACGTCGAGTTCGACCCGGACTCCTCCTTCTACGCCTACCTCCACGACCGCCTCGGCATCTCGTTCGGCACGGCCGACGAGCGCATCGAGACGGTGCTCGCGACCCCGCGCGAGGCCCTGCTCATCGGCACCCCGCCCGCCCTCCCGATGCTGCTGCTCCACCGGGTCTCCCGGGACACCGCGGGGCGCCCCCTGGAACGGGTCCGCACGCTCTACCGGGGTGACCGCTTCAGCTTCACGGCCCACCTGGGGGAGCAGAGCTGACAGGAAGTCGGCCGACCCGATCCCCGCAATATCACAGAAGGGTAACGGGTCTGGTCCAAGCTTGTCGGTCCGTTCACCGTCCCGTCGACCACCGTCCCCGCCCGGGCCACCCGCCGCCGCGACCGTCATCGGCATGAAGGTGATCGTCGTAGGAGCCGGCGTGGTGGGAACCATGCACGCCTGGCACGCAGTGGAACGCGGCCACGAGGTCGTACACATCGAGCGCGAGGCCGAGGCGCGCGGAGCCTCCCTCCGCAACTTCGGCCAGATCTGGGTCAGCGGACGGGCGGGCGGCGAGGAACTCGACACCGCCCTGCGCGCCCGCGAACTCTGGGAGGGCATCGGGGCCCGCGTCCCGGGCCTCGGCTTCCGGGCCATCGGCTCCCTCACCCCCGTGCGGAACGCCCACGAGCTGGCCGTCGCCGAGGCCGCCGTGGCCCGGCCCGACGCCGCCGCCCGCGGCTACAAGCTGCTCACGGCCGACGAGGCCCGCGCGGTCAACCCGGCCCTGCGCGGCGCGTTCGAGGCCGCGCTCTGGTGCGAGCGCGACGCGGCCGTCGAGCCGCGCCTCGCGCAGCTCGCCCTCCGCGAGGCCCTCCTGGCCACCGGCAGGTACACGTTCCTGCCGAACCGCGAGGTCCGCGACGTGGTCGGTGAGAGCGCCGTCCGCGACGACCTGGGCGAGGTCCACGCCGGCGACGCCGTCGTCCTGTGCACCGGCGCCTGGCTCTCCGGCCTCGTCCGCGAGGTCGCCGGCGAGATACCCGTCCGCCGGGTCCGGCTCCAGATGATGCAGACCGACCCCCTCGGCGAGCCGCTCACCACCTCCGTCGCCGACGCCGACTCCTTCCGCTACTACCCGGCCTACGCCTCCGAGGCCCTCGACGCGCTCCAGGCCGCGCGGCCGCAGGACCCGACCGCCGCCGCCCACAAGATGCAGCTGCTCATGGTGCAGCGCCTCGACGGCGGACTGACCATCGGCGACACCCACGAGTACGAGCACCCCTTCGCCTTCGACACCCTCGAAGACCCCTACGAGCACCTCACCCGCGTCGTCGAGTCCTTCCTCGGCCGGCCGCTGCCGAAGATCAGGCGGCGCTGGGCCGGGGTGTACGCGCAGTGCGTCGACACCAGCCGGGTCGTGCACCGCCAGCGGGTCCGCGACGGCGTGTGGCTGGTGACGGGACCCGGCGGCCGGGGCATGACCTGCTCGCCCGCCATCGCCGAGACGACCGCGAACGAACTGGGCTGGTGATCCCCATGACCTCCACGAACACGCACACGGCCAAGCACACGGCCAAGCACACGGACAAGCACGACCTCGTCGTCCTCGACATGGCCGGCACCACCGTCGCCGACGACGGCCTCGTCGAACAGGCCTTCACCGTCGCCGCCGAGCGCCTCGGTGAAGACCCCGCCACGATGATCGACCACGTCCGCGCCACCATGGGCGAGTCCAAGATCTCCGTCTTCGGCCACCTCCTCGGCGGCGACGAGGACCGGGCCCGGCAGGCCAACCTCGCCTTCGAGGAGGCGTACGGCGAACTCGTCGCCGACGGCCGCATCGCCCCCATCCCGGGCGCCGCCGAGACCATCGCCACGCTCCAGGAGCAGGGCAGGACCGTCGTCCTCACCACCGGCTTCGCCCGGGTCACCCAGGACGCCATCCTCGACGCCCTCGGCTGGCGCGACCTCGTCGGTCTCACCCTCTGCCCGGCCGACGCGGGCGGCCGGGGCCGCCCGTACCCCGACATGGTCCTCGCCGCCTTCCTCCGTACCGGCGCCGTCGACGACGTCCGCCGGATCGTGGTCGCGGGCGACACCTCGTACGACATGCTCAGCGGCGTCCGCGCCGGCGCCGGGATCGTGACGGGCGTCCTGACCGGCGCCCACGGCGAGGCCGCGCTCGCCGAGCACGGCGCCGACCGCGTCCTGCCCTCCATCGCCGGACTCCCCGCGCTGCTCCGGGAGTGCGAGGCATGACCAGCGGCATCCGCTTCGACGCCGTCTCCGTCGCGTACGGCGGCACCACCGTCCTCGACCGGCTCGACCTGACCGTCGAGCCCGGCGAGGTCATCGCCCTCCTCGGGCCCTCAGGCTCCGGCAAGACCACCGCGCTGCGGGCCGTCGCCGGATTCGTACGGCCGGTCTCCGGGCGGGTGCTCATCGGAGACCGCGACGTCACCGCCCTCCCGCCGTACCGGCGGGGGATCGGGATGGTCGTCCAGCAGTACGCCCTCTTCCCGCACCTGCGGGTCGAGGCGAACGTCGCCTTCGGCCTGAAGGCCCGGAAGACGCCGAAGGACGAGATCCCCGGCCGGGTCGCCGAGGCCCTGGAGATGACCGGCATGGCGGCCTACGCCCACCGGTACCCCCGCGAACTCTCCGGCGGCCAGCAGCAGCGCGTCGCCATCGCGCGGGCGCTCGCCATCCGGCCCAAGGTCCTCCTCCTCGACGAGCCGCTCTCCGCGCTCGACGCGCAGCTGCGCTCCGGCATGCTCGCCGAACTTGCCCGGCTGCACCGCGAGTTGCCGGACGTGTCGATCCTGTACGTCACCCACGACCAGGTCGAGGCGCTGACCCTCGCCGACCGGATCGCCGTCATGGACAAGGCCCGGCTCCAGGACTGCGGCACCCCGCAGGACCTCTACCGCAGGCCGCGTACGGAGTTCACGGCGTCGTTCGTCGGCAACGCGAACCTGCTGCCGGTGACGGTGACCGCCGACGGGGTCGCGTTCGACGGGACCGAGCTGAACGTCGCCCCCGGCGACGCGACCCCCGGCGCCGCCACCCTCTGCGTACGCCCGCACCTCGTCGGCCTCGGCGAGGGACCGAACGCGCTGCGCGGCCGGATCGTCGAGGTCCAGTGGCGCGGCTCCACCCACCGGTTGTACGTCGAGGTCGGCGGCCACCGGGTGAAGGCGGACGTCCGGGAACTGAGGGAGACGCCGCTGCTCGGTTCCGAGGTGACGCTGCACTTCGCGCCTGAGGACGCGGTGCTGCTGGCCGCGGGGGTGAACGATGACCACTAGGGCTCCAAGTGTTGTCGAGGAGCACCAGGCAAAGGGCGTTGGGCCCACCCGTTCCGACCCGGCGGAACGCATGCCCACCACAGGTACGCCGCGCGCGATCCCCCCGTGGGTCTGGGCCCTGCCGCCCGTCGCCGTCCTCGCCGTCGTCTTCCTCTACCCGCTCGCGCTCGTCGTCCAGGAGTCCCTGGCCCCCGGCGCCTACGCCGACGTCCTCGCCTCCGCGTCCTTCCGCGAGGCCCTCGTCACCACCCTGTGGCTCGCCGTCGCCTCCACCGCCGGCTGTCTGGTCCTCGGCTTCGTGCTCGCGGTCGTGATCGCGTTCGTACCGTTCCCCGGCGGGAAGGCGGTGTCGAAGTTCATCGACGTCTTCCTCTCCTTCCCGTCCTTCCTGATCACGCTCGCCCTGCTCTTCCTCTACGGCACGGTCGGCATGGCCAACGGCCTCTGGACGGACGTCACCGGTGACACGACCGGCCCCTTCCAGTTCCTGACCACGCCCTGGGGCGTCCTCCTCGCCGAGATCACGTACTTCACCCCGTTCGTGATGCGGCCCCTCCTCGCCGCCTTCTCCCAGATGGAGACGGCCCAGCTGGAGGTCGCCTCCTCGCTCGGCGCCCGGCCGCTGCGGATCGTCCGGCAGGTGATCCTGCCCGAGGCGCTGCCCGCGCTCGCCGCGGGCGGCAGCCTCGTCCTCGTCATGTGCCTCAACGAGTTCGGGATCGTCCTCTTCACCGGCGCCAAGGGCGTCACGACCCTCCCGATGCTCGTCTACGGCAAGGCGATCCTCGAATCCGACTACGCCGCCGCCTGTGTCGTCGCCGTCGTCAACGTCGCCCTCTCCGTGGGCCTCTACGTCCTCTACCGGGGGGTGAGCCGCCGTGCTGGTGCATAGCCGAACGGGCAGGTGGACGGCGTGGGCCGGGTTCGCCGTCCTCTTCGTCCCGCTGTTCGCCCTCCCGTTCCTCGTCATCGTCGCCGCCTCGTTCTCCACGAACTGGTCCGGCGCCTTCCCCTCGGGACCGACGACCGCGCACTATGCGGCGGCCGTGCGCGGAGAGTCCCTCCAGGCGCTCACCACCAGCCTGGTCACCGCCGTCACCGCGAGCCTGATCGCGCTGACCGCCGGCACCTGGGCGGCGCTCGCCGGAGCCGCGCTCGGAGGCGGCGGCCCGTGGGGCAGAAGGGCCAAGAGGGTCCTCGACGCCCTGTTCATGCTGCCGGTCGCCGTGCCGTCCGTGGTCGTCGGCCTCGCCGTCCTCGTCGCGTACTCACAGCCGCCGGTGCTCCTCAACGGCACCCGCTGGATCGTGATCCTCGCCCACACCGTCCTGGTCACGGCCTTCGCCCACCAGTCGGTGTCGGCGGCCGTCGTGCGGCTCGACCCGATGTACGAGCAGGCGGCGGCCGGCCTCGGCGCCCGCCCCTCGTACGTCCTGCTCCGGGTGAAGCTGCCGCTCCTGCTGCCGTCCCTGAACGCCGCCGCCGGGCTCTGCTTCGCCCTGTCCATGGGTGAGCTGAGCGCCACGATGATGCTCTACCCGCCGGACTGGACGCCGCTCCCGGTCCTCATCTTCACCCGCACCGACCGGGGTGCCCTCTTCACCGGCTCGGCGCTCGCCGTGGTCCTCATGGCGGCGACCCTGCTCGCCCTGCTCGCCGTCTCCCGCATCCGTACCAAGGCCTCGTACCGCTAGAGCCCCTGCTTCCCTTCCGCTTCCTTCCGCCAGGAGAAAACGACGTCATGCGTACGTACGCCAAGCCGATCGCCGCCCTCGCCGGCTCCCTCGTCCTCGCCGGGAGCCTCACCGCCTGCGGCGGCGGCTCCGCCGCCTCCGACGAGAAGATCGTCACCGTCTACAGCGCCGACGGCCTCAAGGGCGAGGCGGGCGACGGCTGGTACGACAAGGTCTTCGCCGACTTCGAGAAAAAGACCGGCATCAAGGTCAAGTACGTCGAGGGCGGCTCCGGGGAGATGGTGCAGCGCGCCCTCCGCGAGAAGAGCAACACCCAGGCCGACGTGATCGTGACCCTGCCGCCCTTCATCCAGCAGGCCGACTCCAAGGGCCTGCTCCAGTCGTACGAGCCCCAGGGCGCCGACCAGGTCGACGGCGGCGACAAGTCCGGCGACGGCAAGTGGACGTCCGTCGTCAACAACTACTTCGGCTTCATCCACAACAAGAAGGAGCTGCCCGCCGCCCCGAAGACCTGGGAGGAGCTGCTCGACGCGAAGTTCGAGAACAAGCTCCAGTACTCCACCCCCGGCGTCGCGGGCGACGGCACCGCCGTCCTCATCAAGGCGATGCACGACTTCGGCGGGAAGGAGCCGGCCATGGAGTACCTGAAGAAGCTCCAGGCCAACAACGTCGGCCCGTCCTCCTCCACCTCCAAGCTCGCCCCCAAGGTGGACAAGGGAGAACTCCTCGTCGCCAACGGCGACGTGCAGATGAACTTCGCCCAGTCCAAGTCCATGCCGAACCTCGGCATCTGGTTCCCGGCCAAGGACGGCGGAAAGCCCACCACCTTCGCCCTGCCGTACGCGGCCGGCCTGGTGAACGAGGCCCCGCACACCGAGAACGGCAAGAAGCTCCTCGACTTCATGCTGAGCGAGGGCGCGCAGCGCGAGGTCAGCGCGATCGGCGGCGGCTTCCCGGCCCGCAAGGACGTCAAGGCCACCGATGCCAACGCCATCGAGCTCGCCAGGCTGATGGAGGGCGTCGAGGTCTTCGAACCGGACTGGTCCGACATCGACCGGAACCTCAAGGCGTACGTGGACGCCTGGAAGTCCGCGACCGGAAGCTGACCCGCAGTCATGAGTTCACCTCCCTCCGAATCACCCTTGTGGGTGACCGATTACCGGTGGTCACTCTCTGTAGGGTCTTCTGCGTGAAGATTGTCGCGCAGGTGAAGTTGCTGCCCGTGTCCGCGCATGACGCGGACGCGCTGGCGGCGACTTTGCGCGCGTGCAACCGGGCCGCGAACCATGCTTCGGAGGTGGCGTTCGCCAAGGGCCTCAAGCGGCGGAACGTGTTGCAGAAGGAGGTGTGCTTCGCCCTCAAGGCGAACTACGACCTCGGGGCCCAGCCGGCGGTGCGGGTCGTGAAGAAGGTCTGCGACGCGTACGCCACCCTGAAGGCGAATATCAGGGCCGGGAACCTCGGCCGGGAGGGCTCGAAGAGCCGCCTTCGGGCGGAGTCGAAGCCGATCGTCTTCCGCGGGGACGCGGCCCAGCCCTTCGACGACCGCATCCTGACGTGGAACCTCGACGCCCGCACGGTGTCGATCTGGACCGTGGCCGGGCGGATCAAGTACATCCCCTTCGTCTGCTCGGATCAGGCATTCGATCTCCTGGCTTCCCGCAAGGGGGAGTCGGACCTGGTGATGCGTGACGGCGTGTTCTTCCTGATCGCCACCCTCGACATCCCCGAGCCCGAAGTGTCCGAGCCGGACGGCTTCCTCGGCGTGGACCTGGGCATCGTCAACATCGCCACCACCTCGGACGGCGAGATCATGGCCGGACGCGGGCTGAACCGGTACCGGCAGCGGCACCGTGATCTGCGGCAGAAGTTACAGAAGAAGCGCACCAAGAGCGCGAAGCGCGTCCTCAAGCGCGTCCGCCGCCGTGAGGCACGGCATGCCGCCAACACCAACCACATCATTGCCAAACAGCTTGTCGCCACCGCTGAACGCACCTCGCGCGGGATCGCCTTGGAAGACCTCTCGGGCATCCGGCAGAGGGTCACGGCCAAGAAGGACCAGCGGGCACGACTGCACTCCTGGGCGTTCGCCCAGCTCGGCGGGTTCGTCGAGTACAAGGCACGCCGGGCGGGGGTGCCCGTGGTCTTCGTGGACCCGCGCAATACCTCCCGGCAGTGCTCCGAGTGCCGGCACACCCACCGCACCAACCGGGTGACTCAAGCACGGTTCGTCTGCCGGTCCTGCGGGACCGTGAAGCACGCGGACCACAACGGCTCCCGCAACATCGCCCACCGGGCCGATGCTGTGTGGAAGCGGGGCGCAGTCAACCGCCCCGGAAGCGGCGCAAGCTGATTCCGGACGCAGGGGAAGCACGCGGCAGCCAGCCGCGCTCCACTTGCAATCCCGGCCTCTCGGACCGAGTCGACAAGCTCGGAGCTCAGGGCCGAGAAGTTGACGACCTTCTACCGCCAGGAGGGCGCCCAGTCCGCCCAGGTCCTGGTGAGCTTCAACGGCGGCACCCCGACTCCGGTCAAGAGCTACACGGCCGACGTGATCTCCAAGCCGCAGTCCCTCACGGTCGCGGTCCCCGCCGGCGCCTCCAGCGCAAGCTTCCGCTTCCGCTACACCGGCGCCAACAACTGGTACTGGACGATCGACGGAGTGAAGGTCACCGCATCCTGATCACCAGGGTCAACATCAGGACATCCTGACTAGGCTTGGGGGCGTCGCCACAGCGCTGTCGCGGCGCCCCCAGTACACCGCACGTCAGTACGGCAGGAGTCCCGCACCCATGGCAGAGCGCAAGCCGATCGAATCCTGGCTGACCGACATGGACGGCGTCCTCATCCACGAGGGCGTGCCGATCCCCGGCGCCGACGCGTTCATCAAGAAGCTGCGGGAGACCGGGAAGCCCTTCCTGGTCCTCACCAACAACTCGATGTACACGGCCCGCGACCTGCACGCCCGCCTCGCGCGGATGGGCCTCGAAGTCCCCGTCGAGAACATCTGGACCTCGGCCCTCGCGACCGCCAAGTTCCTCGACGACCAGCGCCCCGGCGGCACCGCGTACGTCATCGGCGAGGCCGGTCTCACCACCGCGCTGCACGACATCGGCTACGTCCTCACCGACCACGCCCCCGACTACGTGGTGCTCGGCGAGACCCGTACGTACTCCTTCGAGGCCATGACGAAGGCCGTCCGCCTCATCAACGCCGGCGCCCGCTTCATCTGCACCAACCCCGACGAGACCGGCCCCTCCCTGGAGGGCCCCCTGCCGGCCACCGGCTCGGTCGCCGCGCTCATCACGAAGGCCACCGGCAAGGAGCCGTACTTCGCCGGCAAGCCGAACCCGCTCATGATGCGCACCGGCCTCAACGCGATCGGCGCCCACTCCGAGACCAGCGCCATGATCGGCGACCGGATGGACACCGACATCCTGGCCGGTCTGGAGGCCGGCATGCAGACGTTCCTGGTGCTCACGGGCCTGACGACGCAGGCGGAGATCGACCGCTTCCCGTTCCGTCCGTCCAAGATCGTCGACTCGATCGCGGACATCGTCGACCGGGTGTAGCGGCCCCGCCGCCGAGCCCCTGCGGATGCGATCAGTGCGGATCCGGGTGACCCTGCCAGTACCAGGAGGTCACGATGCGTTCAGGTCCCATTGCTCTCCGTGCCGCAGGGGTGGCCGCGCTGCTCGTACTGGCGCCCGCCGCCGGCGGCGCGTACGCCCATGACGGGGTGAAGGTCACCGTCACCCCGTCCACCGCCTCGCCCGGCGCCGACATCGACGTGCGCGTCCAGGGCTGCAAGGGCACGACGGGTGCCGCGAAGTCCCAGGCGTTCGTCGCCGACGCGGAACTCACCGGCCGTGACGGCGGGGGCAAGCCGCTCTTCGGCGACACCACGGTGAAGTCCGGTCTCGCGACCGGTACGTACAAGGTCAGCGTGACCTGCGAAGGCCACGACCACCCGGACGTCGGCACCGTCCACGTCCAGCACCGCAAGGCCACGCACGAGCCGACGCGCAAGCCGGCCGAGAAGCCGGCCGAGAAGCCGGCCGAGAAGCCGACCGGGAAGCCGGCCGAGAAGCCGACCCACCACGCGAGTCCGGTCGCCCCGGTCCGCGCGGGCGGCGGCGGCACCGCCGCGTTCGCCGCACCGGCCGCCCCCGGCGTCGCCCAGACCACGAGCGAGAGCGGCCTCGGCACCCCGTACACCCTGCTCGGCCTCGGTCTGGCCGCCGTCGCCGCCGTCGCGGTCGCCTTCCGCAGCTCCCGCCGCCGCACCACCGGCTCCGGTACGGGCACGGAGTGACGATGTCGTCCGGATCCCGCCCGGCGGGCACCGGGCGACTCGTCACCGGCGTGACCTGGGCGCTGCTGCTCGTCGGGCTCTGGCTCTGGGGCCGCGAGGCCACCGAGGGTCCCGGCGCCAGCTCCGCTCCGACCACCGGCGACATCGCCGCCGTCGGCCGCCCGCTCGGCGCGGCGCTGCCCCCGGCCCGCGACCCGCTCGCCCCCGTCGCACCGCGGAGGATCGAGATCCCCTCCCTCGGCATCACCGCGCCCGTCGAGGCGCGGGGCCTGGACGGCACGGGGGCGATCGACCCGCCGCCGTACGAGATGCCGCACACGGTCGGCTGGTTCGGCTCCGGCACCCGCCCGGGCGCGGTCGGCCCGGCCCTCTTCGTCGGACACGTCGACACGGACAGCCGCCCCGCCGTCTTCTACGGCCTGAGCGCGGCCCGTCCCGGCGCCAAGGTCCGCGTCACCCGGACGGACGGATCGGTCGCCGAATTCACGGTCGACGACGTCCAGGTCCACCCCCGGGAACACTTCGACGCCCGGAAGGTCTACGGCGCCCGCGACCCGCACCGCGCGGAGCTGCGCCTGATCACCTGCGGCGGGACCTTCGACCGCACGGCCGGTACGTACTCGGCGAACGTGGTGGTCTCGGCGTATCTGACGGGCTGGGAAAGGGCGGGCTCGGACGAGGCGGGCTCGGGCAGGGCGGCGGCCGGCGTCTGAGCAGGTGGCCGAAAACGGTCAAGACCCCCTCACCATCGGTGAGGGGGTCTTGACTTTGCGTGCGCCGCCAGGGACTCGAACCCCGGACCCGCTGATTAAGAGTCAGCTGCTCTAACCAACTGAGCTAGCGGCGCCTGCTGACAGAGAGAACTCTACCTGACGTGCGGGTGTGCTCCCGACCAATATCGGTCGCCACCGGCCTGTCGGATGGTCGCATCGAGCCTTTAATCCGTCAAAATGCGATATGGCCAGACAGTTGAGACACTGACGCCCAAAACCAAGGGTCAAAAGATCTTGACGAGTGTGGAGGGGAATCGCATGAGCGTGCCGGTCTTCGAGGAGTTCGAACCAGCGGCCGACTGCGGCTGCCCGGGGTGCGCCCGGCAGCGGCGTGACCTCGCGCTTGGCCTGCCCGTCCGGGCGGGCGGGCACCCCGCGGCCCATGGTGCCCGCCGCGCCCTGGTCCTGGTGACGGCGGCGGGCGTCGTCCTGGGCGGAGGCGGGGCCTCGGTGGCGACGGCCCTCCCGCCGCCGGCGGGCCCGTACACCCCGGCGGACATGACAGACGTGGCGGACGTGGCCGGTGGGACGGACGTGACGGATCCGTCCGGCATGGCCGACGCGACGGGGGAGGCGGTCCGTAGTGCCGCCACCATCCCCTCGCCCGACACCCCGCAGGGCGGGCCGGAACCGCTGCACGGAGCGCCGGGCCCCGGGCCCCAGCCCTCCCCGATCGCGACTCCGACGACCAGTCAGGTCTCGACCGGCACCCTGCGGAAGACGACCCGGTCCGAGATCATCAACCGCGCCAAGCTGTGGGTGACGGCCCAGGTCCCGTACTCCATGGAGAAGTACTGGTCCGACGGCTACCGCCAGGACTGCTCCGGCTACATCTCGATGGCCTGGAACCTGCGCAGCAACGAGTGGACCGGCAGCCTCGACCGCTTCGCCGACCGCGTCGACCGCACCGAGCTCCAGCCCGGCGACATCCTGCTCTTCCACAACCCGGCCAACCCGACGCGCGGCTCCCACGTCACGATCTTCGGCGGCTGGACCGACTACACCCACACCTCCTACGTCGCCTACGAGCAGACCAAGCCGCGCACCCGCAAGCAGGCGACGCCCCTGGCGTACTGGGAGAACTCCAACCGGTACGTGGCCTACCGCTACAAGGGCGTGGTCAGCGGCGGAAGCGGCGGCGGCAGCACCGGCGGCGGGGCGACGCCCACGGCGACCCCGTACCCCGGGACGGCCATGTTCGGTCCGGGCGCCTCCAACGCGTACGTCACCCAGCTCGGCAGGCTCCTCGTCGACCGGGGCGGCAAGAAGTACTACAGCAAGGGACCCGGTCCGAAGTGGGGCGACGCGGACCGGCGCGCGACCCAGGCGTTCCAGCTGGCCCAGGGCTGGAAGGGCAAGGAGGCGGACGGCCTGCCCGGCCCGCAGACGTGGAAGCTCCTCGTGACCGGCGGGGGCAAGAGCATCGGCGGTTCGGGTGGTTCGGCCGGGTCGAGTTCGAATGCGACGGGGTTTCCCGGGCGTGGCTCCTTCCGTCCGGGCCAATCCAACGCATATGTGGAGAAGCTGGGCAAACAACTGGTGAAGCGGGGCTTCGGCAAGCACTACCTGTCGGGACCCGGTCCGCGCTGGACGGAGGCGGACCGCCGCAACGTCGAGGCGTTCCAGCGGGCACAGGGCTGGCGCGGCGCGGCTGCCGACGGCTACCCGGGCCCGGAGACCTGGCGGCGTTTGTTCCGATGACCCCGAGAGCATGAGGTGGACCCGAATGACGGCATCGCTCCCCAACCCCGCGGACTCCGGCGCGGCGGCCTCGCGTGACGCGGCCCGCACCGCCAGACGTCTGACGGACGGCACCCTTCCCCGCACGTCCCCTCCGCAGGGAGCACCCCCGGGCACCCCGCCCGGGCCGGCCCCCCAGGACCCGACGGCGGCTCCCGCCGGGACCGAGGGGGCCCAGGCCGCGGGGAGCGAGGCGGCGGCCGCGGCCGCGGCCGCCGGGGGAGGAGCGGAGACTCCGGCCGCCGGGGGCGGGGTGACGGTGCCGCCCGTCGGCGAGGCGGAGACGCCCGACCCGGCCGGTGCGGAGACGCCCGCCCCGGCCGGTGCGGGGACGCCCGTCGGGGGGCCGGTGCCCCCCGCGACGGACGGGAGCGAGGGCGTAGCCCCTGCTTCTGCCGTTACACCCACGGCTCCTGGCGGTACGTCACCGAATACGCCGGTCCTTCCGGCGGTTTCCCCGGGCGTCCCGAAGCTCACGCGGGACGGGTCCGGCTCCGACGTGTCACGTGTCGGGCAGGCCGGGCCCGATGCGGGCGGGTCCGCGTCCGGCGCCTCCCCGACGCGCCCGGCCGAACGGTCCGGCGAGCCGCCGGCGCACCCGGCCGGTCCTGCCCGTACGTCGCCGGCGCACCCGGCCGGCTCGTCCGGCATGCCGTCGGTCCGTCTGGTCGAGGGGCCCTCCGGTACGTCGTCGGCGGCGCCGGTCCACCTCGCGCCGCCGTCCGCCGTCCGCATCCACAAGGCCGCGACCGGGTCGGCCACCGGTACGCTCCCCGGCACCGCTACCGCACCCCCGGCCACAGCCACGGCCGGGTCCACGTCCGGCGTCGGCGTGTCGGGGGGACGGCACCGCGCCTCCTCGCCGGAGGCGCCCGGCGACACCGCACGGCCGGGTGCGCCGGAGCCGGTCCCGGTTTCGGTTCCGGCGGCGGTCACCGACGCCAAGGTCGGCCCGGACGCTCCGACGGGCCCCGGTCCTGCCCGTACGTCGCCGGCGCACCCGGCCGGCTCGTCCGGCATGCCGTCGGTCCGTCTGGTCGAGGGGCCCTC
>JOBE01000096.1 GCA_000717735.1 Streptomyces griseoluteus | reverse complement strand
CCATCGCTGCGCGATGGGCAAGCGAACCACCGCGCTGCGCGCGGTGGTTGCGCTCCCGCTCCGCGGGAGCGCTGGTGGGAGCGCTGCGCGTCCCACTCACCTCCGGTGCTGCGCACTAGAGGTGACGCCCTGTCCGCTGCGCTCCCAGGGCTGCGGGGCTTCGCCCCGATGCCCGGGTTTCCGCTTCGCTTCAACCCGGGCCGGCAGGTCCGCTGCGCTCCCCCGCCTCAACGGTCCTTCCGGCTGCGCCTCCAGTCCCTTGGGGCCCGCTGACGCGGGCCTGGCTGGCTGTGAGGGGCGGGCTTTGGGTCTCCTGGCCTCGTTGCTGAGTATGTGTCACGCGCCGTTCTTATGTCCCCGGCTGGACACCGGGGACATCGGGGGTTGGGGTGAGGGTGGTTCGAGAAGCAGGTGACTGAGCTCTGGAATCAGTCCACATCGTCCCCTGTATCAAAGTGATGCAGCATGTATAGACGGCAGAAACCAATGCCACCCCCGGAGCACTGTCCGGAGGCGTGCCGACCGGAGGCGGGGCGAAAGGCTGGGGCTGCGGATTCACTGGTTCTCAGCGCAGGTGGCGAAGCTCGCGCAGTCCGTAGTCCGGTGGCAGCCATCCCTTCTTCCGTCGTTCGATGGTCTTCCGGGTATGGGGAGGTGGGTACGGGCAGCCCTGCATCAGATCGGGTTCACCTCCGACCACCGAGAGCCGGAGGTGAGCGGTGCACACGGGCCAGATGGTCCTTTCCGGCTCCTTCACGCTCGAGGTCCTCCCGCGCCGGCCACAACGTGGCTTGGGGCGCGGCGGTTGGGGCGGCCGGAGCTTGCAGTGCTCGGCAAAAGCCGTCAGGGACGGTAGTAGCTCGCTTCCCAGCGGATCGCTGAAGAGTGCTCCGCTGGTGCCCTTTCCAAGGCGCCAGAGGAAAGCTGATGCCCTCAGCAGAGGGCGGGCCCAGGGGGGAACGGAGTGGGTCATGCAGCCTCTGCGCAGCCCGTGGTCGTGGAGCGTGACCGTGGAGGCGTCCGGGCCCAGATCGCGGACGTGCACCGTATTGAGCTGGGTGGTGGAAGCGGCGGTGAAGGCGGCCACGGCAAGTTGAGCAGCCAGATACGGGTACGCCGTCGCACGGTGCAGCCGCCACGCGACCTCAGTCTCGGTGGCCCGCGGCATCACCGGCGGAAAGAAGTCCTGGTCCGCCGCCATCGGCGCGGCACACTGGCAAGGGCCGGTTGCGTCGTCGAGGGCCTTGAGGGTGGTCAGCGCGGGCAGGCTGATCCAGCGGTTCGCCAACGGCCGACCCGCCCGAGATGCCTGGCGCTCCAGGGAGGCCGGTTCGGCCTCGGGCAGCAAGGCAGAGGCCTCGGCGATGCTGTGTTCCACCTGCCGCAGTTCGCGCTCCAGGAACGCCCGCATGGCCCGGTGGTGGCAGACAAGAATCAAGCGCACCCCGGTGCGCCTGCGCAAGGCCAGAAGGTCTCTGAAGCGGTGCGGGGTGAGCAGGTGGGCGCGCAGCAGGGTGAGGTGGGTGATAGGGGTGGCCAGGATCCAGGCGGCCGCGATCAACCAGGCCGGGCCCGCATCGAGTGGGCGGTAGCCGGCCAGGGGCACGGGCTTGCCCAAGGCTGCGAGGACGTCGTAGGCGAGCGCGAGGGCGGCGTCGGTTCCCGGGGTGGGGTGCACAGTGAGGCGTCCGTGCTGCGGGGCATGGGATGCCAGGGCTGCTCGGGTGTGGACCACGTCGTCATACGGGTCCAGCACCACCGTGACGGGCGGAGGGTTCGGGCAGTCCAGCACGTCAGACCACCAGCCGGTGGCTCAGCTTGCTGTAGGACCACCGCAACAGATCCTCGTCCAGGGTCCGTCCGGACTCCTTCATCCCGACGGTGAGGTGATGGGTGATCTTCGCCCAGGCCCGGAAGTTCCCGTGAGCCGCTTCCTGGTCGCACATGGCGATCAGGTCTGGGTCCGCGTCCGCCCAGACGGGGTGGAACGCCGGGATGACGGTGAGGACCTCGTCCAGCGGCATGGGGTCGATCTCCTGCCATGCGTACACGCGGGACTCCAGCATCGGCTCGCTCTGCAGCATCTCGAAACAGCCGTCCCCTCCAGTGAAGATGATCGTGAGGTCCGAGCCGGTGTCATCCCACAGGTAGCGCAGGTACTCGAAGCACATCTTCGACAGCCACTGCGCCTCGTCACAGACCAGGACGTGTGTCTCCTCCAGGGCACCGCGCAGCATGCGGTCGAACTCGATCGGCTGGGTCGGCGGACGGCCCTGCAGGCCGAGAGCGTGGAACAGCTCGTGGCGCAGGTCTCGGGTCGACGGGCGGGCCCGGAACTGGATCCGGCGCGTCAGCTTCGGCGCGAGCTCGCGCAGCGAGGTGTTCACCGCCAGCGACTTACCCCGGCCCGCCTGCCCGTAGATACAGATCATGGCTCTGGCTTCGATCGCGGCACGGATGTTCTCCCGCACCATGAGCAAGGCACGCGTGGAGACCACCTGCGCGCCCGGCAAGCGCATGAAGTGGTCCTCCCGCTCCCGGGGCAGCCGGCCCTGTCGCTCAGCAGTCACCATCGCTCAACGCTCCCCGCTGTCGTCACACACATCAGCCCCTCCAGGCGGCCCGCCGTCGCCTGCCTGCCCGGCGTCCGTCTGCGGGCCGGCCGGCAGGCGCGGACGGACAACCGGACGCGCCCAGGAAGCCGGAGGCTCACGGGGAGGGATCAAGTCCGGCAGCGCCCGCGCCGCCAGATCCACGCCCCTGGACCGGACGATCTCCGCCTGGGCCTCAGAGGAAGTCACCGTGCGCCGCGGACGGGGCGCAGCAGCGGTCGTCGTGGCGGTGTAGCGGGTCTTGCGCAGCTTCTCCGCCGCCTTCAGATCCGCTTTCAACGCACGGGCCTTCTTGTCCCTGACCGAGGCGAGTGCCCTGCGCTGCTCGAGCGTCGCTTCCTCAGCCAGATGGGCGGTCCCCAGATGACGGTCCGGGTACTCGGCCGAGAAGACCTCGATCTGGCCGTCATAATGCGGCAGATACCGCAGCCGGATGCGGGTACCGACATGGCCGACCATCCACGGCGCGATGTAGAACCGGCGCCGCCATCTGATCCCGTTCGTGGTGATCTTCCGGACGCGTCCGTCGTCCTCCAGCGCGAAGAACGACAGCCTCTCCTGTGCCACGTCCTCGACCGGCGCCGGATCCGCCTCCCACGCCGCCAACGGCGTCAACCCGTCCGCAAGACCCGCTGGGTGGTGCTCGGTGTTCCACCACTCCACCCAGTCCAGCAGCACCTTCACGAAGTCCGGGTACGAGAGCAGCTCCTCCACCGCATCCGGGTGGTAGGCCTCCGCGAGGCGCGCACGATGCGTATAGCCCGGCAGCGAGACCAACAACATCTCCTCCACCGCACCATTGAGGGCCTCGATGGTGCCCTTGCGGTACGGCTTGTACGCCGGCAGATCATCGACCGGGACCGCGAAGGCACCCAGAGCACGCTCCACCGTCCGGCACAAGAACTCCTTGCCCCGGTCCACCCGCACCACGGCCGGCAGACCACCGAAGGGGCCGTAGGGCTCTGCCCGGCTGATACCCGTGCGCAACGCGGCCAGCACCGCGTCCCGGGCCGGCTGATGCGGGGTGAGCGCTACTCCCACGATCGCCTTCGTCGCGACATCGATGAACCACGTCACCCACGGACACACCGCAGAACCTTCGAGATCCACACGGACCGGGATCCGCTTGTGATCACCCTCCCAACACGCATTCCGATACGTCGAGGGGCGCTTGCCATACACGTCAAACCGACGCCGGGCCCCCTCACCACCCTTCAACCCCGCCCGCGCCCCCACCGACAAATCCCGCCGTACAGCGCGCTGCAGGGTACGAAGAGAAGGAACTGAGTCCGCGCCACCAGCCTTCGTTGCCTCGGCGACCAGCTCACGGTGGACTGCGGCGACGTTCCCGCCCCACACCGCCAGACGCTCGCGGACGTCCGCGCTCACACCGGCCCGCGCGGGCGCCCGCGCCGCCAGGCGGCCCTCACACCGGGCCACCGCCACCCAGTTCCACACCGTCCGAAGCGACACCCCCAGAGCCCCGGCGACCAGACGCGCATGCGCTGTCGTCAACTCACCCCGGCCGTCCAGGGCCACGAGCCGTGCCATCGCACCCTCACGCCCCGCACCCGGCCACCGCGGCGGTTCCTCGCCGGTCAGACCCTGCTCGGACACCCTTCACCCCCAGACGCAACCTCCAGGCGGCTGTCCAAACATGAGGCTGTCCATCCCGACACGCCGACCAGACCAACACGAACGAGGGAAGCGACGGCATCCGGATTGCCATCCGCACTCACCGGGCAAGCCGGAAATCTTGCACCGCTAGCATCCCCACGTGCACCCCGAGCCCCGAACGACCCTCAAGACCCCGCTCCCGCCCGGCCGAATGATCACATCCGACGAGGGCGATGGAGATATGCAGCCCCTCTGGCTCAGCGATCGGCCAGCAACGGCCGAACTGTGGGCACAGATCCAGGCCGAGCACACAACCTCCGGCCTCTGGCCACTACTCCTCGACTCCCAGGATTCAGACGGCAACGACTTCCGCCCCTGGGGATCGGGTGAGGTCTTCCCCGAGCAGATGTCATCCCCGGCGAGCCATGACCCCGCAGACCTCCTCGCGCAGTGGTGGGCGGCCTACACTGCCATCGAGGAAGACGACGACAGGCTCTTCGCCGAAGAACGCCTCGCCATCACCGCCCCCTTCGGCCAGACCTGGCCCGGCCTCGCTCCCAGCCGACCGACCGCAACCAACGCGGACCGACTCGCTGCCGAGTACGCGCAAGCCTTCCTCTCCGACCATCCCGAGTCCCGACTGGGAATGGTCATCGCCGCGTCCGGCGCCGAGGCCCTTACAGCCGCAGGCTGGGCCGGCCCCTGCAACTACGACAACGACACCGCAAAGTTCTCCGCGGTCATCGCCGATTGGGAGCACCGCTTCGGAACTCGTGTCGTCGCGGTCGGATTCTCCACCCTGCACCTCAGCGTCGCCGCTCCACCGATGAACCAGGAAGACGCTCTCCTCGTCGCCGCCGAGCACTTCGCCTTCTGCCCAGACAACATCTGGCAAGGCCGCCGACCCTGCACCCTGGCCGCGTACGCCGAACGACTCACCGGCGTCCACAACTGGGACTTCTGGTGGGACTGATCCTCCTCGGAAAGCAATCACCAACCCCGCAGAAAGTGACCCTCACCCGCGCCCCACACGCACGACAACCAACCTTCACCGGAAAACCCGAACGACACCCCAGCAACGCGGTACCCAGGCCCCCAACACCCACCACCAGTGAAAACCCGTGACGCACACCCAGTGCACACCACACGACGCCCATCACTCTGTGGGTAACGCGAGGGCATATCCGGTCTATCGGAGCGAGGGCAGGGATGCGGCGGAGGTGATCGCCGTGGCCGTGTCTCTGGTGGGGTGTGGGGAGCTGTGGGAGGGGGCGAGCGTCGACCTGGATGCCGAGTTGCTTCGGGTCGAGGACGTCGTGAGCGCGCGCGAGGTGTTCCCGCAGGGCTGGTTCTCGGGAGGTGGTGAGTACTTCCGTGGAGTTGATCTTCCGGATGATGCTGCGGTGCTGGCTCGTCTGCTGCCGATGGTGCTCTCGGTCGTGGAGCCGGTGGAGGGTGATCTGCTGGACAGAGCGCCGGCGGTGCTGGGTCAGGCAGGGTGGGGTCAGATCACGTGGATGGCACTCAGCTGGCCGGCGGTGCCCGAACTCGGCCTCGGTCCGGAGCATGCGCGGACTGGGGTACAAGCGTGCTTCGGGGCCGACGCCAACCACGAGCCGATCCCGGGCCACACCGTGTACGTCCACGTCCGGCCCGGGGAGGACGAACGGGCGCAGCACCTCGCCCAGCAGGTCGGACACGACGTCATAGGGCCTGGGGAGCAAGGCTGGTGAAGAACGGCTGAATAGGGAACGGGTCTGAGCGGTAGGGCGGCCCGTCCGCAGTGTGCTGAGGACGGGCAGGAGAGGGTCGGTGGCTGTGTCGAAGAACGCCGGAGTTTCGTACGAGGACTGCTCGATCTATGTGGATGCCGCGGACAGCTCGACGGTCATCACCTGGCTGGAGGAGCGTCTCGGCGCCGGTGGCAAGGGCCGCGGCCTGGTGGTGGGTCCGCTGCGGGTGAGCGGCGCCGGCAATGACTACTTCACGGGTAGGAAGGCGCACCCTTTCGAATTCCTCGAGTGGCTGACCGTGCTGGAGTGCGAAGCGCCCGCGGGGGTGGAGCCCGGTGTGGTGGTGGGCGCGGTCACGGAGGTGTTGGAGACGCTGTGGGGTGGGGGGTGGAAGGCTGTGGCGGCGTGTGACTTCGAGGACGAGCTGCCGGCCCATGGGGGCTGGGATCGCTACCCCCTGCCGCCCCCCTCTGAAGGGCTGACGCAGGCAAGAACGGGCCGTTGGAAGAGCCTGCTGATGCGGGATGGAAAGAGGAAAAGGAAATCCGTGTGATTCAGCTCCGGGAACACCAAATGAACCAGAAAAGAGCCTTTCGGAACTGGGTAGGATTCCCTGCAAGATCATCGGTGCCTCCACAGGGTGCCCGGGGCACAATCGTGTCCGCGACCGGATCCGGAAAGACAATCATGGCCGCCGCGTGCGCGCTGGAGTCGTTCGCGGCTGGCCGGATCCTCGTCACCGTCCCGACCCTGGACCTGCTCGTACAGACCGCCCAGGCGTGGCGGGCGGTCGGCCACCGGGCCGCGATGGTCGCGGTGTGCTCGCTGGAGAACGACGAGGTTCTGGAGCAGCTCGGGGTGCAGACCACGACCAACCCCATCCAGCTCGCCCTGTGGGCGGGGTCTGGGCCCGTGGTTGTGTTCGCCACGTACGCCTCCCTGGTGGACCGTGAGGATCCTGAGGACCCGACGGGGCAGCGGAAGGTTCGCGGGCCGCTGGAGGCCGCGCTGGCGGGCGGGGAGCGGCTCTACGGGCAACAGATGGCCCCGTTCGACCTCGCGATCGTGGATGAGGCCCATGGAACCGCCGGTGATCTGGGCCGGCCGTGGGCGGCGATCCACGACAACCAGCGGATCCCGGCGGACTTCCGGCTCTACCTCACCGCCACCCCCCGCATCCTCGCCGCAGCCCGGCCGCAGAAGGGCACTGGCGGCCAGGAGGCGGAGCTCGCGACCATGGCCGACGACCCGGAGGGCACGTACGGCGCGTGGCTCGCCGAGCTCGGGCTCTCGGAGGCGATCGAACGGGAGATTCTCGCCGGGTTCGAGATCGACGTGCTGGAGATCCGCGACCCCTCCCCCGTTCGCGGGGAGTCGGAGGAAGCACGGCGCGGCCGGCGTCTGGCGCTGTTGCAGACCGCGCTCCTTGAGCATGCCGCCGCCTGGAACCTGCGCACCGTCATGACGTTCCACCAGAAGGTCGAGGAAGCCGCCGCGTTCGCGGAGAAGCTGCCCGAGACGGCGGCCGAGCTGTACATGAACGACGCCTCGGATGAGGACCTGGCGGCCGCAGGCCGGCTGCCCGCGTCGTCGATCGACGCGGAGTTCTACGAGCTGGAGGCCGGCCGCCACGTACCCCCGGACCGGGTGTGGTCGGCATGGCTGTGCGGCGACCACCTCGTCTCCGAGCGGCGCGAGGTGCTGCGCCAGTTCGCAGGCGGCATCGACGCCGCGGGCCGGCGGGTGCACCGGGCGTTCCTCGCCAGCTGCCGCGTACTCGGAGAAGGCGTCGACATCACCGGCGAACGGGGAGTCGAGGCAGTGTGCTTCGCCGACACCCGCGGCTCCCAGGTCGAGATCGTCCAGAACATCGGCCGCGCACTCCGCCTCAACAAGGACGGCACCACCAAGATCGCGCGGATCATCGTGCCGGTCTTCCTGGAGCCCGGTGAGGACCCGACCGACATGGTCGCCAGCGCCAGCTTCCGCCCTCTTGTAGCGGTCCTCCAGGGCCTGCGCTCGCACGATGAGCGACTCGTCGATCAGCTCGCCTCTCGCGCGCTCACCAGCGGCAAGCGCAAGGTCCACGTCCGGCGCGACGAGGACGGGCGGATCGTCGGGGCCGACGGCGGGGGCGACGGCGAGAACCAGGCCGACACGCAGGCGGCTGCCGCAGCGGCGCTGCTGCACTTCTCCACGCCCCGCCACCCCGCGACCATCGCCGCCTTCCTCCGCACCCGCATCTACCGGCCCGAGTCCCTGGTCTGGCTGGAGGGCTACCAGGCCCTGCTGCGGTGGCGCGCCGAGAACGAGATCGCCGGCCTCTACGCCGTCCCCTACGACGTGGAGACCGAAGTCGGCGTCACCAAGGCGTTCCCGCTGGGCCGCTGGGTGCACCAACAGAGGAAGGCCCTGCGGGCAGGAGAACTCCAGGAGCGGCGCAAGACCCTCCTCGACGCCCCGGAGGCCGGGATGGTCTGGGAGCCAGGCGAGGAGGCCTGGGAGAACAAGCTCGCCGCGCTCAGGTCTTACCGGCGGGCCATGGGACACCTCGCGCCGCGTCAGGACGCGATGTGGGGCGAGGACGACGAGATGGTGCCCATCGGCCAGCACATGGCCAACCTCCGCCGGAAGAGCGGCCTGGGCAAGGACCCAGTGCGGGCGGCGGAGCACGCGCAGCAGCTAACCGCGATCGATGAGGACTGGGATTGCCCGTGGCCGCTGGACTGGCAACGCCACTACCGCGTCCTCGCCGACCTGGTCGACGCCGACGGCCACCTCCCCGACATCGCCCCCGGGGTGCTGTTCGAGGGCGATGACATCGGGCGCTGGCTTCAGCGGCAGAAGAACCCGGGCACCTGGACGCAGCTGTCCACCGAACAACAGGAACGCTTGGTGAAGCTCGGCGTACAACCCAACCAGACCCCCGCCCCCGCCTCGACGGCACGTAGGACGAAGGGCCCGAGCAAAGCGCAGCAGGCCTTCCAGCGAGGCCTTGCAGCTCTCACGCAGTGGGTGGAGCGGGAAGGCTCGGACCGGCCGGTCCCGCGCGGCGCGGTCCTCGAGGTCGAGGTCGACGGCGAGACAGAGCCGGTGGCTGTACGGCTGGGCGTATGGATTTCGAACACGAAATCCAGGAGAGACCGGCTGGACACCGACCAACTCACCGCCCTCGCGAAACTCGGCATGGACTGGGCAAAGCCGGTAACCATCCCCCAGACCGTGACGGACAACCCCTGACCGCCGACCCACGCCATGACCCGAGCTTCGCCGCGCAGCGAGGCCCGCTGGACCAAGCTCCGCAAGACAGGGCCGTCTACGTGCGCCCCCGACACCGTCCTGTGACCGCGCGCTCGCCGCCGGGCACCGCCCGCCCGGGCAGGGGCCGTTCTGGGAAGTCTGTCGATGCGTGATCGTGATCACCGACCGAGACGAACGCGCATACGAGCATGTCTACGATCCGGGCATGATCACGCTGTCTATCGACCCCACCTCACAGAGCTTCGCCGCAGGTCAGGCCATAGGGGTGCTCCTCTTTACCGCTGCGGCCATGGCTGTCATCTGGTTCGCTACACGGAGGTGGCGACGGGGTCCTGTGCCGGCCAGCGCTGTCGACGCCGAGCGAGCTGTTTCGACTGCCGTACGCCGGCACAATGTCGTTGTCGGTGTGCTGCTCGTCGTTGCCGCCGCAGGTCTGGTGCGGGCGCTCACCTACGAGGGAGATCCGCCCACCGCCGAAGCGGCCCCGGCCGTCCCGGAGCGCGTCATCGACGCCGCCCCCCACGTCGGCTCGTACCGGCTGCTCACCGGCGAGGAAGCGGCCGGGTTCGAGCAGTTGGGTGCCGGCAAGAAGAGGCCCCCGGGCAAGCACTGGTTCTATGACGGTCCCGGCCCGGGGCCGGTGGGTGCCGTGCTCCAGATCAACGCCGTCGAATGGGATGCCGAACTGGCCGCGGAGAAGCGCAGGGACACCATGACGCAAGAGATGCGCAACTTCTTCGCCGGAGCGAGAGCGACCGAGGTCACCGCTTTCGAAACGGGCCCGTGGGGCGGCCGGCTGAGCTGCGGCTTCATGGCCTCGACCGGTGGCGGACAACCGATCATCTGCGCGTGGACCGACGCCGGCACTACCGGCAGCGTGATGCTGGCGGACGAGCAGAGCCTCCAGGAAGCCGCCGCGGTCGCCCTGCGGTTCCGCACCACCTCCGAGAAGCGAACCTGAAGCACCCCGCTGCACCGGGACTGTGTTCGCGGAGCACGCACCGGCGACACCGTCGTGTACCAACTCGTCGCCCCCTCCACCGACGTCCTCGCGTGCACCTGCTCCGGCAACGTCGTCCAGGTCCCGGTGCACATCCCGGTCAACCTCTGCGGCAACACGGTCAGCGTCATCGGCGCGCTGAACCCGGCCTTCGGCAACGCCTGATCATGCACGCTCCGCGGTTGGGGCTGCATCGGGACCTGCGGAAGATTTGCCAGGGACTTCAGCCCTGCGACGCCGCGTTCGACGGGCGGTGCACGTTGTGTGGTGCGCTCAGGAGCTGACGCCGCTTTGGGGAGACCCCTCCTCACTCGGCCGTGATGGCGCCATCGTCCGGGCTTGTCAGATCGCCTACCGCCAGAGGTCCGCACCGTCACGGCCGCTCGGATCCATCGTCAGCAGGTCCTCGTGGAGACCCGAGAGGCGGCGGCCGGGGGATGTCCGTCCTCGCCGGACTCCACGACCACCCAGCCGACGTCGACACCGGACACGTTCACGTCTGCACCGGCATCAAGCTCGTCGACCGTGGCGAAGACCGCTTCGTAGGCAACCGCCCGAGCCATGAGTTCGACGTCATCCCTGTCCGCTCCCGCAGCCAGCAGGCGCCGGGCCGCCGCTACCTGCTCCAAGACTCCCGGGTCTGCCCATCCGTCGATCGCACCACGCCAGAGGGAGCGGAGCAGCACGAAGCGAGCCAGCTGCGGCTGGTTCTCATCGATCTCCGCCCTTACCCAGTCCGGCGCATCAGGTGCGCCGAGAGCCTCGAACTGCGTCCGGAGCGACTCCGCCGCGGCCCGCTTCGACGGAGCGAGCCCGGACAACCACGACTGCCACTTCGCCTCAGCGTCATCCATCGCTCCAGCATGCCCCACCAGCAGCTCACCGAGGAGCAGCTGCGGCAGGCGCTGAACGCCGCCGGGCCGGGCTATGTCGGATGCACGAGGCGCGTGATCGCCGCCCTGAAGCTGAGCAGCCCGGCATGATCGGCCGGACAAGTCCTAGCTCGCGGCGGCGGCTCCGGCGTGCCGGGCTTCCATCGCGGCGATCACGCGCTGCCGGGCCAGCCGCCGGGCCTGCTTGAGCTTGGAGTCGGCCAGCAGCAGGGGCGCGAACCAGATCCAGCCCCACACGCTGTAGGAGACGGTTTCGCTCAGGACCAGCGCCTTGTTGGTGGCGAAGG
This sequence comes from Streptomyces griseoluteus, assembly GCA_000717735.1. Taxonomy (GTDB): domain Bacteria; phylum Actinomycetota; class Actinomycetes; order Streptomycetales; family Streptomycetaceae; genus Streptomyces; species Streptomyces griseoluteus_A. The sequence goes on along the minus strand of JOBE01000096.1, from coordinate 8,188 downwards.
CCAGTACGAATGCGGTGACGTACGCGGCCACCCGGTGGCGGACCAGGAGCCGGAGCGGTGCCTGCCACGGGCCGGCCAGCAGGTCCAGCGCGGCCGCAACCTCGGCGGCACGCAGGTCCTCGGGATGGGCGGGCGCCTGGCCGCCCTGTTCCAGCGCTTCAGCAACGTCAGCGCTGTGGGACGTCAGGGCAGCTCGATCGGTCCTCGCGGCTGCTGTCCTCTCCCGTACGTCCTGCCAGTAGCCCCGCCCGGCCCAGCCGAGCGCGGCCTCCACCCGTGCCGCTTCGGGCGACCCGGCAGGCGCCAGGTCCGCGATCCGCTTCTTGAGCCGACCGACCCGAGCGGCGCGCCTGGGATGCGTCCATTCGTCGGCCCGCAGGCACAGCTCCAGGTAGGAGACGAGCAGTCCGAGGTCGTCCGGCCACTGCGTCAGCCCGGTCTCGTAGGCCTTTTCCGCCTCAGCATCGTGGTCGTCCTCGTCCTGTGCCGCGTGCGCAAGGCCGAGCCACCGGTAGAGCACCGGATCGGGTCCGAGTTCCCTCAATCCGGATTCGGCCTGCTTGCGGGCCTCCGCGAACCCGCCCACTGCGAAGAGCTCCTCGCAGCGGTCGGCGTATTCGTCATGTGTCATGCTTCCCACCCCAGTCGCTAAGGAGGTCCACTTTCAGCCACACGTATCCGCTGGTCAAGACCTGTCGGCAGGGCCAGCCTCACCCCGGGCCTTGACCCCGGATCTTGGACACTCGAGACACGTGGATCTTGGGTCCAGGAGAACGGATGTCCCGTGGTCATGAAGCACTGTCCGCCGGAGTTCAAGGCGGACGCGGTCGCGTTGTACGAGTCGCGGCCGGGAGCCACGATCAGGTCGGTCGCCGCTAAGCGACACCACCCTTCACCACGTGGACGACACCTGCGGCAGGAACCACCCCCGCGCAGACGGCATCACACCAGTGAAGAAGATGACGCCCCAGCAGTGAAAACCCGCGACACTCATCAGCGTTGCCGGCCGCAGGTTGAGCCCGCCAACAGCGCATGACAGGCTCGTGCCCGTGATCGATGATTTCGCGAAAGAGCACCTGCACAGTGATCTGCGAGAGATTCGCGAGGCGATGCTCTGGAAGCTCGACGGGCTCGGCGAGTACGACATCCGCCGTCCCCTGACGCCGACGGGTACCAACCTTCTCGGCCTGGTCAAGCACCTGTCGATCTGGGAGTCCAGGTACTTCGGCGAGGTCTTCGACCGACCGTTCCCCGAACACCTGCCCCGGTGGGACGGCGCCAATGAACACGGTGCCGACATGTGGGCGACCGAGCACGAGACGCGCGGCGAGATCGTCGGCCGCTACCGCCGTGTCTGGGAGCACTCGGACGCGACGATCACCGCCCTCGCCATCGACTCTCCCGGTCACGTGCCCTGGTGGCCGCGCCCGGACGTGAAGCTGTTCAACATCCTGGTTCATATGCTCACCGAGACGAGCCGACACGTGGGACACGCCGACATCCTGCGCGAACAACTGGACGGGTCGACAGGCACAAGAGCCCAGTACGCGACTCCACATCACGACGCCGCTTTCCGGGAAGCCCAGTACGCGAAGATCGAGCGAGCCGCCAAAGCAGCCGTCAACAAACCCGATCCCGCAACGCCTTCCGACGGCCTCCGAGCACTTCGCGGGGCAGACCAGGATCAGACCGCCATGAAGCGCCCCAGCTCGCGTGACTTGCACCTAAGGGCGGCTGCCCAAGCCTTCTCAGAGGAAACCGGGGCCGCCGGCACCTGAACATCCTTGAGGCCGCCGTCGTCGGCGACGCCTGCCGGCAGCCAGTCCACCTCGAGACCTGCCCTCTCCGCCAGGACCAGCACCGTGGCGACGAAGCCCTCGGACAAAGCACCGATGACCGCGTGACTCGTTCTCCGGTGCCACGCGAGCAGGGCGTCGGCAAACTCCTTGAACACGAGACGGTCGACCTGGCACTCGTCAGCCCGCATGGGGCCGATGCCGGACGGCAGACCCAGTTCAGCCTCGTAGACGCTCACCTGGCTCATGAACAGCCGGGAAGCCCCGTCGGACGGGTTCCAAAGAGTCTGGTCACCCACGTCGTAGTACTGACTCAAAGCAGCATCTCCCTGCTGGTCATACCGGCCAGCATCGCGAGCGACTGCTCGACGACACGGACCTCCGACTCCAGCTCCTCACCGTGTACGGGCTCGCCCTCCACGAACGAGCCCGAACTCGACGCGGTGTGGCGAAACTAACGGCGCCGCAACGGCCACTGACGCCCCGGCCGCCGGTCAGACCCCAGACCTAGACCATGGCGCTGGCTCACTCCTCACGGAGAGGCGGTGCCTCGGGCGGCCTGGTGTCCGCAGGGCAAGCGAGATCACTCTCGTACAATTGCACAAACGCCTCCTCGGTCTGTGCTCGCAAGTCCAGCCGATCTGACCGCCGAGACACACGCCCCGTGGCCTGCGCACCGTGCTGTGCGCTCACCCCGGGCGGCTGTGACCTGGTCAACGCCGGCGGCAGCCTGCTCGGCATCTGGGCGTCGCGGCGGGGCAGCGGCTGTCCCGGCTGGGCATCAGGCGCTTGAGCCGCCGTCGCCCGCCCCGGTGGCCGCGCAGTGAACGCCAGTCCTCGCCTGGAACTTCCCAGCGTGCGTAATGACGGGGTGGGTGCTGGAGACGGCCAGGACGTAGCCAGTCCGGCGGTGTTCCAGGGCGGTCCGCAGGTGCGGGTTGTCGCCGTAGACCTCGTCTCCCGCGACCCACCGGGCAGGTGTTCCCGCGTCCAGGGCCCGCTCGACCATGCGGGCCGCGAGCTGAGGCTTGGTGGCGAAGGCCAGGCCGTCGGGGATGCCCGCGCTCCGGCAGCGGTCCGGGTCCTCCGTCCATGAGCGCGGCACGTACAGGGCCCGGTCGATGGCAGCGTGTCCACGGTCGGCGGAGTACACGAGATGGACAGCGACCTGGGCGTTCTCGATGCGGCCGGCCGTGCCGGTGTACTGGCACTGGACGCCGACGGTCGCCGTGCCCTTCTTGAGATCGCCCGTCTCGTCGACCACGAGCACGGCTTCCGTGTCGTGCAGGTGCTCGACCACGTAGGCGCGTATGTCGTCTCGGATCGCGTCGGCGTCCCATTTCGCACGGTGGAGCAGGTGCTGCATGCCGTCCGGAGTGGCGTCGCCGACGTGCTCGGCCAGGGTCCAGCAGTTCTTGCGCGGCAGGTCCGACAGCAGCCCGGAGACCAACCGCCGCACTCGGCGGCGGGGTTCAACTCGGGCGAACCGGCCCGCGATCCGACTCATCAGGCCCTCGAATGCTTCCTGCCAGCGGGCAGGCACTACGCTGGCGTCCGAGGTCGCCGCGTGATCATTGGTTGTCCACACAACACCTAATGATCAACGGCGGCCTCACTTGGTTGGACGCCACCGAAACCAGTAGTCCAGACCCTCGACCCGGTAGCGGGCCCCAGCGTCAAAGCGCACCTCGCCCACCAGGCGCCTCGCATCGTCCGGCGCCTGACGGTACTGCGCCAGCAGCAGGGCCAGGTCGTCGTAACGGGCGTCGATCCCGCCCTGGCCTGGGTGGGTCTCCAGCTCCACCGTCCCGGCCTCATGACATTCGTTCCACCGGGCGAAGATCGCCCACTGCTCGCGCTCCAGCTCCACCGTCGCTTCACACGCGGGCCAGACGCGGTACTCGTCGGCCTCGTCGGAGTCATCCCAGTCGACACCCTGGAAGTAGTGCGGCTTGCCGTCGACATCGCCGAGGCCGGCGCACGGCCCGCTGTACCACTCCAACTCGACGTACACGCGCTCGAAGCCGTCCGCGATCAGCTGCACTTCGTCCCTGGTCTCAGCCACACGCGCAGGCTACCGCCGAGCGGCTTCGGTATCCACGATCACGATCTACGGCTGGAGTACTAAGGGCTGTCCCGTAAATGATCTTCAGGAAGCGGGGCTCGGTTCAGGCTCGTCGGGCGCTCTGCCTGCCAGCTGCGCTGCCTCACGCCCGGGCAGGGAAGTCAGGATGGTCCGTGTAGGGCGAGGCAAGGTCACGCAAGTCGTGGCACGGCCAGGGATCACGGGCGTGACGTGCCAGGATGCGCCGCTTGGCCTCGACCTCGCGCAGGACGCGGGCCGGGTCGTGCAGAGCCACGTGCAGAGCAATCGTGGGGTGGAACCCCGGGAGGTCAACCTGGCAGAAGTCGACCGTGTGTCCTTGGGCAGACCACTCCCCGCAACCGTCACCGTCGCAGCGCCGAGCCAAGTCGGCCTCCTCATCCAGCCGCGCCTCAAGGAACCTCACCAGTTCTTCTGTCATATGCGCATTCTCGACCTTGTGCCGGACGTCATGGAACGATCTTGCGGTGGCTGGTGTGATCACGGCGTCGGAGCCGTCATGGATAGCCCCGTTCACCGGGCTGAGCCCGCGGCAGTTCGGGAAGCTGGTGACGGTTCTGCGACGCGAGGGTGCGGACGCGGTCCGCAAAGGCCGGCCGTGGAGCCTCCCGCTGGAGGACCGGGCCCTGCTGGTCGCGGCTTACTGGCGGACGAACCTCACGATGCGCCAGCTCGCCCCGCTGTTCGGGGTGTCGAAGTCGGCGGCGGACCGGATCATCGACCACCTCGGGCCGATGCTCGCGCTCCAGCCCCGCAAACGGTTCGCCAAGGACACCGTGCTCATCGTGGACGGCACCCTGGTCCCCACCCGTGACCACACCATCGCCGAGCGGTCGAAGAACTATCGGTACTCCACCAACCACCAGGTTGTCATCGACGCCGACACCCGCCTGGTGGTCGTGGTCGGTCGGCCCCTCGCCGGGAACCGCAACGACTGCAAGGCGTGGGAGGAGTCCGGTGCCAAGGCCGCCGTCGGCAAGACCCTCACGATCGCCGACGGCGGCTACCCGGGCACCGGACTCGTCATCCCACACCGCCGCGAGCGGGGCCAGGCCGAACTCCCGGACTGGAAAGAGGAACACAACAAGTCCCACAAGAGGGTCCGGGCCCGGGTCGAGCACGTCTTCGCCCGCATGAAGACCTGGAAGATCCTCCGCGACTGTCGTCTGAAGGGCGACGGCGTCCACCACGCCATGCTCGGTATCGCCCCGATGCACAACCTCGCCCTCGCCGGATAGGCGAGCGGGCAGCAGGGCGGCCCGCCATGCCTGAGGCGCCTCGAAGATCATTTACGGGACAGCCCTTAGCTAGTGGGTGAGGGCCGCCCCAACCACTGCCTCTACGCGGGTGCGCTGCTGTTGGGGGGTGGCCAGGGGGTTGGGCCGCAGGGTGCAAACCGTCCGGCGGTGGTCATCGGTGCTCGCGAAGACGCCGCTCGTCCAGCCGCCGCTGGAGCCGGTCTTGCCCCAGATCTTCGTTCCGTTCAGCTCGATTCCCATCAGTCCGCCGGCACTGAAGCAGGCTGTGCCGGTGGGGCAGCTGGTGTTCCCGGGAGCGCCGGTAACCGCGGGAACCTCAAAGAGGTGCCGCTGCTGGGCCGGAGGGAGGAGCCGCCCGCCCAGCAGGGCCTTCAGGAACGCGTCGAGGTCGCCGGGGCTGGACGTCAGCCCGCCCTCCGACCAGGCCCAGGCGATGGCCGGGTCCTAACAAGCTCGTGCACGGTAAGCGGCGCTAAACGAGGGTTGATTTTCAGGGTGCGGTGCCCGGGGCGGGCTGAGACTCAGTCACCGGACCGTTCCAGGAAGCCGGCGAGGCTACGGTTCGCCTCGGGCGGGATGGCGTGCGGAAGCGCGTGATGGGACACATCCGGCAGCACGGTCGTTGCGACGCGTGGCAGCAGCGCCTCGGCGCGGGCGGCCACCTTGGAGGGGTCATGGGTCCTGCTACCTCCGGCGAGGAGCAACAGGACCGGCAGGTCCAGGCCGCGCAGGGCGTCGGGTGCCGGGCGCGGCCCGGTTACGGGTCGGAGAGAGGGGAAACCGGCGGCCGCCTCTTGGAGGGCGAGCCAGTCGGGATCGAGGGCGGAGCTTTTGGTCTCCCACTCCAGGAAGGCGCGGACCCGGCGGGGTGTGTTCCGCAGCAGCATGGGCAGTGCGTGCAGCAGGTAGGCCGGGCTGAACCCGGCGAAGCACTGGGTCGGGTCCAGAAGGGCCAGGCGACGTATCCGGTCGGGCGCGCGCATGGCGTGATGCAGCGCGATCCAGGCGCCGTACGAGTGTCCGCCCAGGTCGGTCTCGGCCACTCCGAGGCCGTCGAGGAGCGCGTCCAGCCAGGCCGACAGGTCGGCGACCGTACGGGGGCGGCGGTCGCCGTCGGGAGTGCTGCGTCCGGGGGCGCCGATCAAGTCGACGGCGAATACCCGGTGGGTGCGGGACAGTTCGGCGGCCTGCGCGTACCAGGACGCGGAGGTTGCGCCCCCTCCGCCGGGCAGGAGGACGAGCGAGGGCCTGTCGGCCGGGCCACATACGTTGACGTGTGTCGTGCCGAAGGGCGTGGGAACGGTCGCCGTCTCGCGAGCGGCAGGCCACTTGGCCATGACTTTGTCGTAGGCCATGAGGAAGTTGTCGGCGTCGTACGTATCGCGAGCGTTCATGAACGGCGACTCCTCTATTATCTCGCTCAGCAAGATACTTGTTGGGCGAGATGATACGTGGAGGTGGTCCGTGCCCGATCAGGAGGGTGAGGAACTCGTCGAACGAGCCGAGCCGGGGACCGAGATGGAGATCGTCCACCTGCTGCGCGCGGTGGCCGTCGACCTGGGCAGGCACAGCACCCGGTTCGCACAGCGCAACGGCATGCACCCCACCGACGTGCGTGCGCTGATCGCCCTGATGGACGCCGCCCGCGCCGGCGAGGAGACCACAGCAGGGCACCTAGGCACCGCTCTTGGGCTCAACTCGGCAGGAACCACAGCACTGGTCGACCGCCTGGAACGGGCCGGGCATGTGCGGCGGGTGCGCGATGCGCGGGACCGCCGCAAGGTCACCATCGAAGTGGACGAGCGGGCGGTCGCCCTCGGCTGGTCCCACTTCGGACCGCTCATCGATCGGGCGGTGGACCTGCTGCGGGGATACGACGAGCGGGAACTGGCTGCGGTCAGGGGCTTTCTGACTGGAATGCGGGAGGCAGCGGTCTAGGATGTATATCGAATATGCTGGTCACAGCCACTCGTTGATGGCCGCGACGAGAACGGTTGCCTCGTAACGAACGCCGCGCTGCCCGGCCGTCACCACGATCGATAGAGGCTTCTGGCCCTGCTCGACTGCCAAGTGCAGTTTGGTGGTGAACCCGCCGCGCGAGCGTCCCAGTCCGTGGTCACGAGGCTCGGTGACGACACCGCCCGGCGGTTCCTTCTGCAGGTCACCGTGCTTTCGGGCCCCGGCCGCATGCTGATGAGCGCGACACACCGTGGAGTCGACGCTCAGGTCCCACGAAATCGCCCCCTGCGCGTCGGCCAGAGCCTGGAGCCGGGTGAGAACCCGGTGCCAGGTGCCATCCCGCTGCCACCGGCGGAACGAGTCGTAGATCCGGCCCCACGGCCCGTACTCGACGGGCACATCCCGCCACGGAACACCGGTCCGGACACGGAACCGTATGCCGTCGATCAGCTGCCGCCGCGGCCAGACGGGCGGCCGCCCCACCTTCGTCCCCGTCGGCAACAACGGCTCCAGCACAGCCCACTGTTCATCCGTGAGATCTCCCCGCCCCATGAAACACGATCATTCATAGGTCAAGATCCACTTTCGATACACGGCCTAGGAGAGCCCGGTGCCGCGCAGGGCCAGCGGGCGGAGGATCCGCCGGTCGAGCTCACGGGCGTAGGGACGGCCGGTGATCTCCTCCACGAGCAGCCCAGCGCTCGGATCAGTACCCGCGCTGGGACCAACCTTGGCTCCCGCACCGCCTGTCGATCATGGGTGATCACCCCTGAACTCACCCCGCTCCCCCCTCGGGGTGCGGGCGGAGATCGGCGTCGAGGGCCGCGGCGAGATCCGGAAGGCACTGTCCAGGCTAACTGATCGTTTCAGAATGAGTTAGCGAGGCGGTCGAGCTGTTCCTGAATGGAGTCCTGATGCCGTAGGACTTCGCAGGTCCGTAAGACACCCTGCTCCCCCGGACCTGCCCCGTTCCCCGCAGGAAACAGACGCCGGGGCTGAAGGCGCGGGTCGAGAAACAGCGTTCCGGGCCGCGGCAGTGATGCGGGGGATGGAGCGGCTGCCCAAGTGCG
>JOBE01000095.1 GCA_000717735.1 Streptomyces griseoluteus | reverse complement strand
GCGGGCGCCGGTCGACCGGCGCCCGCCGTCGGGAGATCGGCTTCCGCCGGCCGGGTCAGACGCGGCCCGCGGCCCGGCGGCGCAGGACGACGAAGCCGAGGCCCGCGGCGGCGAGCGAGGCGGCTCCGGCGCCGGCGGCGATCAGCGCGGTGCTGTCGCCCTCGGCGCCGGTCTCGGCGCCGGCCGCGACTCCGCCCTTCGGGACGACGGAGGTCTGTCCGGCGTTGTTCGGGGTGGTGCCGGTGTTGCCCGCGGGGGCCGGGGTGGTGGCCGACGGCTCCGGGGTGGTCGACGAGGGGTTCTTCTCGCAGCCCTTGGGGAGCTTCGGGAAGGCGGTCCAGCGGTACGGCGTGTCGCCGCCCTGGGTGCGCTGCCCGAGCTGCGGGGTGGTGGTGCCCGCGTCCTTGATCGTGAGGCCCATGCCCCGGTCGGCCGGGTTCGCGCGGTCGACCGTGACGATGGCCTTGCCCTTCTCGTCCTTGAGGACGGCCTTCGGGCCCTTCTCAAGGTCGTTGGTGAGCGTCACGGTGAGCAGCGCGAAGACGGAGGGGATGTCCTGCCGGACGGTGCACTCGCCGATGGTGACGACGGGGCCGGTGGTGGGCGCGGGGTTGGGCGTGGGGGTCTCGGCCGGGACGAGCCGCGGGGCGGCCTGCCGCATGCTGCCGTTGACGTAGGCGGCGAGTCCGCCGTCGGGCTCCACGACGAGGACGGCCTTGCCGTACTGCACGACCTTGCGGGTGCCGTTCAGGGTGGTGAGGACGCGGGGCTCGCCGCCGCTCTCCGCGGTCTGGAGGGTCCAGCGGCCGAGCTTCACCACGAGCTCCACGCGGGTGCCGTTCGCGAGCTCGTACACACCCGGGCGGGCGCCGGGGAGGTAGTTGCCCTGCCAGGTGGAGGTCAGACCGGTCTCGAAGAGGACGAGGAAGGTGCCGTCGTCGTTGCCGGCGACCGGCTGGCCGTCGGCCTCCAGGGTGCCGACGCGCTGGCCCTGCTTGGTGATCTCGGCGCGGTAGTGGGTGTCGCCGAGCAGGATGATCTTGGCGATGGCGCCGTTCGGCAGGATCTGGTTCCGGACGAAGGTGCCGTCCTGCTCGCCCTTCGCGCCAGTGGACTCGCCGGTTTCGCCCTTCGCGTCCGCGTGCTCGACGTCGGCCGGCTTCGCCTCGGTCGTGGTGACGGCCACCGGGCCGTCGGCCGCGAAGGCGGCTCCGGCGGCGAAGGCCGGGGCGGTGATCGCGACACCCGCGACGAGGGCGGTGGCGATGGCGGTGCGAAGGGCGGTGCGCATAACGACTCCTGTGATTCAGGTAGATGGTCGAGGTGAGTCGCATGCCGCTTTTTCTCGGTCCGACTTGGTTCCGGGGAGGTCTGGCTGGCTGCAAGAAGAAATCTATTGATCGTCTATTCGGGACTTGTCCACTCCATGTCACGGCCGCGTGACAGGGGTCACCACCGCTCGGCGGCCTGTGACGTCGGGCTCGTGCGACCCGCTCCCCTGTACAGGCCGCTACGCGCGTAGATATGCTCGACTGGTGACCATGCCCACCACTGCACCCGCAGCTCTCGCATTCGCCGACGTGACCGCGTCCGACAGTGCGCTGCGCCGTTTCCTCCACGGGCTGCCCGGCGTCGACGCCGTCGGCCTGGAGGCGCGCGCCGCGTCCCTCGGCACCCGCTCGATCAAGACCACGTCCAAGGCGTACGCCATCGACCTGGCCATCTCCATGATCGACCTGACGACGCTCGAAGGCGCGGACACCCCGGGCAAGGTCCGGGCGCTCGCCGCCAAGGCCGTCCGGCCCGATCCGACCGACCGCACGACCCCGACGACCGCCGCCGTCTGCGTCTATCCCGACATGGTCGCCACCGCCAAGGCCGCCGTCGCGGGCTCCGGCGTCAAGGTCGCCTCGGTCGCCACCGCCTTCCCGGCCGGCCGCGCCGCGCTCCCCGTGAAGCTCGCCGACACCGCGGACGCCATCGCCGCGGGCGCCGACGAGATCGACATGGTCATCGACCGCGGCGCCTTCCTCGCCGGCCACTACCTGAAGGTGTACGAGCAGATCTCCGCGATCAAGGCGGAGTGCGGCGACCGCGCCCGCCTCAAGGTGATCTTCGAGACCGGCGAGCTGTCCACGTACGACAACATCCGGCGCGCCTCCTGGCTGGGCATGATGGCCGGCGCGGACTTCATCAAGACCTCGACCGGCAAGGTCGCGGTCAACGCCACCCCGGCGAACACGCTCCTCATGCTGGAGGCCGTGCGCGACTTCCGCGCCCAGACCGGCGTGCAGATCGGCGTGAAGCCGGCCGGCGGCATCCGTAACACCAAGGAAGCGATCAAGTTCCTGGTCCTCGTCAACGAGACCGTGGGCGAGGACTGGCTGGACAACCACTGGTTCCGCTTCGGCGCCTCCAGCCTGCTCAACGACCTGCTGATGCAGCGCCAGAAGCTGGCTACCGGCCGTTACTCCGGCCCCGATTACGTGACGGTGGACTGATCAACATGGCATCTGCATTCGAGTACGCACCGGCGCCCGAGTCCCGGTCCGTCGTCGACATCGCCCCCTCCTACGGCCTGTTCATCGACGGCGAGTTCGTCGAGGCGGCCGACGGCAAGGTCTTCAAGACCGTCTCCCCCTCCACCGAGGAGGTCCTGTCCGAGATCGCCCAGGCGGGCGCCGAGGACGTGGACCGTGCGGTGAAGGCGGCCCGCAGGGCGTATCCGAAGTGGTCGGCGCTGCCGGGCTCCGAGCGCGCCAAGTACCTCTTCCGCATCGCCCGGATCATCCAGGAGCGCAGCCGCGAGCTCGCCGTCCTGGAGACCCTGGACAACGGCAAGCCGATCAAGGAGACGCGCGACGCGGACCTCCCGCTGGTCGCCGCGCACTTCTTCTACTACGCGGGCTGGGCCGACAAGCTCGACCACGCGGGCTACGGCGCGAACCCGCGCCCGCTCGGCGTGGCCGGCCAGGTCATCCCGTGGAACTTCCCGCTGCTCATGCTGGCGTGGAAGATCGCCCCGGCCCTCGCGACCGGCAACACGGTCGTCCTGAAGCCGGCCGAGACGACCCCGCTCTCCGCCCTGTTCTTCGCGGACATCTGCCGCCAGGCCGGGCTGCCGAAGGGCGTCGTCAACATCCTTCCCGGCTACGGGGACGCCGGCGCCGCGCTCGTCGAGCACCCGGACGTCAACAAGGTCGCCTTCACCGGTTCGACCGCCGTCGGCAAGGCCATCGCGCGCTCCGTCGCCGGCACGGACAAGAAGGTCACCCTGGAGCTGGGCGGCAAGGGCGCCAACATCGTCTTCGACGACGCGCCCATCGACCAGGCCGTCGAGGGCATCGTCAACGGCATCTTCTTCAACCAGGGCCAGGTCTGCTGCGCGGGCTCGCGCCTCCTCGTCCAGGAGTCGATCCAGGACGAGCTGCTCGACTCGCTCAAGCGCCGCCTGAACACCCTCCGCCTGGGCGACCCGCTGGACAAGAACACCGACATCGGCGCCATCAACTCCTCCGAGCAGCTGGCCCGCATCACCACGCTGGTCGAGCAGGGCGAGGCGGAGGGCGCCGAGCGCTGGACCGCGGCCTGCGAGATCCCGTCCGCCGGTTACTGGTTCGCCCCGACGCTCTTCACGAACGTCACGCAGGCGCACACGGTGGCCCGCGACGAGATCTTCGGCCCCGTCCTGTCGGTGCTGACCTTCCGTACGCCCGACGAGGCCGTCGCGAAGGCCAACAACAGTCAGTACGGCCTGTCCGCCGGCATCTGGACGGAGAAGGGCTCCCGCATCCTCGCGGTCGCCGGCAAGCTCCGCGCGGGTGTCGTCTGGGCCAACACGTTCAACAAGTTCGACCCGACCTCGCCCTTCGGCGGCTACAAGGAGTCGGGCTTCGGCCGCGAGGGCGGTCGCCACGGCCTGGAGGCGTACCTCGATGTCTGAGTCTTCTACGACGCGTCTGAACGTCTTCAAGACCTACAAGCTGTACGTCGGGGGCAAGTTCCCCCGCTCCGAGAGCGGCCGGGTGTACGAAGTGCAGGACAGCAAGGGCAAGTGGCTGGCCAACGCTCCCCTCTCCTCCCGCAAGGACGCCCGTGACGCGGTCGTCGCCGCGCGCAAGGCCTTCGGCGGCTGGGCGGGCGCGACCGCGTACAACCGCGGCCAGGTCCTCTACCGCGTCGCCGAGATGCTGGAGGGACGCCGGGACCAGTTCGTCCGCGAGGTCGCGGACGCCGAGGGCCTGTCGAAGTCGAAGGCGGCCGTGGTCGTCGACGCGGCCATCGACCGCTGGGTCTGGTACGCGGGCTGGACGGACAAGATCGCCCAGGTCGTGGGCGGTGCGAACCCCGTCGCGGGCCCGTACTTCAACCTGTCGACGCCGGAGCCCACGGGCGTCGTGACGGTCGTGGCCCCGCAGGACTCGTCCTTCCTCGGCCTGATCTCGGTGATCGCCCCGGTGATCGCGACGGGCAACACGGCCGTCGTGATCGCCTCGGAGAAGTCCCCGCTCCCCGCCCTCTCCCTGGGCGAGGTGCTCGCCACCTCCGACCTGCCGGGCGGCGTGGTGAACATCCTCTCGGGCAAGGCCGCCGAGATGGGCCCGCACCTGGCGGCCCACCAGGACGTCAACGCGATCGACCTGACGGGCGCGACCGAGGGCGACCTCGCCCGCGACCTGGAGATCGCGGCGGCGGACAACCTGAAGCGCGTCCTGCGCCCCCGTACCGAGGACTTCGCGGAGTCCCCGGGCACGGACCGCATGACCGCCTTCCTGGAGACGAAGACGGTCTGGCACCCGACGGGTTCGCTGGGCGCGAGCGGCTCGTCGTACTGAGCCCCGCCAGCCTCCCGTGAGCGGGCCCCCGGCAGCACCGGGGGCCCGCGCTACGGAAGCAGCCCCTGCGTCAGCGGTCCCGCCACCGGCAGGTCGGCCACCGCGCCGCCCTGCGTGAGGTGGTCGGTCACCAGGTTGGTGCCGACGGGCTTGAAGTCGGCGACCTGGGTGCCGAGGCCGTTGTCGAGCGGGTCGACGCCCGTCTTGGCCAGCGGGTCCAGCTGGAGCCTGGTCAGCGGGCCCAGGCCGTGGGTGACACCGCTCAGCGCGCCCGCACCGGCCGCGGCGGCGTCCGTCCGGGTCAGCGAGTCGACCGGCAGCGGCACGGGGGCGGCCGCCTGGGCGCCGGCACCGGCGCCGAGCACCGCCGCGCCCGCCGCCGTGACGGTGAGGCCTGCCTTGAGCAGGGCACTGCGGCGGGGGGTCCGGGTATCTGCGTGACGCGCCATGAGGATCCTTCCGAGGGTGACCGGGCGAACACCGACAGTAGTTGAGGTGTGATGCTCGATACCAACGGCCTTCCTCGGGGGTCCACCGCACGGGGGAATGGTTCACACTGGTGTCCCGTGAGTTCCCTACCGATCCCGACCCGTGTCGTCCTGCTCGCGGGCCCCTCCGGCTCCGGCAAGTCGTCCCTCGCCGCCGTCACCGGCCTTCCGGTCCTGCGCCTCGACGACTTCTACAAGGAGGGCGACGACCCGACCCTCCCCCTCGTCGACGGAAGCTCGGACATCGACTGGGACTCCCCACGGTCCTGGGACGCGGACGCCGCCGTCTCCGCCATCGTCGAGCTGTGCCGTACAGGGCGGACCGACGTCCCCGTGTACGACATCGCCACCAGCTCCCGGGTGGACCGTGAACGGCTCGACATCGAGCGGACGCCGCTCTTCGTCGCGGAGGGCATCTTCGCGGCCGAGATCGTGTCCCGCTGCCGTGACCTCGACGTCCTCGCCGACGCGCTCTGCCTGCGGGGCCGGCCCTCGACGACGTTCCGCCGCCGGCTCGCCCGCGACCTCCGCGAGGGCCGCAAGTCGGTGCCGTTCCTGCTGCGCCGCGGCTGGCGCCTGATGCGCGCCGAGCGGGCGATCGTGGCCCGCCAGGCCGAACTGGGCGCCCACCCCTGCGCGAAGGCCGAGGCCCTGGGCCGGCTGGCCGCCGCGGCGGCGGGCCGCCACCGCACACCGGCGACGAACTGACGAACGGGCGGACCGCCGGACTGGCGAAAGCGTGAGGCGGGTCGTACGAGCCCCCCGGCTCCTACGACCCGCCTCGTTTCCCCCGTACCCCCGTACGGTCCCCCACCAGCCCGTTTCCCCCGTGGGCCCCGTGGGTTCTCCCCCCGGCCTCAGGCCACCAGCTCGCCGAAGGACTCCTCCTCGTCACGGCCGAAGCTCAGCACCTCGTCCTCGCGCATGCGTCGCAGCGAGCGCCAGATGCTCGACTTCACCGTGCCGACACTGATGTCCAGGATCTCCGCGATCTCCGGATCCGTACGGCCCTCGTAGTAGCGCAGCACCAGCATGGTCCGCTGGAGCTCGGGCAGCCGGGCCAGGGCCTGCCACAGCACCGCGCGCAGCTCCGTGCCGCGCATCGCGTCCGTCTCGCCGACCGTCTCCGGCAGCTCCTCGGTCGGGTACTCGTTGAGCTTGCGCCGGCGCCAGGCGCTGATGTGCAGGTTGGTCATGGTGCGGCGGAGGTATCCGCCGACCGCGGCCTTGTCGCTGATCCGCTCCCAGGCGCGGTACGTGGAGAACAGCGCGCTCTGCAGCAGGTCCTCGGCCTCGAAACGGTCACCGGTGAGGTGGTAGGCGGTGGCGTACAGGGAGGCACGACGCTCCTGGACGTAAGCCGTGAACTCGGCTTCCGAGCAGGTGCGCTCCCCCGTGACCTCCCCGTACGCCGCTCCCCCGTCAGCAACGGCCACCATGTAAGGCGCCTTGCGCTGACGCCCGACGCTGCGAACGCACCCCCGCCCGTTCACACCGCCGGACTTCTCCGTGCTCCGTACGACGTCGTGGAGACGCGTGACAACTGCGCTTGAGGTGGTGCTGTGCAGTGCGTTCATCTCGCGCCCCCCGTCGGTCGGAGTGAGTTTCGGTCCGTGTGCCAAGAAGCTTGCCCACCGGACTTCATGGCGTTGTCCGCCGACTGTCACAGGCGTGTCACAGGCCCCCCGGACAGAAGCGAGCCTCCCAGCGGTCGAACTCGGACGGCCGAATGCGACAGAATGCTGCCCGTGCCTTTTCTGCTGCTGATCGAGGACGACGACGCCATCCGCACGGCCCTCGAACTCTCCCTGTCCCGACAGGGCCACCGGGTGGCCACTGCCGCGACCGGTGAGGACGGCCTCCAGCTGCTGCGCGAGCAGCGGCCCGACCTGGTCGTGCTCGACGTCATGCTGCCCGGCATCGACGGCTTCGAGGTGTGCCGGCGCATCCGCCGCACCGACCAGCTGCCGATCATCCTGCTGACCGCGCGCAGCGACGACATCGACGTGGTCGTGGGCCTGGAGTCCGGCGCCGACGACTACGTCGTCAAGCCGGTGCAGGGCCGGGTCCTGGACGCCCGGATCCGGGCCGTACTGCGGCGCGGCGAGCGGGAGTCGACGGACTCCGCGACCTACGGGTCCCTCGTCATCGACCGGTCCGCGATGACGGTCACCAAGAACGGCGAGGACCTCCAGCTCACCCCGACCGAGCTGCGGCTGCTCCTGGAGCTGAGCCGCCGGCCCGGCCAGGCGCTCTCCCGGCAGCAGTTGCTGCGGCTCGTGTGGGAGCACGACTACCTGGGCGACTCGCGGCTCGTCGACGCCTGTGTGCAGCGGCTGCGCGCCAAGGTGGAGGACGTGCCGTCCTCGCCGACGCTCATCCGTACCGTGCGCGGGGTCGGCTACCGGCTGGACGTTCCTGCGTGAGCAAGGGGATCCTCACCCGGCTGCGCCTGTCCAGCCTGCGGCTTCGGCTCGTCGTCGTCTTCGCCCTGGTCGCGCTCACCGCGGCCGTCGCCGCGTCCGGCATCGCGTACTGGCTGAACCGCGAGGCGGTGCTGACCCGTACCCAGGACGGGGCGCTCAACGACTTCCGCCAGGAGATGCAGAACCGGGCGGCGACGCTGCCGCTCCGGCCCACCCAGGACGACCTGCGGCGGACCGCCGAACAGATGGCGAGCGGCAGCGCCGGCTACCAGGTGCTGCTGCTCGGCGAGCGGGACGCGGGCAAGCCGATCGTCGGCGCCTCGGACCCCGACGACTTCACCCTGGCCGACGTGCCGCGTCCGCTGCGGGACGCCGTGAACACGAAGCGGCCGGTGACGGAGGCCAACCCGCACCCGTACCACCTGTTCTGGCAGCGTACGGAGCGGAACGGGACGCCGTACCTGGTCGGCGGGACCCGGATCGACGGCGGCGGGCCGGCCGGCTACATGTTCAAGTCGCTGGCCGCGGAGAAGGCCGACCTGAACTCGCTCGCCTGGTCCCTCGGGATCGCCACCGCGCTCGCGGTGGTCGGCTCGGTGCTGCTCGCGCAGGTCGCGGCGACGACCGTGCTGCGCCCGGTGCACCGGCTCGGCGAGGCGGCCAGGCAGCTCGGCGAGGGCAAGCTCGACACCCGCCTGCGGGTCACCGGCGCCGACGAACTCGCCGATCTCTCCCGGACGTTCAACAGCGCGGCCGAGTCCCTGCAGAAGAAGGTCGCGGACATGAGCGCCCGGGAGGAGTCCTCCCGGCGGTTCGTGGCCGACATGTCGCACGAGCTGCGGACCCCGCTGACCGCGCTCACGGCCGTCACGGAGGTCCTGGAGGACGAGCAGGACTCCCTCGACCCCATGATCGCCCCGGCGGTGGCACTCGTCGTCAGCGAGACCCGGCGCCTCAACGACCTGGTGGAGAACCTGATGGAGGTGACCCGCTTCGACGCGGGCACCGCCCGGCTCGTCCTCGACGAGGTCGACATCGCCGACCAGATCACGGCGTGCATCGACGCACGGGCCTGGCTCGACGCCGTCGACCTGGACGCCGAGCGCGGGATCGTGGCACCGCTCGACCCGCGCCGGCTCGACGTGATCCTGGCGAACCTGATCGGCAACGCGCTGAAGCACGGCGGTTCGCCGGTCCGGGTCTCGGTGCGCACGGAGGACGACGAGCTGGTCATCGCGGTACGGGACCACGGACCCGGCATCCCCGAAGAGGTGCTGCCGCACGTCTTCGACCGCTTCTACAAGGCGAGCGCGTCCCGGCCGCGGTCCGAGGGCAGTGGACTCGGCCTGTCGATCGCCATGGAGAACGCGCTGATCCACGGCGGCTCGATCACCGCGTCCAACTCGGTCGGCGAGGACGGGGCGGTGGACGGCGCGATGTTCGTCCTGCGCCTGCCCCTCGACGCCTCCGGGATCACGCGCGAGGTGCAGACCCGCAGCAGTCAGGGCGAGGTGGAGGAAGCGTGAGCACCTTCGGTCGTACGGGCGCTCTGGTGGCCGCCGCGCTCACCCTTGTGGTCTCCGGCTGCGGGATCCGCACCACGTCGGTCCCGGTGGACGCGGGCGCGGCCCCCTCCCGGGTCCCGTGCAGCCTGACGGAGGACGGCGCCACGGGCGCGGCGGTGCAGGGCGTGCCGGTCCGGGTGTTCCTGGTCTGCGGCTCGCAGCTGGAGGCGGTGGACCGGCGGTCGCCGCTGCCGGAGAAGGCGGATGGCGATCCGGTGCGGACGGCCACGGGGCTGCTCGCGCAGCTGCTCGCCGAGCCCTCGGAGAGCGAGCGGCAGGCCGGCTTCACGACGGCGGTGCGCGGACCCCTCGCGGTGAGCGGCGGCCGTCAGGACGACCCGGCGGGCACGCTGCGGCTGAGCCGTCAACCGGAGGACCTGGCGCCGACGGCCCTGTCGCAGCTGGTCTGCACGCTCGCGGAGAGCTCCGCGAGTGCGGGCGGCCGCACGGTCCTGCTCGGCGGCCCCGGCGGGTACCCGCCGAAGCGCTACCGGTGCACGACGGAACTGCGCGAGCGCCCGGAGTCGGCACCGCCCACGGCACCGGCGACGGGCTGATCGGGTGGGCCGGCCGGGCGGGCCGACCGGGTGACCGGTCGAACGGGCCGACCGGTCGGGCCGATCCGTGCGGCGGTCGGCGGAACCGATTCCGCTACCGCGGGCGTCTTGGGGGGCGTGCAGCGTCAAGGTTCGGGCGGCAGTGCCGCCGTGGTCGTCCGCGTGGCGGGGTTCGTCCTCGTCCTCGCGCATCTGCTGCTCGTCGCCTGGGTCAGCCTGCGTCCACGGGACGTGGCCTGGGTGACCGCGCCGAACACCGTCCCGCTGAACGGCCTCCGGGCCGATCTCGCCCTCGGCACCGCCGAGGCGGTCCGGCTGATCGGCGAGGGCCTGCTGCTGCTGGCCCCGCTCGGGGTGCTGCTGCCGATGGCCGAAGGCCGGCTGCACGTCTCCCCCTGGGCCTCCCTCGCCCGTACGACCGCCGCCGGGGCGCTGGTGTCGCTTGCCGTGGAGCTGCTGCAGACCGCCGTACCGGGTCAGGTGGTGGACGTGGACTCGATCCTCCTGAACACCGCGGGGGTGGCCCTCGCGCACCTTCTGTTCGTCCCGGCGGGGCGGGCCTGGCTGCGCCGCAGGTCGGGCGCGGGCCGGTCGGGCTCCCCCACGGGAGCCGGCCGGGGTGAGGGTTCCGCCCTGCTGCGGAACGAGGGACCTCAGGGTGCGACCCCGACGATTACCAGGGTCCCCATCGCCCGGTAGGCCGACGCCCGCGAGCCCCGTGCGGCGGCAGTATGGAGTCATCGGGAGCCCGACGGAGCGGCTCCCGGACCGACTCCGAAGGAGCCCACCATGGCCGCACTGACCCGCCCCCGTGACGGACGCGTGATCGGCGGAGTGTGCGCGGCGCTGGCCCGGCGCTTCGGCACCTCCGCGACGACGATGCGCGTGATCTTCGTGGCCTCGTGCCTGCTGCCCGGACCGCAGTTCCTGATCTATCTGGCGCTGTGGGTGTTCCTGCCGGCGGAGAAGAGCGCGAGCGCGGCCTGGTAGCCGCCGCACCGTCCACGTACGCCGAAGGGGCGCGTACCCGGGAGACCGGGTGCGCGCCCCTTCGGCGTGTGCGGCGTCGGTCAGCCGATCGGCAGGCCCCCCAGCGGCAGGCCGCCGAGGAGGCCGCCGAGCGGGGTGGCGCCGAGGCCGCCGGCGGCGGCGTCGAGCGGGAGGTTCTGGGTGGCCTGTCCGGCGGCGGCCGGGAGGGTCTTCACACCCTGGTCGAGACCCTGGCCGAGGGCGCCCTGACCGGCACCGAGGGACTCGGCGGCGCCGTCGGGGAGCTCGGTGAGGCCGTCACCCAGCGGGACGGCCTGGGTCACCGTGCCCAGCGCGTCGGCACCGACGGGCAGGGACGGTGCGGCGGAGGCCGTGCCGGCGGCAGCGGCGGCGAAAGCGGCACCGAGAGCGGCGACACCGAGCTTCTTGGCGGCAGACTGCTTCATCTGAAAATCTTCCTTGTGGAATCCGGGGGCTTCCGGGAAAGCCGGGCGGGGAAATCCTGGGAATGCAGAGCGGCTCTGCAACCTAACCAGGTAACGACTCCTCCGCAAACACCGGAAAGCGGCCGGGTGTCACGCTTCCCCGGCCGCTTCCGCCCATGTGGCGGGCTGGTTCTCAGCCCGTCGTACGGGAAGACTCGCTGGTCGTGGCGGTCTGCTGGAACAGCCATTCGGACTTCAGCTCGGCATATCCGGGCTTGATGACATCGTTGATCATGGCCAGGCGTTCATCGAAAGGAATGAACGCTGATTTCATCGCATTGACAGTGAACCACTGCATGTCGTCGAGCGTGTAATCGAATGCATCGATCAGCAGCTCGAATTCCCGGCTCATGGTCGTCCCGCTCATGAGCCGGTTGTCGGTGTTGACCGTTGCCCGGAAGTGCAGCCTGCGGAGCAGACCGATGGGGTGCTCGGCGATGGAGGCGGCGGCGCCCGTCTGGAGGTTCGAGGAGGGGCACATCTCCAGCGGGATGCGCTTGTCACGCACGTAGGAGGCCAGCCGGCCGAGGGTCACCGAGCCGTCGTCGGCGACCTCGATGTCGTCGATGATCCGGACGCCGTGACCGAGCCGGTCGGCGCCGCACCACTGGAGCGCCTGCCAGATCGAGGGCAGCCCGAAGGCCTCGCCCGCGTGGATCGTGAAGTGGTTGTTCTCCCGCTTGAGGTACTCGAAGGCGTCGAGGTGGCGGGTGGGCGGGTAGCCCGCCTCGGCGCCCGCGATGTCGAAGCCGACGACGCCCGTGTCGCGGTAGCGGTTGGCGAGCTCGGCGATCTCCAGGGCGCGGGCGGCGTGCCGCATCGCGGTGAGCAGGGCGCCGACCCTGATGCGGTGCCCGTTCGCCCTGGCCTGCCGCTCGCCCTCCCGGAAACCCTCGTTGACGGCCTCCACGACCTCCTCCAGGGTGAGGCCGCCCTCCAGGTGCTGCTCGGGCGCGTAGCGCACCTCCGCGTACACGACGCCGTCCTCGGCGAGGTCGACGGCGCACTCGGCGGCGACGCGGAAGAGGGCCTCACGGGTCTGCATGACGGCACAGGTGTGCGCGAAGGTCTCCAGATACCGCTCCAGGGAACCGGAGTCGGCGGCTTCGCGGAACCAGATGCCGAGCTTGTCGGGATCCGCCTCGGGGAGCTGCCCGTAGCCCTGCTTCCGTGCGAGTTCGATGATCGTGCCGGGGCGCAGTCCGCCGTCGAGGTGGTCGTGGAGCAGCACCTTCGGGGCGCGCCGGATCTGGTCCGCGCCGGGAACGCTGGGAGTCTGGCTCGTCATTTCGGCACTCTAGCCCCTACGCGCGTAGATCGCCCCTCGTGACCCGACGTTTTCTCGCGCGCTCCCAGCGTCAACAACCCCCGGGGGAAATGGACACACTCCCACGGCCACGCGGCCCGCCCAGCGCCTCGCGCGGAGCCCGCCGCGGACGGCTCGCCGCACGGATGCGCCCCCTGCCCTCGCGGGACGTGCGGCCCTTCGTGTCGGCCGGGTGAGCTCCTAAGCTGCCTGGATGACCGCTACGGCGACCGGCTCCGAACTGCCGCGCATCCACCGCTTCCTGGTCGACTTCCACCGCCGTCAGGCCGCCCGCACGGTCGACTTCCCCGGGGGCTTCGCGGCGCTCGACGACGCGTACCCGGGGTCTCGGAGGAACAACCACGTCCTGGTCGACGGGGCGGCCGATCCGGCCGCGCTTGCCGGGTTCGCCGACGAGGCCCTCGGGCATCTGCCGCACCGCCAGGTGTACGTCCTCGACGAGGAGCTGGCAGCGGCCTGCGCGGAGCCGCTGGCGGGGGCCGGGTACGTCCGTTCCACGTCCCTCGTCATGCTGCACACCGGCCCGGTGCCCGCGGACGGCGGGGCGCACGCGGTGGGCCTCGACGCGCTGCGCGGACCGGTCGCGGAGTCCTGGCGGCGCTTCATACCCGGGGTCGGGGAGGGTCTGCTCGTCGACCTGGTGGAGCGGCGGGCGGCCCGGCGGCGCGGCGCCGAGGACGTACGGTTCCTCGCCTCGCACACCGCCTCGGGCGAGGTGGCCGCCTGGGCCGACCTGTATCTGGACCCCGCGTCCGGGGGGGCGCAGGTGGAGGACCTGGTCACGGTGGAGGCGCACCTCCGGCAGGGCCACGCGGGCGCCGTTCTCGACACGGCGCTCCGGACGGCCGCCGACGCGGGCTGCGGCACCCGCTTCCTGACCGCGAACCCGGCGAACTGGCCGCACCGCTGGTACGGGCGGCGGGGCTTCACCGCCCTCGGGCACGTCACCCGCTTCGAACGGGCATAGGGGTGGGGGGCGTTCGCCCGAGCGGCGATATGTAACGGTGACCGCGCGTACGGCTGGCGTACACCTCCGCTTCTGAGACTGTTCTGCTATGGCGCACTTCGCACTCGTGGGGCCGCCCGACGCCCGGAGACCCCGGCTCGGACGGCCTGTTGGAGGTTCCCGGACGTCGGCGGCGGTGGGCGGCGTGGTGCTGCTGCTTCCGGACGGCGAGCCGGTGTCGGGACGGCGCGCCTCCACGCGGGCCCACGCCGCGATGCTGCCGCTCGGGCGGAGCCTCGTCCGGGCGGGCCGGGCCGAGGGGCTCGTCACCCATGTGGTCCGCTACCGCGGGCGCGGCTGGAACGGAGCCGACGCGAACCTCGCGGCGGACGCCTCCTGGGCGGTCGCGGAGGCGGTACGCCGGTACGGCGACGTCCCGCTCTGTCTCGTCGGGCACGGTCTCGGCGCCCGGGCGGCGCTGCGGGCGGCCGGGCACGGCGCGGTCGACGCGGTCCTCGGGCTCGCCCCGTGGCTGCCGGAGGACGACGTGGCGGCGGAACCGGAGGCGGTACGGCAGCTGGTGGGGCGCCGGGTGCTGCTCGTCCACGGCACGAACGACGCCCGTACGGACCCGGAGCTGTCGTTCCGGTTCGCCGAGCGGGCGAAGAAGGCCAACCGGGACACCTGCCGCTTCGAGGTGCACTCGGACGGTCACGCGCTCCGCCAGTACGCGGACGAGGTCCAGGCCCTGGCCGTCGACTTCGTCCTCGGCGCCCTCTTCGCCCGCCCGGTCGCCCGCCCGGTGACCGACGCGATGGCCGCTCCCCCGCCGCTGGGCCTGCGGATGCCCCTGGCGGCGGGCTTCGGGGGTTGCGCGCGGCGTTTCTAAGGGCCTGATCCGAAAGACAGGACCTAAGGGCTGTCCCGTAAATGATCTTCGGGACGCCTTGGGCGTGGTTGGTTGCCGTTCGGCCCGTCGGCTTATCCGGCGAGGGCGAGGTTGTGCATGT
>JOBE01000094.1 GCA_000717735.1 Streptomyces griseoluteus | reverse complement strand
CCATGAAGCGGGCACCCGTTCGACTTCTCAGACTCCATCGGCCGACAGTACCGCCAGCCAACCTCCCAGCTCACGGCCTTATTGCGGGACAGCCCTTAGCCAGGTATTCAGGTAGTCGGTGACGGTCTGGTTCGGGTCGGCGTTGAATCCGCCGGCCTCGCCCTCCAGGAATCTGCGGAGTGCGGCCTCGGCCGCGTCCTGGCTGTCGAAGCCGCCTCTGCGCACGGTCGTCCGTTGGTGGCGTGGGGCAGGGACGTCGACGGCGAAGGTCCACGCCCCATGGTCGCCGTCGGTGAGCAGGTGCGGGCAGTGCGCTCCGAGCTGGTGACGGTGGGTGTCACGGCAGCCACACCTTCGGTAGATGCGGCCGCGGTCGGCGGTGGTACGCATGGGGATCGCCTCCGGGAGGCGGAGGGAAGTGGGTACCTCCAGCCTGCGACCACAGGCGACCACCACGCCCTCCCGAGCACCGTGACCAGCCGGTTTCCCCTTGATAGCGCGCCAAGGGCCGGCGCGTCACTTCTGAACGGCCTGGAGCGCGCTTGCTGCTCGTTGGTGGTAGCCACCCGGTGCCCCGCCAGCCCCGCCAGACGGTCAGGGGAACAACCAGAGCCTGTCCACCCAGGCGATCTGGATGAAGCGCCCCTTCTCCGCCAGCCAGGGGTAGGGGGTGCGGAACCGCGTTAGGTTCTCCACCGATACCACCGGTGCGTTGAGTTGCCCCGCGACGTTAAGTACCGCGTGTGAGGACGTCGAGGAAACGGCGATTACGTTCCCTTGGGCGATGGCCTGGTCCAGTAGGTCCCGTTCATGGTGCTCGACCGCCTCGGACACATCCGTGCCGATGACCGTGACAATGCGCCGGTCCGGGAAGCGCTGCCCGATCGCTGCGAGTGCGGAGGTGAGCAGCCTATAGCTTGGCGGTCGCCGTGATGCCGGGGTGCGCCCTGCCGTCATGACTCCTCTGCCGTCGACGACGAGAGCCGCAGCAGTCGGCCTGGGTTCTTCCACCTGCGGTTCGGCGTCCGCCCGGGAACTACCGGTCTTCCTCGCGTTGCTGTCGGGAGCCGGCTTGGTGGTCCGTCGGAGCAGTCGTTCCAACTCACGGTCGAGGCCCTGCTCGATGGGCGTTCCGTCGGGTCCGAAGCAGTCGAGTTCCTCGTTGAGGATCTCGCGGCCCCCATGCCGCAGAACGGCTCGGACCTTGAGGATTCCATCGCGGTCGTACCGGTAGTCGACGTCGAAGAGATTGGCTGAGGGATCGGCCGCGGGCTGGGGTACGGGCAGCTCGAGCCGGGCGAGCGGGAACGTGCGCTCGTCATCGGCGGCACGGGCGCTGTCGCCCTCGACGATTTCAAGGACGACTCTTGATGCACCGCGAACGGCGGGCATTGCACTGCGGCTGCCGCGTGCGGGCAGGGTGGAGTAGCGCGGGATCAACGTGGCGAACCCGCGACGGCCGCCAGCCTGGAAGGCGAGCCCCAGATCATGGCTGGCGGCCACCGAGATGGTGGTCCCCGGGACCAGGCCGTCGATCTCGGCTGCTGTGATCGCGGCTCCGCGGGCGACTGCCGTCATGGGGTTGCATAGACGCGCGTCGACGACATCCCGGACCAGTGCCGCCTCGACCTCGCGCCGGACCATCGGGATCTGCGAAGTTCCACCGATCATCAGCACGGCGTCGAGCGCGCCGGGGGAGAGCCCGACGTCGTTGAGGCACTCCTTCAGCGGCACCAGAGCTCGCCGTACAAGAGGTTCGACGGCCTGCTCGAACTCCTCGCGGTGGATGACCACGGCTCGGCCGCCGCCGGGCGGCTCGAACAGGACCTCCGTGGTCCCTGGCTGGGACAGTGCGATCTTGGTGAGCTCTACATGACGGCGCCAGCGAAGGGCTTCGGCGCGCGTGAGGTGCTCAGGCCTCGTACCGAGCTTGGGTAGCACGAGCCTCACCAGCGCCTCGTCGAATTCGAGTCCGCCGAGGGCCGTGATCCCTCGTGAGGCGATCTCGTCGAAAATGCCGTCGTAGTGCTCGAGAACCGTGATGTCGATGGTGCCGCCGCCCCAGTCGAAGACGAGGAAGCATCCTTCGCCGGGGTAGTCGTGGGCGTAGCTGATGGCCGCCGCGGTGGGCTCGTTGATGAGAGCCTTGACCTTGATGCCAGCCAGGCGGGCCGCGGCCCGGGTTCGGTAGCGGGCCGCGCCGGTCGCATTGGCGGGGACAGTGACGACGGCCTCGTCCATCTCCCGAAGATTACGGCGGACCCCGGCCCGCATCTGGTCGAACAGGGAAGCCGCTACCGTCGTACTCCGATAGGGCTCGTCGCCCAGCCAGACGTTGTGTTCTTCCGGCACTGACAGGCGCGTGCTCTCGTCTTCTTCGGAGGAGGCCCTGGGCCTGGAAGCGAGCATGCGCTTGACCGCGTCCTGTGGTGTAGCCGTACTGCACTTCGCGGCCCATCCGAAGCACAGCGTTCGCTGCACGTCGCGAATGGAGACCACTGAGGGGAACAGCTCGTCGAAGCCAGGGCGGTTCCACTCGGCGGGCAGGCCCCCGCTGTCCACCCGGATCACCTCAGTGCCGTGCCCCGTCCAGCGTGCGACGACCGAGTTGCTGGTGCCGAAGTCGATCCCGAACGTCATCCTCTGCCCTTCGACTCGCCAGTGTCATCTGCCGGCAGCCGCCGTACTGCGCCACGCTGAACGACGCGGCCGGTCACCGTCTCGACGTACGCCGGCGACAGAACCTCGTAGCTGACCGCGTGGTTGTGCTCCTCCGAGTCCACGACGTCGAACGGCGTCAGGTTGGTTGGCGTCGTCAGACGAGTGAGTCCCGCCCGCTTCATCTCGGCGTCGACGCGCAGGCGCACAGCTTCGATGTCGTCTGTGCCCCATGCGGTGCGATCGATGAGCGCGAGTTGCGCGAGCTGCTGGTCGCGGACGCGAGTGGCGTCGAGCACAGCGGTCCTCAGGGTGTCGTCCACTGCTGCCTGGACCGCTTGACGCACCAGTGTGCCCACCTTGTCGGCGGTGGACATGGCCACGCGGATGGCGTCGTCGAGCTCTTCGGTGAGCTTGCGGGACAGCTCCTGTGATGCTTTCAGTCCGGCCTTGGAGGCTGCCTTGTCCACCTGAGAGGCCAACTTCACGGTCAACTTCTCGAAGAGCGCGCCGGGGTCGGCGAGCGCGTCGCCCACCACGGGAGTGCGTCCGTCGTGTTCCTCCGCAACGTCAAGGTCCCGATTCCTGACGGTCTGCTGCGTGGCCGTGTCCGTCCTGGCGTCGGATCCGGCTTGTCGGCTCGACGACCGGGGCTGTTGACCCTGCGCCTTCGGCTGGTCCCGGGCGACACCGGGCCTGGAACGGGAGCGCACCCCCTGGAACTCGGGGATGGAGTTGAGGGGTTGCCTCTTGTTTCTGCTGCCCATCAGTGGTCTTCCCTCATGATTCTGCTGCGGCTGACGATGTCCCGAGCCGCTTCGGACGCGGTCCAGTTCCGTTCTTCGGACGTACTTGGGTCCGTGCGGCGTTCCAAGGGGCGTATCCGCGGTTGGAGAACAGGTGAGTGGACGCGCGGGATCCGCAGGAACTGTTCGTCCAGGGGAAGCTCGTACAGAATCTCAGCCTCCCTGCCCATTCGCCCGGCCATCTCGCGTCGCTGGACTCGGTCCTTGGCGTTGTTGATGTACTCCAACTGCTCGGCGGGGACTTGACCGCGCAGATTTCGCCAGCCGTGGCGCCACTCGGACGAACCGTGCTCGACGGAGAGGGCCAGATACGGGTTGAGGACGTCGTGAGGTCTCGACTTCTGACGCAGAGCCTGCAGCAGATCGCTGAGTAGGATCATGCGTCGGCGAGCCTGAGGGTCCACGCCTCCGCGACGCCGAGTACCGCGCATGAGTACCTCTTCCAGGAGCCCGACAGCCCGGTCCAGTCTGTCCCGGTCTCCCGGACGAGCAGTCAGGAAGTAGACATACGCCAACACCGCGCGTGCTTCCCGATCCGCTTTGCCGGCTCCTGCTCCCTCTTTCTCGTTGCGTAGAGCGATCGCCTGCTCCACCACGCTGCGCAGGATGTCCGGTGCAATGTCGGGTTCAGCTGCCATGGCCCAATGAGCCTCGTCGAGTAGCCGGTACAGGCGCCGCGTGCCGGCCCAGTAGTGGAACTTGGACGAGCCGGACACCAGGCGATCATGCGGGAGACAGTCCTCCAGCAGGAAGAACAGTCCCGGTTCATGTCCCAGCTCTGGTCCCACGGCAGCTCCGCGGCGTACGGCCTGAAGCGAGCGGACCAGCCGGGACAGATCCGGTGGGAAATGCGTGTCGCCGAGTGGCCCTACCTGGTCGAGCGCATTGACGTCACCGGTGAGCAGCGCCGCACGCAGACTCCACTCGTCGTGCCGCCCATCGACCGGAAGGACCTCGGCCCCCTCCATCACGGCGAGCCGTCGCAGCTCACTCGTCCATGCGAGGGCCTTGACGTCGGAGGCGCCGAGTGCGCCCGGCGACACGCGGGCCGTTACATAGCGGGAGCGGTCGTCTCGGTCCGGCCAGCTGGCCAAGTCGGCCCGTGCATCGAGCTTCCCGGAGTCGATGAGGTCGTCTACAACGGCCAGTGGGAGCGTATGCACGACGCGGCGCCACGCACCTTTGGAGAGGACGGCACGGGTACCCGCCTCGTGAGCCTCGAGGAGCAGCTGCCATGAGTCCAGCTCGGAGGGATCCACCGGGGGAGCGGGAAGGCGGCCGGTGAGAATTGCTTCGGCCCGCAGTGATTCGTCGTCGGTGAAGACAGGCATCCCTGCCGTTGTGAGATTGGCAAGATGGGCGAGGGCGCCGAGGGGCGGGAATGCGGCGGAGATGGTTTCCCGTACGGCGTTGGCGACGTACTCCATCGGATCGCTCAAGCTGCCGGCTCGCATGAGTACGTCGTGGAACATGTCCGCGACCCCGGCCTCTCCGCCAACACGATCCAGGATGGTGACGAGGCGCGCGGGCAGCACCAGCGGTGCAGGCGGGGCATCCGGTGTAGCACCTGCCACGCCGAGATCGCCGGGATTGACTGCTCTGCGACGAGCCCGAAGAGCAGGTATCTCGCCTCTTTCCCGGGCGAGCCGTCGCTGTCGGCGCTTCTCCCGCTCAATCTGACGAAGCTCCTCGGTACTGGCCTCGTTAACAGACTCCAACGACATTTGATGTGTCTCCCCGGCGAATACGACCTGTAACCAGCCCCACGTCACAGGTGTTTCGATTCGGATCGTATGCCAGGTTGGAGGGCCCGGCATAGCCATTCCAAAAGGTGGTCACCGAAGGGTTTTGGGGCCGGCTGCCCATGTCGGTGGGAGGCCGATTGCGTACAGCCTCTGGGGGCTACGGCAACATCGGGAGCTGCCATCTCGATCCGTGTACCCCGCCCGCAGGCAAGCTGACTGCGGGCGGGGTGAGGTCTGCTCACTCCTCAGCGGGCCACTCGTACAGAATGGAATCCACATCCGTGTCCCGGATGCCCTTGAGTCTGACGTCCGTCGGGGGCTCGACTTCGAGGCGGTTCACGGGGTCGGTCACGAGGCGGAGGGTGGGGGTGCCGGTGCCCTCCTCCAGATGCGAGGCGATGACCAGGGTGTAGTTTTCCCCTTCGGATAGTGCCCGCACGAATTCGGCACGGGTAAGGGTCAGTTCTGGCGGGACGGCGCCGCCGTGGGCCTTGATCTCGTAGTACCGCCCGGCCGAGTCAAAGGCATCCGCCCCAAGTCCCGAAACGCCGCGCTGGTCCTCGAGTTCGATGCCCTGCTCCCGCAGGATCTGGCGTAGGGCTCGGATCACGAGCCGCTCCTTGTCCGGGTCCCGGTAGCCGAGCGGTGCGGACTGCTCCCGCGGCGAGGCGCCGCCGGGCCGGGGTTGGGGAAGTGAGGACCGCCGCCGTTTGCTTCCGCCGGGTCGTGCGGAGCTCGATCGGGACGACGTACCCGGATGCAGTGACGGAGTACCCGTCTGGGTGACTTTACGGGGCCGCTTGTCGAATTCGGTCGCACCCACGAGGCGGCGCACGGGTGCCACCTGTTCCGGCTGCGGAGGTGGCGGCGGTGCGCTCGGCAGGGGTGCGGGCGGAGCGTCGGGAGCGGGGCGCGGCGCCGGTACGCCGTTCGCGGGTCGTAGCGGCGCGGGGCGTGATGCGGGGGCGGGTGGCACCGGGCGTGAGGGCGGTTTCTCCTGCTCCCGTCGGCGCAGCTGCTCGTCCAGCCGCTCACGGTCTTCTTGGTCCTGCTGCCCGGTCGAGCGGAGGGCGTCCTCGCGGACGGTCTCCACCAGGCCCTCCTCCCATACATCCCGCCATCGGTGCCCAACGCGGGTCCGCTCCGTAGCGAAATGGGAAGCGATCGCCGCCCCCGCACCGCCCTTGGCGCTCAGTGCCTCGACAGACCGGATGAAGATGGTGGCTTTTTCGCGGTCGATCTGCGCGTCGATGGGGAGCTCGATCGGCTCGTGCCCGCCGCTCGGTTCGAGCCGGATCCGCAGCCCGGGATGAAGCCGTACCTCCAGGCCGGCTAGCCAAGTCCAGCCGGTGAAGTTCTCGGCCACCTCGGGCTCGTCGCGGACAAGGAGGTCCTGGAGGGCGACGACGGCTCGGCGGAAGTCCTCAGTGAGAGTGCCGTCCGGGGGCAGGTGCTGTCCGCCGACGACTTGCGCGCCGACGACGTCCAGCGGGGTGACCCGTAGCAGGCCGAGCAGCGAGGCGAACTGCTGGACGTCCCCTCCAGGCTTCCAAAGAGGCAGCCGTTCCGCGAGTGCGCGTTCGAGGCCGGAGTGGTCCACAGCGAAGACCGGCCTGGTCTTGGTCCACCCGGCCGTGGTCCACAGCGGCAGGGGGCGCAACTTGTTCCGCAGCCCGAGTTGGACCTGTCCGTCATCGGAGGCGACGCGGTCCCGTAGGCGGCGTAGGGCATTGAGCATCACCTGCTGCTGCCGAACATCAGGTGCGCTGCCGGCCTGCGCGATCTCCTTCAGCACGTCGGCGAGGTCCTCAGTGCCCGGCTCACTGATGCCTAGCACTCGCCACAGCGGGTCAAGATCCGACCCGGTGAGCGCGAAGGGGCGGAACCCGCGCAAGACGGCGGTACCCCGGAAGCATGCGCCCGACATCATCCAGCCTTGGTCGGTCAGTACGAGTTCTTCCCCCATGAACCCGTAGCGGATCTGCTTCTCGACCTCCGCGCGCGGGGTGTCGACCGGGCGTTCCGTCAGGCGTCTTGCCAGAGCCCGGTACACGAGCAGGGCCTCGGCCCTGAGGCCGTCGCCGACCTCGGCGTTCCCCTGAGTACGTTCACGGAGCTCGCGAAGCCGCTCCATGAGTCGGGGGACGTCCGGATCGCCGGAGACGCCGAGGGCCGTGAGGACGTCGACTCGGGTCGCCAGGGCTTGATGGATGGCGGAGTGGAGATAGCCTGGGTCGTCGTGCCCGTAGAGGGCTTCGGCGTCCGGGGTGCGCAGTTGGAGTTCGGACGGTGTACGCAGGCCACCGTCGGCGTCCTCCAGCCAGGCCGTGTCCCGCAGCCGCCACACCCACATGGCCGACGTCTCGCCCTTCACGACCCACTTGCGGTCTGCCCATGCCATCGAAACCCGCGCCTGGTCGGGACTGGTGACCGGACCGGCAAGCGTACGCAGCAGCGCGGCCGTGCGTCGGCGTCGCTCCTCCACGTTTCGCTCGGCCACGATATTCGCCACGACGGCGACGAGATCGGCGCTGATCAGGTCATCCAAGGTGAAGTTGGCGCCCCTCTCGCTCATCGCGCGCCAGCGATCCGGGCTCCTCCACATACAGTCACGTGCCAGGCCGAGGCGCGAGTCCGCCGAGTACCGCTTGAAGTAGGAGTGGTGGTACTGACTGCGTGGTACCGGTGTGAGCCGGGGCGTGTCCGCCACGCCGAGCAGTCTGAGGAAGGCCGTCCTGCTCAGGCCGTTGCTCTGCGCGGCGGAGAGCAAAGATCGCGCATAGGAGCGGTGCACCCAGACGAGCCCGGGTGTCTTGCGGGCCGCCACTGCGAACCGATCTCCGTCGGCACTCTCGAGCGCCGAGGAGAGGTAGGCGGCGCGGGCCTGCACTCTGGCGGGACTTTCGTTGCCCTGGTCATCGAACATGAAGCCGTTCAGCCGGATGGCCCGCCCGATGTCCGGCCCGAGTTCGTCCCGTAGCTTCTTCGGTACCTCACCAAGTGCCCGCTGCAGAGACGTAAGGCGAGCGATCTCCTCAGTCTCTCCGGCATCGGGCAGGCATCCGCCTGACTCACCGAGCCGAGCGACAAGCCTCAGCACGGCAGCCGTGTCGTCCCGCCGGACCAGCCATCCCTGCCTCCGCAGCCAGTCGACCACCCTCTTCGACCACTGGTCCTCCTCCCAGTAAGCAGAGTGCAGATCGAGCACGACACCCAGGTGGTCCAGCACTCCCGTGGTCTCGCCGCTTCCCTCCGCGAACGCACGCTGGTCGGCTGATGGGCGCAGCGGACGTCCGTCGGTCGTGACCACGCACGGCTTGCGCGCCAACGCGTAGGCATGGCCGGCTTCCAGGGCGACCGCGGCGAGCCGGATGATCCGTGTGACATCACGGTCTGCCTCGTCGAAGAGGCCGAGCGCATCTGTGACACGGAGCTCTGGGCGCAGGTCCGCCGCCCCCGCTGAGCGCCAGTCCGCGAGCACCCGACGCCACCGGCCGGCCCGGTCGCGGGAGGTAGCGGGAAAGGCGTACGGGGCGCCGGACAGCCGGGTGATGTCCGCATCGTCAAGCACGCCCGACAAGGCGGCCTCTTCAACGGCGAACTCGGACAGGGGTGCCGCGGGCCCGCCGTCCGCGATCGGCAAGGTGAGCTCCGAGGCGAGCGACTGCCGGGCGCGTGAATGGAGCGCTGCCCGCATCGTGTCCTGCAGCCGGTCTGGTGAGGTGGCCCCGGCTGTGGAGGGTAGGGGGATGAGGTGCCAGGCAGCCGGGTCCACCTGTCCGAGTACGTCGCGGACAGCGGCCTCCCATAGGTCGGCGACCAGGGGGATGAGCTGCTGGTTCAGGCGACTGTCGGCGAAGCCCTCGCGGCTGGCGACCGGGTCGAACTGCGCGTGGACTCGGGCAGCCGCGTTCAGTGGTGCGACGGGCAGGCCTGCGTGGACGCTGCCGTGCCCCTGGGGTTGCAAAGGGAGCGCTACGGCGACTGGCATCGTAGTCCCAACGGCCTTGTGGTGGCGCTCCCAGTCGGGGCGCGGCGGGACCTGTGCTTCGTACACCCGCCAGACCGCGCCGTCACTCGCAGTGGCGTGTCGCACCAGCACGTCAGTGTCCGCGCCGCCGACCGGGACCCGGTCTCGTGCCGCTTCCTCCCAGGACAGGGCCAGTACAGTGGTGCGCTCGCCATCCGAGACTTCGAGTTGTTTGAGGTGCCACAGGAAGAGCAACGAGGCGTCGCTCCAGCTCTCGAACCATTCGAAGAGATCGGAGGCGGGCAGCGCGTCCGACTCCAGAGGGATACGGAAGACCGTCCATTGGGGTTCAGAGATCTCTTCTGGTAGCTCCGGCGGAGCGACTGGTTCCAGGGCGAGATCGGCGAACCGTACGTGGAAGGGATGGCAGTGGACTTCCCAGGTCGTTGCGAGTGCCCTGAGCGTTGACAGCCCGATGCCGAAACGCCCCGTGCTCTGAGCGTCGGCGGTCTTGCCACTGAGCCAGGGCATACCGAGGAGTAGGACATCGGCCATCCGCACGCTGACGCCGTCGTGGGCGATCAGCAGCGCGTCTGGACGCCAGAGGAAACGCAGCTGGCTGGCCCTCGCATCGTTGGCGTTCTGTACGAACTCGGAGAGCACCTGGAGCGGGTCTGACGATAGGGTCTCAGCGCCCCGCTGAGCGCCTTCGGCCATCCTGCGGAAGACCCCCGGTCCTTCGCGCAGCCCCTGGTCGAGGAGACGTACTGCCTGTGCTGCCTCCTCGGTACCGGACACCTCCAGCTCTGGATCCACGCGCGGATCGTCCAAAAGCCTGCGCACCGCCGACGTGAGCGCCTCATGGTCCACGCTCGTCTCCCCCCTGTGTGCCGTATGACAGGCGACAATCCTCAGGCGTGGCGTGGCCTCTCCGATCAACAACCTTCGTGATTCCGCCAACCTCCGGCCGCCTCCCCGAGGTGTCCCCGCCCGGGCCGTTGCCCGCGTTGGGGCGAGCGCATTCGGTGACCAGCGTGTAAGCCCCTCTCCACCATGGGCTTGAACGCGGCGGAAACTCTTCGGCTACCCCTGCTGATTGTCAGACCCAACTGCTAGAGCGTGTCTCTTCTAGCGGGTGGTCAGTTGATCTGTGTCGGCGATCCCCGGCAAGGAGCGGCATAGCGACTACTGCACGCAGGCCCGACCCGGGTGCCCGCGCCTGCGGTGGTCTACCGCCATCGAGTGACGGGACGGCTCCACCACGATGACCAGCCCGGTCCGTGCCACCCGTCGCATCACGGTTTCAGGTCGCCCGTGGGAGTGAGAAGCGTCATAGTTGTGAGGAGTGGGGTCCGGCTCGGCTGAGGGAGTGGGCTGAAAGCCCAGGGCGTGCGCGGCCTGCCCGATCCGTCCGAACCTCCCGAGTGGCGCCTTGGGGTGACGACTGGTTGGGGACCAGTGCCGCTGCACGCAGGTGCACGGCGCGCGCATTCGCACACGTTTCCCGCCCTCAAATAGCGCCATATGTCCTGATTGTGGGCCTGGCGCAGCCATCTGGGGGTCAAGGGGTCGCAGGTTCAAATCCTGTCGTCCCGACTCGAAAGAGTCGCAGATCAAGGGGCCGTTTCAGAGAGATCTGAAACGGCCCCTTGATCATTCTTGGGGACCAGTTGGGGACCAACCCCCCTTGACCGCGTCAGCGGGCGACGACGATCGGGCTCGGCAGGGACCGCAGGTCGCGGAGCACGCTCAGGTGCACGGAGAGCGCCGCACCGGCGGCGGTGATCTTGCGCAGGACGTGTACCTGGACGCCGGCGTCGGCGAAGCACGTGAGTCCGGTGTGCCGGAGGTCGTCCTGGGGGTCGAGCGGGGTGCACCAGGTAACCATGGCGTGCCGCTCTCGAACGAAGACAACGCTAAGCAGCGCAGAGTCCGAGCACGCGTCGAGCACACCCCCGCCCGCGCGAAGCAGTACACATGGTGGCGATGGCGGCGACCGTGCACATTGCCGAGCTGCTGACCCCGCGTCCAGGGGGCCCGCGCCTGCCCAGCGCACCTCGACCTGATCAAGGTGCGCTGGTCGCTGCCCACCAGGAGTGGGCGGCGACCACGCCCCACAGGTCGAGCCTGATTCGGCCGACGACTGCCACGGTCAACTACCCCCACACATCGTGCCCGTGGCAAGGCCGGCGCACCGTAGAGAAGGTGGGCGGCGCGCCCAGGCACCTGCGGGGGCCGAGTGGACACGGCTCCGCGAGCAGATCGCGACTGATCCTGGACGGCGAACACCGCCGATGGTGGTGCCGCGTCACCTCGCTCCCGTCATCAGACTCGACCCGCGCCTCCGAGAACGGCCGGGCCGCACTCCTCCGGGAGGTTGGCGACGATCAACGCGAACGCCTCCTCCAGGGTCTCCGTCCTGCCGAGGGTCCCCAAGCCCTTGGTCCCGCGCACCCGGAAGAGTCCGTCGGTACCACGCGGTTGGACCTGTCCGCCGACATGGGCGGCGGGCATTCCAGTGCAGCCGCTGAAGTACATGACCCCGTGACTGACCAGGGGGAAGAGCTGTCGCAACCGCGGCTGTGCGTAAGCCGCGCGGACGGTCTCCGGGTCGACCAGGTCGTGACCGCCGCCGAGGAGGAACCGCCATTCCTCGGCCACGATGTCCGCGGCACTCCGCGCGTCGGCGTCGTCCGTCATCTCTCTGCTCTCACCTCATGTGCTTCGGAAGCTTCGAAAGGTCGGGCTTGATTTCCGGGATGTCCGGCTTAGGGACCTCGATCCTCTCATTGTTCGAGTACCAGTGGATCTCCTCCCAGGGGCGGCCGAGACGCTCCTCGTCCGGCTCCCCCCAGGCCGCATCCCCGTCGTACTGCCGCACGGCCCTGGCGACGAGACTCATCTCCCACGCGGTTCCGCCCACACCGGCCGGAGGGTAGTTGTCCTCATGCCTCATGTCGAACTGGCCGCCGAACACGGCCGCTTCCCGGAAAGCCTCCACAATTGTCTCCGGAGTGTTCCAATTGCCCACCTCCCCGCGGCTGTTCGGCATTCCGTCCAGGGTGATGGACAGGGTCGTTCCCCGGTCGCCCACCGCGGCGGCGACATTGGTCATCCAGTCCGGCGGCGTGCCGTACGCGTAGTCATTGCCGTTGTAGGTGTGAGCCCCCGGATCCTGCTCCCGGTCCGGGTCGTGATCCGGGTCGTTTGGGTCGTTGCGGAGATACCGGGCCAGCTCGTTCGACGCGTAGGTGGGCGGCCGGTTCGGCCCGAGTACGACACTGTGGCGGGGCCTGTCCGCACCCCGGTGCGGGCAGCCCGCCAGCCCCAGCGGGTCGATCCACCGGGTCGGGTTCTCCACGTACGCCACGGCGTTCGGTGCCGGTACGAGGCCCAGGGGGTCCGGGGAGACGTAGCGGCCCGAGGCGGGGTCGTAGTGGCGGTGGCGGTTGTAGTGGAGCTGGGACTCGGGGTCGAAGTACTGGCCGGGGAAGCGCAGCGGGGTGTATGCCGTCGCGTCGCGGTTCCAGGTGGTGGTGCCCCAGAGGGTGGCGCGGATGTGCCAGGCGACGTCGCCGGACTCGTCGACGAGCTCGCGGGGGGTACCGACCAGGTCGGTGACGATCGCGAAGAAGCGGCGGTCGACCTCCTCGTCGTCCAGCAGTCGGCGCTCGACCTGGGTGACCGGTGTGGGCCCGTCGTGGTCCCAGGTGAGCACGACGCTCTCCGCCGCGCCCGGCGCCCGGGTCGTCTGCTCGCAGAGGAGGTCGCCGTCCCAGGTGAACAGCGTCTCCTCGAGAACCGTGACTCCGTCGTCCGCGAGACGCCGCTTGGCGACGCGGCGGCCCAGCGCGTCGTACACGTACCGCCAGCGCGTTCCGTCCGGGGTGGTGACCGAGACCAGACGGTCCTCGGCGTCCCAGTCGTAGCGCCAGGTGTCCGGCTTGCGCGAGAGGCGGGCCCTTTGCCGCAGCACCACGCGGCCCTGGGCGTCGTGCTCGTAGCGAATCGCTCCGGCGCGGCCGATGCGGGAGCCGGAGTACTCCCGGGGGCCTTCGGCCGTGCCCGCGCCGGGCCAGGAGGCGTACGTCTGGTTGCCGGCCTCGTCGTAGGCGTACCGCTCGGTCCAGTTCTCGGCCGTGGGAACCGTCCGGGCCGGTGACGACCGTGACCTGGTTCAGCTCGTTGTACTCGACCCCGGCCGAGGTGCCGTCCGGGTGCGCGACGCCGGTCAGGTTGCCGTGCTCGTCGTGGGCGTACGTGGTGGTCCGCCCGGCCGGGTCGGTGCGGGTCAGCAGCCGGTCGTATCGGTCCCATGTCTGGCGGACGGTGTTGCCCAGCTGGTCCGTCACGGACAGGACCTGCAGATGGCTGTTGAGGACGTAGAGCCTGGACGCGCCGGTGGAGTCCGTGAAGCGGGTGATCCGGTCGCCGGTTGTGGGGTGGACGTCGTACGCGAACGTCGACGACAGGTAGCCGTCCGGGCCGATCGTGCGGGAGACACGACCCTCGGCGTCGTACACGTACCGGAACGTGGAGTCGTTGCGGTCGGTCCACGAGGTGATGCGGCCGTCCGGGTCGTAGGTGAAACGCAGCGGCAGATCCGAGGAGTTGACGACCTCGGTGAGCCGGCCCAGCTCGTCGTAGCCGTAGCGCATCACCGTTTGCGAGCCCTCGGGCGTGCGCAGGGCGAGCTCGCGCAGCCTGCCGTCCTCAGACGCGAGCATCGCCAGATATCCGCCGGAGTGGGACACTGCGGTGGGCGTGCCGTCGCCCCGCCGACTGAGGGTGATCCGGTTGTGCGTGCGGTCCTCGATCGCCGTGAGCCAGTACGCCGATGACTCGTGGTACGGGCTGCCCGTGAAGGTGCGGGTCACCCCGGTGCGTGGGTCGGTGACGACGTACGTGGTCACCGCGTTGTCCTGGCCGCCGTGACGGAGGGCCAATCGGGGACCCTCCACAGGAAGGACCGGGTCCGCCGCACCGGGCACGGGGAGCGTGGGGAACCACAGGACCGATCCGTCCTCGCGGGCCCAGAAGGCGCCCTGCCCCGAAGGAGCGACCTCGATCCGCTCGTCGAGGGTCGAGGCCCAACTGGGCCCGAACCAGTGGCCGTAACGATAGGTCGACAGGTGGGTGCGCCGCAGGGCCAGCGGCAGGACGCCCGCCAGGGACAGGTCGACCTGCTCCAGTGTCATCTCGCCGGAGGCGATGTCGACGGGGTCGCCCTCGCAGGTTCGCCTGCCCATCTCGACGCTCTTGCCACGCGGGTCGGACGTGCTGTCCTTGAGGGGGTCTGGCTTGTGGTGCGCGTCCGTGCGGGGCCCCTTGCCGCCAGGCCTGCCGCCGGCGCCGTCCTTGCCCTTGCCGTCGTCGTGGCCGCCCTTGCGCTGGCGGGCGAGGCGGTCGCGGATGTTGTCGTCGTTGTTCTTGTGGTCCTTGGATATCTGCTTGACGGCCTTGGGGAGCGTGTCGCCGATGTGGTCGCCCATGGTCTTGGCGGACTTCACCAGGGCGCCCATGGCCTTCTCGATGACCGGGTCGAGGGCGTCGGAAATGTCGTCGCGGCCCTTGTTGCGGCCCTGGTGCCCCTTGGCCTTGGTGAGCTTCCCGGCGGTCTTGCCGTGGATGCCGACGCTCACCCCGTTCAGTTTCGTGCCGGCCTGCTCGTGCTCGTCGTGCTCGATGTGGAAGCCCTTGCCCTTGCCGCCGCCACCGCTGCCGCCTCCGGCGGAGGCGAGGTTCAGGCCTTCCTTGGCGCCCTTCACCCCTTCGTCGAAGCCGTCCTTGCCGGCCTGCTTCGTCTGGTCGAGGTCCACACCGTTCTGGACGCCCAGCGCGTCCATGCTCACCTGGACGACCAGGTCCGCGGCCATGTTCTCCAGCGCGGCCACGACAGGCTCGGTCATCACCGAGACGATGTGGCCGACGGCCTCCTGCATCGCGTCCGTGATCAGCTTCAGGAGTTGCTTTTTCGTGTACGCGATCGCCCCGGCACCAAGCAATGCCGACAGGCCACCGGTCACCGGGATCAGGGCCATGGCCAGACCGGTCTGGCCGGCCAGGATCCCGAGCTCCGCGACCGCCTTCCACTTCATTCCCTCGATCGCGCCC
>JOBE01000093.1 GCA_000717735.1 Streptomyces griseoluteus | reverse complement strand
GTTCTCGCGGTGGCTTCGCGTCTGGAGGAGCTGGGCCGTAAGACGAAGCGTCTGACGGTGAGCCACGCCTTCCACTCGCCGTTGATGGATCCGATGCTGGACGAGTTCAAGGCCGTCGCTTCCGGGCTGGCGTACGCGGCTCCTCGTATCGCGGTGGTGTCGACGCTCACCGGCAAGGTCGCCACCGGTCAGGACCTCAGGTCCGCCCAGTACTGGGCCGACCAGGTCCGCGGCACCGTCCGCTTCGCCGACGCCGTGAACACCCTCGCCGCCCAAGGCGTCACGGCCACCCTGGAACTCGGCCCCGACGGCATCCTCTCCGCCCTGGCGGCCGACCTCGTCCCCACCGCCGTCCCCCTCATGCGGCGCGACCGGCCCGAGGCCCTCACGGCCGTCACCGTGCTCGGCCGGCTCCACCAGCACGGCGCCCCCGTCGACTGGGCCGCGTTCTTCTCCGGCACCGGAGCCCGCCGCGTGCCCCTCCCCACGTACGCCTTCCAGCACCAGCGGTACTGGGTCGAGCAGACGGCCGCCTCCGCCGACGCCGCCGGGCTCGGTCTGCGGGCGACCGGGCACCCGCTGCTCGGCGCCGCCGTCACCCTCGCGGGCGCCGACGGGTCCGTGTTCACCAGCACGTTCTCCCCGCGCACCCACCCGTGGCTCGCGGACCACACCGTCTCAGGATCCGTGGTGCTGCCGCCCGCCGCGCTCGTGGAGCTCGCGATCCGGGCAGGGGACGAGTTCGGGACGACGCTCCTCGACGAACTCGTCCTCGACGCCCCGTTCGTCCTCGCCGGGGGTGGCACGCACCAGCTCCAGGTCGGGGTGGGCGCCCTCGACGCCACCGGCCGCCGCCCGGTCACCGTGCACGGCCGCCCCGACGACCCCGACGCGCCGTGGACCGCGCACGCCCACGGCACGCTGAGCGTCGCCGCCGAGGGGCCCGCGTTCGAGCCGGTCGCGTGGCCGCCCGCCGACGCCGAGGAGATCGCCCTCGACGAGCTGTACGCCCGGCTCGCCGGGACCGGCCTCGCGTACGGGCCGGCGTTCCAGGGCCTCACCGCCGCCTGGCGCCGGGGCGACGAGCTCTTCGCCGAGGCCGTCCTGCCCGAGCAGGCCGGTTCCGGTTCCGCTTCCGGCACGGAGACGTTCACCCTGCACCCGGCGCTCCTCGACGCGGCGCTACGGCCCCTGCTGTCCGACGCGGCGGAGGACGGCGCCCCGCTCGCCGGCCACTGGCGCGGCGTACGGCTCCACGCGACCGGCGCCACCTCGCTCCGTGTCCTCATCGCCCCGCAGGGGCCCGGCACCGCGCGCGTCGAACTCTCCGACCCGGCCGGGCAGCCCGTCGCCCTCGTCGCCGGGACCGCGGTGCGCGGCGTCGGCGGCGGCGAACTCGCGACCGCCGTCGACCGGCACGGCGACGCGCTGTTCCACCTCGGCTGGACGCCCCTCGCCGTGCCCGGTGCGGGGGAGACCCTCCCGGCCACGCTCGGCGCCGACGGCGACTTCGCGACCCCGGCCGACGTGGCCGCCGCCGTCGCCGACGGCCGGTCCGTTCCCGTCGTCGTGCTCCGCGTCGAGCCCGAGCCGGCGGGTTCGCTGCCCGGCTCGGTCCACGCCACGACGGAGAAGGTCCTCGCGCTGGTACGGGAGTGGCTGGCCGACGAGCGTCTGGAGGGGACCCGGCTCGCCGTCGTCACCTCGGGCGCGGTGGCCACGACCGACGGGGAGGACGTCACCGACCTGCCGGGCGCGGCCGTCTGGGGCCTGCTCCGCTCCGCCCAGTCCGAGCACGCGGGCCGCATCACCCTCATCGACACGGACACCCCCACCGCCCCCGCCCCCACGAGCCCCGCCCTCCTCGCCGCCCTCGTCTTCTCCGGCGAACCGCAGGCCGCCCTGCGCGCCGGGCGGGCGTTCGTACCCCGCCTCGCACGGGCCGCCGCCCCCGCGCCCGGCGCCGCCCCGGCCTGGAACCCGGACGGCACGGTCCTCATCACCGGCGGTACGGGCAGCCTCGGCGCCCTCTTCGCCCGGCACCTGGTGACCGTCCACGGGGTGCGGCACCTGCTGCTCACCAGCCGCAGCGGCCCCGCCGCCCCCGGCGCCCGGGAGCTGTCGGCCGAACTCACCGCGCTCGGCGCCCGGGTCACCCTCGCCGCCTGCGACACGGCCGACCACACCGCGCTCGCCGCGCTCCTCGGCACGATCCCCGCCGACCGCCCGCTCACCGGCGTCGTCCACGCCGCCGGTGTCCTGGACGACGGCCTGATCGCGACGCTCACCCCCGAGCGGCTGCACGCCGTGCTGCGGCCCAAGGCCGACGCCGCCTGGAACCTGCACCGGCTCACCCAGGACCGCGCGGAGATCACCGCCTTCGTCCTCTTCTCCTCCATCGCGGCCGTCGTCGGCGGCCCCGGCCAGTCCAACTACGCCGCCGCCAACCAGTTCCTCGACGCCCTCGCCCAGCACCGGCGGGCCCACGGCCTGCCGGCCACGTCCGTGGCCTGGGGCCTCTGGGAGCAGTCCGGCGGCATGAGCGGCCACCTCAGCGAGACCGACCTCGGCCGCATCGCCCGCAGCGGCTTCCTGCCCGTCCCCCAGGCGCAGGGGCCCGCCCTGCTCGACCGGGCGCTCGTGCTCGGCCTGCCGGACGTCGTCGCCACGCCGCTGGACATCGCCGTCCTGCGCGAGCAGCCCGGCCGTATCCCGGTGGTCCTCACCGGCCTCGCGCCCGCGCCCGCCCGCCGGGCCGCCGCGGAGGAGGGCGCGACCGCGACCGGCTCGCTGGCCGACCTGATCGCCGGGCTCGACGGGCCCGAGCGCGAACAGGCCGTCCTGGAGGCGGTCCTCGGCCGGATCGCGGCCGTCCTCGGCCACCCCGACACCAGCGCCGTCAAGGCCGACCAGCCGCTGACCAAGCTCGGCTTCGACTCGCTGACCTCCGTGGAGCTCCGTAACCGGCTGAGCGCGCTCGCCGACTCCAAGCTGCCCGCGACGCTCGTCTTCGACCACCCCACCCCCGCCGCCCTGGCCGCCTTCGTCTCCGGACGGCTCGCCGGCGGGGCCGGAGCGGACGGCGACCCGGCGGTCCCCGCCGTGGACTTCGCGGCCGAGGTGCGGCTCGCCGAGGACGTACGCCCGGCGGACGAGGTCGTACGGTCGGCCGACGACCCGCGCGAGGTCCTGCTGACCGGGGCCACCGGATTCCTCGGCGCCTTCCTGCTGCGCGACCTGATGCGGACGACGACGGCGCGGATCCACTGCCTCGTCCGCGGCGCCGACCAGGACGAGGCCCTGGCCCGGCTGCGGACCAACATGGAGTGGTACCGGCTGTGGGACGAGGTCGACGAGAGCCGCCTCTCCCTGGTCCTCGGCGACCTCGCCGAGGAGCGGCTCGGTCTCACCGAGGACGGCTTCGACGCGCTGGCGCGGACGGTCGACGCCGTCTACCACAACGGCGCCCGGGTCCACTGGCTGCAGCCGTACACGACGCTGCGCGACGCCAACGTCCGCGGGACGGAGGAGGTACTGCGCCTGGCGGCCCGTCACCGCACGGTGCCCGTGCACTACGTGTCCACCGTCGGCGTCTTCGACGGCGTGCGCGAGGAGGGCGTCCCGCTCAAGGTGACCGACCCGACCGGCCCGGCGGAGGCGCTGCCCAGCGGCTACCTCCAGAGCAAGTGGGTCGCCGAGCAGCTCATCGGGATCGCCCGCGACCGGGGCCTGCCGGTCTCCGTCTACCGGGTGGACGTCATATCCGGCGACACGCGCAGCGGCGCCTGCCAGACCCGCGACTTCGTCTGGCTCAGCCTCAAGGGCATCCTCCAGTCGGCGGCGGTGCCCGCCGGCACGAGCGGCCGGTTCCACCTGCTGCCGGTCGACTACGTCAGCGCCGCCATCACCACGCTCTCCCGGCGGACCGACACCGTCGGCCGCACCTTCCACCTGTTCAACCAGAGCTCCCTCAGCCTCGCCCAGTGCGTGGAGTACCTGCGGGCGCACGGCTACGAGCTGGCCGAGCAGGACTGGGACACGTGGAGCGAGCGGGTCGGCGGGGACGGCGACAACGCGCTCCGGCCGCTGCTGCACGCCTTCGAGATGATGACCTCGGACACCGACGGCTTCTACCCGCCGATCGACACCTCCGAGACCCTCGCGGCCCTCGCGGGGACGGGCGTCGACTGCCCGCCGCTGACCGCCGAACTCTTCGCCCGTTACGTGGAGTTCTTCGTGGAGGTGGGCCACTTCCCGCCCGCGCGGACGCGCGAGCCGGCCGGCGTCTGACCTGGAGGTCCGGGCCGGGGCCGACAGTGCCCCGGTCCGGACCCCGGCCCGGACCTCCGACTTGACACACCCTTTACCCGCCTCGGCGGAAGCCGGCCGGAACCGGCCCGTCCGGTGGCAGCATCGGCGCCATGCTTGATACGGGTGAGTTGCTGCGTGACAAGGTGATTCTGATTACGGGGGCGAGCAGCGGCATCGGTGCTGCGGCCGCGTACGTCTTCGCGAGGGAAGGCGCGTCGGTGGTGCTCGCAGCACGCCGGGAGGAAAGGCTCGGCGCCCTGGTGGCGGAGCTGACCGACAAGGGGTTCGAGGCCTCGGCGGTGGTGTGCGACGTGACGCGCGCCGAGGACGCGCGGCGCGCGGTCACGCACGCGACGGAACGATTCGGCCGGCTCGACGGGGCCTTCAACAACGCGGGCGTCGGCGGGGACCGGACGCCTCTCCACGAGATGGGGGACGAGGTCTACGACGCCATCCTCGACACCAACGTACGAGGCCTGTGGAACTGCCTGCGCGCCGAGATAGGCGCGATGCTCGCGGGCGAGGGCGGCGCCATCGTCAAC
The DNA here is from genome assembly GCA_000717735.1 of Streptomyces griseoluteus. Lineage (GTDB taxonomy): Bacteria > Actinomycetota > Actinomycetes > Streptomycetales > Streptomycetaceae > Streptomyces > Streptomyces griseoluteus_A. Next base: position 11,382 of record JOBE01000093.1, on the reverse strand, counting down.
AACAGCAGCGTGGGCGGTCTCGTGGCCATCCCCACCGCCGCTCCGTACGTGGTGTCCAAGCACGCGGTGGTCGGTTTCACCCGCGCCGCGGCCGACGAGTACGCCCACCAGGGGATCCGCGTGAACGCGGTGGCGCCCGGTCTGACGCGCAGCGAGATCACGGCCGACTGGTTCTCGCGCAACCCCGGCCTGGAGCAGGAGATCGAGGCGACGATCCCGCAGTCGCGTACCGCCGCCCCGGAGGAGGTGGCCGAGGCCGCGGCCTGGCTGCTCAGCGACCGGGCCTCGTACGTCACGGGCACCGTCCTGCCGGTGGACGGCGGCTACGTCAACCGCTGACCACCGACAGGACGGGCGTACCACCGCTCGTACGCGGGCGGACCTATCCGGCGCAGTCCATGTAGACGGAGAAGGTCCGCTCGCCGTTCTGTACCCCGGTGACCTCGACGCGGACGACGCCCTCGTCCGGGGCCGGCACGACGGCGGCGTCGATCCAGCACGGAGCGTCGAACTCGACGTAGCGGTCGAAGGTGCTCATGACCCGGACGGGGGGTCGGCCCGGCCCGGTGACGGCGTGCGTGGCCTGGTAGGCCGCCTCGATCAGGACCAGGCCGGGCACGTGGTCGACCCGGTGGTCGTACAGCGCCTGGTTGGACACGTCCGAGCGCAGTTCCCAGCGGTTCGGGAGGCCGCTCGGGGCCAGGACGACCTCGTGCTCATGGGCACGCCCGACCGTATGGGCGGGTAGCGGGGCCGGCGGGACGCCGGTGCCCCAAGCGGCGTCGGCGTACGCGCCGCGCAGCCGGCGGTAGGCCCCCGGCGCGATCCAGCTGTAGTCGAGCAGCGACTCCGCGACCAGTCGGCCTTCCGACAGGATCGACAGTTCGACGCGTGACGAGCGCGGGTTGTTGGGCGTGCAGGTCAAAAGAATGAACAGGTTGTCCGGTTTGTTTTTGGGATCGTAAAAATCCTCGGAGACGTTGAAGTCCATCCACTCCATCAGGGTCTGGTGCTTGAGCGGTACGCCTAACTCGGCGTGCCCGATGAGCAGGGCACTCTGGCGGATCGTCTGGGTGATCAGCAGCGGCACCGAACCCCCGTAGATTCCCCCCTCGGGCCATTGCGCGGTCACCGCGTAGCGATCCGATCCCAGCGCGGACCAGTTCGTGAGCAGGATGGCGTCCGTTTCGCGCAGGTGCACGTACTCCTGGGGAACGGTCGGGACGGGTTCGGCGATCCGATGGATGGCATGGGTGTGCCGTCGGCGATCGGAGAGCAGGGCTTTGGGCATGATCCCCCCTGGGTCAGGCCTAGATTGAGGTGCCGGGTTCCGACGCAAGATAAGATACCGGGTAACCGGTCCTTTTCAAGGTAGTTCAGAACACGAGTACGAGGGGTGGGTGGCTGTGGCGCAGCAGGAACGTGCGATCCGTACCCGGAGGGTCATCCTGGAGACCGCCGCTGTGATCTTCGACGAGCGAGGCTACGAGTCGACGACCATCGCCGAGGTCCTGGAGCGGGCCGAAGTGACCAAGGGAGCCCTGTACTTCCACTTCCCCTCCAAGGGGGATCTCGCGCGCGGCGTCCTCGAAGCCGCCGTGACCACCGACGGCGTACGCCCGCAGGCCCTCAAGCTGCAGGAGATGATCGACACCCTGCTGCTGCTCGCCTACCGGCTGCCCCGCGAACCCATGCTCAGCGCGGCCCTGCGGCTGGCGGTCGACCTTCAGTCCCGCCGCCAGTTCGGCACCGCCTGGCCCGACTGGATCGAGCTGCTCACCGCGATCCTGAGGGACGCCAAGGGCCGGGGGGAGGTCCTTCCGCATGTCGACGAGGCCGAGATCGCCCGCATGCTCGTGTGCACCTGGACCGGCGTCCGGGTGGTGAGCGAAGGACTCGCCGGTGGCCGCGATCTGCCCGGTGAGGTGGCCGTTCTCCTCCAGCTCCTCCTGCCCGCCGTCGCGACCCCCACCGTCCTGCCCCGCCTCGAGGTGTCGGCCGCCAGGGCCGCCCACCTCTACGACGACATGCCCGCCTGGCGGGCCGAGACGGCCGAGTCCACCGTCGGCCTGACTCGCTGAGGCCCCCCGACCGCCCCGTCCCTCACCCCGTACGGGCCGACTCCCACAGCGGCACCACCACCGCGCCGCCCCCGCGCTGCGCGGGCGGTGTCGCCGGGACCCGCGAAGGGCTCAGCACCCGCTGGTGCAGCCACTGGATGTCGGGCGACGGCTCGAGTCCCAGCTCGTCGCGGAGGATCCGCCGGACCGTCCGGTAGGCGTCGAGCGCTTCGGCGCGCCGCCCCGCCTGGTGCAGGGCGGCGATCAGCTGGCCGTGGAACCACTCGTTGAGCGGGTAGTCGTGGACCAGCGTGCGCAGTTCGGGGACGAGCTCGCGCAACCGCCCGAGCCGCCGCATCGCCTCGATCCGCAGCTCCAGGGCCCTGATCCGCAGCTCCTCCAGGTGGATCACCCGGCCGGCGAGCACGTCGCCCGTCGGTACGTTGGAGAGGACCGGGCCGCGCCACAGGCCGAGCGCCAGGGCGACGGCGTCGGCCGCCGCCTCGTACCGGCCCGCCCTGAGGTCGTCCCTGCCCCGTGCGACGAGCCGTTCGAAGACCTTGATGTCGATGGCCGAGTCGTCGACGTGCATGGTGTAGCCGCCGAACCGCGTGGTCAGCAGGGAGTGTTCGGAGTCAGGCCGGGCGTCCCCCGTCAGCAGCCGGCGCGCGTGGTGGACGTACGTCTGCACGGTGTTGAGCGCGGAGCGCGGCGGGCTGTGCTGCCACAGCTCCTGGATGAACGTGTCCGGCGTGACGAGGTCGTTGGCGTGGGTGAGGAGCAGGGCCAGGATCTGGGAGACCTTGGGCGTCGCCGCCGGAAGGACCTCACCGTCGTCGGCGATGATCTGGAACGGTCCCATGAGGGTGAACCGCATGACGCACTCTCCTTCAAGGTGACGTCGCAGGCGTCCCGGCCGCGGGCGCGGGCCTCTCCGGCGCCCGGTACGAACGAGATACGAGTGGTTACGAGTGGAACGGCGTAGAAACGGCGTAGAAACGGGGTAAGCGGTCTGTTTTAAGGTCATGAAAAAACGGTCGTCACGTCAGCCGGCCCTGAGCAACAGCGGCCGTCCGGCGGCGCCGACCCGGACCCTGGTCCTGCCCCGGAGCGCGGCGTCGCCCACCCTCCCGGCGGCCGCTCCGGCCGTCCGTACGCAGGCGAGATGGGCGACGGAGGCGAGCGTGATGTGCCGGTGCCAGCCCTGGAAGGACCGGCCGGCGAAGTCCCGCAGCCCGACCCGCGCACTGGCCAGGGCGTCGTAGCGGTCCACCACCTCGGCGAGCGAGGCGAACCGCAGCGCGTCGCCGGGGCGCATCCCAGGGTCCGCCAGCCACAGCCGGACGGCGGACGGGTCGGCCTCGGGCCACTGGGCCACAAGGAGACGCGCCCCGCCCGCCTCCCGGCCGCCGCCGTCCCGCGCCTCGTGCAGGGTGACCGGCACGGTCATCGTCAGGCTCCGGCCGCCCCCGGTGAGCGGGGCGTACGGCCGCCAGAGCCTGCGCAGCGAGGCGACGAGCCGGCCAGGCGTGTGTGGGAGGACGCCGTGGCCCGGCAGGGCCAGCGGGTCCACCCGGAGCCGTATCCGGTCGTCGACGCGCTGCACCAGCGGGATGCCGGCCGCCTCGAAGTACCGCCCCATCCGCAGCGGATCGAGGCCGGGGGCGTCGAGCACGACCGGGTGGGGCGTCCCGGGCAGGGAGCGGGCGGCGCGCAGGGCGACGTCGCCCGCGTTCTCCTCCGGGCTCAGGGCCCGGCTGGTCTCGGGGATGTGGGCCCGGCGCCGCCGGGAGTCGTCCTCGACCCAGTCGGCCGGCAGGACGAGCTGCCAGTTCACCGGCACCCCCGCGGCGGGCGAGGCCAGCCACGCGCCGTAGGACTGCTGCCCGGTGACGGTCCGTCCGAGCTCCGGCACGAAGTACTCCGCCACGCCGACCGAGTGGCCGCCGGCCTTGGGCACGACGGTGGGCCGCACCACCCAGGCCTGGGGGGCGAGCAGCTCGTCGGCGTGCCGGGCGAGACCGCGGCGGACGGGCTCCCACTCCCAGGAGGACTCGCTGATGAAGTGGTGCACGCTCTGCTTGCGGGCCGCCTCGCCGCCGAACTGGTCCGCCACGTTGCGCAGGGTCTTGCGCCCGTGCGCGGCGAGCAGCCCGGCGACGTACTCCTCGGCCTTCAGTCGCTGGTCGCTGCGCGGCAGCGAGGCGAACAGGTCGAGGGGCACCCCGGCGAGCGTCTCGGGGAACGTCGGGCTGTCCGAGGTCGCGTGCATCTCCATCAACTCCCTGCGAAACCGTGGCGTCCGTTTCCGGTCATGGCACGCCGAGGGAAGCCATGCCGTGCGAGGAGTCGCGCGGCGAGCCATACAGCAAATGAAACCACACACCCGGTTTGTTATGGCCATCTTCGTGGCCCGGAATTCCCACCGGGCGGGGGCCAGGAGGACGGAAGTACCGGAAGATCACCTACCGCGACCGCACGGACACACGCTGGTTACCGGCCGGCCACCCGTCCCTCCAGGGACCTCGTACGGACGGCCGCACCGCTCCGCTACCACGACCGGAGCCCCCCCCCCACACACACGCCAACCACCGGCCCACGGAACCCAATTGACACTCTCTCGGCCCAGGGCCGTGGGCCGCCCGACGAACGTCGCTACCGTGTGCAGTCGACGCCGAGGCACATGCGAAGCGGACGCCGACGACCCGAACAGGAGCGTGTGCAGTGCAGTTCAATCTCATCGGTCCGTTCGAGATCACCACGGACGACGGCCGAGAGCTCGCTCCCGGCGCCCCGAGGATCCGCCAGATGCTGGCGCTCCTGGCAGTCCAGCCCCGCGAGACCGTGTCCATCGACGCCCTCGTCCAGGAACTGTGGGGCGACGACGCGCCCCCGAGCGCCCTCAAGATCGTCCACACCCACGTCTCGCAGGCCCGCCGCCTCTTCACCGACGAGGCCGTCACCTCGCCCGACCGGGACCTGCTCGTCACCCGGGCCCCCGGCTACCTCCTGCAGGTGAACGACGACGAGGTCGACGTCAAGAGCTTCGAAGGCTTCGTCAGACGGGCCCAGTGGGAGTTCGCCGAAGGCACCCCCGACCGCGCCGCCGACTTCCTCACCCGCGCCCTCAGCCTGTGGCGCGGACCCGTCCTCAGCGACATCTCCGTCGGCTCCGCCCTCGCCGGCTGGAGCGCCCGCGTGGAGGAGCTGCGCATACGGGCCCTGGAACTGCACGTCGAGGTCGAGAACCACTTCGGGCGCCACCGTGAACTCCTGCCCGAACTGCGCACCCTGGTCAGCGACTACCCGCTCCACGAGTGGTTCCACGGCCAGCTCATCTCCGCCCTGCACCGCTCCGGCCGCCGGGGCGAGGCACTGGAGGCGTACGGAGACCTCTACCGCCTCCTCATGAGCGAACTCGGCCTCACCCCCTCGCCGGATGTGCGCCGGCTCCAGGCCGAGATCCTCAACGCGACCGGCAACGAACTGACCCTGGCACCGCGCCCCCGGGCCGTCAGGGAGCGGACCGGCCTCCCGGCGTCCCAGGCCGCCGTCGCCATCGCAGGCTGAACCGTCCCACCCGAACAGGAAAGAACCCTCATGCCCTCCCTCCCCACCCAGCCCGCTCACCAGGACATGCCCGCCCTGCTGCGCCCCCTCCACGCCGAGGTGCTGCGGCGCAACCCCGGCGAACCCGAGTTCCACCAGGCGCTCGGCGAGGTCCTGGAGTCCCTGGAGCCGGTGCTCACCGCACGGCCCGAGCTCCTGGAGGCGGGGCTCCTGGAGCGGATCGTGGAGCCCGAACGCCAGATCATGTTCCGGGTGCCGTGGCAGGACGACGCCGGCCGCGTCCACGTCAACCGCGGCTTCCGGGTGGAGTTCAACAGCGCGCTCGGCCCGTACAAGGGCGGACTGCGGTTCCACCCCACCGTCGGGCTCGGCACCGTGAAGTTCCTGGGCTTCGAGCAGATCTTCAAGAACGCGCTCACCGGCCTGAACATCGGCGGCGGCAAGGGCGGCAGCGACTTCGACCCGCGCGGCCGCTCCACCGCCGAGGTGATGCGCTTCTGCCAGTCGTTCATGACGGAGCTGCACCGGCACCTCGGCGAGCACACCGACGTCCCGGCCGGCGACATCGGCGTCGGCGGCCGCGAGATCGGCTACCTCTTCGGCCAGTACCGGCGCATCACCAACCGCTGGGAGCCGGGCGTCCTGACGGGCAAGGGCATCGGCTGGGGCGGCTCCCTGGTGCGCGCCGAGGCGACCGGATACGGCAACGTCCTCTTCGCCCTGGAGATGCTGCGGACCCGCGGCGAGGACCTGGAGGGCCGTCAGGTCACCGTCTCCGGCTCGGGCAACGTCGCCCTCTACTCGATCCAGAAGGCCCAGCAGCTCGGCGCGCACGTCGTCACCGCCTCCGACTCCGGCGGCTACGTCGTCGACGAGAAGGGCATCGACCTCGCCCTCCTCAAGGAGATCAAGGAGAACGAGCGCGGCCGCGTCAGCGACTACGCCGACCGACGCGGCGCCTCAGCGTGGTACGTGCCGGGCGGCCGGGTCTGGGACGTCCCCGCCGATGTCGCCCTGCCCTCGGCGACCCAGAACGAACTGGACGCCGACGCCGCGCTCACCCTCGTACGCAACGGGGTGAAGGCGGTCTCCGAGGGCGCCAACATGCCCACCACCCCCGAGGCGGTCCGCGTCCTGCGCGAGGCCGGCGTCCTCTTCGGCCCCGGCAAGGCCGCCAACGCGGGCGGCGTGGCGACCAGCGCCCTGGAGATGCAGCAGAACGCGGGCAGGGAGACCTGGACCTTCGAGCAGGTGGAGACCCGGCTCGCGGGCATCATGCGCGATATCCACGAGACCGCCCGCGCGACAGCGGACCGCTACGGGGCCCCCGGAGACTACGTCGTGGGCGCCAATATCGCCGGGTTCGAAAGGGTCGCCGACGCGATGCTCGCCCAGGGCCTCGTCTGACCGGTACGGCCACGGGGGCGGGAGCGACGGCCGCGGCCGACGGCGCGACGGCGTCACCGGCGGCGGCCTCCGCCCCCACCCCCGGCCCGGACCCGGGCCCGGGGCCACGGGCCCTGTAGCGGGCGGCCGACAGGGCGATCACCGCTATCGCGAGCGCGGCGACGGCGAGGAGCACCGTCGCCGTACGGAAGGCGGGCAGCCAGTCCGCCGCGCCCGTCTCCGGCGTCGCGCCGCCGCCGGGCACGAGCCGGTGGAAGAAGACGAGCCCCGTCAGGGCGATGCCGAGGACGCCCGCCGTCTCCTGCGCCGTCCCGAGCACCCCCGCGGCCATCCCGGTGAGCCGCGCCCGCACCCCGGACAGCGCCGCGGCCGTCAGCGGGGCCATGAGCAGTCCCATGCCGGCGCCGGTCACCGAGAGACCCGCGACCAGTCCCCACGGCAGCCCGCCGGAACCGACCGAGGAGGCCGACCAGCCGATCAGCAGGAGCCCCGCCGCGAGGACCGTTCCGCCCAGGACCGCGAGCCGGCCGCCGAGCCGGCCCGTCAGCCGGCCCGTCTGCATCGAGGCGGCGAAGAAGGAGGCGTTGAGCGCGACACCCACCAGGCCCGCCGTCACCGGCGACATCCCCCGGCCCTCCTGGAGATAGAGGGACAGCACGAACGTCAGCCCCGCCGAACCGCCGAACAGCAGCGCGACGGAGACCACGCCCCGGGTGAAGCCGTGGTCCCGGAAGACCGCGGGATCGAGCAGCGGGCTGCGCCCCGCGGCGATCCGCCGGCGCTGGTGCGCGGCGAACCCGGCGAGCAGCGGCACGGACAGCGCGAGGCTGAGCCACGTCCACGCCGGCCACCCCGTCTCACGGCCCACCACGAGCGGCAGGACGAGCGCCACGAGACCGGCCGCGGAGAGCAGCGTGCCCACCGGATCGAGGCGCCGGCCGCCGCGCCGCCCGTGGCCGTCGGCCGGCAGCAGCCGGACGAGGGCGAGCGCGAGCACGCCGAGCGGGATGTTGATGAGGAAGGAGGCGCGCCATCCGAGCCCGCCCGGATCGACCGCGAGCAGCAGCCCGCCGACGGCCTGCCCGCCCGTACCGGCTACCCCCACGGTCGCCCCGTACCAGGCGAAGGCACGGGCCCGGTCCGCGCCCTCGAACAACCGGCCCATCAGGGCCAGGACCTGCGGGGCCATCAGGGCGGCGGCGATGCCCTGCGCGATCCGCGCCGCCACCAGCGCCTCCACCCCGGTCGCCAGACCGCAGGCCGTGGACGCGGCGGTGAACAGCGCGAGCCCCACCGTGAACACCCGCCGGGGCCCGTACAGATCGCCCAGTCTCCCCGCGGTGATCAGCCCGATCGCGTACGCCAGGCCGTACCCGATCAGGACGGACTGCATGGCCGCCTGCCCGGCGCCCAGGTCCCGCCGGGTCGCCGGGGCCACGGCGTTGACGATGAAGAAGTCGAGCGTCGTCATGAACACCGCGGCGAGCAGCACGAGCAGCGCCCACCGGCGGCTCCGGCCGGCGGCTCTGACCGCGGTCGGCGTACGAAGGGCGGGGAGGCGTGCGACCGACGACATGGGGTCCTCCTGACGGGCCGGGGAACGGGCCAGGGAACGGGGCCGGGGAAACGGGCCGGGGAAACGTGCAGGGGCAGCCCGGATGGAACGTCGCAGGGGCAGCCCGGATGGAATCTCGGGCTACCCCTGCGCGGTGTACGGGACGTGCGGGCCGGTCAGTGCCCGACGGGCACGTGCGCCTTCGACGCCTCGGCCGACTCGGTGTCACCGGCGGCGGCCTGCGGCTGAGCCGACTTGCGGTTCAGCAGGAGGAGCAGCGCGGTGACGAGACCGACCAGGGCGAAGACCGCGGTGGCCAGGAACCCGGCCTGGAAGCCGTCGTTCAGACCCTTGGCGTCCGTGCCGGTGGTGTAGGCGAAGGCCACCGAGGAGGCGATCGCGATACCGAGGGCGGCACCGATCTGGAAGACGGCGTTGTTGATGCCCGACACCAGACCGGACTCCTCCGGCTTGGCGCCCGTGAGGGAGGCGACCGCGGCGGCCACGTTGGTGGAACCGATACCGGCACCGAAGATGACCAGGCCGAAGAACAGGTCGCTCCAGTAGCCGCCGTTCGGGTCGATCTGCGTCAGCATGAGCAGACCCACGGAGAGCAGGGTCATACCGACGATGGCGATCGGCTTGTAGCCGACCTTGGCGACCAGCCGGGCGCTGACGTTGGCGCCGACGATCGACATCACCGCGTACACGGCGGTCGACAGACCGAACTTGACGGCGCTGTAGCCGAGGACCTGCTGGGCGTAGAGCGAGGTGATGAGCGCACCGCCGTACACCGCCATGGCGACGATGATCATCAGGATGTTGCCGCCGACCACGGTGGGGGAGCGGAAGATCCGCAGCGGGATCAGCGGAGCCTGCGACTTGGCCTCGATGACGGTGAAGACGACGAGCAGCACGGCGGCGGCGATCAGCATGCCGATCGTCTGACCGCTGCCCCAGCCGATGAGCGGGGCCTCGGAGACCGCGTACACCAGGAGCGCGATCGCGGCCGTGATGGTCACGGCGCCGGCCGGGTCGAACTGACGGCGTCCCTGACGGACCGGGGTCTCCTTCAGCAGACGCGGGCCGAAGATCAGCACCGCGGCGACCACGGGGACGTTGATGTAGAAGATCCACTCCCAGCCCAGACCATCGGTGATCGGACCACCGATGAGCAGCGCCGCGGTGGCACCGAACGCGCCGACACCGGTCCAGATGCCCAGCGCCTTGTTGCGCTCGGGACCCTCGGCGAAGGTGTGCATCAGCACGGCCATGGCGGTCGGCGTCATGACGGCGGCGGCCACACCCTGGACGACACGGGCCGTGATGAGCACCTCGTCGGTCCAGGCGAGACCGCACAGCACCGAGGCGACACCGAACAGCGCGGTGCCGAGCAGGAACATCCTGCGCCCGCCGAGCAGGTCGGCGGTACGGCCGCCGAACATCAGCAGACCGCCGAAGCTCAGCAGGTAGGCGCTCATCACCCACTGGACGCCGCCGGCCGCGAAGCCCAGCTCCGTCTCGATGGCGGGCAGCGCCAGCATGACGATCTGCGAGTCGACGATCACCATGAAGAACGCGGCGACCAGCAGGGTGAGCGCCAGCCATCGACGCGAGTCGGGGGCGTTCCCGGCGCGGTCCGCGCCCTCCGCCAGGTCGCGCGACCCGGGGTTACTGGGACGAGTGTTACGGGATTCGCGAGACATGGGGTCCTCGATTCCTCGATTCCTGGATCTGCGGATCTCCGACGTTCCGGAACCCCACCGGGGGACCTGAACGTTCTGGAGTCACTGCGTGCCGGCCGCCGTTCCACTTCCCCTTACGACGGCTTTATGAGAACCACCCTGACCCCTGCTTCTCTCGGCATCCTCACGGCGCACTCCCGAATGTCACTTCGGCCGCTCACGGGCGCTCACGGCCGCTCACGGCGCCTCACGGACCCGCCCCCGACCACCGCACCCTCGCCCCACGACGGCTGGGCTACTGTGCGGCCATGCGCTTTCGGGTACTCGGTCTCCTTGAGGTGTGGACCACGGACGGCCGACCGGTCCCCGTGGGGGAACCCAAGGTCCGCGCCCTCCTCGCCGACCTCCTCATACACGCCGGCCGTCCCGTCTCCACGGACCGGCTCCTCGACGACATGTGGGGCGAGGACCTCCCCGGCAAACCCGCCGCAGCCCTCCAGACCAAGGTGTGGCAGCTGCGCCGCACCCTGGAGGAGGCCGAACCCGGCGGACGCGCCCTCGTCGTCTCCCGCGCCCCCGGCTACCTCCTCGACGCCACCCCCGACATGACCGACGCCGGACGCTTCGAGGACCTCACCGCCCAGGCCCGCGCCACCGGCGACCCCGCCGCCAAGGTCGCGCTCCTCACCGACGCGCTCGCCCTCTGGCGCGGGCCCGCCTACACCGAGTTCCAGGACGAGCCCTTCGCCCGCAGGGCCGCCCAGCACCTCGGCGAACACCGCGTGTCCGCCCTGGAGGAACAGGCCGCCGCCCGCCTCGAACTCGGCGAACACCACCTGCTCGCCGACGAGCTCGCCGGCCTCGCCGCCGCCCACCCGCTGCGCGAACGCCTCCACGCCATCCACCTGCGCGCCCTCTACCGCGCCGGCCGCCAGAAGGACGCCCTCGACGGCTACGCCCGGCTCCGCACCCGGCTCCGCGACGAACTCGGCATCGACCCCGGCCCCGAACTCCTCGCCCTCCAGCGGTCGATCCTCCAGCAGGACCTGTCTCTTATACACATCTCCGAGCCCACGAGACCGTACTAGATCTCGTATGCCGTCTT
>JOBE01000092.1 GCA_000717735.1 Streptomyces griseoluteus | reverse complement strand
GGGCTCGGAGATGTGTATAAGAGACAGCCGTCGTCCCGTGGGCTGATCTGTCGGTCCGGCCGCTGCCCGGCCCGCGCCGTCGTCCCGTGGGCTGATCTGTCGGTCCGGTCACCGGCCGCTGCCGTCACGCCGGGCGTACGCCCGCCCCCCCCTCACATTCCCGTCTTCCCCGCCGCCGCCATCCCCGCCCCCACGATGCCCGCGTTGTTCTGCAGTTCCGCCGGGACGATCTCCGCGCGGATGCCCTCGATCAGCGGCAGGAACTTGTCGGCCTTGCGGCTCACCCCGCCGCCGATGATGAACAGCTCCGGCGAGAACAGCATCTCGACGTGCGCGAGGTACTTCCGCACGCGGCGCGTCGCCCAGTGTTCCCAGCTGAGGTCCTCGTCCTCCTTGGCCTTCGTCGACGCCCTGGTCTCCGCGTCGTGGCCCTTGAGCTCCAGGTGGCCCAGCTCCGTGTTGGGGACGAGGCGGCCGTCGACGAAGACGGCCGAGCCGATGCCCGTGCCGAGGGTCAGCATGATCACGGTGCCCTTGCGGCCGCGGCCCGCTCCGAACGTCATCTCGGCGATCCCGGCGGCGTCGGCGTCGTTGAGGACGGTCACCGGGAGGCCGCCCAGGCGGGTGCTGATGAGCGTCCCGGCGTCGACGTCGATCCATGATTTGTCGACGTTCGCGGCCGTACGGATCGTGGAGCCCGTGACCACGCCGGGGAAGGTCACCCCCACCGGCCCCGTCCAGCCGAAGTGCTCCACCACCTCCGCGACGCAGCCCGCCACACCGTCGGGTGTGGCGGGCTGCGGGGTCAGTACCTTGTGGCGCTCCTCGGTGAGCGCTCCGCGCTCCAGATCCACAGGGGCGCCCTTGATGCCCGAGCCGCCGATGTCCACTCCGAAGACGTTCATGGACCCCACGGTAAGGGCTGGGGCCCGGTGTTACTCCTTGACCGGCCCCGCCGCGAGGAGCTTCGCCGCCTCGGCCCGCAGGTCCTTGTTGCGGAGCTCCTTGGGCAGCGAGAAGGTGAGCGACTCGTCGGCGGTCTTGACGATCTCCACGTCGGCGTAACCGCGCTCGGAGAGCCACTCCAGGACCTCCTGCACCAGGATGTCCGGGACGGAGGCGCCGGAGGAGAGGCCGACGCTGGTGACGCCCTCGAGCCAGGCCTCGTCGATCTCGCTCGCGAAGTCGACGAGGTACGCGGCGGGGACGCCGGCCTGCTTGGCGACCTCGACCATGCGGATCGAGTTCGAGGAGTTCTTCGAGCCGACGACGATCACCAGCTCGGCCTGACCGGCGAGCTCCTTGATCGCGATCTGGCGGTTCTGCGTGGCGTAGCAGATGTCGTCGGACGGCGGGGAGATCAGCTGCGGGAACTTCTCCTTCAGCGCGTCGACCGTCTCCATCGTCTCGTCGACGGAGAGCGTGGTCTGGGAGAGCCAGACGACCCTGGACGGGTCGCGGACCTCGATCTTGGCGACGTCGCCCGGGCCGTCGACGAGCTGGATGTGGTCGGGGGCCTCGCCGGAGGTGCCGATGACCTCCTCGTGGCCCTCGTGGCCGATCAGGAGGATGTCGAAGTCCTCGTTGGCGAAGCGGACGGCTTCCTTGTGGACCTTGGTGACGAGCGGGCAGGTGGCGTCGATGGTCTTGAGGCGGCCCTGGCGGGCCTCCTCGTGGACGGTCGGGGCGACGCCGTGGGCGGAGAACATCACGATGTTGCCCGGGGGCACCTCGGTCGCCTGGTCGACGAAGATGGCGCCCTTCCGCTCCAGGGTCTGGACGACGTACTTGTTGTGGACGATCTCGTGCCGGACGTAGATCGGCGCCCCGTACTGCTCCAGGGCCTTCTCCACCGCGATCACGGCACGGTCCACGCCCGCGCAGTAGCCGCGGGGGGCGGCGAGCAGGACACGCTTCGGACGGTTCGTCGCGGGGGCGGACTCGGGCGTCGGCGCGGGCATCGCAGTCATGCGTCCCATCGTAAGGCCGCGTCGGTGAGCGGGTTGATCGGTGCCGTGGCCGAAACTGTCGCCATGGCCGAGGAATCACAGGTGGCGGAGCACGAGGACCACACGGGGCTCCGACGGAATCTCGGGTTCCGGGACCTGGTCGTCTACGGGCTGCTCTTCATCGCGCCCATGGCACCGGTCGGCGTCTTCGGCACGCTGGACGCCAAGTCCGGCGGCGCGGTCGCACTCGTGTACGTCGTGGCCACCGTCGCCATGGCGTTCACGGCCTTCAGTTACGCGCAGATGGTGCGGGTCGCTCCACAGGCCGGCTCCGTCTTCACGTACGCCCGCAAGGGTCTCGGGGAAGGGCCGGGATTCATCGCGGGCTGGATGGCGATGCTCGACTACCTGCTGATCCCCGCCGTCGCCTACCTCTTCGCGGGCATCGCGATGGAGGCGCTGGTCCCGGAGGTGGACCGGTGGGTGTGGACCGGGATCGCCGTCGTGGTCACCACCCTCCTGAACCTGTGGGGCGTCCGGGCGGCTGCCCGGGTCGGCTTCGCGGTGCTCGCGATGGAGATCGTCGTCCTGCTGGTCTTCGTCGTCTCCGCCGTGGTGGTGCTCGTACGGGACGGGGCACGGCGCGACTGGTGGTCGCCGCTCACCGGCGACGTCTCGTTCTCGCTGGCCGCGGTACTGGGCGCGGTGTCCGTGGCCGTCCTCTCCTACCTGGGCTTCGACGCCATCGCCTCCTTCGCCGAGGAGGTCACGGGCGGCTCGGCGAAGGTGGCGCGCGCGGTGCTGTTCTGTCTGGCCCTCGCGGGCGTCCTGTTCGTGGCCCAGTCCTGGCTGGTCGCGCTCCTCGAACCGGTCTCCTCGGCCGAACTCGCCGCTGATCCCGGAAAGCAGGGCTCCGCCTTCTACGACGCCGTGGACGTCTCGGTCGGCGGCTGGCTGCACGACCTCGTGGCCGTCTCCAAGGCGATCGGCGCGGCCTTCGCGGCGCTCGCGGGGCAGGCGGCCGGCGGCCGGTTGCTGTTCGCGATGGGCCGCGACCGGCGCCTGCCGCACGCGCTCGCCCGGACGGACGCGGGCGTGCCGCGGGTGGCGCTGCTCGTGGCGGCGACGGTGACGATGGTCGCGGCGGTGTGGGCGGCCCGCCGGGACGACGGCCTCGACCACCTGGTGTCGGTGGTCGACGTCGGCGCGCTGACGGCGTTCGTCCTGCTGCACGCGAGCGTGGTGGGCTGGTTCGCGGTACGGCGGGCGGAGGGCGCGCCGCACTGGCTGAAGCACGTCGTCCTTCCCGTCGTCGGGGCGGCGATCCTGATCGCGGTCATCGTCGAGGCCTCGCCCGAGGCCCAGCTGGTGGGTGTGGTGTGGCTGGGGGTGGGCCTGGTCGTCCTGGCCGTCCAGGGAGCGACGCGGACACCGGCGGGGCGCTGACCTCGCCGTACCCGCGCCGAGAGGTGCCGCGAGACGGGCGGCCTGACGGGGCGGCTTGTCCCGTGGCTCGACTCGTGGCCTGACGCGCGGGTTGACGGCGGCCCGACGCACGGCTCGGCGGGCGGCCCGACGCACGGCTCGGCGGGCGGCCCGACGCGCGGCTCGGCCTCCGCGCGCCCCTGACGTTGTCGTACCGCCCGGTTACGCTCGGTCCATGGCTCTGACTACGTCCGCCGAAGCACCGCTTCCCGTCGGTGAGGTCTCCCGGCTGATCGGGGGGTGGATCGACCGGCTCGGGGCGATCTGGGTCGAGGGGCAGATCACGCAGCTGTCCCGGCGCCCCGGCGCCGGAGTCGTCTTCCTGACGCTGCGGGACCCCTCCCACGACATCTCGATCGGCGTCACCTGCTACCGCCAGGTCTTCGACGCCGTCGCGGACATCGTGTCGGAGGGCGCCCGGGTCGTCGTGCACGCGAAGCCCGAGTGGTACGCGCCGCGCGGGCAGCTGTCACTGCGGGCTGTGGAGATCAAGCCGGTCGGGATCGGCGAGTTGCTCGCCCGCCTGGAGCAGCTGAAGCGGTCCCTGGCGGCCGAAGGACTCTTCGCGCTCGACCGGAAGAAGCCGCTGCCGTTCCTGCCGCACCGGATCGGGCTCGTCTGCGGCCGCGCCTCGGCGGCGGAGCGGGACGTCCTGGAGAACGCGCGGCGCCGCTGGCCCGCCGTCGCCTTCGAGGTGCGGAACGTCGCGGTGCAGGGCGTGAAGGCGGTTCCGCAGGTCGTCCAGGCGGTCAAGGAGCTCGACGCGCACGACGACGTGGACGTGATCATCGTCGCCCGCGGCGGCGGCAGCGTCGAGGACCTGCTGCCGTTCTCGGACGAGCAGCTCGTCCGGGCCGTCGCCGACTGCCGTACGCCGGTGGTGTCGGCGATCGGCCACGAACCGGACTCGCCCCTCCTCGACCTGGTGGCCGATCTGCGCGCCTCGACTCCGACGGACGCGGCCAAGAAGGTCGTACCGGACGTGGGCGAGGAGCTGGAGCGGGTCCGCGGGCTGCGGGACCGGGCCCTGCGGACGGTACGAGGGCTGCTCGACCGGGAGGAGCGGGGCCTGGCGCAGGCGCTCGCGCGGCCCGTCATGGAGCATCCGCAGCGCATGGTCGAGGTCCGCGCGGACGAGGTGGCGGCGCTCCTCGCCCGGAGCCGACGCGTCCTCGGGCACCTCCTGGACCGGGCGGACTCCGAGCTGTCGCACACCCGGGCGCGGGTCCGGGCGCTCTCGCCCGCCGCGACGCTGGAGCGGGGGTACGCGGTGCTCCAGCGGACGGACGGGGCGGTGGTCCGCTCCCCGGAGGAGGTCGCGGAGGGCGAGGAGCTGCGGGCCCGGGTCGCGGAGGGCGAGTTCGCGGTGCGGCGCGTGGGCGACCCGGCCTGAGCCGGGGCGGGGCCGGGCGGGGCCGGGGAGCCGACAGCGGATACAGATGATGATCTAGGTGATCTAGGTGATCTAGGTGATCTAGATCCGGACGTTTTCGAGTGAGAACCGGACACGGAGGACGGAGCGGCATGACAGCGGGAACGGGAACGGACGAGGCTGCGCTCGGGTACGAGCAGGCGCGGGACGAGTTGATCGAGGTCGTACGGCGCCTCGAGGCGGGCGGTACGTCCCTGGAGGACTCCCTCGCGCTCTGGGAGCGCGGCGAGGAGCTGGCGAAGATCTGCCGGCGCCGGCTCGAGGGTGCGCGGGCCCGGCTCGACGCCTCACTGGCGGCCGAGCGAGCGGCCGAGGCCGCGGAGACGGGCGGCGGGGACGAGTAGCCCTGCCGTAGACTCCGAGTGAAGCGGATCACTATCCGGATGGATTGGTTGAAGTTTCATCAATCAGGGGCGTACTGTCGAGACATCGCTTGAACGTTGTACGAGCGACCCCCCTTTGCAGTCCGGAAGGTACGCAGCATGTCTCTCGCCCTTGACCCCGCCGCCCAGGACCTCCTCTTCCGTGAGGCCCGCACCGCCAACACGTTCACCGACGAGCCGGTGACCGACGAGCAGGTCCAGGCGATCTACGACCTGGTGAAGTACGGCCCCACCGCCTTCAACCAGACCCCGCTGCGCATCACCCTGGTCCGCTCCCCCGAGGCCCGCGAGCGCCTGGTCAAGCACATGGCCGAGGGCAACCAGCCCAAGACCGCCTCGGCCCCGCTCGTCGCGATCCTCTCCGCCGACAACGAGTTCCACGAGGAGCTCCCGAGCCTGCTGCCGCACTTCCCGCAGGCCAAGGACATGTTCTTCGCCGAGCGCCCGGTCCGCGAGAGCGCCGCGCTGCTGAACGCCGCCCTCCAGGCCGCGTACTTCATCGTGGGCGTCCGCGCCGCCGGCCTGGCCGCGGGCCCGATGACGGGCCTCGACTTCGACGGTGTCCAGAAGGAGTTCCTGGACGACGACCACACCCCGCTGATGGTCGTCAACATCGGCAAGCCGGGCGAGGACGCCTGGTTCCCGCGCTCCCCGCGCCTCGCCTACGAGGACGTCGTCACCACCGTCTGATCCGGACGACGACGCCCCGAGGGCAGCGCCCGACGGCACGCGAGAGGCCCCGCACTCATGGAGTGCGGGGCCTCTCGCGTGCCGTCGGGTTACCCGGCTCAGACCTTCTTCGACCGCAGCGAGCCCGCCATCTCGGCCAGCCGCTCGAAGGAGGCCGTGCCGGTCACCACCGTCGTCGCCTTGCCGTCCACGCGGACGAGCGCGTCGTACTTCGGGCCCTCCCAGCGCTGCCAGACCTGGCCGGCCACCGTCTGGGTCTTCCCGGTGTTCTTCGCCCGCTGCGTCACGTCCGGCACGTAGGTGCCCGGCGCCGCCGTCGACTGGTGGATCGCCACGTACTGCGTGTCCGGGGAGAGGAAGCCGAGCTGCCAGGCGTCGGCACTGTCTCGCCTGTACGAGACGACCGTCGCCTTCCACCCCTCGCCCAAGCCCTCGGGGGCCAGCACCGGATACGGCGCCGCCCTCTGGGCCGTCAGGAGCTCGACCCGGTAGTCCTTCGCCTTGACCGGTTCGGCGCTCTCGTCGTGTGGGATGAAGAGATACATGACCCCCGCGGCGATCAAGATCACCCCGAGGGACTGGAACATCCCGCGTACCGTCTGCCTGCCTCGCATACCTGCCACGGCACCATGGTCGCATCATGGTGCCGTGCTCATACGTGGGCCCCTCTGCTCATTTTGTCGACGTACCGATAGAGTCACAGCACCCTCTTTTCCCGGCCGTCGCCGTACAGAAAGGTGCGTTCCGATGACCGAGCACCATCATCTGCCGCCCGAGCTCGTCGTCTCTCCCGAGGCTCCCGACCGCAACCTCGCCCTGGAGCTGGTCCGCGTCACCGAGGCCGCCGCCATGGCCGCCGGACGCTGGGTCGGACGCGGCGACAAGATCGGCGCGGACGGCGCGGCGGTCAACGCCATGCGGACCCTGATCTCCACCGTCTCGATGAACGGCGTGGTCGTCATCGGCGAGGGCGAGAAGGACGAAGCCCCCATGCTCTTCAACGGCGAGCGGGTCGGCGACGGCACCGGCGCCGAGGTCGACATCGCCGTCGACCCGATCGACGGCACCACGCTCAACGCCAAGGGCATGCCCAACGCGATCGCCGTCCTGGCCGCCGCCGACCGCGGCTCCATGTTCGACCCGTCCGCGGTCTTCTACATGGACAAGCTGGTCACCGGCCCCGAGGCCGCCGACTTCGTCGACATCAACGCCCCCGTCTCGGTGAACATCCGCCGGGTCGCCAAGGCGAAGAACTCCTCGCCCGAGGACATCACGGTCGTCATCCTGGACCGCCCCCGCCACGAGGGCATCGTCAAGGAGATCCGCGAGACCGGCGCCCGGATCAAGTTCATCTCGGACGGCGACGTCGCCGGCTCGATCATGGCCGTCCGCGAGGGCACCGGCGTCGACATGCTCATGGGCATCGGCGGTACCCCCGAGGGCATCATCTCCGCCTGCGCCATCAAGTGCCTCGGCGGCGTGATCCAGGGCAAGCTGTGGCCGAAGGACGACGCCGAGCGGCAGAAGGCGCTCGACGCGGGCCACGACCTGGACCGGGTGCTCTCCACCGACGACCTGGTCGGCGGCGACAACGTGTTCTTCGTCGCGACCGGCATCACCGACGGCGAGCTGCTGCGCGGAGTCCGCTACCGCGCGGAGACGGCGACCACCCAGTCGCTCGTCATGCGCTCGAAGTCCGGCACGATCCGCCAGATCGACTCCACGCACCGGCTCTCGAAGCTGCGCGCGTACAGCAAGATCGACTTCGACCGCGCGAAGTAACGCCGGCCGGACGTCCGACGACGGCACGAAGAGGGGCGCCCCCCTGTGCGGTGGGGGCGCCCCTTCCCATACGGACGGAACCCGGGACCTCGGAACGACGGCTCAGCCCGCCTGGGCGATCCGCTCGGTCGTGGCCGCCTTGCGCAGCTCCACCTCGCGCCGCCGGCGCCGGGCCAGGGCGACGCGGCGCTCCGCCGCGGTGAGCCCTCCCCACACCCCGTACGGCTCGGGCTGGAGCAGCGCGTGCTCCCGGCACTCGACCATCACGGGACAGCGCCCGCAGACCCGCTTCGCCGCCGCCTCGCGCGCGAGCCGCGCGGCGGTCGGCTCCTTGGATGGGGCGAAGAAGAGCCCGGCCTCGTCCCGGCGGCACACCGCCTCCGCGTGCCAAGGCCCGGCCTCGTCCTCCCGCGCAGGGGCACGCTGAGGGGGGACAGCGGCGACCTGGAGGGGCTGATGCGGCGGTTGCAGCACGGTCTACTCCTGACGACGACTTCGCGAGCGAGCGGCGATGCACCAGCCCTACCCGCTGTGCGCGCGCCTATGCACTGCGTGCCGCTCGGTTCCGCACTGCGGATACCCGAGGACGAATTCCGGTCACCCTGACCACCTCGGTCAGCGGCGCCGCCACTCCGGTCGTCCTCGCCCCCCGCGCGCTCCCGGCCTCAGTGGCCGAGGTGCTTGCGCAGCTTGCCCTGGAGGTCGGTGATCCACTTGCCGCGCTTGGGCCTCGCCTCGACGTTCCCGAAGACCGAGTAGCCGTTGATGACGACGACCGGGGCCTGCGGGTCGACGCCCTCCAGGGTCACGACCTCGAAGTTGCCGAAGATCCCGCTGCCGCTGCCGCGCAGGCTGATGTTCTCCGGGACCCGCACCTCCACGTTGCCGAAGATCGACGTGGCGTTGATGGTGGTCAGGCGCTGCTCGAAGATCGCCTCGGTCAGGTCGATCTCGATGTTCCCGAAGAGGGCGAAGGCGTTCGTCCGCCGGCTCACCCGCCAGCGCCCCCTGCGGGTGTTGCTGGAGAAGATCGCGACGAGGTTCTCGGCGGGGCCGTCGGCGCCGTCCGGGCCGTACCCGTAGGCCGGCTCGGGCTCCGGCCGGTGGGTCCGGGCGCCCGGCAGGTCGCGGACGATCGGCTCCAGCTCCCCGACGGTCTTCGCCCGGTACACCGCGTCGATCCGGTCCGAGTGCTCCTCGGGGTCGAGCCGCCCCTCGGCCAGGGCGTCCCTGAGGATGTCCGCGATCCGGTCCCGGTCCGCGTCGGACGCGCGCAACGAGCCCTGCGGGTCGGCGAGAAGGGGCGCGGCGGGGGCGGTCTCGGCGGGCGGGGCCGAGCGCTGCGGCCGCGGCTGCTCTTCGGGGTCGGGCTTCTTTTCGAGGTCCACGGAACCACCCTAGCGAAACGCGATAGATCGCGACCAGGGGGCGGGGCCGGGCCTGTGGACGGAGTCCTGGAGGCCGCCCGAGCGGAACACGACACTCCGGCGCGGTCAGGGCGCCAAGTGAGCCTTACCTCACAGGACCGGCGCACGGGCCGCGTTCTACGCTGGAAGACGCACCGCCAATGGAGGCGGTGCGCCGTCTTGCCGAGTGAGGAATGGCCCCCATGCCAGAGTTTGCGTACTCCGATCTGCTCCCCCTGGGAGAGGACACCACGCCCTACCGCCTGGTGACCTCCGAAGGTGTCTCCACCTTCGAGGCCGACGGCCGTACGTTCCTCAAGGTCGAGCCGGAGGCGCTGCGCCTGCTGGCCGCCGAGGCGATCCACGACATCCAGCACTTCCTGCGCCCGGCCCACCTGGCCCAGCTGCGCCGGATCATCGACGACCCCGAGGCGTCGAGCAACGACAAGTTCGTCGCGCTCGACCTCCTGAAGAACGCGAACATCGCCGCCGCCGGCGTCCTGCCGATGTGCCAGGACACGGGCACGGCGATCGTCATGGGCAAGCGCGGCCAGAACGTGCTGACGCCGGGCCGCGACGAGGAGGCCCTGTCGAAGGGCATCTACGACGCGTACACCAAGCTCAACCTGCGGTACTCGCAGATGGCCCCGGTCACCATGTGGGAGGAGAAGAACACCGGCTCGAACCTGCCCGCGCAGATCGAGCTGTACGCGACCGACGGCGGCGCGTACAAGTTCCTCTTCATGGCCAAGGGCGGCGGCTCCGCCAACAAGTCCTTCCTCTACCAGGAGACCAAGGCGGTCCTGAACGAGGCCTCCATGATGAAGTTCCTGGAGGAGAAGATCCGTTCGCTCGGCACGGCGGCCTGCCCGCCGTACCACCTGGCGATCGTCGTCGGCGGCACCAGCGCCGAGTTCGCGCTCAAGACCGCGAAGTACGCCTCCGCGCACTACCTCGACGAGCTGCCCACCGAGGGCTCGGCCGAGACCGGCCACGGCTTCCGCGACAAGGAGCTGGAGGAGAAGGTCTTCGAGCTGACGCAGAAGATCGGCATCGGCGCGCAGTTCGGCGGCAAGTACTTCTGCCACGACGTCCGCGTCGTCCGCCTGCCCCGCCACGGCGCCTCGCTGCCCGTCGCGATCGCCGTGTCCTGCTCGGCCGACCGGCAGGCCGTCGCGAAGATCACCGCCGAGGGCGTCTTCCTGGAGCAGCTGGAGACCGACCCGGCGCGCTTCCTGCCCGAGACGACCGACGAGCACCTCTCCGAGGAGAGCGCCCGCGGCGAAGCCGCTGATGCGCACAGTGTCACCATCGACCTCAACCAGCCGATGGACGACATCCTCGCCGAGCTGACCAAGTACCCGGTGAAGACCCGCCTCTCCCTCAACGGCCCGCTGGTCGTGGCGCGCGACATCGCGCACGCCAAGATCAAGGAGCGCCTGGACGCGGGTGAGGAGATGCCGCAGTACCTGAAGGACCACCCGGTCTACTACGCGGGCCCCGCGAAGACCCCCGAGGGGTACGCCTCCGGTTCCTTCGGTCCGACCACGGCGGGCCGGATGGACTCGTACGTGGAGCAGTTCCAGGCGGCGGGCGGCTCGAAGGTCATGCTGGCCAAGGGCAACCGCTCGCAGCAGGTCACGAACGCCTGCGGGAGCCACGGCGGCTTCTACCTCGGCTCGATCGGCGGCCCGGCGGCCCGGCTCGCACAGGACTGCATCAAGAAGGTCGAGGTCGTCGAGTACGAGGAGCTCGGCATGGAGGCGGTCTGGAAGATCGAGGTCGAGGACTTCCCGGCGTTCATCGTCGTGGACGACAAGGGCAACGACTTCTTCCAGGACCCCGCTCCCGAGCCGACGTTCACGCACATCCCGGTGCGGGGTCCCGGCCTCGGCTGATCCCAAGGCGCTTTCGTGGAGCCCCTGTTCCCTCCGGAACGGGGGCTTCGTCGATCTCCGCTCAGAAAGTCGCTACCGACCGGTAGCCCTCCCGTCGCCTACTGGCCAGTATGGGACGCGAGCATGTCAACCACTGAGCCGGTCGACCACTCGGGAGCCCCCCATGCCCTCCGTCCGAAGCACCACCGCCACCGCCTCCGCGGTCCTCGCCCTGAGCGCGTTCCTCGTCGTCGGTCCCGCGCCCGCGGCCTCCGCCGCCGACCCGGACACCCACCTCACCTCCACCGCCGCCATCGCCGACGTCGACTACGCGACCTGGCGCCGGGACGTGGCCGCCGTGGTCGCCGAGGCCCGCCCGTACATCGAGCGGCGCTCCGAGAACGCGGGCCGCGAGAAGCAGGCGATCGTCCTCGACATCGACAACAGCTCCCTGGAGACGGACTTCCACCCGTTCTGGGAGCTGCCCACGCCGGCCATCGCGGACGTGCGCGAGATCGTCACCGCCGCCCACGCGCGCGGGGTGGACGTCTTCTTCGTCACCGCGCGACCGGGCATCCTGCACTCCCTCACGGACTGGAACCTGAAGCAGGCCGGATACCCGGTCGACGGTCTGTACGTGCGCTCCCTGCCCGACCTGTTCGCCGAGGTCAGCGCGTACAAGACGGAGAAGCGCGCGGAGATCGAGGCCAAGGGCTACACGATCATCGCGAACATCGGCAACAACACCACCGACCTGGTCGGCGGCCACGCGGAGCGCACCTTCAAGCTGCCGGACTACGGCGGCAAGCTGTCCTGAACCGTCCCGGCACCGGCCCCGCTAGCGGGTGAGGTGGAACTCGAGGCGTGAGTAGTCCCCGTCCGGGGTCGAGCGGATGGTGCCGCGCACGTCCTTGAAGTCCCCGGTC
The DNA here is from genome assembly GCA_000717735.1 of Streptomyces griseoluteus. Lineage (GTDB taxonomy): Bacteria > Actinomycetota > Actinomycetes > Streptomycetales > Streptomycetaceae > Streptomyces > Streptomyces griseoluteus_A. Next base: position 4,560 of record JOBE01000092.1, on the reverse strand, counting down.
CCGCCGGTGACGGCGATGTCGAAGGCGGCGGGCGCCTCGTCCGCCGGATCGACCGAGAGGAGCGTCTGGCCGGCGATCTGCCCACCGGGGCCGCCGGTCAGCACGAACGTGCCCACGCACTGCAGGTCGCCCGGACTCCCGGTGCGCGCCACGGTGCAGCTCACGCCGTCCCGGCCGACCTTCTCGCCGCCCTTGGTCCGGAACAGGTCGTCGGCGAACGCGAAGGAGTCCCCGACTTCGGGCGCCCGGCCGGTCTCGTCGTCCTGCCCGCCGGGGACCTCCTTGGCGTAGAGGGTGAATTCCAGGTCCTCGGCCTGGGAAGCGGCGGAGAGCGGGGTGACGGTGGCGGGGGCTGCGGAGACCGGGGCGACGGCGGTGAAGGCTACGGCGGCGACCGTGCAGGCGCCGAGGGCGCCGATCCTCCTGAAGCTGCGGAACATGTCCTGCCTCCTGTGATCGGGGATCTCCCCCAGGGGTGCTCCCCCTTCCCGCCCCCGGAGGGCACGCCCGCTACACATTGTCCGGCGCCCTCCCCGACTCCGCCCGTCCGGTGCGTGCCGGGCCCGGAGCTACGCTGACGCGCATGAGACACCCGATACCCACCCTGGCCCCGGTCGCCGCCGCGCTGGCGGCGGGGCTGCTGCTGACCGGCTGCGGCGCTCCCGAGCCGCTGCCCGAGGTCACGCAGGGCCCCCGGCCTTCGGCGGAGCCGGCCACGGCCGCCCCGGAGACCACGAAGACACCGGCCGTCGCCGCCGCGTCGGGAAAGACGCTCGGCGGGCCCGGGACGGCGTGTGCGCTGCCGGTCTCCTTCGCGCTCGCGGAGCAGTGGGAACCGGACGCGATCGAGGACCCCGAGAATCCGGAGTTCGCGGCGCTCACCCGCCAGGGGCCGGCCGTCGTCCGCTGTGAGGTGAACGCCAAGGCCGCCGGGCACATCGGGTTCCTGCGGGTGTGGACGGCAGCGGGGAAGGGTCCCGCCAAAACCGCCCTCGAGGGCTTCGTGAAGGCCGAGGAGCACACCTCGAAGGTGGTCTACAAGGAGACCGGGGCCGGGGCGTCGCCCCTCACCGAGGTGTCGTACACCGTCTACAACGAGCTGATGGAGGAGTCGAAGGAGGAGCGGGCCTTCGCCGTCGCGACCCCCAAGGGGACGGTGATCGTGCACCTCGGCGGGCTCGACAGCGACGAGCACCGCGCGATGCTGCCGGCGTACGAGCTGGCCCGTACGACGCTCAAGGTGCTCTGAGCACCCCGGAAGTACCCCGGAAGTGCTCCCCAGAGCCGTGCGGGCGCGGCAGTGGCCCCCGTCCGGGTCGGGCGGGGGCCACGGCCTTTCCTGTCGGTGGGACGGTTACGCGAACGTCTGGCTCGCCGAGCCGTCGCAGTCCTGCAGCCGGATCTGCTGCTTCACCGCGCTCTGGGTGAGGCAGAGGCCGGTCGCGGCGGCGGGCCTGATCGTGGCGCCGTCACGGACGAACTTCTGGTTGGCGCCGCCGTGGCAGTTCCAGACGATGAGGGCCGTGCCCGCCGGGTAGGAGGTGCTGGGCACGTCCAGGCAGCGGTCCTGGGTGAGCTCGGTGTGCACGGTCTGGCGGGCGGAGTCGTACCACCAGCCCTGGTTGCGGCCGCCGTGGCAGTCCCAGCCGAACACGCGGGTGCCGTTGGCGCTCCGGGCGCCGTCCACGTCGAGGCAGTTGCCGGTCGCCCCGTTCTTCAGCGGCCGGTAGACGTCGTCCCAGGCGAGCGGGAAGAGGGCCGGCCGGCCCGAGGAATTGACGTCGGCGCAGCTCGCCTCGCGGAGCCCGGAGGCGTAGAGCTGGGTGAGGCAGGACGCGAAGGCGGCGTGGCCGCTCTTGTTGGGGTGGAAGGACTGGCGTACGGAGTTCTCGTCGATGCCGCCGGGCTTGGACAGGTCGATGTAGAGGCCCCGGGCCCAGGTGTCCTCCATGCAGACCTCGTGGCCGTGGAAGAGCCGCGAGTTGTCGAGGTAGACGGCTCCGGTGTTCGCGGCGACCTTGCGCATGCCGCGTTCGAAGGCGGGGACGGCGCTGTTGCGGCCCCAGACGGTGTCGGAGTCGTAGCCCATGCCGCCGCAGGCCAGCTTGCCGGAGAAGTTCGGGTTGTCCCGGAAGTCGGGGCCGATGGGGCTGGGGTAGCCCATCACGACGAGCTTGTAGTCGCCGTCGGCGTACCCGGCGTCGCGCATCACGGTCCGCAGGTCGCGCACGACCTGTTCGGTCTTGGGGACGAGCGCGTCGACGCGGGCCTGCCAGCCGGGGGCGTACTTGGGTTCGCAGACGCCCTGGCTGAGGACGTAGCGCTGCACGCAGTCGGTCATGACCGGGCCGAACTGCAGGTCGTCGTTGGCGCCGGAGACGAGCAGGACCATCTTGATGCGGGTGTTGCGGGCCTTGACGGCGAGGTTGTCGCTCTGGACGAGCTCGTCGGCGTACTGCTTGGAGCCGCCGATCCGGATGTTGCCGCTGTAGGCGCCGGAACAGGAGACGTTGAAGGTGAGGTCGGCGGCGATGCCGGTGCGGTGGATGGCGGCGTCCGGGGAGCGGTGGCACCAGTTGGTGGGACCGTTGGTGGGGGGCTCGTAGGTGCCGACGCCCTCGCCGGAGATCTCGCTGTCGCCGAGGGAGATCAGGCCGGTCTTGCGCTGTGCGAGCGGGCGCTCGGCCGGGTCGCCGTAGATCCTGGTGGCCTCGGCGGCGCGGATCGCCTCGAGCTCGGGCGGCAGGGGTACGGATGCGGTCACCGCTCCCGTGCCCGTGCCGGCGGCTCCGGCGGGTGCGGCGGCGGTCATCGTGCCGAGTACGGCGGCGGCCGCGGCGACGGCGGCGATGGGCCAGCGGAGTCTGTACCTGGTGCGCGTCATTGCGCCTCCTGGAAGTGGGGTTACCCACGGTTTTTACTGGTCGGTACGCGTGATGGGAATACATCGAACAAGACAAGTGCTCATCTTTTTCGGGGGGTTGGGGGCTCCCCCGACGGGATCGGTGCGAGCGGTTGCGAGAGGTTGGGAAAATGAACGAAGCCGAGGACTACCGGATCGAGCACGACTCCATGGGCGAGGTGCGGGTCCCCGCGCACGCCAAGTGGCGGGCCCAGACCCAGCGGGCGGTGGAGAACTTCCCGGTCTCCGGCCAGCGCCTGGAGCGGGCCCACATCGAGGCCCTCGCCCGGATCAAGGCCGCCGCCGCCAAGGTCAACGCCGAGCTCGGGGTGATCGAGAAGGACCGCGCGGAGGCCATCGGGTCGGCGGCGGAGGAGGTCGCCGGGGGACGCTGGGACGAGCACTTCCCGGTGGACGTCTTCCAGACCGGCTCCGGCACCTCGTCCAACATGAACACCAACGAGGTGATCGCCACCCTCGCCACCGAACGGCTCCCCGAGGGCCGCGAGGTCCACCCCAACGACCACGTGAACGCCTCGCAGTCCTCCAACGACGTCTTCCCCTCCTCCATCCACATCGCGGCCACCGGCGCCGTCACCCGCGACCTGATCCCCGCCCTCGACCATCTGGCCGCCGCCCTGGAGCGAAAATCGGCCGAATTCGCGACGGTCGTGAAGTCCGGCCGTACGCATCTGATGGACGCCACCCCGGTCACCCTCGGCCAGGAGTTCGGCGGCTACGCGGCCCAGATCCGGTACGGCGTCGAGCGGCTGCGCGCCGCGCTCCCCCGGCTCGCCGAACTCCCCCTCGGCGGTACGGCGGTGGGCACCGGCATCAACACCCCGGCCGGCTTCTCCGCGGCCGTCATCGCGGAGGTCGCCCGCGCGACCGGCCTGCCGCTGACCGAGGCCCGCGACCACTTCGAGGCGCAGGGCGCCCGCGACGCCCTGGTGGAGACGTCCGGGCAGCTCCGTACGGTCGCCGTCTCCCTCACCAAGATCGCCAACGATCTGCGCTGGATGTCCAGCGGACCCCGTACGGGCCTCGCCGAGATCAACCTCCCCGACCTCCAGCCCGGCTCGTCGATCATGCCGGGCAAGGTCAACCCGGTCATCCCCGAGGCGGTCCTCATGGTCGCCGCGCAGGTGACCGGAAACGACACCACGGTGGCGGTGGCGGGCGCGGCCGGGAACTTCGAGCTCAACGTCATGCTGCCGGTGATGGCCAAGAACCTCCTGGAGTCGGTACGGCTGCTCGCCAACGCGTCCCGGCTGCTCGCCGACCGCACGGTGGACGGGATCACCGCCAACGTCGAGCGGGCGCGCGAGTACGCCGAGTCCTCGCCGTCCGTGGTCACCCCGCTGAACAAGTACATCGGCTACGAGGAGGCCGCCAAGGTCGCGAAGAAGTCCCTCGCCGAGCGGAAGACGATCCGCGAGGTGGTCCTCGCCTCGGGGTACGTCGAGCGCGGCGACCTCACGGTCGAGCAGCTGGACGAGGCGCTGGACGTCCTGCGGATGACGCGGCCCTAGGGCCGTCCGACCCTGACCCAAGAGACAGGCCCTAGGTGTTCTGTCCCGGGAGGTTGTGGACGGGTGAGCCAGGTCTCGGCTGACGTGCCTTGAACGGGTGAGGGCCTTCCGGTTCGGTGTGGATTG
>JOBE01000091.1 GCA_000717735.1 Streptomyces griseoluteus | reverse complement strand
GCCCCCGTGCGGTCGTACGTCCGCCCCGCCCCACCCCCGTGTGGGCAATCGTCCCGCAGGGCGGGACGGGTGGGCACACGGGACGGCGCCCCCTGCCGGGCCCAGGCTGCCGTGCCCTGACCCGCACCACCGGTGCCCGCAGAACGCAAGGGGTGCGGGCCCCGCCAGGGGACCCGCACCCAGGAAACCGACTACGTCGTACGCCGCCGCCGCGCCCCCGGCCGCCGCTCAGAGGGCCGCGTCACAGGATCCCCCGCCTCCAGCGCCGTCTCCCGCCGCCGCAGCCCGAAGTCCGCCAGCGCCTCCGCCAGCTTGTGCACGGACGGCTCGGGCGACAGCACGTCCACCCGCAGCCCGTGCTCCTCGGCCGTCTTGGCGGTGGCGGGCCCGATGCACGCGATCACGGTCACGTTGTGCGGCTTGCCGGCGATGCCGACCAGATTCCGCACGGTCGAGGACGAGGTGAACAGAACAGCGTCGAACCCGCCCCCCTTGATCGCCTCACGCGTGTCCGCCGGCGGCGGCGACGCCCGTACGGTCCGGTAGGCGGTGACGTCGTCGACCTCCCACCCGAGCTCGATGAGCCCCGCGACCAGCGTCTCGGTCGCGATGTCCGCCCGTGGCAGGAACACCCGGTCGATCGGATCGAAGACGGGGTCGTACGGCGGCCAGTCCTCGAGGAGCCCGGCAGCCGACTGCTCACCGCTCGGCACGAGATCCGGCTTCACGCCGAAGTCGACGAGCGCGGCGGCCGTCTGCTCGCCCACCGCCGCGACCTTGATCCCGGCGAAGGCACGGGCGTCGAGCCCGTACTCCTCGAACTTCTCCCGCACGGCCTTGACCGCGTTCACCGAGGTGAAGGCGATCCACTCGTACCGTCCGGTGACGAGCCCCTTGACCGCCCTCTCCATCTGCTGCGGGGTGCGCGGCGGCTCGACGGCGATGGTCGGCACCTCGTGCGGCACCGCGCCGTAGGAACGCAGCTGGTCGGAGAGCGACGCGGCCTGCTCCTTGGTACGCGGCACGAGGACCCGCCACCCGAAGAGCGGCTTCGACTCGAACCACGACAGCTGGTCCCGCTGCGCCGGGGCGCTGCGCTCGCCGACCACGGCTATGACGGGCCGGTGGCCCTCGGGCGAGGGGAGGACCTTGCCCTGCTTGAAGACCTGGGCGATGGTGCCGAGCGTGGCGTTCCAGGTCCGCTGGCGGGTGGTGGTGCCGGCGATGGTGACGGTGAGCGGGGTGTCGGGCTTGCGGCCCGCCGCCACCAGTTCACCGGCCGCGGCGGCCACCGAGTCGAGCGAGGTGGACACGACGACGGTGCCGTCGGAGGCGCCGACCTCGTTCCAGCACCGCTCGTCGGCGGTCCGGGCGTCGACGAAGCGGACGTCGGTGCCCTGCGCGTCGCGCAGCGGGACACCGGCGTACGCGGGGACGCCGACGACCGTGGCCACGCCGGGCACGACCTCGAAGGGAATGCCCTCGGCGGCGCAGGCGAGCATCTCGGCTCCCGCGTTGCCGTCGAGGCCGGGGTCGCCGGTCACCGCACGGACGACCCGCCTGCCGCCCCTCGCGGCCTCCATGACAAGATTGGCCGCGTCCCTCAACACGGGGACACCGGCGGTTGTTGACGCCTCGTCAACAATCGTCAGCTCCGGCGTGCTCACCCCCGCGCGCGCGTGGCCGCGAACGACCTCGAGCACCTCCGGCTCGGCGATCAGGACATCCGCTCCAGCGAGGGCCTCTACGGCCCTGAGGGTCAGGAGTCCGGGGTCACCCGGGCCTGCGCCGAGGAATGTGACGTGTCCATGGCCCGCGAAGGCCGGGGACAGCGGGCTGGTGGTCGGGCGGGTGGGGTTCAAAGTGCTCGCTCCCCCATAAGACCAGCCGCACCCTTGGCGAGCATCTCGTCCGCGAGTTCGCGTCCGAGCGCCATCGCCTCGTCGTGCGAGGTGGGTACGGGACCGGTGGTGGACAGCTGCACCAGCGTCGAGCCGTCGGTGGTGCCGACGACGCCGCGCAGGCGCATTTCGGTGACAACCTGCCCGTGACCGGGGTCGTCGGCCAGCAGGTCGGCCAGCGCACCCACAGGTGCGGAGCAGCCGGCCTCCAGGGCGGCGAGCAGGGATCGCTCGGCGGTCACGGCGGCCCGGGTGAGCGGGTCGTCGAGCGCGCCGAGCGCGGTGACGAGTGCGGCGTTCGACGCCGGACACTCGATCGCCAGGGCCCCCTGGCCGGGGGCGGGCAGGACGGTGTCGACCGACAGGTGGTCGAGCGACAGGGAGCCGATGAGCTCCTCCGTACCGCCGATGCGGTTGAGACCGGCCGCGGCGAGAACCACCGCGTCCAGCTCACCCTTGCGTACGTAGCCGATCCGGGTGTCGATGTTCCCCCGGATCGGGACGCAGGTGATCTCCAGGCCGTGGCTGCGCGCGTACGCGTGGAGCTGGGCCATGCGCCGCGGCGAGCCGGTGCCGACCCGGGCGCCCTGGGGCAGCCGGTCGAGCGTCAGCCCGTCCCGGGCGATCAGTACGTCGCGCGGGTCCTCGCGCTCCGGGATCGCCGCGAGCACCAGGTCGGGGTGCGGGGTGGTCGGCAGGTCCTTCAGCGAGTGGACGGCGAAGTCCACCTCGTCGGCGAGCAGCGCGTCACGCAGGGCGGCGACGAAGACGCCGGTGCCGCCGATCTGCGCGAGGTGCTCCCGGGAGGTGTCCCCGTACGTCGTGATCTCCACGAGCTCGACGGGCCGGCCGGTCAACCGCCGGACGGCGTCGGCCACGTGCCCGGACTGGGCCATGGCGAGCTTGCTGCGCCTGGTCCCGAGCCTCAGTGCCCTCTCGGTCATACTCGCCCTCGGTTCTTGACGTCGGCGTCATTCAGGTCGGCCCGGCTGACAGCAGCCACCGTCTCCGGGTCGAGGTCGAAGAGTGTCCGCAGCGCGTCCGCGTACCCGGCGCCGCCGGGCTCGCTTGCCAGCTGCTTGACCCGCACGGTCGGCGCGTGCAGGAGCTTGTCGACCACGCGGCGCACGGTCTGGGTGATCTCGGCGCGCTGCTTGTCGTCGAGGCCGGGCAGCCGGCCCTCCAGCCGGGCGACCTCGTTGGCCACCACGTCGGCGGCCATGGTGCGCAGGGCGACGACGGTGGGCGTGATGTGGGCGGCCCGCTGGGCGGCGCCGAAGGCGGCCACCTCGTCGGAGACGATGCCGCGCACCTGGTCGACGTCGGCGGCCATGGGGGCGTCGGCGGAGGCCTCGGCGAGCGACTCGATGTCGACGAGCCGGACTCCGGGGACGCGGTGCGCGGCGGCGTCGATGTCGCGGGGCATGGCGAGGTCGAGCAGGGCGAGCGGGGTACGGCGGCCCCGTACGGCGGTCTCGACGGCTTCGCCGGTGAGGACGAGGCCGGTGGCTCCGGTGCAGGAGACGACGACGTCGGCACGTGTCAGTTCGTCGCCGACGGCAACCATCTCGACCGCGTGGGCGGCCACCCCCGTGCCACCGGGCTCGCTCAGGATCTGGGCGAGCCGCTCGGCGCGGGCCAGGGTGCGGTTGGCGATGACGATCTCGGAGACGCCGGAGCGCGCGAGCGTGGCGGCGGCGAGCGAGGACATCGATCCGGCGCCGATGACGAGCGCCCGCTTGCCCTTGGCCCAGGTGTCGACGTCGGTGACGTCGGCCAGCTGTTCCAGGCCGAAGGTGACGAGCGACTGCCCGGCCCGGTCGATCCCGGTCTCGCTGTGGGCCCGCTTGCCGACCCTCAGCGCCTGCTGGAACAGGTCGTTGAGGAGGCGTCCCGCGGTGTGCTGCTCCTGGCCGAGCGCGAGGGCGTCCTTGATCTGGCCGAGGATCTGGCCCTCGCCGACGACCATGGAGTCGAGCCCGCAGGCCACCGAGAAGAGGTGGTGGACGGCCCGGTCCTCGTAGTGCACGTAGAGATACGGAGTGAGTTCGTCCAGGCCGACGCCGCTGTGCTGTGCGAGCAGCGTGGACAGCTCGGCGACACCGGCGTGGAACTTGTCCACGTCGGCGTAGAGCTCGATGCGGTTGCAGGTGGCGAGGACGGTGCCCTCGGCGGCCGGTTCGGCGGCGAGGGTGTCCTGCAGCAGCTTGGCCTGGGTGTCCGCCGCGAGCGCGGCCCGCTCCAGGATGGAGACCGGGGCGCTGCGGTGGCTCAGTCCGACGACGAGGAGACTCATGCCGGCATCACGGCGGGGACGTCCCCGTCGGGTCCCTTGCGGCTGCCGCCCGTGGTTCCACCACGGGGGGCCGGCGGCGCGACGGCGGCGGCGGTCTCCGCCTCGGCCGCGGCCTCGGCGTTCGACTCCTCGCCCGCCTTGCGCTGCTCGTGGAAGGCGAGGATCTGCAGCTCGATGGAGAGGTCGACCTTGCGTACGTCCACGCCGTCGGGCACGGAGAGCACGGTGGGGGCGAAGTTGAGGATGGAGGTGACTCCGGCGGCCACGAGCCGGTCGCAGACCTGCTGGGCGACGCCGGCCGGGGTCGCGATGACGCCGATGGAGACGCCGTCCTCCTCGATGATCTTCTCGAGGTCGTCGCTGTGCTGGACGGGGATCCCGGCGACCGGCTTGCCGGTCATGGCGGGGTCGGCGTCGATCAGCGCGGCGACGCGGAAGCCACGGGAGGCGAAGCCGCCGTAGCCGGCGAGCGCGGCGCCGAGGTTACCGATGCCGACGATGACGACCGGCCAGTCCTGGGTGAGCCCGAGCTCGCGGGAGATCTGGTAGACGAGGTACTCGACGTCGTAGCCGACCCCACGGGTGCCGTAGGAGCCGAGATAGCTGAAGTCCTTGCGCAGCTTCGCGGAGTTGACGCCCGCCGCGGCCGCGAGCTCCTCGGAGGAGACCGTGGGTACGGAACGCTCCGAGAGCGCGGTCAGTGCGCGCAGATACAGCGGAAGCCGGGCGACGGTGGCCTCGGGAATTCCTCGGCTACGGGTCGCCGGTCGGTGAGTTCGGCCAGTTGCCACGGTGCTCCTGCGGGATGAGCGGGGCTGCAGGCGGCCATATGTCCCAAGACCGCCCCGTCGAATGCAGGCTATGTCTTTGTGAACGCGTGCACAAAGATGGTGTCCGTTTTGTCCGGCCAAAGTGACCGGGGTCACGCGGCCGGTTCCCGTTGCCACGGAACCAAGGAGCACGTCAGCGCGTTGAGAACCCGAAGGGGGCAAAACCGCACACACTCCTCATGACAGCGCCCCCGAAACCTAACAAAACGTCCACGATGGTAACCGCCTTTCGGTCACCCACCCAGTTCACGCCGGAGCCGCCCGGCGTCCACGCGCCAGAAGGTGTGCTGCTCGCCGTCGATCAGAACGACGGGGATCTGCTCCCAGTACGCCCGGTAGAGCTCCTCGTCGCGCGTGATGTCCTTCTCCTCCCAGGATGCCCCCGTCTCCGCGCACACGGCCTCGATCACCGCGCGGGCGTCGTCACAGAGGTGACAGCCCGGCTTGCCGATCAGCGTCACCGTGCGCGACCCGGCGTCCGTCGTCTTCTTCTTCGTCCGTCCGAACATGGCGTCCATTCTGTCCCGCCGACCGGGCGCGGGACCGCCACCACCGGACGGGACCCGATTAACAGGGGAGCCCCGAAGTGTTCACGCCGCGGCATCGTCACAAGTCGGGAAGTACCGAACAGACTGGCTATGCTCACGACATGGCCGCTCTGGGATGGCTCACCCCCCGCAGGCGCTCCGCCACCGCGCGCAGCGTCCTCGCAGGCGAGGCCGCTGCCGAGGCAGCGCGCAAGACCTCGCTCCAGCTGGAACGGGAGCGGGAGGAGGAGGCGGCCGCGACCACGGAGGCCGAGGCGCCGCCCGAGCCCGAGTTCCCGGTCGCCGGCGACGTACGGGCAGCGGCGTTCTTCGACCTCGACAACACCGTCATGCAGGGCGCCGCGATCTTCCACTTCGGCCGCGGCCTCTACAAGAGGAAGTTCTTCCAGCGCCGCGAACTGGCCCGCTTCGCCTGGCAGCAGGCCTGGTTCCGGCTGGCCGGCGTCGAGGACCCCGAACACATGCAGGACGCCCGCGACAGCGCCCTGTCCATCGTCAAGGGCCACCGCGTCTCCGAGCTGATGACGATCGGCGAGGAGATCTACGACGAGTACATGGCCGACCGCATCTGGCCCGGCACCCGCGGCCTGGCCCAGGCGCACCTGGACGCGGGCCAGAAGGTCTGGCTGGTCACGGCCGCTCCGGTCGAGACCGCCACGATCATCGCCCGGCGGCTCGGCCTGACCGGCGCGCTCGGCACCGTCGCCGAGTCCGTGGACGGCGTCTATACGGGCAAGCTGGTCGGCGAGCCCCTGCACGGCCCCGCCAAGGCCGAGGCGGTACGGGCGCTCGCCGCCGCCGAGGGCCTCGACCTGGCCCGCTGCGCCGCGTACAGCGACTCGCACAACGACATCCCGATGCTCTCGCTCGTCGGGCACCCGTACGCGATCAACCCGGACACCAAGCTCCGCCGGCACGCGAAGGACCTGGACTGGCGGCTGCGCGACTACCGGACCGGCCGCAAGGCCGCCAAGGTCGGCATCCCCGCCGCCGCGGGCCTGGGCGCCCTGGCCGGCGGCACGGCCGCCGCGGTCGCCCTGCACCGCCGCCGCCACTGAGGTCGGGGCCGCTCCTCCCCGCAGATCTGCCGATACGTTTCGGCTGCGATCATCTGCGACAACCCGGGACCAGGCGCCCTCACCCATCCGTGGTCGAACAGCACCGCACAGGTCGACTCCCAGGCATTCGGGCCTCCTTACCCCGCAGCGGCCCCGATCACTCACGCGTCCCGCACTTGAGCACAACGCAGCGCGCACACAGTCACACCCGAAACCAAACCGATCAACAACCGCTCGCGAATAGCGAGCGATTCCGACTACAACTAGTAATAGAACCGACGTAAACGGTGATTTGAGCAACTGGGTGTAGCGCCGCCTGTACGAAGCGTTATTCTCCTCAGACGCACAAAGGACCCCTCACGTCGCCACGACGAGTGAACGGTCCCGCACTGCACGTGATGGAAGCTCTGCCTCTGGGAGTCCCGTGTACCCACACGTCGGGGTTGACACCTCGGGCCTGGCTACGCTGCGCGCAACGGTCCTCGACCACTTGCGCGGCTTCGTCCCCACCGCGTACGCCGGCCCTGTCCCCGCCTTCGCCTTCGCCGCACCGGCACCCGCCGGCCCTTGCTATGCCCTGGCCGACGGCGGCGCCGCCGTGGGCAGACGCAGCGCCCGATCCGGAACCTCGACCCCCGCACGCCGCCCCACCGCCGACAGCGACAGCGCCCGCATGATGGACCTGGTCGAGCGCGCCCAGGCGGGCGAGGCCGATGCCTTCGGCCGTCTGTACGACCAGTACAGCGACACCGTCTACCGCTACATCTACTACCGCGTCGGCGGGAAGGCGACGGCGGAGGACCTCACCAGCGAGACGTTCCTGCGCGCCCTGCGCCGGATCTCCACCTTCACCTGGCAGGGCCGCGACTTCGGTGCCTGGCTCGTCACCATCGCCAGGAACCTGGTCGCCGACCACTTCAAGTCCAGCCGCTTCCGCCTCGAAGTCACCACCGGCGAGATGCTCGACGCCAACGAGGTCGAGCGCAGCCCCGAGGACTCCGTCCTGGAGTCCCTCTCCAACGCCGCCCTCCTCGACGCGGTCCGCCGCCTCAACCCCCAGCAGCAGGAGTGCGTGACCCTGCGCTTCCTCCAGGGCCTCTCGGTCGCCGAGACCGCCCGCGTGATGGGGAAGAACGAGGGCGCCATCAAGACCCTCCAGTACCGGGCGGTCCGCACCCTGGCCCGTCTTCTCCCGGACGACGCCCGCTGACCGGTTCGCGCCCCCCACACGCGCGCCCACGCCCCGGTCGGCGGCCCCACCGCCCCTCCTCCCCCCACGCCACCACTGCCCCCGCCCAACTCACAGTCGGTGACGCCCCGATGACGCACTGGTCCGATCATCTTTCGCGCGTAACCCAAGTGCCGCGCCGCTCGTTGTGCGGGATGCAGGCTCCCTGTGGACACGCCATGTCCGCAGCCACTCACTCTTTCGTGTGGATGCGCTCAAGGTGTGCAACCTTCCGGACACCCCGGGGAGTCGACCGTCATGACGAGAGGAGGTGCCGCCAGTGATCGCGAACGTATCGGCGCACCGGCGGGCGAACGCCTTCGCCCAGGCCCTGGAGGACCGGGCGTCCGAGGGCGCGGCGGCAGACCAGTCCGATGCCCCGGCCGAACCGGCCGAGCATGGACGACTGTTGGCCTTGGCGAACGGTCTCGGCGAACTGCCGAAGCCACAGCTGGACCCCGAGGTCAAGGTGGTGCAGCGAGCCCAGCTCGTCGCCGCCATGGAAGCGATGCTCGCGGAGGGGAGCGCAGCAGCCGGGCCTTCGGTGCCCGAGCAGCGGTCCAGCAGCAAGGGCGCCCACCGGGCGTCCCCACTGCGGAAACTGCGCCCCCGTTCCCGCTGGTCCAAGGGCCTCGCCGCGGGCGGCCTCACGGTCGGCGTGGCGGCGGGCGCCTTCGGCGGAGTGGCCGCGGCCAGCTCCGACGCGCTACCCGGTGACTCGCTCTACGGGCTCAAGCGAGGCATGGAGGACATCAAGCTGGGCATGGCCGACGACGACGCGGACCGCGGCGGCATCTACCTCGACCAGGCGTCCACCCGCCTCAGCGAGGCCCGCCGGCTCATGGAGCGGGGCCGCTCGGGCGACCTCGACCACGAGTCGCTCAGCGAGATCCGCCGCGTCCTGGGCGGAATGAAGCACGACGCCAGCGAAGGCCACCGCCTGCTCCGCCAGGCGTACCAGCGGGACGGCGAGATCGCCCCGATGGCCCGGCTCAACTCCTTCGCCCAGGCCCACCGGGGCACCTGGAACGGCCTCCGCGACCGGCTCCCCGTCCAGCTGGCGGATGTCGGGAGCGAGGTGACGCACGTCTTCGACGCCATGAACGAAGAGGTCGAACCGCTCCAGTCGGTGCTTCCCCGCACCCCTGAGAGGGGCGCGATCGGCTCGGAGGGCCCCAGCGGCAGCCCCAGTGCGCCGAGGGGCTCCCAGGGCACGGGCACGCAGAGCCCGCCGTCCGCGAAGGAGGCGACCCCGTCGGGCAGCCACTCCGCACCGCCGAGCACGTCCGGTCCGAGCACGGGCACCAGCCCGAGCGCGGACAGCGGCACCGGCTCACCGGAGGACGACGGTCTCCTCGGCGGCAGCGCCGGCGGACTGCTCAAGCCCTCCCCGACCGGCACGCCGACGGCCCCTTCGGGCGACCAGGCGACACCCGACATGCCGGACGTCACCCTTCCGCCACTCCTGCCGGGCCTCCTTCCAGGCCTCGGCATCGACAGCGAGGACGCTCGCTAGCAAGAAGAAGGGGCGCCCCCACGGACGGGGGGCGCCCCTTCTTCCATGCCCGGCACAGACTCGGAAGAGCCCGACCGCTCAGAAGAACACCGACCGCCGCTGCACGAGCAGCTTGTAGAGCGTGTGCTGGATCTGCTCCCGCACCTGATCCGTCAGGTTGAACATCAGCATCGGGTCCTCCGCCGCCTCCGGCGCGTACGAGTCCGTCGGGATCGGCTCGCCGAACTGGATCGTCCACTTCGTCGGCAGCGGCAGCGCCCCGACCGGCCCCAGCCAGGGGAAGGTCGGCGTGAGCGGGAAGTACGGGAAGCCGAGCACCCGCGCCACCGTTCTGGCGTTCCCGATCATCGGGTATATCTCCTCGGCCCCGACGATCGAGCAGGGAACGATCGGCACCCCGGCCCGCAGCGCCGTCGAGACGAACCCGCCCCGGCCGAACCGCTGGAGCTTGTACCGCTCCCCGAACGGCTTCCCGATCCCCTTGAAGCCCTCCGGCATCACCCCGACGATCTCGCCGGCCCGCAGCAACCGCTCCGCGTCCTCCGCGCAGGCCAGCGTGTGACCGGCCTTCCGGGCCAGCTCGTTGACGATCGGCAGCACGAAGACCAGATCGGCGGCGAGCAGCCGCAGGTGCCGTCCGGCCGGATGGTGGTCGTGGACGGCGACCTGCATCATCAGCCCGTCGAGCGGCACGGTCCCCGAGTGGTTGGCGACGATCAGCGCCCCGCCCTCCGCGGGGATGTTCTCGACGCCCTTCACCTCCACCCGGAAGTACTTCTCGTACAGCGGGCGCAGCAGCGACATCAGGACCTGGTCGGTGAGCTCCTCGTCGTAGCCGAACTCGTCGACCTCGTAGTCGCCGGTGATACGGCGCCGCAGGAACGCGAGCCCGCCGGCGAGCCGCCGCTCCCAGCCTCCGGCCCCGGCACCCTCCTCGGCCCCGCCTTCAGAACTCGTGCCGAAAGCGACCTCGGCCTCGTGCTCGGCCCTGGTCCCCGTACCGGCCTCACGACCGCCCCAGGCGCCCGGCAGGCCGTCCGGGCCCTCACGGCCCCCCTCCGGCTCCTCAGGGCCCTGCTGCGGCCCCGGGAGGGCCCGTACGGCCGCCGCCTCGCCGTCGGCACGGGCGGGCCGCCGCCGGGCCCGTGACCGGTCGTCGTCGAACGGAATGACCTTGGCGTCCGCCATCGCTGTCGGGTCTCCTCAGGCGCCGTCGTGAACAGGGTGAACAGGGTGAACAGGTGCCCCGGGGGAAGCAGCGGCACCAGGGGCAACCGCATCAGGGGCAGCAGCGGCCGGAGCCAGCCGCCCGGCCAGCCGGTCCACCGCCCCCGCCAGCATCTCCGGCGGCAGCAGCCCCGGCCCCCGGCCCCGCACGAAGTCGGCGAAGGTCTCCGCCGTGGAGTAGCGCGGCGAGAAGCCGAGGACCTCACGCGTCTGGACCGTCGAGACGACCCTGCCGTGGGTGAGCAGCCGGATCTGCTCGGGCGCGAAGTCGGTGATCCCGACGGTGCGCAGCGCGGTCCCCACCCAGGTGACCGCCGGCAGCAGTACCGGCACCGTCGGCCGGCCGAGCCGCCGCGCGCACTGCGAGAGCAGCAGCACCCCGTCGCCCGCCACGTTGAAGGTGCCGCTGTTCTGCGTGGCCCTGCGCGGCTCGTGCGCCGCCAGGCGCAGGACGTCGATCACGTCGTCCTCGTGGACGAACTGCAGTCTCGGGTCGTAGCCGAGGACGGTCGGAAGCACCGGCAGCGCCAGGTACTCGGCCAGCGGCGAGTCGATGCGCGGCCCGAGGATGTTCGCGAACCGCAGCACGCACACGGCCACGTCGGGCCGGCGCCGGGCGAAGCCCCGTACGTATCCCTCGACCTCGACGGCGTCCTTGGCGAAGCCCCCGCTGGGCAGCGACTTCGCGGACGTCGTCTCGGTGAAGACGGCCGGGTCGCGGGGCGCGGAGCCGTAGACGCTGGTACTGGACTTGATCACGAGGCGGCTGATCCGCGGCGACTTCTGGCAGGCGCCGAGCAGCTGCATGGTGCCGATGACGTTGGTCTCCTTGACCGACGTACGGCCGCCGCCACCGAGCGCCGTGCCGGTGACGTCCAGATGGACCACCGTGTCGACGTCGTGCTCGGCGAGGATCTTGGCGATCTCGGGCCGGCGGATGTCCGCCCGTACGAACTCGGCGGCGCCGAGCTGGTGCGCCGGGGCGACCGCGTCCACGGCCACGACCCGCTCCACCTCCGGGTCCCGCTGGATCCGCCGCACGAAGCGACCCCCGAGATGCCGGGCGGCACCGGTGACGAGCACGACCTTGCCCAAGATCAGCGCCTTCCGTCCGTCTTCCGTTGGTCGCCACCGTAGCGCCTCGGGATTTCCGCGCAAATAAAACGTGGCCCTCCACCGCGAACGGTGAAGGGCCACGCCTGACGCACTGAAAGCTGCGGTGCAGCTGTCGCCTTACTTCTTGTTGCGACGCTGAACGCGCGTGCGCTTAAGCAGCTTGCGGTGCTTCTTCTTCGCCATCCGCTTGCGCCGCTTCTTGATAACAGAGCCCACGACTACCCTCGCTCACTTCTCGGAACATCCCCGCCTCCCGGCGGGAATCGGTGCGGGGCGTCTGGGCCCACACGACCTACGTCGGCCTAGCCTACCGTCCCGAGCACCGCGCTTGTAATCCGAGGGACATACGGAGCTTTCCCGGCGTTGTCGCCGCGCTCGCGCTACGCGGTCCCCACCCCCACGAAGGACTCCCGCAGGTACTCGTGAACCGCCTGTTCCGGCACCCGGAAGGACCTGCCCACCCGGATCGCCGGCAGATGACCACTGTGCACCAAGCGGTACACGGTCATCTTCGAGACGCGCATCACCGAGGCGACTTCCGCCACGGTCAGAAACTTGACCTCGTTGAGAGGTCGATCGCCAGCAGCCATGACCCACCTGTACCTTCCGCCGCGACGCCCACCGGCTTCCCCTCCGGTGACTCTTCGTCGCCGAGCGCTCACTCTCAAGACTAGGGGCGGGTGGTACGAGTGGGGAAGAGGAGCTGCCATCGGCCGTTTACCGTGACAGACACGCTCGATTGAGTACATAGCGCGTGAGTGGACGGTAGTAGTCGGAGCGCACGCCGTCATCCAGCGGTACGGCCACCGACACCTGCCCCTCCGCCTCCCCGACGAACAGCGCCGGATCGTCCGTATCGGCCAGACCGATGGCCTCGATACCCAGCTGACCTGCCCCGCAGACCCATCCGTGGTCCCCCACCACGAGCTCCGGCAACGGCCCGCCGCCGTCGGCCGCGCTCTCCAGGGCCGCCCTGACCGGCAGCGGCGAGTGGGAGTGCGCCCCCGGCTCGCGCCCACCCCGCGACGGGCCCGGCTCTCGCACCAGTGCGACCCCCCGTACGTAGTCGAGAAGGTACGTACGTACGCCGAACCGGGTCGTTATGTCGACACATCTCCCCTGCGCGGGGGTGAGAACAAGGCATCCCGCCGCCGACAAAGCGTCTGCGAGAGCGACGTAGAAACCGAGCAGCCGGTGCGGATGCCCCGTCCCCAGGAGCACCGGAACCCGCCGCGCCGCCGCCGCACCCAGCCGCGCGGCGAACGCGTCGAGCCCCCTCAACGTCCGTTCCGGATCGATGACATCGGCCCCCGACCGGTGCGAGGGATCCCCCGACACCCCGCACTTGTCGGCCATCAACCGCAGCAGATCGGCCTCGTCCCACCCCCACACGGGATCGAGCCCCAGCAGCACCCGCGGATCCCGCGCGGCGAAGAGCCGGTAGCTCCGCAGGTTCTCCTCCCGCGACGTCGCCACCGTGCCCGCCAACCCCGCCGCCAACAGATGCGCCCGCAGCGCCCCGGTACTCAACACCCGCCCGATGCTGCCGGAACACCACCGCCACGGAGTCCAAACCTCCCGGACACCGCACAGTCGGCGTAACGCTCACGAGTACGTTCCAGGAGCCCCCGGACGCGACTACGCGAGCAGCCCCCGCAGCGGGAAGACCGCCTTCCGCGTCGCGAGCACCGCCTGGTCGAG
Organism: Streptomyces griseoluteus; assembly: GCA_000717735.1. Lineage (GTDB taxonomy): Bacteria > Actinomycetota > Actinomycetes > Streptomycetales > Streptomycetaceae > Streptomyces > Streptomyces griseoluteus_A. The sequence continues at coordinate 3,097 of JOBE01000091.1, read as the reverse complement.
CCGGTCCGCCGGGTCGTACCCCTCGGACCAGTCCCGGAAGCCCACCGGCCACCGCCCGTCCGTCATCCGCGCCGGCCCGGGCTGCCGGGTCCGCGCGTACGCCTCGTCCCGCCACGACGACGGGATCACCGACTCCGGATCCACCGGAGCGTGCGCCGCGATCCCCACCAGATGGGTCCACGACCGCGGTACGACGTCCACCACCGCGTACCCACCACCGCCCAGGGCCACCCAACGCCCCTCGGCATACGTGTGCGCGAGCTCGTGACACGCCTCCTGCACCGCCCGCTGCGCGTCGAGCGACACCGCCAGATGGGCGAGCGGATCCTCGAAGTGCGTGTCCGCCCCGTGCTGCGTGACCAGCACCTGCGGCCGGAAGTCCGCGATCAGCTCCGGTACGACCGCGTGGAACGCCCGCAGCCACGCCGCGTCACCCGTCCCGGCCGGCAGCGCCACGTTCACCGCCCCGCCCTCACCCGGACCGGTCGCACCCGTCTCCTCCGGCCACCCCGTCTGCGGGAACAGCGTCCGCGGATGCTCGTGCAGCGACACGGTCAGCACCCGGGGGTCCTCCCAGAACGCCGCCTGGACCCCGTCCCCGTGGTGCACGTCCACATCCACGTACGCGATCCGCTCCGCGCCCAGTTCCAGCAGCCGGGCGATGGCCAGCGAGGCGTCGTTGTAGATGCAGAAACCGGACGCGCCGCCCGGCATCGCGTGGTGCAGACCGCCCGCGAAGTTCACCGCGTGCGCGGCCTCCCCGCGCCACACCGCCTCCGCCGCGCCCACCGACTGCCCGGCGATCAACGCCGACACCTCGTGCATCCCGGCGAAGGCGGGGTCGTCGACCGTACCGAGCCCGTACGCCTGGTCGGCCCGACGCGGATCCGCGGACGCGGCCCGCACCGCCGCCACGTAGTCCTCACGGTGCACGAGCCGCAGCGTCGAGTCCCCGGCCGGCTTCGCCGCCACCACGTCCACCGCCCGGTCGAGCCCGTACGCCCGCACCAGCGACATCGTCAGCGCGAGCCGCACCGGATCCATCGGATGCTCGGACCCGAAGTCGTACCCCGTGACAGCTTCATCCCACATCAACAGTGCGCGGCCGCTCATGCCCGCCACCGTATCGGGCCGCTCTCGACCCGAACGACGTGGCGTACGCCACCGTCACCAGGACCAGCACCATCGGCACCAGCATGGCCCCGCGGTAGCTCCACGCGTCCCCGAGCGCCCCCACGAGCGGAGACCCGATGAGGAAGCCGACATAGTTGAAGACATTGAGCCGCGCCACGGCCGCGTCGCTCCTCCCCGGGCTGTGACTTTCAAAAGCCAGCCGCCCGGCAGCCGCGAAGGTCTGCGGCACGATCACGCTCAGCCCGAGACCGAGCACCGTGAACCCGGCGATCCCCACCCAGGCCCCCGGCGACACCGCCACCACCGCGAACCCCAGCGCGGCGAGCACCGCACCGGCCCGCACGACCGCCGCGGCCCCCATCCGCCGCACCCCGAAGTCCCCGACGGCCCGCCCGAGCAGGGTCGTCACCATGTACGCGTTGTACGGCACCGTCGCCAGCTCCTCCGAGCTGCCCAGCACGTCCTGGAGGTACTTGGCACTCCAGTTGGAGACCGTCGAGTCCCCGATGTACGCGAAGGTCATCACGAGACAGAGCGGCACCAGCAACGCGAAACCGACTCCACTCCCCTCGCCTTCCGGTACCTCGTCCCCAGGCCGATCCCCACCGGCCACGTACCACCGGCTGCCGACGAGCGCGACGGGCAGCAGCAGGACCACGACCGGCAGGTACGACACGAACAGGGACAGCTGCCAGTGAGCCCCCACCCAGGCCAGCGAGGCGCCCACGATCCCGCCGAGGCTGTACGAGGCATGGAAGCCGAGCATGATGCTCCGCCCGTACGCCCGCTGGAGGCTGACCCCCAGCATGTTCATGGAGGCGTCCAGGGCGCCGACCGCGAGCCCGAACAGCCCCAGGGCGACAGCCGCCTGCCACAGCTCGCTTCCCGTTCCCACCGCGAGCAACGACAGCAGGACGAACGGCTGGGCCCACCGCAGCACCACCGCGGGCCCCACCTTGGCGACGACCCTCCCGGTCGCCACGCTCGCCACTCCGGCCAGGATCGGCACGGCGGCCAGGAAGGCCGGCAGCAACGCGTCCGAGATCCCGTACCGCTCCTGGATCGCCGGTATTCGGGTCACGAGCAGGGCGAAGGTGACCCCTTGCACGAAGAAACTGACCGACAGGGATCCCCGCCCACGCCGCAACCGCGCATCCGTCATGGCGGCACAGCGTAGGGCCGGAACCTACCGCGGGGTAGATGGATCACAGTCCCAATATCGTGGGCAGCTCGTCCATCCTCCGGAAGAACCCGACGGCCCCTGCCAGCTTCTCCTCGGGCGTCATGGCGGTGAACCCGTACACGTCCATCCCGGCCGCCAGCGCCGCCTGCACTCCCAGCCGACTGTCCTCGACCACCACGCACCGCTCGGGCGCCACCCCCATCCGCGAGGCCGCGTGCAGGAACAGGTCGGGAGACGGCTTGCCCCGTCCGACGTCCTCGGCGCTGAACACGATCTCGTCCCGGAACCAGGCATCGAGCCCGGTCTTCCGGTGCCCGACGCGGATCCGCTCATGGCTCCCGGAAGAGGCCACACAGTACGGAACCCCGGCCGCGGCAAGCTGCTTGAGCACCTCCGCAGCCCCGACCACGGCCTCCAACTCGGCCTGGAAGGCGGCGAAGACCCGCGAGTGGAAGACCTCGTCGAAGCCCACCGGCAACCGCTGCCCGCTCCGCTCCTCGACCAGCTCGTGAATCCGGTGCATGGCGGACCCCATGTAGTCGCGCACCGATTCCTCGTACGAGGTCGGATGCCCGAGCTCCGTCAGATAGCCGGCCAGCAGGGTGTTGGAAATCGGCTCGCTGTCCACGAGCACACCGTCGTTGTCGAAGATGACCAAGTCGTAGCGCATGCGCACAGCCTAGAACGCAAAAATGCCTCAACCCCCGGACAGAGTCCGGGGGTTGAGGCTAAAAATTGTTCGGCGGCGTCCTACTCTCCCACAGGGTCCCCCCTGCAGTA
>JOBE01000090.1 GCA_000717735.1 Streptomyces griseoluteus | reverse complement strand
ATCTAGTACGGTCTCGTGGGCTCGGAGATGTGTATAAGAGACAGGGCCGACTCCCCGCCCCTTGACCCGAGCGGGAGCGCACCTCTCCCCACCCCAGGCCGGTCGCCGCGTCCCGCGCGGCGGCCGGCCACACCCCGTCCGTCCGGAGCCCCGCCGTGAACCGCCGCCGTACCCGCGCCCGTACCGCCCCCGCCCTCTCCCTGGCCGCCCTGGCCGTCCTCGCCGCGCTCTCCGGCTGCTCGGCCGGCGCCGAGCCCGCGCGCGTCACCCCGCCCGCGCGGATCTCCGAGGCCACCGCCGCGCCCACCCCGACCGCGAGCGCCGCGCCCGTCCGGCCGCTCGCACGGTCGCTGCCCGTACGGGTGCGCCTGCCCGCCGCCGGGGTCGACACCGGGGCCGCCGGATCCGTCCTTCAGCTGGGGCTCGCCGCCGACGGCACCGTCGAGGTGCCGTCCGTCGCCGACGCCGACCGGATCGGCTGGTACGACAAGGGCGTCACGCCCGGCGAGACAGGACCCGCCGTCCTCATCGGGCACTTCGACACCGAGCGCGGCCCCGCCGTCCTGAAGAACGTCTCCCGCGTCCGGGTCGGCGACGAGATCACCGTGACCCGCGCCGACGGCACCCTCGCCGTCTTCCGCGCCCGGGAGCTGGAGCAGGTCGACAAGGACACCTTCCCGACGGCCAAGGTGTACGGCGACACCGAGCGCCCCGAACTGCGGGTCATCACCTGCGGCGGCGAGCTCGTCGACGGCCACCGCCCCGACAACATCATTCTGTACGCGGATCTCGCGGCCACGCGGGCGGCCGCCTGAGCCTCCGTCGGCCCGCTGAGGCACAATCGGCGGCATGACGACCCCCGAGCCGACCCCCGAGCCCAGCCACGAGCCGAGCCGCGAGTCGACCCCCGAGCAGCCGTCCGCCGGCCCCGCGAAGCCGTCCGCCGACGGCGGGCAGGCGCAGCCCTTCGCCGACCGCGTCTACCGGTCTCCGATGGGGATCGCCGGCGGAGTGTTCCTGCTGGTCCTCGCGCTCCTGTTCGCCGGTGACGTGCTGGTGCGCGGCGAGGGCCGGTCGCCGTGGCTCGCGCTCGCGGGTCTCGTCCTCGCCGTCCCGCTGATCGTCGCCTTCACCATCCGGCCCGCCGTCTACGCCAACGACGACCGGCTCCGGGTCCGCAACCCGTTCCGGTCGATCACGCTGCCCTGGTCGAAGGTCGCCGACGTCCGCGCCGGGTACTCCAGCGAGGTGCTCACCCAGGACGGCACCAAATACCAGCTGTGGGCCGTCCCCGTCTCGCTGCGCCAGCGCAAGAAGGCGGCCCGCGTCGCCGCCCGCGCCTCCCAGGACGGTCCGCGCGGCCGTGCCCCGGTCGCCGCGGGCGCGCACGACGGCGGCTCGCGGGCGGCGTCCGGCGACCAGGCCGTCGCCGAACTGCGCGAGCTCGCCGAGCGCCGCGCCGGGACGCCGGGCGCGGTCGGCGAGGTGCGGGTGCGCTGGGCGTACGAGATCGTCGGCCCCGCGCTGGCGGGACTGCTGCTCCTGGTGATCCTCATGGCGACGGGCTGATCCCGACGACCCCGCCGACCGCAGGGAGACACGGCCCGGGTCGCCCGGGGCGTGGAGAACGCCGGAGGGCCGGTACGGGAACGCATCCCGTACCGGCCCTCCGCGGTGATTCCGCCGTCACAGCCCGGCGGCCGCCGACAGGTCACGCTTGATCGCGACGAGCAGTTCCGAGGCCTTCGCGCGCGCCGGGGCGAGGTCGACCGCCGCGGCGACCGGCACCACGACCTCCAGGTAGCACTTCAGCTTCGGCTCGGTGCCGCTCGGGCGGACGATCACCCGGGCCTTGTAGGCGCCCTCCAGGTGGTAGCGCAGCCCGTCCGTCGGGGGCAGCGCCTCCGTCCCCTTCGTCAGGTCCTCCGCCGAGACGACCGTCAGACCGGCCAGCGACACCGGCGGTCGCTCGCGCAGCGCGGCCATCGCGTTCGCGATGACGCTCAGGTCCTCGACGCGCACCGACAACTGGTCCGTGGCGTGCAGCCCGTGCTCCACCGCCAGGTCGTCGAGCAGGTCGGTCAGCGTCCGGCCCTGCTCCTTGAGCACCGACGCCAGCTCGGTGACGAGCAGCGCCGCCGTGATGCCGTCCTTGTCGCGGACGCCCTCCGGGTCGACGCAGTAGCCGAGCGCCTCCTCGTAGCCGTAGCGCAGGCCCTCGACGCGGGCGATCCACTTGAAGCCGGTCAGGGTCTCCTCGTAGCCGAGGCCCGCGGCGTCGGCGATCCGGCCGAGCAGCGAGGACGACACGATGGACTCGGCGAAGACGCCGGTGGCGCCCTTGTACACCAGGTGCGCGGCGAGCAGCGCGCCCACCTCGTCGCCGCGGAGCATCCGCCAGCCGCCCGTGACCGCCGGGTCCGGCACGGCCACCGCGCAGCGGTCGGCGTCCGGGTCGTTGGCGATGACCAGGTCCGGGTCCACGGCGCGGGCCGCCTCGAAGGCGAGGTCCATGGCCCCCGGCTCCTCCGGGTTGGGGAAGGCGACCGTGGGGAAGGCCGGGTCCGGCTCGGCCTGGGCGGCGACGAGCGCGGGCGGCGGGAAACCGGCCCGGGCGAACGCGGCCGTCAGGACGTCCTTGCCGACGCCGTGCATGGCCGTGTAGACGGTCCTGGCGGTGCGGGGGGACCCGGGGGTCAGGACGGCGTCCGTACGCTCCAGATAGGCGTCCAGGACCTCGTCGCCGAGGGTCCGCCAGCCGTCCTCGGGACGCGGGACGTCGTCGAGGGAGCGGATCGCGTCGATCTCGGCGGCGATCTCCGCGTCGGCGGGCGGCACGATCTGCGAGCCGTCGCCCAGGTAGACCTTGTAGCCGTTGTCGCGCGGCGGGTTGTGGCTCGCGGTCACCTCGACGCCCGCGACGGCACCCAGATGCCTTATGGCGTACGCGAGGACGGGCGTCGGCAGCGGGCGGGGCAGCAGCGCGGCGCGCAGCCCGGCGCCGGTCATCACGGCGGCGGTGTCACGGGCGAAGTCGGCGGACTTGTAGCGGGCGTCGTAGCCGATGACGACGAGACCGCCCTCCTCGCCCTTCGCCTTGAGGTACGCGGCGAGGCCGGCGGCGGCCCGGATGACGACCGACCGGTTCATCCGCATCGGCCCGGCGCCCAGCTCGCCGCGGAGCCCGGCGGTGCCGAACTGGAGGGTGCCGGCGAAACGGTCGGCGAGCGCGTCGGTGTCACCGGCCTTGATCAGCTCGGCGAGCTCCTCGCGGGTCTCGCTGTCGGGGTCCTCGGCGAGCCAGGCCTTGGCCCGGGTGAGGAGGTCGTCCTGGGTCACGGTGTGCCTTTCGGGGTGCGGGAGGGTGGGGTGCGGGGTGGTGGCCGCTGCGCGGAGCCTTCCCCCACCCCGCCCCTTCCCGAAACTGGGGGCAAGCCCCCAGACCCCGTACGGCCTTCGGTCGTGCCCTCAAACGCCGGGCGGGCTGGATTTCCGCCCGGCGGAAATTCCAGCCCCGCCGGCGTTTGAGGCGCGGGGTCTGGGGCGGAGCCCCAGTTCGGGAAGGGGCGGGGTGGGGGAAGAAGCCCCGCGCAGCGGCCCGCCCGCCGGACGTCAGATCCGGTCGAGGACTCGGGTCAGCAGCTCGCCCATCCGCGCCGCCGAGTCGCGCCCCGCCTGCAGGACCTCCTCGTGGTTCAGCGGCTCGCCCGAGAGCCCCGCCGCCAGGTTCGTCACCAGGGAGATGCCGAGGACCTCCGCGCCGGCTTCACGGGCGGCGATGGCCTCCAGGACGGTGGACATGCCGACGAGGTCGCCGCCGAGCACGCGGACCATGTTGATCTCGGCCGGGGTCTCGTAGTGCGGGCCGGGGAACTGCACGTAGACGCCCTCTTCGAGGGTCTCGTCGACCTCCTTGCACAGCGCGCGCAGCCGCGGCGAGTACAGGTCGGTGAGGTCCACGAAGTTCGCGCCGACGATCGGGGAGGCGGCCGTCAGGTTGAGGTGGTCGCTGATGAGGACCGGCTGGCCGGGGCGCATGCCCTCGCGCAGGCCGCCGCAGCCGTTGGTGAGGATGACGGTCTCGCAGCCGGCGGCGACGGCGGTGCGGACGCCGTGGGCGACGGACGCGACGCCGCGGCCCTCGTAGAAGTGGGTGCGGCCGAGGAAGACGAGCGCGCGCTTCTCGCCGATCTTGTACGAGCGGATCTTGCCGCCGTGGCCCTCGACGGCGGGCGGCGGGAAGCCGGGCAGGTCGGTGACGGGGAACTCGGCCTCGGGCGCGCCGAGCGCGTCGACGGCGGGCGCCCAGCCCGAGCCCATGACCAGGACGACGTCGTGCTTCTCGACTCCGGTCAGCTCGCGAAGACGGGCGGCAGCGGCCTCGGCGGCCTCGTACGGGGTGGCAGTTGCGTTCACTGACTCTCTCGCCTCGGGGAGGGTGGGTCCGAGGTGGGCCCCGGACGGATTTGGTACGCGCAGCAGCGTAGCCGGAGATTGCCTACGCGCGTAGATGACGATGCCGACGGACATGCGATCGTTGTCTTGTCGTTTCCGACAAAAGGCGCACAGGTACCCCCGTCCCCGCCCCTGGGGTGTTCGTACACCCTCAGCAGGGGCGCTTGCGCAACTCCATCACGTAGTCGTGCGGCGCGCCCGCAGACTCGGCCGCGTCGGCGACCTCGCCGAGGTACCGCGCCGACGGAAGCCCGCCCTCGTACCCGTTGAGCACGTACACCCAGGCGGCCTCCTCGCCGTCCAGGGTGTGCACCCGCACCCGCATCCGGCGGTAGATGTCGAGGCCGACGCCCTCCCAGCGGTCCATGGAGTCCTCGTCCATCGGCGCGATGTCGTACAGCGCCACGAAGACCTGCGAGCGGGGGGCCTCCACGATGGTGGCCAGCGCCCCCTCCCAGCCCATCTGCTCGCCGCCGAAGGTCAGCCGCCAGCCGTTCAGCCAGCCGGTGCCGCGCAGCGGGGAGTGCGGTGCGCGGCGGCTCATCAGCCGCGCGTCGAGGTTGCCGGCGAAAGCGGCGTAGAGCGACATGGGACCGAGGGTACGGGAGGGGGCGGGGTGTCCGCCGAACTCCGAGGTGGGGACCGTGGGCCACGCCCCGGTCCGGCGGGCGTGGCCCACGGGCCCGCCGGATCGGAGCGTCGCCGGGCCCCGGCGTGAGACCGCGCCGGGCGTGCGGGAGAATGGGGTACGCACTTTGAAGCGTGCGGGACAATGGCGTACGCACTGCACCCCAGCGGGGGGACCCCCCGGCAGAACGAGACGCGAGGCGTAGATCCCAGTGACCCGGATCGTGATCATCGGCGGCGGACCCGGCGGATACGAGGCGGCCCTGGTGGGCGCCCAACTCGGCGCGGAGGTGACCGTCGTCGACTGCGACGGCCTCGGCGGCGCGTCCGTCCTGACCGACTGCGTGCCCTCCAAGACCCTGATCGCCACCGCCGAGGTGATGACCACCTTCGACTCCTCCTACGAGGAGCTCGGCATCATCGTCGCGGACGACACCCCGCACGTGGAACAGGCCGCCCGCGTCGTCGGCGTCGACCTCGCCAAGGTCAACCGGCGGGTGAAGCGCCTCGCGCTCGCCCAGTCGCACGACATCACCGCCTCCGTCACCCGGGCGGGCGCCCGCGTGCTCCGCGGCCGCGGCCGGCTCTCCGGCCGGCAGGCGATGGACGGGTCCCGCCAGGTGGTCGTCACCGCCGCCGACGGCACCGAGGAGACGCTGACCGCCGACGCCGTGCTGATCGCGACCGGCGCCCACCCGCGCGAGGTGCCCGACGCCAAGCCCGACGGCGAGCGCATCCTGAACTGGACGCAGGTCTACGACCTCAAGGAGCTCCCCGAGGAGCTCATCGTGGTCGGTTCCGGCGTCACCGGCGCCGAGTTCGCCGGCGCCTACCAGGCGCTCGGCTCCCGGGTCACCCTGGTGTCCAGCCGTGACCGGGTCCTCCCCGGTGAGGACCCGGACGCCGCCGCCGTCCTGGAGGACGTCTTCCGGCGCCGCGGCATGAACGTCATGGCCCGCTCCCGCGCCGAGTCCGCCAAGCGGGTCGGCGACCGGGTCGAGGTCACCCTCGCCGACGGCCGGGTCATCTCCGGCACGCACTGCCTGATGGCGGTCGGCGCGATCCCGAACTCGGCCGGAATGGGGCTGGAGGAGGCGGGGATCAAGCTGAAGGACTCCGGTCACATCTGGACCGACCGGGTCTCCCGCACCAGCGCCCCCGGCGTGTACGCGGCCGGTGACGTCACCGGCGTGTTCGCGCTCGCCTCGGTGGCCGCCATGCAGGGCCGTATCGCGATGTACCACTTCCTCGGCGACGCGGTGGCCCCGCTCAACCTCAAGACGGTCTCGTCGAACGTCTTCACCGACCCCGAGATCGCCACCGTCGGCTACACCCAGGCCGACGTGGACGCCGGCAAGATCGACGCCAAGGTCGTCAAGCTGCCGCTGCTGCGCAACCCGCGCGCGAAGATGCAGGGCATCCGGGACGGCTTCGTCAAGATCTTCTGCCGTCCCGGCACCGGCATCGTGGTCGGCGGCTGTGTCGTCGCCCCGAAGGCGAGCGAACTGATTCACCCGATCTCGATCGCGGTCGACAACAATCTGACGGTCGAACAGATCGCAAATGCTTTCACCGTGTACCCCTCCCTGTCGGGTTCGATCGCGGAAGTGGCACGGCAGTTGCACACCCGGAAGTCGGCGGGCGAGGCCTAGCCGGACGCCCGGCACCCGTCCCCGCCTGCGGGAACGGTTCGCCGACTCGGACAACCCCCGGCAAGCCCGGGCATAGCTCTGGCGCCGGACGATCAACGGCGGGGTCCTCCATACCACTTGGGGACCCCGCCCATGCGCATATTCAGCAATTCGGCGCATAGTGCTGAAAACTATCGGCCGGTCACGTTACTGTCAGTTTCGTGTTCGCTGCAGAACGTCGCCAGTTGATCCTCGAAATGGTGCGAGCCAATGGGGCCGTGTCGCTCCGCGAGCTCGCCCGCGTCGTCCAGACCTCGGAGGTGACCGTACGGAGAGACGTACGGGCACTGGAGGCAGAAGGACTCCTCGACCGCCGCCACGGCGGTGCGGTGTTGCCGGGCGGATTCACGCGAGAATCCGGCTTCCCGCAGAAATCCCATCTCGCGACCGCGGAGAAGACGGCCATCGCCGACGTCGCCGCGAGCCTCGTCGAAGAGGGCGAGGCCATCGTCGTCGGCGCCGGGACGACCACGCAGGAGCTGGCCCGCCGGCTCGCCCGCGTGCCCGGTCTGACCGTGGTCACCAACTCCCTGCTCGTCGCCCAGGCCCTCGCCCACGCCAACCGGGTCGAGGTCGTCATGACCGGCGGCACCCTGCGCGGCTCCAACTACGCCCTGGTGGGCAGCGGGGCGGAGCAGTCGCTCCAGGGCCTGCGGGTCTCCCGCGCCTTCCTCTCCGGGAGCGGACTGACCGCCGAGCGCGGCCTGTCCACGTCCAACATGCTCTCCGCGAGCGTGGACCGGGCGCTCGTCCAGGCGGCGGCGGAGGTCGTGGTCCTCGCCGACCACACCAAGCTCGGCGCCGACACCATGTTCCAGACGGTGCCCACGGACGTCATCACCCGCCTGGTCACCGACGAGCCGCCCGCCCATGACGACCGGGCCGCCACCGAGCTCCAGGCCCTCGCCGACCAGGGCGTACAGATCGCCGTGGCGGGCACGGGCGCGGGGCCCGGCGCGGCCGGCGGCGAGCAGCACCCCCCGGGCGTCCGGCCCCGCCGTGACATGCCGCTCCCCGTCCAGCGCGGGCGGATGGCGGCCGGTCAGTTCCGGGGGCCGGGCGGGGGGATGGCCGCGGAGACGCTGGAGCGCACGGCACGCGTCGCGGACATGCGCCGCCGCTGAGGGCAGCGAGGGACCTTCCCCCAAAGGTCCCGGGCCGCCGGCCCGTACACCCGGGACGACGTCAGTCCTCGAGTCCCCGGGCGTTCATCCCCGGTCGTCGATTCACCGGTCCTCGATTCCCCGGGTCGTCGATTCCCCGGTCCTCAAGTCCTCAGTCCTTGATTCCGCGGAGCGTCAGCGCGAGCAGGCGGTCCGCCAGCTCCGGATCGTCCGGACGCTGTTCCGCCGCCAGCGCGATCGCGTTGGTCAGCTGCATCAGATCGTCGATCGACACGTCGGCGCGCACCTGGCCCGCCTCACGGGCGCGTCCGAGCAGCCGTTCACCGGCCGCCCGCAACGGTTCGCTGCATCCGGCGAGCGCCGAACTCCGGTCGTACGAGGCCGACATCAGCGCGTGCGCGAGCCCCCGGTACTCGCCCGCGTGGGCGATCAGGGCCCGCAGCCACTCCACGAGCGCCCGGCACGGCTCCTCGGCACCGGCCAGCTCCGCCGAGCGGCGCAGGAGTGCGGTCAGGGCCTCCTGGAAGACGGCGCTCAGCAGCTCGGCCCGGGTGGGGAAGTGGCGGTAGAGGGTGCCGATCCCGACGCCCGCGCGGCGCGCGATCTCCTCGAGGGAGGCGTCGGCGCCCTGTTCGGCGAAGGTGGCGCGGGCTTCGACGAGCAGTCGCTCGTGGTTGCGGCGTGCGTCGGCTCGCATGGCGTGGGAAACACCCTCCCCTCGGCGAAGGGCCCGCAGGCGGCTGCCTGCGGGCCCTTCGTACCGTACTCGGTGCGACGGTCAGTCCTTGATGTCGCAGATGACGGCGCCGGAGGTGACGGACGCGCCGACCTCGGCGGTCAGGCCCTTGACGGTGCCGGAGCGGTGCGCGTTGAGCGGCTGCTCCATCTTCATGGCCTCCAGGACGACGATGAGGTCGCCCTCCTTGACCTCCTGGCCCTCCTCGACCGCGATCTTCACGATCGTGCCCTGCATCGGGGAGGCGAGCGCGTCACCGGAGGCGGCCGGGCCGGACTTCTTCGCGGCGCGGCGCTTCGGCTTGGCACCGGCGGCGAGGCCGGTACGGGCCAGGGTCATGCCGAGGGAGGACGGCAGGGAGACCTCGAGGCGCTTGCCGCCGACCTCGACGACGATCGTCTCGCGGCCCGACTCGTCCTCGTCCGCATCGGCACCGGCCGGCGCGAAGGGCTTGATCTCGTTGACGAACTCGGTCTCGATCCACCGGGTGTGGACCCGGAAGGGGTCCGCGGTGAACGCCGGGTCGACCACGACGGCCTGGTGGAACGGGATGGCGGTGGCCATGCCCTCCACCTTGAACTCCGCGAGCGCGCGGGCGGCGCGCTGGAGGGCCTGCTCGCGGGTGGCGCCGGTGACGATCAGCTTGGCGAGGAGCGAGTCCCACGCCGGGCCGATGACCGAACCCGACTCGACGCCCGCGTCCAGGCGGACGCCCGGGCCCGTCGGGGGCTGGAAGACGGTGACGGTGCCGGGGGCCGGGAGGAAGCCGCGGCCCGGGTCCTCGCCGTTGATGCGGAACTCGAAGGAGTGACCGCGCACCGCGGGGTCGCCGTAACCCAGTTCCTCGCCGTCGGCGATGCGGAACATCTCGCGGACCAGGTCGATGCCGGTGACCTCTTCGGTGACCGGGTGCTCGACCTGGAGGCGGGTGTTGACCTCGAGGAAGGAGATCGTTCCGTCGGTGCCGACGAGGAACTCGACCGTGCCGGCGCCGACGTAGCCGGCCTCCTTCAGGATCGCCTTCGACGCCGCGTACAGCTCCGCGTTCTGCGCCTCGGTCAGGAACGGCGGTACAGCTCCGGGACCTCTTCGAGGGTGCGGGCGACCTTCAGGCCGCGGCCGCCGCCGCCGAAGGCGGCCTTGATCGCGATCGGCAGGCCGTGGGCCTCGGCGAACGCGACGACCTCGTCGGCGCCGGAGACCGGGTCGGGGGTGCCCGCGACGAGCGGGGCGCCGGCACGCTGGGCGATGTGACGGGCCGCCACCTTGTCGCCCAGGTCACGGATCGCCTGCGGCGGCGGGCCGATCCACGTCAGACCGGCGTCGAGCACGGCCTGCGCGAACTCGGCGTTCTCCGACAGGAAGCCGTAGCCGGGGTGGACCGCGTCGGCCCCGGAGTCCTTGGCCGCCTGCAGCACCTTCGCCATGTCCAGATAACTGGTCGCCGGAGTGTCACCGCCCAGAGCGAACGCCTCGTCGGCGGCCCGGACATGCAGAGCATCCCGGTCCGGCTCGGCGTACACGGCCACGCTGCCGATACCCGCGTCCCGGCACGCCCGGGCCACACGGACAGCGATTTCGCCACGGTTGGCGATGAGCACCTTGCGCACGATGGCTCCCTCCTTGAAACAAGCTGAGTTTAGGGACTGCCGACACGGCCTTTCGACCCGTCCCCAGTGGTGAGCTTGCCCACACGGAGCGTGACCCCGGGCCCGCTCGGGTCGTGAATTCCCTTGTCGCACCACGGTACGCAGGGTTCCTTTACGGCACAGTAGCTCTGAGGTGTGGCGCAGGTCTCTGTTCGCACGGCCAGTCGCCATTCGGGATTCTTTGTCGAGTCCCTACGAATGGGCCAACGATTCTTTGCCGCGCCGTCCGCCTCCGCCGGTCGTGCTCGCACTATTGTCCAGGGGTTTACCGGCCAGTAGCCTTCGCGCTGTCGATCGTACTGTCGGTAACAGTCCAATCCAGGGGGTGGCCGAGGTGGCCCGCAGACCGATAGCCCTCGTGACGGCGGCGGTGCTGTTCCTCGAAGCGCCCGGCATCGTCGCGATCAACGCCGTGATGGCCCGGTTCGTGAAGGTCCAGTCGATGTCCCTCGACGGCATGGACCCCGACGCGATGTACACCGGCACGTGGGCCCTCGGCATCGGCTCCGGGATCGCCCTCGCCCTCTGCGCCCTGGTCGCCCTCCTGGCGGGGATCCGCGACCGCCGCCCCGGCCGGGCGGGCCGGGGACTGCTCGTCGGCTGCGCCGTCGTGCACGGAATCCTCGCGGCGGTGGCGGTGGGCCTGCTCGGCTGGCCGGCGTTCACCTTCCTGGTGGTCGTCCTCGGCCTGATCGTGCTCACCCTCGTGGCGTACGGCAAGGAATCCGCCGGTAAGGACGTGGCGGCCGGAGCCCCCGAGGCAGGCGAAGAGGCCCCGGCGGCCGCGTGATCCGCGTACGGATCTCAGACCCAGAGGTCCGTGATCCGTACGTCCAGCTTCGCGAGGAGCCTGCGCAGTAACGGCAGCGACAGGCCGATCACATTGCCCGGGTCGCCGTCGATGCCGTCGATGAACGGCGCCGAGCGCCCGTCCAGGGTGAACGCGCCCGCCACGTGGAGCGGTTCGCCGCTCGCCACGTACGCCGCGATCTCCTCGTCCGTCGGCTCGCCGAAGCGGACCATGGTGGAGGCCGTCGCCGACTCGAAGCGCTTGGCGGCCGTGTCGTACACGCAGTGACCGGTCTGGAGGATGCCGACCCGGCCGCGCATCGCCTTCCAGCGGGCGGTGGCCTCCTCGGCGTCGGCCGGCTTTCCGAGGGCCTGCTTGTCGAGTTCGAGCACCGAGTCGCAGCCGATGACCAGGGCGCCGAACACCTCGGGCCGGGCGGCCACGTGGGCGGCCTTCGCCTCCGCGAGGGCGAGCGCGAGCTCGGCCGGGGTCGGGGCGTGGACCTTGTCCTCGTCGACCCCGCTCACGATCACCTCGGGGGCGAGGCCGGCCTGCCGGAGCAGGCCCAGCCGGGCGGGGGAGGCGGAGGCGAGCACGACACGGCGCGGATCAGCAGTCATGGGGGCAGCGTAGCCAGTTCGGGCCGCTGAGGGCGCCCCAAGGACTCCCGTTCGGATCATGCCGGGCGGATCCGGGCGACGGACCCTAGGGCCTGTCGTTTGGATCATGCCGGGCTCGCGGGGTCTGGCACCGCGCCTCGCCGCGTTGTCGTCACTCTCCCCCAAGCTCTCGGCTTCGCCGAGCAGGGCGGTACCCCCACCGCTCCGCGTTGACTCCCTCCTCCGCCTTGCGATCCACGGCACCAGACCCCGCTCCCTGATCCGGCCTGATCCAAACGTCAGGCCCTAGCGCGCGCCGACCACGACCATCGCCACGACCATCGCGAGCGCCAGCAGGACGCCGGTTCGGCGGAGCATCGCCTGCATGTCGCGCAGGAACTTCGGCGGCTGGTTCTTCGGGTCGGACCACAGCATGCCTCCGATCCTGCGGCCGGGACGGGCGGGGCGCCTGAGTACGGATACTCAGGCGACCCGGTGCCGAAGGACTATTCGCGGAGGAACGCCCCGTCCCGCGCCGCCGCGAGCGCCGCCGTGACCGCGCGCTCCGTCACGGCCCCGGTGAGCTCCTCGTGGGTGATCGTGAAGCGGTAGTAGAGCGGTGCGGAGACGGCGCGGAGCAGTTCGACCGGGTCGGTCCCCCCGGGGATCTCGCCGCGCGCCGCGGCCCTGGTGACGACGGGGGCCCACTCGGCGAGCCGGGTCCGGTAGAAGGCGGCGAGCGCGCGGGCGCACTCCTCGTCGCAGGCCGCCGCGGCGATGACCGCGCGGAAGACGGCGCCCATCCGTGGGTCGGTGAGGGTGTCCCGTACGAGTTCGGCGTTGGCCCGCAGATCGCCCGTGAGGCCGCCGGTGTCGGCGGCGGGCAGGGACTGTTCGGCCATGTCGTGCAGGAGGTCGGTGACCAGGCCGACGGGGGAGCCCCAGCGGCGGTACACGGTCGTCTTGCCGACGCCGGCGCTCGCGGCGATCCGGTCCATGTTCAGGGCGTGGAAGCCGGTGTCGGCGAGGGCGTCCTGCGTGGCGTCGAGGACGGCTCGGCGGACCTTCGCGGTACGGCCGCCGGGGCGGAGGGTGCCGGGGGTGGCCGCGTGGTCGTGCGGGACCGGCTGGCTCTCGGTCAAACGGGTCTCCTGTTCCATTAAGTCCATCGACTCTGCTACCGTACGGGACATCTTAACGGAACCATTCTCCCATTAAGGGGTCGAGCGTCATGGTTGCCCTGGATCTCCCCAAGCCCGTCGAACCCGCGGACCGCACCGACGACCGCATGACCGGACGCATGCGGCTCGTCCTCGTCGTCCTCCTCGTCGCCCAGTTCATGCTGGCCGTCGACTTCTCGATCCTGAACGTCGCCCTGCCCGTCATCGGCCAGGGACTCGGCTTCTCCCTCGGCGGCCTCCAGTGGATCGCCACCGCCTTCGCCCTCGCCGCCGCCGGCTTCACCCTCCTCTTCGGGCGCGTCGCCGACCTCGTCGGACGCCGCCGCCTCTTCCTCGGCGGCATGGCCCTCCTCGGCGTCTCCTCCCTTGTCGGCGGCCTCGCCACCGGCCCCGAGACACTGATGGCCGCCCGCGTCGCGCAGGGCCTCGCCACCGCCGCCGTCACCCCCGCCGGGCTCTCCCTGCTCACCTCCTCCTTCCCCGAGGGCCCGCTGCGCGCCCGCGCGCTCGGCCTCAACGGCGCGCTGATGTCCGCCGGCTTCACCACCGGCGCGATCCTCGGCGGCGTCCTCACCGACCTGCTCTCCTGGCGCTGGGCCTTCCTCGTCAACGTGCCCGTGGTCCTCGCCGTCCTCCTCGTCGCCCCCGTCGTCCTGAAGGAGAGCCGCCCGGCCGTCCGGCCCCGCCTCGACGTCCCCGGCGCGATCACCGTCACCGCCGGACTCCTCGCCCTCGTCTACGGACTGACCACCGAGCCCCTGGCCCTCGTCGTCGGCGTCGCCCTGCTCGTCGCCTTCTGGTTCGTCGAGCGGAGGTCCACCTCGCCCCTCGTGCCCGTACGGATCCTCGGGCGCCGCACCGTCGTCTGGGGCAACCTCGCCGGACTCGTCGCCTTCGCGACCGAGACCTCGCTCGTGTTCCTGATGACGCTCTACCTCCAGGACGTCCTGGGCTTCTCCCCGCTCGCCGCGGGGCTCTCCTTCGGCGTGCTCGGCGCCGGCACGGTCATCGGCGGAGTGTTCGCCTCCCGCTTCATCGGCCGGTTCGGCGCCCGTACCGCGCTCGTCGCCGGCGGACTCCTCCAGGCCGTCGCGACCCTCGCCCTGTACGGGCTCGGCGACGACCGCGGCAGCCTCGGGCTGCTGCTCGCCGCGACCTTCGCGGGCGGCGTCGGCAACATGCTCGCGATCGTCGGCTTCATGGTCACCGCCACCTCCGGCATCCCCGACCACGAGCAGGGCACGGCGACCGGACTCGCGACCATGACCCAGCAGATCGGCATCACCATGGGCACCCCGATCATGAGCGCCGTCGTCGTCACCTCGCCCGTGCTCCTCGACGGCATCGGCCTCGCGGTCCTCGTCAACGCGGCGATCGTCGCCGTCGGAGCCGTCCTGGCCGGCGTCTTCCTGCGCCGTACGTGACCGGGACGCGCGAAAGGCCGGACCCTCCCGAGGGGGTCCGGCCTTTCACCGTGCGACGACTACGACGACTACACGGGCCAGTACGACCTGGCCCAGGCCCGGGGACCCGGACGGGGCCGTACCGACCGCGCGATGCGCGAGGGATCCGACCAGCCCTCCGGTACCGCCGGGCCGCCGCTCTCGGCGGACGCCGCCGCCGTGGCCGCGGCCCGCGCCTGAACCACCGCCAGTGCGGCGGCCAACTCCTCCGGGGTCGGGTTTCCTCGTACGACCTTGATCACAACGACTCCTTCGAGGTCCTGGAGGTGGATTTAGAGCGGGATGTTGCCGTGCTTCTTCGGAGGCAGGGATTCCCGCTTCGTGCGCAGCTGACGCAGCCCCTTCACGATCTGGGGGCGCGTGTCGGAGGGCAGGATCACCCCGTCGATGTAGCCGCGCTCGGCCGCCGTGTACGGGTTGAGCAGGGTGTCCTCGTACTCCTGGATCAGCCGCGCCCGCTCGGTCTCCTGGTCCTCCGCGGCGGCGATCGTCCGCCGGTGCAGGATGTTGACCGCGCCCTGCGCGCCCATGACGGCGATCTGCGCGGTCGGCCAGGCCAGGTTCAGGTCGGCGCCGAGGTGCTTGGAGCCCATGACGTCGTACGCGCCGCCGAAAGCCTTCCGCGTGATGACCGTGATCAGCGGGACGGTGGCCTCGGCGTACGCGTAGATCAGCTTCGCGCCGCGCCGGATGATGCCGCCGTACTCCTGGTCCACGCCCGGCAGGAAGCCCGGCACGTCCACGAAGGTCAGGACGGGGATGTTGAACGCGTCGCACGTACGGACGAACCGCGCGGCCTTCTCGGAGGCGTCGATGTCCAGGCAGCCGGCGAACTGCATCGGCTGGTTGGCGACCACACCCACCGGGAAGCCCTCGACGCGGCCGAAGCCGGTCAGGATGTTCGGCGCGAACAGCGCCTGCGTCTCCAGGAACTCGCCGTCGTCGAGCACGTGCTCGATGATCTTGTGCATGTCGTACGGCTGGTTCGCCGAGTCCGGGATCAGCGTGTCCAGCTCCAGGTCCTCGTCCGACACCTCCGTCTCGGCGACCTCGGGGAAGGTCGGCGGCTCGGAGAGGTTGTTCGACGGAAGGTAGGACAGCAGGGACTTCACGTACTCGATGGCGTCCTTCTCGTCCCCGGCCATGTGGTGCGCCACGCCCGACGTCGAGTTGTGCGTCCGGGCGCCGCCCAGCTCCTCGAAGCCCACGTCCTCGCCGGTCACCGTCTTGATGACGTCCGGACCGGTGATGAACATGTGCGAGGTCTGGTCCACCATCACCGTGAAGTCGGTGATCGCGGGCGAGTAGACCGCGCCGCCCGCGCACGGGCCGACGATCAGGGAGATCTGCGGGATCACCCCGGAGGCGTGGACGTTGCGGCGGAAGATCTCGCCGTACATGCCGAGCGCGCTCACGCCCTCCTGGATGCGGGCGCCGCCGGAGTCGTTGATGCCGACGACCGGGCAGCCCGTCTTCAGGGCGAAGTCCATCACCTTGATGATCTTCTGGCCGTACGTCTCGCCGAGCGCGCCGCCGAAGACCGTGAAGTCCTGCGAGAACACGGCGACCGGGCGCCCGTCGACCGTGCCGTAGCCGGTGACGACACCGTCGCCGTACGGCCGGTTCTTCTCCAGGCCGAAGTTGGTCGACCGGTGCCGGGCCAGCTCGTCCAGCTCGACGAACGAGCCCTCGTCGAGGAGCAGCGCGATCCGCTCGCGCGCGGTCAGCTTGCCCTTCGCGTGCTGCTTCTCCACCGCACGCTCCGAGCCGGCGTGGGTGGCCTCGTCGATACGGCGCTTGAGGTCCGCGATCTTGCCTGCGGTCGTGTGAATGTCGATCTCGTACTGCTCTGCCGGCTCGGACATCGGGATGCGGCTCCCTGCCTGGTCACGGGGGGTTCGTTGACTACGAATGGGCTACTACTGAGCTACTGAGCCGTAGCGTATCCACGCCGATACGGTTCGGCACTGCGGTCTTTGCCACACCTACTCTGGCTTGCATGACGTCCTCACAAGGCTCCGGCGGACCCTGGTCCGACCTCGACCGGCCCCCGCTGAACGCGACCGCCCTGCGCCGCGCCCTCGTCCTTCCCGACGGCCTGTGGACCTCGCTCGACGTGGTCGACACCACCGGATCCACCAACAGCGACCTCACCGCCCGCGCCGACGAGCTGCCCGAGGGCGCCGTCCTCGTCGCCGAGGAGCAGACCTCGGGACGCGGCCGCCTCGACCGCACCTGGACGGCCCCGGCCAGGTCCGGGCTCTTCCTCTCCGTCCTCCTCAAGCCGGACGTGCCCGTCGAACGCTGGGGCTGGCTCCCGCTGCTCACCGGAGTGGCCGCCGCGACCGGCCTCGCGAAGGCCGCCGGCGTCGACATGTCCCTCAAATGGCCGAACGACCTGCTTGTTTCCGTCGCGGGCGAGGAACGCAAGACCGGCGGCATCCTCGCCGAGCGGGCCGGCGCGGACGCCGTCGTCATCGGCCTCGGCATCAACGTCACCCTCCGTGAGGACGAGCTGCCCGTCCCCGCCGCCGGCTCCCTCCTCCTGGCCAACGCGGTCTCCACGGACCGGGACACCCTGCTGCGGGCCGTCCTGCGCTCCCTCGCCCAGTGGTACGGGGACTGGGTGCGCGCCGACGGCGACCCCGAGGCCTCCGGCCTGCAGGCGGCGTACGCGGCCGGCTGCGCGACCCTCGGCCGCCGCGTCAGGGCCGACCTGCCGGGCGAGCGCGTGCTGGAAGGCGAGGCGGTCGCCCTGGACGGCGACGGCCGCCTGGTGGTCGCCACGGAAGGCGGAGGCACGGAAGCGGTAGGAGCGGGCGACATCGTCCACCTACGGACGTAGCCCCCGGTGTGGGCATGCGTTCCGCCTGTGGGCCCCGCCCCGTCTCCCCCCCCCGGTGTGGGCATGCGTTCCGCCGGGGCGATGGGGGTGCCCCCTGCTCGAGCGAAGCCGAGAGCTTGGGGGAGGGTGGGCACACCCCCACTGCGCGCCGCGCCCTCCAGGCCGTTCACCCGGAGGGCCCAGGCCCGGAAGGGCCCGCACCACCAGCCCCACACCCCCGCGGCAGCCGTTCGCGCGTGAGCCAGCGCACACCTGTCGTATCGTTGAGCGCGATCCAGGCGACAGATCGGCAGGGCAAGTGGGCAGGGAACGGGCAGGAGGCGGCCGGTGACCGTCGACGGCGAGAACACGGGCGACGCGCCCGGCCCTCCCACGTACCCCACCCCCCATCACGAGGTCGACCACACGGCCGAGCCGACCGACGACCCCCTCGCCATCCGGCTCGAACAGCTCATCCTCGGCGCCGACCGCCGCTACACCCCGTTCCAGGCCGCCCGCACCGCCGGTGTCTCCATGGAACTCGCCTCCCGCTTCTGGCGCGCCATGGGCTTCGCCGACATCGGCCAGGCCAAGGCGCTCACCGAGGCCGACGTCCTCGCCCTGCGCCGGCTCGCCGGTCTCGTCGAGGCGGGGCTTCTCAGCGAGCCGATGGCCGTCCAGGTCGCCCGCTCCACCGGACAGACCACCGCCCGGCTGGCCGAGTGGCAGATCGACTCCTTCCTGGAGGGCCTCACCGAGCCGCCCGAGCCCGGCATGACCCGTACGGAGGTCACGTACCCCCTGGTCGAGCTGCTCCTGCCCGAGCTGGAGGAGTTCCTCATCTACGTCTGGCGGCGGCAGCTCGCCGCCGCGACCGGCCGGGTGCTCGTGCAGGCCGCCGACGACGAGGAGATGGTCGACCGGCGGCTCGCGGTCGGCTTCGCGGACCTCGTCGGCTTCACCCGGCTCACCCGCCGCCTAGAGGAGGAGGAGCTCGGCGAGCTGGTCGAGGCCTTCGAGACGACCTGCGCCGACCTGGTCGCCGCCCACGGCGGGCGGCTCATCAAGACCCTCGGCGACGAGGTGCTGTACGCCGCCGACGACGCCGGCACGGCCGCCGAGATCGCGCTGCGCCTGATCGAGACCCTCAGCCACGACGAGACGATGCCCGCGCTGCGCGTCGGCATCGCCTTCGGCACCGTGACGACCCGGATGGGCGACGTCTTCGGCACCACCGTGAACCTGGCCAGCCGCCTCACCTCGATAGCTCCGAAGGACGCCGTCCTCGTCGACGGCGCGCTGGCGGAGGAGCTGTCCAGGACGGGTGAGGCGCCCGTCTCGGAGACGGCGGCGGCCGAGCAGGCGGCCCGCGCCGAGAAGGAGGGCCGCCAGGCCGCCACGTACCGCTTCGCGCTCCAGCCGATGTGGCAGCGCCCGGTGCGCGGCCTGGGCGTCGTCGAACCCTGGCTCCTGACCCGCCGTCCCACTTAGGATCTCCGACGAGCACCTGTTAACAGCCGTTAACAGGTGGGTCTTGGTCGGGAGGGTGTGCGGTCATGTCCGAGCAGCGCTTCGGTGAGTTCGTGGTGGTACGGAAGGGCGGGGCCGGCGAGGGCGAGGGCCACGTCGCCGAACTGGTCCTCGACCGCCCCAAGGCGATGAACGCGGTCTCCTCCGAGATGGCCCGCTCCCTCGGCGCGGCCTGCGCGGCCCTCGCCGCCGACCCGGCCGTCCGCGTCACCGTCCTCACCTCCTCGAACGACCGGGCCTTCTGCGTCGGCGCCGACCTCAAGGAGCGCAACTCCTTCACGGACGCCGAGCTGGTCCGCCAGCGGCCGACCGCCCGCGCCGCCTACACCGGCGTCCTGGAGCTGCCGATGCCGACCGTCGCCGCCGTGCACGGCTTCGCCCTCGGCGGGGGCTTCGAGCTGGCGCTCGCCTGCGACGTGATCGTGGCCGACGCGACCGCCGTGGTCGGCCTCCCCGAGGTCTCCGTGGGCGTCATCCCCGGCGGCGGCGGTACGCAGCTGCTCCCGCGCCGGGTGGGCGCGGCGCGCGCTGCCGAGCTGGTCTTCACGGCCCGCCGGGTGGAGGCCGCGGAGGCCCGCGACCTCGGCCTCGTCGACCTGCTCGAGGACGACGCGCGGACCGCCGCCCTGGAACTCGCCGGGAGGATCGCGGTCAACTCGCCGGTCGGGCTGCGCGCGGCGAAGAAGGCCATGCGGCTCGGCCAGGGCCTCGACCTGCGGGCGGGCCTCGAGGTCGAGGACGCGGCCTGGCGTTCGGTGGCCTTCTCGGGGGACCGGGCGGAGGGCGTGGCGGCCTTCAACGAGAAGCGGAAGCCGAACTGGCCGGGCGAGTGATCCAGTGACTCAATTTTCCCATTTTGCACTAAATGTCACTTACGGTGACGTCTCGAAAGGGAAAACGGGTCAAACCTCCCTAAGCTGGAGGAATGGGTGAGGACGGGCGGCTGCGAGCCGTAGTGGCGCTGGCGCAGGGGATGGCGGCGGCGCACACTCCACGCGAGTTCTGGCGGGCGGCGGCGCTCGGGTCCTGCGACGGGCTCGACGGAAGCTTCGCCGCCCTGTCGGTCTGGCAGCGGGACCACGGCCGCCTCAAGGTCCTGGTGAACGCCGGGGAGCGGGCCCCGGGCGAGGAGGAGTTCCCGGACTCGGAGACGTATCCCGTGCACCAGTTCCCCGAGATCACCGAGTTCCTGCACGAGCAGTGGGCGGGCGGCGGCGAGCCGGACGCCTGGGTGGAGACCGCGGGCGACCCGGTGTCGACGGGCCGGGTGACCGGCCTGCGACGGCGCGGGCGCGGCTGCTGCGTGGTGGCGCCGATCGTGCTGCACGGGCGGGCGTGGGGCGAGCTGTACGTGGCGAGGCCGCCCCAGACGAAACCTTTCACCCGCGCGGACGCCGACTTCGCGACCGTGCTCGCGGCGGTCGTCGCGGCGGGCATCGCCCAGGCCGAACGCCTGGAGGAGGTACGCAAACTCGCCTTCACCGACCCCCTGACCGGGCTCGCCAACCGCCGGGCCGTCGACACCCGCCTCGACGAGGCCATCGAGCGCTACCGCGTGGACGGCTCCGTCGTCAGCCTGCTGGTCTGCGACCTCAACGGCCTCAAGCGCGTCAACGACACCCACGGCCACGCCGTCGGCGACCGGCTCCTCGAACGCTTCGGCTCCGTCCTCTCCCGGTGCGGCGCCAGACTCCCCGGCGCACTCGCGGCCCGCCTCGGCGGTGACGAGTTCTGCCTCCTGACGGTCGGCCCGACGGCGGACGAGGTGGTCGCGGTCGCCGAGGAGCTCTGCGTACGGGCCGCGGAACTGGAACTCGGCGAGGGCGTCGCCTGCGGAGTGGCGTCCACCGGCGACCCCATCGGCCCCCTGAAGTCGGCGCGCCGCCTCTTCCGGCTCGCCGACGCGGCCCAGTACCAGGCCAAGGCGGCCCGCTCGGCGAAGCCGGTGGTGGCGGGCCGGGACGGCACGGTCGTCCGCCTCGCCGACGCGCCCCCCGGCGCCCGCGACCGCCGCCGCTTCAGGGACGCGCCGCCGGTGGAGCCGCCGGACCATCCGTGATGAGAGAGCCCCCCGAAGACCGGGTGGGGTCTTCGAGGGGCTCTCTCCATCAGGAGCGCGGGGTTCCTCCGGCCGTTCGGCTACCGGGAGGCGTACCCGAAGCGGACGCCGCCCGAGGGCACCCCACCCGTCCCCGGCTTGTACGCGGTCACCGGGGCGACCGTTCCGCCGACGGTGACGTTGGACATCGGCAGGGCGTACAGCGCGCCGCCGGCGTTCGGGCCGTACGCCATCCCGACGTACAGGCGCGTGGCGGTGAAGGAAAGGCTCTTGCCCAGGTACTGCTTCGTGCCCGGGGTGCCGGGAATCCCGTCGCCGTCGCCCGCCTCGATCCAGCGGTCGTTGGTCCCGGCCGAACCGGCGAGCGAGAAGGTGTGGACCGCGCCCGCCTGGGCGACCGTACCGATGGCCTCGCCGGGCGTGCCGACGGCGAGCCGCATGGACGCGGAGGTGCTCACGGCGTCCGGGGCGGTGTTGACGGCGGCCAGGGTCTCGCCCATCCGGTCACCGGTCTCGGAGGTGCCGGAGACCGTGTCGTCCGCGGTGCCCTGCTTGAGCTCGCGCAGGTAGCTCCACGTACCGTCGGGCTTGATCCGGATCTGGACGACCCGGCCTGCGTTGAGGCGGTTCACGCCGTCCACGACCACGCCCTCACCGGGTGAACCGATCGCGAGGATCGACTCGGACGCGGTGGCTGCGGTCGACGCGCGGTACGGGGCGATGGCCACCGCGAAGCCGAACTCGTCACCGGGCTCGGCGCCGCCGGAGATCGCCGGGTTGTCCTGGTCGAGGCCCGCCAGCGGGGTGGGCTTGCCCTCGGAGTCGAGCTTGTTGGGGTTGAAGAGCGCCACACCGCCGGACTTCGCGTCGGTGCCGATGGCCTCACCGGGAGAGCCGATGGCGAGGAAGTTGGAGTCGCCGGTCACGCTGAAGCCGAACTTGTCGTCCTTCTCCACGCTGCCCGGGACGCCCGCGCTGTCCTGGTGGATGGTGACGCTGGTGCTGCCGTGCACGTAGAAGGCGCTGCCGGCGCCGGTGTGGGTGCCGAGGGCTTCACCGGGGTTGCCGATCAGCAGGTACGGGACGCCCGCCCTGGTGGTGCCGGCCGCGATCGCGTGGCCCATGCGGTCGCCCGCCTCGGCGGCCGAACCGGCGATCGCGCCCGTGCCCTGGCCCTGTTCGAAGTGCGTGTTCTTCTTGGTGCCGGTGCCCAGACCGCCGGCGGCGCCGTACAGGATGTCGACGAAGCCCGCGTCGACGGCGGAGCCCACGTCCTCCGAGGGAGTTCCGACGACCAGGTCGGTGTAGCCGTCCTTGTTGTAGTCGACGGTGGCGAGTTCCTCGCCGAACCAGTCGCTCTGCTCGGCGCCGCCCGGCACCCAGTCGAGGTCCTGGTGGATCCCGGCGGTGCCCTTGCCGCCGCCGTACGTGACCCAGACCGTACCGGCTGTCGTGTCGCCGCCGACCGTGGCCGCCGGGTCGGCGATGGCGATGTCCTCGACGCCGTCACCGTTGAAGTCGACGATGCCGGTCTTCTTGGGGGCGAGCGCCTGGCCGAGGTCGATGCGCGGGGTGGTGGCGCCCGTGTAGCCGATGGGCCTGCCGCTGGACTTCAGCAGAGCCTGGAGTTCAGTGACGGTCTTGGTGGGGAACGCCTGCCGCAGGACCGCGAAGGCGCCGGCCACGTGCGGTGCGGCCATGGAGGTGCCGTTCTTGGGGGCGTACGCGCCGCCGGTGACGGAGGAGACGATGCTGGTGCCGGGCGCGAACAGGTCGAGCAGCGGACCCCGGTTGGTGAAAGCGGACAGCTCGTCGTCCGGGGTGGTGGAGCCGACGGTGACGGCGGAGGAGACGCAGCCGGGGGCGCTGACCGCGTCGGTGTACCCGTTGTTGCCGGCCGCGACCACGGTGGCGACGCCGGCGGCGAGCAGATTGTCGATGGCCAGCTTGCGGGGGTCGGTGGTGCAGGCGCTGGAGTAACGGCCGCCGCCCAGGCTGAGGTTCGCCGCGATGACCGGCGTGCCGGCCTGACGCAGCTGCAGCACCTTCTCCAGACCCGCGAGTTGGGCGCTGGTGAAGCTGAGGACGCACGGGGCGGAGCCACCGCAGTAGTCGTCCGAGTCGAACCTGCTGAAGACCTGGATGGCGACGAGGTCGGCGCCGGGGGCCACACCGCGGGCCGGGGCTCCGGTGAGGCCGGCGCCGTTGCCCGCGGCGATACCGGCCACGTGGGTGCCGTGGTCGCAACCGGACGCGGTCGCGCACGCCCCCGCCTCGGAGTCGGCGGTTCCGATGCCTTCCTGCCGGTCGGTCCCGTTGGGGCACAGGCTGGAGGCGCCGAGGTCCGGGTCGCTCGGGGAGAAGCACGCCTCGGCCTTGACGCGGCCCTTCAGGAACGGGTGCTGGGTGGCGACGCCCGTGTCCAGGATGGCGATCGTGCTGCCCGCGCCGGTCTTGCCCGCGGCGATGGCCTTGTCACCGCCGATCAGGGGGATGCTCCCGTCCAGGGACGGCGGCACCGGCGTGTCCTCGGTGACGCTGACCACGCCCGGCTTGGCGGCCAGGGCGTCGAGGCCGGCGCGGTCGACCTTGAGGGTGACCACGGGCAGGGTCGAGAAGGACTGCTTCGTCTCACCCGCGGTCGCCGCGTCGGGGATGTCCGTGCGGTTCTCGGTGACCACGTTGACGCGGACGGTGCCGCCGGCGGCGGTGGCGTCGTACAGGGGCGGGTCGACGATCCCGTCGGCCGCGTCGACCGTCGTGGAGGTACTCAGCGGCGCGGCGGCCTGGGCCGGTATCGCGCCGAGCGACACGGTCGTCATCGCGGTGATGACCGTGGCCCATATCTTCTTCTTCACAGTTGCCTCGGAGAGAAAGAGGACGTCGCCCAGCCCGTGGGAACGAGGGCATGGCTCAGCCCGTGGAGACGGTGGCAGCGCACAGGCGCGAAAAGGGGAGGACGGAGAGCCGGACGCGGCGCGCGGGGCGCGGCGCGCGGAGGGGAAAGGGCCGGGCGGCGATGGGTTCGCCCCCCGGCCCTTGACGCCCCGGGGCATGCTCCGTCAGCGGGTCGAGCCGTCGATCAGGTGCGGTTGGCACCGTTCTTCGGGTTGCCCGCGCGGACGCCCTGGCGGTAGGTCCACGCGGTGGCGCGGCAGGCCCTCTTCCAGAAGTAGCCCGAGCACACCTTGTCGCGCAGCGTCGTGTAGAAGACGTCGTCCACGGCGACCTTCTTGTGCCGGTCGAGGTAGTACGCGTAACCCTTGTACGTGTTGCCGATCAGGCCGTAGCCGTAGTCGTGCATGTCGCACGCGGGACGGAAGTTCCAGCCGCCCGGCTTGCTGACGTTCGGGCCGGGGGTGCTGCAGCCGTCGTAGTTGATGCCCACGACGCGGTAGCCGGTCTTGGTGTACTTGAAGTACGGCTTGTGCCAGCCGTAGTGCGCGGCCCAGGCGGCGCAGCCGGTCTTCCAGTAGTAGAGCCAGTGACGGGCCCAGCTGCACTTGCGCGGGTAGGCCTCCGGGTCGGAGATCTCACCCGGGCCGATGTCCGTGGCCGGGGGAGCGACGGCGTTCGGGTCGGTGATGCCGGTCGCGCCCTCGATCGGCGCGTCCGCGGCCGGCCGGGCGGGCCCGGTCGGCAGGACGTCCGGCGAGGCCGACGCCGCCGGGTAGGTCAGGTCCCAGTCGCCGTGGTCCGGCGAGACGATGTCGGAGACGCGGCCGGTGGTGTCGTACACGTAGGACGCCACCGCGACGCTGCTCTGGACCGGGTTGGTCACCGAGCGCAGCAGGCCCGAGGCGTCGTACGTGTAGCGGGCGACGGTCTGCGTCGTGGCACCGGTGGTGACCTTGACCTCCTTGGCGCGGCCCGCGTAGTCGCCGAGAGCCGTCCCCGAGGCCGTGGTGGTGCTCGCGTAGCTGATCGCCACGGTCTCCTTCAGGGCCTCTCCGACGGCCGGCTCCGTGATGGTGGAGACCCGGCCCTTGGAGTCGTAGGCCACGGTGGAGACGCCGTAGGCCGCGTTGCCCGCGCTGGTGACCCGCCAGGCGTTGACGCCGGGAGCGGCCTGCTTCCAGGTACGGGTGGGCAGGAGGCTCGCGGCGGCCACGGGCTCGTCGCCGACCTCGGTGCCGCCGTCGGGCTGCCCCTCGTCCGCCACGGAGAGGTTCACGTTGAGGGTCTCGACCATGGTGGAGACCAGGGTTCCGGTGGCGGCGTCCCACCGGGTGGTGTCGGTGATCTTGTCGCCCTCGGCGGTCTCGTACTTCTTCACCCCGCCGCCGTCGGGGAAGTCGAGGGTGCTCTTGAGCAGGTAGCGCACGGACTCGCCGACGTTGAGGTCGGTGACGACGATGGCGTCGCCCTGCTGCTCCAGCTTCTGGTTGAGCTCGCCGCCGAGGAACTCCGCCTCCCAGCCGGGACCGAAGACGCCCATGTCGGGGCGGCTCGCGGGGGCCGACTGGGGTCTGGCGACGCCGTCCGCCTGCGCGGTGACGCTGTGTCTGCGGCCGATGGCGCCGACGCCGGCGTCGTTCTCGGCTATCTCGAAGGTCTTGCTGTCGGTCGAGTACACACCCGGGCCGACTTCCTGGAAGTCGCCGGTGGCCGCCGGCGGGTCGACGATCTCCGCTCCGGCGGCCTGCGGTGCGGCGGGCGTGATGCCGGTGGCGTTCTGCGGGAGCAGCAGCGCCATGGACAGCGCGGCGATGACGGGTAGAGCGGTTCTGCGCACGAATTCCCCCTCATGCATCGAGTTGATCGTTTGCCGATCGCTGCGGACCTTAGGGCGCCCAAGGATGCGTTCACAAGAGGCTGAGAGAAGCTGAATGCAATTCGCTTAATTAGCGAAAGTAATTTACATTCAATTCCGGCCAGTGGCCGAAATAGCCATGAGTAGGGGTACTCATGCGGAGTGAGCTACTGGGGTCGAGACTGTGCGCATGACGCGCCCCCAGGCCTCGAACAGCCCGGCCGTACGACCGGCCGAACGACCGTCCGCACGCACGCCGGGCCGCCTGCGACTCGCCCTCGCGGCGGCGGCTCTCGCCGCCGTGACGCTCACGGCCTGCGGTGGCGGTTCGGCCGGCGAGGCGGGTGGTGGGCGCGGCGCGAGCGACATGGCTGGTAGTGCGAGCGGAGTGGACGGCAGCGCGCAGGACGCGGCGTTCGCCGCGATGCTGGACGAGGTCGCCGGACCGTGCCCTTCCGGCCACGCACCCGCTAACCGGCCGAGTGTGCCCGGGAGTAGCGCGGCGGAGCCGCCGGTCCGGCCGGGCGAAACGCCGCCGACCGGCCCGATCGAGCCGGCCGAGCCCACGGCCGGACCGGACGCGGAACTGAGCCCGCGCGACCTCTGCGCGAGCGGCCTGCACGAGGAGCGCCTCACTCAGGCGCTGCTCAAGCTGAAGGATCCCGCTCCCGGCCAGGTCAGGAAGGTTCTGAACGGTCTCGGGTACGTCGACGAGCGCATCCACGACCTCAAGCCGAAGGGTGCGACCACCGGTTTCCTCCTCGATCTGAGGGAGGGGGGAGGGCGTCTCTGCGTCAGGGGTTCGGCGGCCGGCGAAAAGACAGTCGTGGATACGTGCGTGGCGCCTGCAACCGGTAAGTTCTCGCCCGCAAATGTCGGAATTTAGCTATTGAGTCGATATGACGGCCCTGCCGCTGTTCCGACAGATTCCGTTTGTGGATTTGGTTCAGGGATTTCCCCGGGAAATTCTCCGGCGCATGCGGGGCACAGGGTCTCGTCGGTGAGTGGCCGGAAGAGCATGGGTTGGGTGTGGTGGCCGGTGCATTCGCGGGTGCCTTGGAGCCGGGTGGAGAGCTGGTGTGCGGGGCGGGGT
>JOBE01000089.1 GCA_000717735.1 Streptomyces griseoluteus | reverse complement strand
CCCACCGAGATCTACACCTCTCTATTCGTCGGCAGCGTCAGATGTGTATAAGAGACAGCGCCGGCCCCTCACTCGCCGGCCCCTCACTCGCCGGCCCCTCACTCGCCGGCCCCTCACTCGCCCCTGAAAGGACCCCGCACCTTGCACCCCACCGACACCGCGCCCCTGCCCTCGGCGGGACACGCCGAGATCCGTATCGTCGCCGCCGGCCCCGAAGCCGCCCGCGCGGTCGCCGAAGTGATCCGCCGCTCCTTCGCAGGGACGGAACAGCGCAGTTACCCCGTTCCCGAAGGCGGCACCCGGCTGCACCTCACCGTCGACACCGAAACCGCCGCAGAACCCGCCCGCTCCTGGCTCACCACCAGCAGAGCGTCCGCCCTCACCGGCACCCACGCCGACGAAGTCTGAGCAGCAGCGGGCCCTCGTATGAACCAAAGGACTCGATCATGGCGACACTCCGCGAGCGACAGGTCTTCCGCGAACGGGTCCTGACCGCCCTCTACGAAGCCACCGAAGGCAACCGTCTCCTCGGGGTCCCGGGGCGGACGCTGCGGAACGACCTGCGCATCCCGGAGGAAGACCTGGCCGCCGCCTGCACCTACCTGGCCGGCGAGGGCCTGATCACCGTCGACTGGGAGCCGGGCAACACACCCGCGATGGTCTCCCTCACACACCAGGGGATCCGCCGTATGGAGGCCGAGGAGGAAGAACGCGGCTGATCCGGGACCCCACCCCCGATGGCCCGTCGGCCCGCTCGCCTGTCCCGCGCCACAGTCGTAAAATTGAATGTGGATCGAGCACGCTCACGTGTGGCGATCCGGAAGGGCGGCCTCGGCGGAGTGAATGCGCTGGGGCCGTTGTGACGACCGCCGCCATGAGGCCCGCGTACCGACATCGGGACGTGGGGCCCTTGCGTGTGATGACCTGCCCCCTCCAGCTTCCTCCGTGCCATCGGCGAAGCCCGGCTCGGTAGGTGCCGTAGACCCCGCCTGCGCGGAGAACCGGCGAGTTCCTTCCGGCACGTTGAACGTCGGTCAGCGCTGGTGGCGTCGGCCGGAAAGTCCATGTCCGGAGCCGCGCACCGGGCATGCCACGATCGTCACCGGGGGTCGGACCGGGCACGCCACCGATTTTCAGGCCGCCGACAGACGGTGGTGTTCATGCCGCGAGGACCTCGGGTCGCTCGACCATGACGCCCCGCTCGTCCTTGCCCGCGGAGCCCATCGCCGCCTACTGATCACGATGATCTTCTCCCGGCCGCCGCCCGCCCGTCCCTGACCGGTCAGGCGGCGGTCTTCTCCCGGGCGGGCTCCCGGACAGGCCACCGCTGGTGCAGGGCATCGATGTGGAAGTCGTGGCGATGGCTGCGCCCTCCGGCACCGGCGAGGTGCGGGTGGTCCGGTGCCAGCTCGGTGTGGACGTGTTCCAGCTCGGCCGGGTCCTGGCGCGGCCACAGGCGTACGGCGGTCACGGCGGCGGCGAGAGCGAGCGCGGTCAGCACGGCGGCCGAGACGGTGAGCCCTGCCCGGGAGGCGAGCCGGCCCGCGAGCGGGTAGGTGATCAGCCAGCAGGCGTGGGTGAGGGAGAACTGGGCGGCGAAGGCCGCCGGAAGGTCCGGTGCGGCGGCCGAGCGGCGCAGCAGGCGCCCGCCGGGGGTGAGGATCGCCGAGGTCGCCGCCCCGATCACCAGCCATGCGGCCAGCAGCGCCGGCCAGGACAGCCCGCCCGCGCCGAGCCCTGCCGCAAGAAGGCCGAGCGTGGTGGTCATGACGAAGGCGGCGGGCAGCATCAGGGTCCGGTCGCCGAGGCGCCCGACGACCCGGGGCAGCAGGAGGGCGACGACCATGGAGCCGGCGCCGTAGGCGGCGAGGGCGAGCGAGACGTCGCCGGCCGAGCGGCCGAGGGTGTCGCGGACCAGGACGACCGTGTTGACCAGGACCATGGCGCCGACGGCGGCAGCCACGAGGTCGAGGGCGAGCAGGGCGCGGAGCCGGGGCGTGGCCAGGAAGAGCCGGGCTCCGAAGGCGGCCTTGGCGTACACGCCTCCCGTGCGCTCGACCGGCTGCGGCTGCGGCTGCGGCTTCGGCAGGAGGACGGAGACGACCAGGGCGCCGGAGGCGAGGAAGCCGACGGCGGTGCCGGTGAAGAGCCAGTTGTACGAGATGAGGGAGAGGAGCGCGGCGGCGAGCACGGGGCTGAACAGGCTCTCCAGGTCGTAGGCGAGGCGGGAGAGCGACAGTGCGTGGGTGTAGTCGTCCTCGTCGGGCAGGACCTCGGGGATGGTCGCCTGGAAGGTGGGGGTGAAGACGGCGGACGCGGCCTGGAGCAGGAAGATCAGGACGTAGACCTGCCACACCTGGGTGACGAACGGCAGCGCGAGCGCGACGCCCGCTCGGGTGAGGTCCATCGTGACCAGCAGCGCCCGCCGGGGTATCCGGTCGGCGAACGCGCTGATCAGCGGCGCTATCCCGACGTACGCGACCATCTTGACGGCCAGCGCCGTACCGAGGACGGCCGAGGCGTTCCCGCCGGCGATGTCGTACGCGAGCAGGCTCAGCGCGACGGTCGCGAGACCGGTGCCGACGAGGGCGACGACCTGCGCGGTGAAGAGGTGCCGGTACGTACGGTTGCGCAGCACGGACAGCATGAGGCCATCCCCTCGGTCGGCTACGGGGGTGATTCCACGATAACCGACACGTGCATAGTTGCGCACCTATTGATTTTTGAGGTCTGTCCCACGGGCCTGATTCAGTCGTGCCAGGGCTCGCCGCTCACCTGGTGATCGGCGTGACTGATCGCCTCGACGACCAGGCGCTTCAGGTGCCCGTCAGGCAGTGAGTAGACGACCCGGCGGCCTTCCTTGCGGGACTCGACGAGACCCCCGAGCCGGAGCTTGGCGAGATGCTGACTGACCGCGGGGCGGGCGGCGCCGACCGCCTCGGCCAGAGCGGTCACATCCGACTCCTCACGTGCGAGCAGCCACATCAGATGCAGCCGCGTGGCATCGGCGAGCAGAGCGAAGACGCCCGCCGCCAACACCAGCTCACGAGGGCCGGGGGTGCGCTGATGCGTACCGAGCGCAGCTGAGGACGTGTCGCGTGAGGGCATGGGAAAAGGGTAGGCGCACCCCCACGCGTGGCACCGCGACGGACCCGCCCCGGGGAGCGCGCCTCGCGGTCACGGGACCGGAGCAGGGGCAAGGTGTCGTCGAGCGGGATGTCCCGCCCATGAGGGTGCTCCTCGGTCTTGTCCGGTGGACGAGGTCGAAGCGTCGAGGTAGTCGTCTGCGGCCTGTTCGAGCGGCTTGAGGGTGCTGCCCACAAGGACGGCGCAGCTCGCCATGAAGGCTGCGACGGCCGCGCCGATGGTGACGAGGGATGGTCGACCTGCTCCATCGGCACGGACTCCGGTGGCGGTTGGGGCCCGGGGCCCCGCGGGCCACCGCCGTGGACACCCCCGTCGAGGCCGACGCCGACCTCAATCTGCTGGGCATGGTGTGGTCCGGCACGGCCGCGCTCGGCGTGTGCGCCCTGGTCTGCGCCGGCAACCGGGTCCTCGGCGACGAGTGGTTCGTCTTCTTCGACAACCCGGCGACCCCGACGGTTCGGTGGCGATGCCGGCCGCCGCGCCCGGCGACCGGGCAGCGCTGCGGGTCGGCTTCGACGCGCCTCCGTCGCGGGCCGACCGCCTCGTGCTCGTGGCCGCGGTCGACCCCGAGGTGCATCCGGACGCGGACCTGAGCGGGTTCACGGACGCCGGCATCCGGCTGCGGGACGACTCCGGCGGCGAGCTCGACCGGCTCGTCGTCTCGGACGGGCGCCCCGGGGAGACGGCGCTCGTCCTCGGGTCGTTCCGGCGCCGCGCCGGGGGCGACTGGGACTTCGTCCTCGGGGGGAAGGGATACCGGGGTGGGCTCGAGGAGCTCGTCGGGGACTTCGGGATCCAGGTGGAGTGAAGGGCGGGGGGAGGGGGAGCGGTCCTGTGGAAAGGGTGGGCGCGGCCCTGCCGCGCGCCCACCCCGTCCGTCCTCCTCAGCGGCCGCTGAGCCGGTTCGCCAGGACCGCCACGCGGTCCGTCGTCGCCGTGTGGCCCGTCGACTCGCGGTGGTCCGCGCCGCGGAAGGCCGCGTACATGGTCTGGACGCCGAGCCAGCGCAGCGGTTCCGGTTCCCACTTGCGGACCTTGTGGTTGACCCAGGGCAGGGCCGTGAGGTCGGTGGGGCCCGACTGGCCCGAGTCCTCCTTGATGAGGTCGCGCAGGGTGCGGGCCGCGAGGTTGGCCGTGGCGACGCCCGAGCCGACGTAGCCGCCCGCCCAGCCGAGGCCCGTCGAGCGGTCCAGGGTGACGGTGGCGCACCAGTCGCGCGGGACGCCGAGGACGCCGGACCAGGCGTGGTCCACCCGTACCCCCGCCAGCTGGGGGAAGAAGCGGGTCAGGATGTCGCGGAGGGCCTCGATGGTCTGCGGCTGGGTGCGACCGTCGTTGTCCGTCTTCGAGCCGAAGCGGTACGGGACCCCCCGGCCGCCCAGTGCGATCCGGCCGTCGGCGGTGCGCTGCGCGTACATGTACGCGTGCGCCATGTCGCCAAGGGTCTCGCGGCCGTCCCAGCCGATGGACTCCCACTGGGCGTCGTCAAGGGGCTCGGTGGCGATCATCGAGGAGTTCATGGGGAGCCAGGTGCGGCGCTGGCCGGTGAGGGAGGCGGTGAAGCCCTCGGTGCAGCGCAGTACGTACGGGGCGCGGACCGTGCCGTACGGGGTGACCGCGTGCTTCGGCTTGATCTCGGTGACCGGGGTCGACTCGTGGATCGTGACGCCGAGCGCCTCGACCGCGGCGGCGAGGCCCTTGACCAGCTTCACGGGGTGCAGGCGGGCCCCGTGCGGGGTCCAGGAGGAGCCGACGACGCCGGTGACGCGGATGCGGTCGGCGGTCTCGCGGGCCCCGTACATCTCCCGGTCCGTCTCGCCGAACGCGGTCTCGGCGGCGTGGAAGGCCTTCAGGCGGGCCAGCTGGGCGGGGGAGAGCGCGACTTCCAGGACTCCGCCCCGGTGGACGTCGGCGTCGATCTTCTCCTGCTCGCAGACGTCGACGACCTCGCCCACCGTGGCGTTCATGGCCTGCTGGAGGCGGACGGCGGCCTCATGGCCGTGCAGCTTCGCGTAGCGGTCGCGTCCGGCGATGCCGTTGTAGAGCCAGCCGCCGTTGCGCCCGGAGGCTCCGTACCCGCAGAACTTGGCCTCGAGGACCGTGATGTTGAGGAACGGGACGGCCTTCTTGAGGTAGTAGGCGGTCCACAGGCCCGTGTAGCCGCCGCCGACGATGCAGACGTCGGCGCTGATGTCGCCGGGGAGCGGTTCGCGGGGAGCGGGGGTGCCGTCCTGCGCGTACCAGAACGAGATGCCGCCGTTGAC
The DNA here is from genome assembly GCA_000717735.1 of Streptomyces griseoluteus. Lineage (GTDB taxonomy): Bacteria > Actinomycetota > Actinomycetes > Streptomycetales > Streptomycetaceae > Streptomyces > Streptomyces griseoluteus_A. The sequence continues at coordinate 11,500 of JOBE01000089.1, read as the reverse complement.
CGTACTCATGTGTATCCCTCTTCCGGGTGCCTGGGCGGGACGTTACCCGGGGCCTCGGTCCCCTGGATACGGTCGCCGCAGGCGCTCCGGGAGGTCGGTGTCCGTGTCCAGGGTCGTGGCGTGATTCACGTACCGGAGGAACTGGTCCGTTCGCAGGCGAAGTACAACGGGGAGGCCGGGCGGGCGTTCGTCGCCGGGCTGCCGGGGCTCGCAGAGGAGTTCCTCGGGCGGTGGGGGCTGCGCGTCACCGGCCCCTCCCTGCACGGCGTCGCGTCCCTCGTGCTGCCCGTCGAACGGGTCGCGGACGGCACGCCGGCCGCGCTGAAGATGCAGATCCCCGACCACGAGACCGAGGGCGAACCCGTCGCCCTGCGCGCCTGGGACGGGGCCGGCGCCGTGCGGCTCCTCGACCACGACCCCGCCACGGGGACGATGCTCCTGGAACGGCTCGACGAGACCCGGCCGTTGACGTCCGTCGCCGACACCCGCGCGGCCCTGGGCGTCGCCGCCGGGCTCCTCGCGCGCCTGGTGGCCGTCCCCGCGCCGGAGGGACTGCGCGGGCTCGGTGACATCGCGGCCGGAATGCTCGCCAGGGTGCCGGACGCGCTCGTACGCCTCGGAGCGGAGGACGCCGAGGACGCGGCGGTGCTCCGGGACTGCGCGGCGGCCGTACGGGAGGTGGCGGGCGAACCGGGGGACCGGCTCCTGCACTGGGACCTGCACCTGGGGAACGTCCTGGCGGGCGCCCGCGAACCGTGGCTGGTCATCGACCGAAGCCCCTCGCGGGCGACCCGGGCTTCGAACTGCTGCCGCTGCTCATGGACCGCTTCGACCCCGACGACGTCCTGTGGAGGTTCGACCTGCTCACCGAGGTCGTCGGCGACCGGGGGCGCGCGGTGGCGTGGACGCTGGGCCGGGTCCTGCAGAACGGCCTGTGGGAGCTCGCGGAGGGCGAACCGGGCCTCGACGAGGAGCAGGTGGCCGTGGCACGGATCCTGCTGGACGGGAGAGCCGGGGGCTTCAGGCGCTCTCCGTGAGGATTCCGTTCGCCAGGAGGGCCCCGCCCTTGGCAGGCTGGCCCGCATGATCCGTACAGCCACGCCCGCCGACGTTCCCGTCATCCACGCCCTGATCCGCGACCTCGCGGAGTACGAGAAGGCCCTCGACGAGGTCCGCACGACCCCCGAGCAGCTCCACGAGGCCCTCTTCGGCGACCGGCCCGCCGCCTACGCGCACCTCGCGACGGACGAGAACGGCGAGGCCGTCGGCTTCGCGCTCTGGTTCCTCAACTTCTCCACCTGGCGCGGGGTCCACGGCATCTACCTGGAGGACCTCTACGTCCGCCCGGAGGCCCGGGGCGGCGGCCACGGCAAGGCGCTGCTCCGCGAGCTGGCCCGGATCTGCGTGGAGCGCGGCTACGAGCGCCTGGAGTGGTCCGTACTGAACTGGAACGAGCCGTCGATCGCGTTCTACGAGTCCCTCGGCGCCCGCCCGCAGGACGAGTGGACGGTCTACCGCCTGACGGACGGGGCGCTGGCGGAGCTGGGCGCGGGCGGGGTGTAGGAAAGAGCCCATGGATGACACGAATGACATGGGTACGGATGTCGAGCAGCGGTTCCAGCGGATCACGGCCTTCATCGAGGCGCGGTTGACCCCGCTCTTCGACCCGGCGAACGGGAGTGACCACGGGTTCGGGATGGACGACACCTCCCGGGCCCTGCGCGCCACGCGCTACACCGTGCAGGCCGCGGCGGCCGTCAACGGCCTCGTGGAGAAGCGGGAGTCGGCGCCGGAGCTGCGCCAGGTCGTGGACCAGGCGCTTGAGCAGAACTGGGACGTGCTGCGCTCCATCGCCCGGATGTGGGAGGACCACCCCGACTTCCTGAAGGAGTTCAAGGCGCACTCCTGGGACGTGGTCGGGGTCTGATCCCACCCCGGGTCTGATCCCACCCCGGCTTTGTCCCACCCCGGGTCTGATCCCACCCCGGCTTTGTCCCACCCCGGGTCTGATCCCACCCCGGTGCCGCCTCACGGCACCAGGATCACCTTGCCCGTCGTGCCCCTGGTCTCCAGGGCGCGGTGGGCGCCCGCCGCGTCGGAGAGCGGGAAGCGGTGGACCGCAGGGCGGAGGCTGCCGGTGGCCGCCGCTTCGAGGGCGGCGAGTTCGAGGTTGCGGACGTCACCGCCCGCCTTCTGGATCATGACGGGGCCGAGAACGGACTCCGAGGTGATGCCGCGGGCGGCGAGCTCCTCCGGCGTGAAGGTGAGCGGCTCGCCCTCGCGGAGACCGGTGCCGGACCAGCCGAAGACGACGTGCTGTCCACCCTTGCCGAGCAGGTCGACGGCGGCCCTGCCGGTGTCGCCGCCGACCGAGTCGTAGACGACGGTGGCGGTGCGCCCGTCCAGGTACGCGCGGACCTTCTCCGCCCAGTCGGGTTCCTTGTAGTCGACGGCCAGGTCGGCGCCGTTCTCCTGGACGAGGGCGACCTTCGCGGGGCCGCCGGCGAGGCCGATGACGGTGGCGCCGGCGTTCTTGGCGTACTGGACGAGCAGGGTGCCGATGCCGCCGGCCGCGGCCGGGACGATCGCGATCGAGTCCGGGCCGAGTGGGGTGAACTGCAGGATGCCGAGGGTGGTGCGGCCGGTGCCGATCATGGCGACGGCCTCCGCCTCGCCGACGTGGTCGGGCAGGGCGTGGAGGCGGGCGGCGTCGGTGACGGCGAGTTCGGCGTAGCCGCCGGGGGCCATGCCGAGGTGGGCGACGACCCGCCTGCCGAGCCAGCCGGGGTCGGTGCCCTCGCCGAGGGCGTCGACGGTGCCGGCGACCTCGCGGCCGGGGACGGTGGGCAGCGCGGTGGGCGCGGGGAACGGGCCGGGCATCCCCTCGCGGAGCGCGGTGTCGAGGAGGTGCACGCCGGCCGCCGCGACCCGGATGCGGACCTGGCCGGGGCCCGGCACGGGGTCGGGCGTCTCCTCGTAGGTGAGGTTCTCGGCGGGTCCGAAGGCGTGGAGGCGGATGGCGTGCATGACGGTTCCCCTGTCATCGGCGGCGAGCGCGGGTCGTGGTGGCGCGCGGGTCGTGGTCGTGCGCGGCTCGTGGTGGAGCGAGAGCGGTGGTGCAGCCTGAACGGTGGTGCCAGGGGAAACCCTCCGATCTCAAGCACGCTTGAGGTCAAGCCCTCCTCAGGGCACGGCTGTCCGCGCGCAGAGCGAGGGACACCGCCTCGACCGCGCTCGTGAACGACACCTCCGACAGGACACCGGGCGCCGCCACCTGGTCGCCCACCAGGTACACGCCGTCGCCCCTGTCGACGGCCGGCCGGTCGCGCCAGGTCGTGCCGGGGCGGTCCACCGCGCCCGTACGGCCCTGGGACACCGACTCCCGCCGCCACACCGTCCGTTCGCGCCAGCCGGGGAAGCCCAGGTCGAGGAGGCGCTCGGCGTGGGCGACGCCGTCCGCCTTGGCCGCGCCGGGGCCGATCGGCAGCTGGGCCTGGATCAGCTGCTGTCCGGCCGGGGCGAGCGTCGGGTCCTGGGCCGTGAACCGCTCGATCCAGCCGGGCGCGTCCACGTCGGAGATCACGAACGGGTCCCCCCGCCGGCCGCGCAGCGCCAGGTCGAGCAGGACCGTACGGCCGCTCTCCCAGGTCAGCGACGGGTCGTCGAGGAGCCGGGCGGCGGCGGGCAGGGCGGTGGCGACGATCACCGGACCCTCGCCGAGCGGAAGGCTGTCGACGCGCGACGACGTCTCGATCCGTACGCCCATCTCCCAGGCGCGGACGATCATCCGCTCGATGAGCTGACCCCAGCCGCCCCGCACGTAGTGCGCCTCGGGCGGCAGGGCGGCGGCCCGGTGCAGCCGTTCCTGCACGAAGCGCGCGGAGAGCGCGCCGGGGTCGTGGTGGAAGAGCGCGACCCCGGCGTACGCGGCGGCCTCCCGCGCCACCCGCTCGCCCGCGATCCCGGAGGCCCAGGTGTGGAAGTCGAGGTCCACGGGGGCGCTTCCGGCGGTACGGAGGCACTGGCGCAGCATGCCGAGCGGCGGGGTGCGGCGCAGGGCGCCGCCGCGGTGGAAGCGGAACCGGAGGCCCTCCGCGGCGGGCAGCGGGGCGAGCGGGCCGAGGAGGCCGCGCTGCTTGAGCCAGGTCCAGTGGGGGCCGCCGCTGTAGATCGCGTGCGGGCCCTCGTTGGTGCGGTACGGGCCCTCGGTCGTGCGGGCCCGGCCGCCCGGGGTCCGGTGCGCCTCGTGCACGGTGACCCTGGTGCCGGCCTCGGCGGCGGTGATGGCCGCGGTCAGTCCGGCGAAGCCGCCTCCGATGATCGTGAGCTTCCGCATGTCCGTCTCCCTCGTGTCGGGTCCTGAGGGTGCGACGGGCGGCGGGGTCGCGTTCGTGACATCGGGGGCGTTGTCAGTGGCGTACATCACCATGGGGGCATGGCGACGACGCGGAATCGGAAGAAGCAGGCGCCGGTGGCGGGGGCCCGGCGGCCGGAGGTGCGGCTGCCGCCGCTGGAGGCGTACGGGGGCGGGCTCGAGCCGGACGGGGACTACGACGGGCTCGACCTGGCCGGGCTCGACCTGGCGGGGCAGTCGGGGGAGGGCGCGCGGTTCCTCGACTGCGCGCTGCGGGAGTGCGGGCTCGACGAGACGCGGCTGTCGGGGGCCCGCTTCCTCGACTCGGTGCTGACCGGGGTCAGGGGGGTGGGGACGGTCCTGGCCGGGGCGCAGCTGCGGGACGTGGAGATGGTGGACGCGCGGCTCGGCGGGGTGCAGCTGCACGGGGCGGTCCTGGAGAGAGTCGTGGTGCGGGGAGGCAAGAGCGACTATCTGAACCTGCGGTCGGCGAAGCTGCGGGACGTCGTCTTCGAGGGGTGCGTGCTGAGCGATCTCGACTTCGGGGGCGCGGTGCTCGAACGGGTGGAGTTCGTGGACTGCGTCCTGACCGGGGTCGACTTCTCCGGGGCGCGGCTGAAGGACGTGGATCTGAGAGGGGTGCAGCGCCTGGAGATCGAGCGCGGGGTGGAGTCGCTCGCCGGGGCCGTGATCTCGACGGCGCAGCTCCTCGACCTCGCGCCGGTGCTCGCGGCGCGGCTGGGGGTGCGGGTGGAGGAGTGACGCCGGGGGCGGGGGACCGGGGGCCTACGGCAGGCGGGGGAAGCGGGCCTGGAGGGACCAGATGGCCGGGTTGTCGGCGAGGCCCTCGTGCATGTCGGTGAGGTCGGCGATCAGGTCGTGCAGGAAGTCGCGGGCCTCGCGGCGCAGTGCGGCGTGGCTGAAGGTGACCGGGGGTTCGTCGCCCGGCATCCAGTCGGCCTCGACGTCCACCCAGCCGAAGCGGCGCTCGAAGAGCATGCGGTCCGAGGACTCGGTGAAGTCGAGTTCGGCGTACTGCGGCTGGGAGGCGCGGCTGCCGCGCGGGTCCTGGTCGAGCTGCTCGACGATGTCGCACAGGGCCCACGCGAAGTCGAGCACCGGCACCCATCCCCAGGCTGTGGACACCTCGCGGTCCGCCTCGGTGTCGGCGAGGTACACGTCCCCGCAGAAGAGGTCGTGCCGCAGGGCGTGGACGTCCGCGTGGCGGTAGTCGGTCTGCGGCGGGTCGGGGAAGCGACGCGAGAGGGAGTAGCCGATGTCGAGCACGGGTCGATGGTGTCACGCCCCCGGGCCGCGCTCGTACGCGAGGCCGTGGGGGCTTCGGGTCGTCTCAGCGGCGGCCGTGGACCGCCCTCGCCACCCGGGGGCCGAGCCAGCGCTTGAGGCGGCGCAGCGGTTCGAGCTGCTCGGCCGCCCGGTCGATCCGGTAGTAGAGCTGCGGCGGGATGTGCGGGAGGAGCGGTGAGTGGCGCTGGCCGAGGAGGGCGAACATCCGGGCCGGTTCGAGGTTCATGTAGCGGGGGAGGTTCTCGTACCACTGGGCGCTGTAGCGGGCCGCGCTCTGCGCGGAGACGAGTTCGGCGCGGCGCCGCTTGCCGTACGCGGTGAGGGCGGCGTCGAGGGCGGCTGCGTCCTGGCCGCTTCCCGGGCCGCGCAGGGCCTCCGCGAGGGCGAGGGCGTCCTCCAGGGCCAGGGTGGTGCCCGCGCCGATCGAGTAGTGGGTGGTGTGGGCGGCGTCGCCGAGGAGGACCAGGTTGCCGTGGTGCCAGACCCGGTTGGTGAGGGTGCGGAAGGTGAGCCACTGGGCGGCGTCGTCGGCCCGCTCCCGGCCGATCAGCTCGTGCCCGTCGAGGAGGTCGTGGAACAGCTTCTCCAGGAGGCGCAGGCTGTCGCCCTCGCCGCGCGAGTCGAGACCGAGCCCGGTCCACGTCTCCCGCGAGCACTCGACGACACAGGTGGAACGCTCGCCGCTGAACCCGTAGGCATAGCACCAGATCCAGCCGTGCCCGGTCTCCTTGAAGGCGAAGCTGAAGGAGTCGAAGACCTTGGTGGTGCCGAGCCAGATGTACTGGTTGCGGCCGCTGGTGACCTCGCTGCCGAAGTGCCCGGCGTGCGCCTCGCGGAGGGCGCTGTTGACGCCGTCGGCGGCGACGACCAGGTCCGCCCCGGCCAGTTCGGGCGCGTCGGGGCCTGTGATGTCGTGCTCGAACTCCACCCGTGCGCCCAGCTCTTCGGCCCGGTCCGCGAGCAGTGCGAGCATCCGCCGCCGCCCGATGCCGAAGCCCGCGTCACCGCGGTGGACGGTCCGCTCGTCACGGACGATCGCGACCCCGTCGTTCCAGGTCACGGACGCCTCGGCGACCGCCGCCGCGGACTCCGGATCGCCCGCGCGCAGTTTGTCGAGGAGCCCCGCCCAGTACGTCACGCCCCAGCCGTACGTGGAGCCCGCCGGGTTCCGCTCGTACACGGTGACGTCGTGCGCGGGATCCTGCCGCTTCAGCAGGATCGAGAGGTAGAGGCCGGCGGGGCCGCCGCCGACGATCGCGAGCTTCACGTGCGCTCCCACTGAGAACCGGGGCATGGCGTGACACCATGCGGTCGGGCAGTAGCGCACAGTAGCAGTGGTGGAGGCCGTGCGGTGCCGGACGCCGCGAGCGCGGCCCGATCCGAAGGACAGGGCCTACGGCAGCAGGCGGCGCTCCTTGGCGACCGCGACCGCGCCGGCCCGCGTGTCGACGCCGAGCTTCGCGTAGATCCGGCCCAGGTGCGTCTTCACCGTCGCCTCGCTGATGAACAGGGCCCGCGCGATCTCGCGGTTGCCGAGGCCGCGCCCCAGCTGGCCGAGGATGTCCCGCTCCCGGTCCGTGAGGCTCGGGCCCGCCGCGCCCCGCATCCGGTCCATGACCCGGCTGGCGACCGGCGGGGACAGGGCGGTGCGGCCCTGGGCGGCGGAGTGGATCGCGGCGAACAGCTCCTCGGGCCGTTCGGCCTTCAGGAGGTAGCCGGTCGCGCCCGCCTCGATCGCCCGCGTGATGTCGGCGTCCGTGTCGTACGTGGTGAGGACGAGGACGTGGACGCCGGTGGGCGCGATCAGCCGGGTCGCCTCCACACCGTCGATGCCCGCGCCCAGCTGGAGGTCCATCAGGACGACGTCGGGCTTCAGCTTCGCCGCCATCGCGACCGCCTCCTCACCGCTGCCCGCCTCGCCGACCACCTCGATGTCGGGGGTGCTGCCGAGCAGCGCGAGCAGCCCGGCGCGGACGACGACGTGGTCGTCGCAGAGCAGGATCCGTACGGACATCAGGACTCCAGGGAGAGCGGGATCGCGGCCGAGAGCACCGTGCCCTCGCCCGGGGCGGACTCGACTGTCAGGGTGCCGCCGAGCTGCCGCGCGCGCACGCCCATCGCGGGCAGTCCGTGGCCGCGCACCCCGCCGGGCCTCTCGGCCGGGTCGAAGCCGCGGCCGTCGTCGGCGATGTCCAGGACCACCTGGTCGTCGAGGTACGTGAGGGTCAGGGCGGCGGATTCGGCTCCGGAGTGTTCGCGGATGTTCGCGAGGGCGCCCTGCGCGATGCGGAGGAGCGCCGACTGCACCCGTTCGGGGAGCGGGACCGCCGTACCGTCGATCCGGAACTCCGCCGACTCGCGGGTCGCGAGGCCCCGCAGGGCCTCTTCGAGGCCGCCGCCCCCGGCGAGGTCGGCGGGCGCGAGGTCGTGCACGAAACGGCGGGCCTCGGCGAGGTTGCGTTCGGCGATGGACTCGGCGGTACGGACGTGACGGCGGGCGGTCGACGGGTCGCTGTCCCAGGTGCGGTCGGCCGCCTGGAGCAGCATCTGCTGGCTCGACAGGCCCTGCGCCAGGCTGTCGTGGATCTCCATGGAGAGCCGCTGGCGCTCGGCGAGGGTGCCCTCGCGGCGTTCGATCGCGGCGAGTTCGCGCCGGGTGCGGATCAGGTCGTCGATCAGGGCCCGCTGGCGGGCCGCCTGCCGGTCGGAGTACACGAACACCCCGGTGGCGATGGCGGCGACGGCCGGCGGCGCCACGATCAGGTTCGGGTCCCAGCCGCCGTGCGCCAGCTGCACCTGCGCGAACACCACGAACGCGGTGAGCAGCGCGACCAGACCGAGCGCGGCGCGCGCCGGGAGGGTGCGCAGGCCCGTGTAGAAGAGCGGCACCGCGCACCAGGCGAAGCTGGGCGCGAGGACGACCAGGAGGATCCAGACGGCGACGACCGTGCTCAGCCAGGCGATCCGGCGGGGCGCGGCGCGGGTGCCGACGACGGGTCCCAGGAGGTAGAGGGAGGCGAGGGCGCCGGAGAGGGCGACGATCCAGGGGCTGCGGTCCTCCCAGGGGTGGCGCAGCAGGAAGCGGACGAGCGACGCGCCGAGGAGGAGGAAGAAGGCGATGTGCATGACCCGCGCCAGCCAGGCGGCGTCCGGGTCCCGCACGGTCTCCGCCGGGCGGGCCGGCCAAGGGGCGGCGGAATCCCGTTCGGTCTCCGCCGGGCGGCCCTGCCAGGGGGCGGCGGAATCCCGTTCGGTCTCCGCCGGGCGGCCCGCCGTGCCGCCGCGCTGTGCCTTCGGCCGTGTCACGTCTCCGCCCTCCTGCCCTTCCGCCGCTTCCGGGCCTCCGGCCGTCCGGCGGCCTCCGTCCTGTGCCGTTCCGGCTTGTAGGCCTTCTGACCTGGGGCTATCAGTCCATCCTGGCCCGGAGGGACCACGACGGCATCAGCCGATCGGCTGACCCGGCCGTCCTCCAGTGTGCGCGACGAGGACAGCCGGACCGTGGACCGGACGGCCCGGGTTCCGGCCACAGGATGGATCTCAGAGCGAACGAGGCGGACGAGCCGCCCCACCGCTCGGCCCCGGGCCTCATGGCCCGAGCCTCCGGCCTCATGGCCTGCCGCCTCCCCCGCCCACCTCACCCTCACGGAGTTCCTCATGAAGAAGATCCTCTTCGGCGCCACCGCCGCCGCCGTCCTCGCCGCCGGCACCTTCGGCGCGGTCTCCGCGAACGCCTCCGCGAACGCCTCCGCCCCGGCCGCCGCCCCCGCCGCCGTCATGGCCGACGCCGCCAACGGCAACCTGCGGCAGTCGACGCACCTGACGATCGAGGCCGCCACGAAGGCCGCGCAGGCCACCCTGGACGCCGCCGAGAAGGCGAACCAGCGCGTCTCCGTCGCCGTCGTCGACCGCAACGGCAACACCCTCGTCACCCTCCGCGGCGACGGCGCGGGCCCGCAGTCCTACGAGTCCGCCGTGAAGAAGGCCTTCACCGCCGTCTCCTGGAACGCCCCCACCTCCGAGCTGGTCAAGCGCCTCACCAACGCGCCTACCCTGAAGGACATCCCCGGCACCCTCTTCCTCGCCGGCGGCGCCCCCGTCGCCACCAAGGGCGCCCCCATCGCCGGCATCGGCGTCGCCGGCGCCCCCTCCGGCGACCTCGACGAGAAGTTCGCCCAGGCCGGCGTCGCCGCCCTCGCCAACTGACCGCACGACCCCACGACTGGTGATGGCGCCCGGATCCCCCGCCGGGCGCCATCGCCTTTTCCGCATCCGGCCTGCTTAGGATCGGTGCGTGAACCACAGCCGGCCCCGAGCGGCCGCGTCCCTGGCCGCCGCCCTCACCGCCCTCGCCGTGCTCGCGGGCGGCTGCACCGCCGGGGCCACCGGTGGCGTCCGGGGGACGCCCGGGGCCGCCGGACTGCGCGACCCGTACTTCCCGAAGCTCGGCAACGGCGGCTACGACGTGCGGCGGTACGCACTGACCCTCGCCTACGACCCGCGCAGCGGACGGCTCGACGGCACCGCCGAGATCACCGCCCGCGCCACCCAGGACCTCAGCGCCTTCAACCTCGACCTCGCCGGGCTCACGGTCGACGGGGCAACCGTCGACGGTACGACGGCCGCGGTCAACCGCGCGGGGCACGAGCTGACCCTCCGGCCTCGCCAGGAGATCCCCGAGGGCGAGGAGTTCCGGACGACCGTCACGTACGCGGGCGTGCCCGAGGCCGTCACGGACGCGGACGGCACCCGCGAGGGCTGGCTGCGCACCGACGACGGGGCGGTCGCGGTCGGTCAGCCAGCGGGCTCGATGACCTGGTTCCCCGGCAACCACCACCCCTCCGACAAGGCCGCGTACGAGATCACCCTCACCGTCCCCGCCGGTCTCGAAGCGCTCTCCAACGGCGTCAGGACCGCCCGCCGGACGGAGAAGGACGGCCGCGTGACGACCGAGTGGCTCGCACCCGAGCCGATGGCGAGCTACCTGGCGACGGTCGCGATCGGCCGGTACAGGACGGAGGCGGCGACCGCCCAGGGCTCGGCTGCCCCCGCCCCGTCCGCCCCCCGCTCGGCCCCGCCCGGCTCCCTCCCCGTCCTGACCGCCGCCGAGCGGTCCGTCGCCGCCCGCAGCGCCGCGCTCCTCGACGAGATCCCCGAGATCCTCGCCCGGCAGACCCGGCGCTTCGGCCCGTACCCCTTCTCGGCCGCCGGGGCGATCGTCACCGAGGACGGGACCCTCGGCTACGCCCTGGAGACCCAGACCCGTCCCGTCTTCCCCGCGGCCTCCTTCGACCGGACGACCCTCGTCCACGAGCTGGCCCACCAGTGGTTCGGCAACTCCGTCACCCCCGCGAGCTGGCGGGACCTGTGGCTGAACGAGGGCTTCGCGACCTACGCCGAATGGCTGTACGCGGAGGAGTACGAGCACGTCCCCGCGCGCAGGACCTTCGCCCGGGAGTTCGCCCAGGACATCAACTGGGCCTTCCCGCCCGCCTCCCCGCCCGCCGCCGAGAACCTCTTCGACCCGCCCGTCTACCAGCGCGGCGCGATGGTCCTCCACAAACTCCGCGAGACCGTCGGGGACAAGACCTTCGGCGAGATCCTGCGCGGCTGGCCCGCGAAGTACCGTCACGCCAACGCCTCCACCGCCGACTTCACGGCCTACGCGGAGAGCGTCGCCGGGAAGGACCTCGGCGGGCTGTGGAAGGTGTGGCTGTACGGCGACGGGAAGCCGAAGAAGCCTTAGGCCGTGTCCGGAAAGTCCCGCCTGAGCCGCGGCGTCTGGCACGCCCGCTCGCCGCGTTGCCGACATGCCCACGTAGCTCCGCTACGAGGGCATCC
>JOBE01000088.1 GCA_000717735.1 Streptomyces griseoluteus | reverse complement strand
CCCCTCACCCCGTCCAACCGCCCCCCGACCCCCGCCGCTGGACCGCCCTCGCGATGATCTGCGCGGCCCAGTTCATGCTGATCCTCGACGTGACGGTCGTGAACGTCGCCCTGCCCGCCCTCGCGGCCGACCTCGACCTCGATCGCACCGCCCTGACCTGGGTCGTCACCGCCTACACCCTCTGCTTCGGCGGGCTCATGCTCCTCGGCGGACGGCTCGCCGACGCCCTCGGCGCCCGCCGCGTACTCCTCACCGGCCTCGCCCTGTTCACCGCCGCGTCCCTGGCCTGCGGCCTTGCACCGAACGCCACCGTCCTGCTCGCCGGCCGCGTCGCCCAGGGCATCGCCGCCGCACTCCTCTCCCCGGCGGCACTCGCCCTGGTCACCACCCTGTTCCACGGCCGCGAACGGCCCAAGGCCCTGGGCGTCTGGGCGGCCATCGGCGGTACGGGCTCGGCCGTGGGCGTCCTGCTGGGCGGTGCCCTCACGGCCGGCCCGGGCTGGCCCTGGATCTTCTACGTGAACGTGCCGGTGGGCCTGGCCCTGCTCGTCGTGCTGCCGAGGACCGTCCCGACGACCACCGTGGTGAAGCGGAGCGCGGGCGGCCTCGACGTCCCCGGCGCCCTCCTCGTCACGAGCGCGACCGGCGCACTGATCTACGGCCTGGTCCGGGCGGGCGACTCCGGCTGGACGTCGGTCGCGACCCTCCTCCCGCTGCTCGGCGCGTTCGCCCTCTACGGAGTCTTCGCGGCGGCCGAGCGGAGGAGCCGTACCCCGCTGATGGACCTCCGGATGCTCACCCGGCGACCGGTCGTGGCGGGCTCGTTCCTCATGCTGGTCGCGACGGCGCTGCTGATCTCGTTCTTCTTCCTCGGCTCGATGCGGCTCCAGCACGTCCACGGCCTCGACGCCCTCCGCACCGGCCTCCTCTTCCTCCCGGTCGCCCTCACCACGGCGATCGGCGCCCACCTCGGCTCACGCCTGGTGGCGACGGCCGGCCCCCGCGCCTGCGCGACGGGCGGCATGGCGGTCGCGGCCCTCGGCTGCCTGCCGCTCGCGCTCCTGAGCCCCGACTCGGGCCCCTGGACCACGCTCCTGCCGGCCCTCGCGACGGCGTCGCTCGGCCTCGGCGCGGTCTTCGTCACGGCGACGACGACGGCCCTGGGCCTGATCACCCCGCACGAGGCGGGCCTCGCGTCGGGCATCGTGAACACGTTCCACGAACTGGGCGGCTCCATCGGCGTGGCGGTCGTCTCCACGATCGCCCTGGGCGCCACGGCCCCCACCCCGAACGGCCTCACGACCGCCTTCACCCTCTGCACCGCGGCGGCGGCGACCACCGCCCTCGCCGCCCCCCTCCTCATCCCCCGAGGCCGCCCCCACCTGACGGGAGGCCCGCACGGCATGCACTGACGACGTTCAGCGCCTATGCCCCTGAACGGGTCCCCCGGCTCAGGCGGAGCCGCTCCGAGCCTCAGTCCTGAGTGGGTCCGGTCTCGTCGATCGGGCGGATGACGACGGGGTACTCCGGGGCTCCGGCCGGCTGCGGGCAGCGGGCCACCCTGGCGGCGATCTCCGTCACGCGGTCGAGGGAGGCGCAGTCGAGGACCCAGTAGCCGGCGATGACCTCCTTGGTCTCCGCGTACGGGCCGTCCGTGACGACCGGCTTGCCGTCCCCGTCCACCGTCACGAACCGGGTCGTGGCGGGGGCGGCGAGGCCCTGGCCGTCGAGCATCTCGCCGGATGCCGTCAGTTCCTCGTTGAGCGTGTTCATGTGGTCGAACATCGCGGTGAGGTCAGCCTTGTTCCAGGCGGGGCTGCTCGCGGTGGGGCGGCCCACCATGGCCTCGTAGTCGGCCTGCGCGCCCTGCACCATCACCAGGTACTTCATGACGTCCTCCTCGGTTGCGGGTGGTACTGCCTCTCGCAGAAGAGTCGGAGCCGGGGGGCGGGTTCTCGACACCGCGCGGGCGCCAGCCGGAAAAACGGGAGAAATCACCCGACCGCACCATGATTCCGGTGTGAACGCCTTCAGCTTCTCCGCCGCCTTCATCGCCTTCTTCTCCGTCGTCGGCCCCCCGAAGGTCCTCCTCGCCTTCGCCGGCCTCGCCCAGGTGCACCCCGCCGCCCAGCTGCGGACCATCGCCCTGATCTCCTCCGGCGCCGCCGTCCTCGTCGGTCTCGTCACCGGCATCACGGCCCCCTGGCTGCTCGACCTCTTCCACATCAGCACCCCCGCGCTCCAACTCGCGGGCGGGGTCATCTTCTTCATCTACGCCGTGGGGCTCGTGCTCGGTCTCCATCTCGGCTCCGACACCACGCACCAGGACGCCCCGGACCTGGTCAGCGGTGTGCGCGAGCTGCTGATGCCGTACGTCGTGAGCCCCCTCGCGATGACCGCCGTACTCATCGAGGCCGCCGCCCGCGACTCCTTCAGCTGGCGTTCCACGGTGGTCGGCGCGTACGTGACGGTCATCGCCCTCGACGTGCTCTGCGTCCTGCTGCTCGCGCGGATCCTGCGCCGCACGCATCACGCCACGATCGAGCTCCTCGGCCGTCTCCTGGGCCTGCTGCTGGCCGCCGTCGGCGTCGACCTGGTCCTCGACGGCCTCGCCGACCTGGGCGTGCCGGGCCTGTACGTGCGGAAATGAGCTCCTGGCCCCCCGGCAGGTCAGGCCGGGCCCGCGAGCTCCCGCTCCAGCGGCGTACGGAAGCGGGGCGTCACCCGTACGTCCCCCACCCAGCCCGCAAGCCGCTCCGCATCCGCCCCGATCGCCCGCTCCGCCTCCGCGCCCACGTCCGCCAGGAGCCGGTGGACGATCCCGCCGTCCGGGCGCTGCGCCCAGCCGCCGACGATCCGGCCGTTCCACCACACGGTCGGCCCGATGTTCCCGCTGCGGTCGTACAGCGCCGCCCGGTGCTCCGGGTCCAGATACCAGTCGCGGGCCTGCCAGCCCATCGGCGTCGGGTCGAGCGCGGGCAGCAGCGCCGCCCACGGCTCCGGCTCCGGTACGGGCCCGAGGTCGTCCGCCAGGACGAAGCCGGTCCCCTCCTCCAGCCTCACCGGCAGCGCCCCGACGGCGGCGAGTGCCTGGCGCACGTCGGTGACCTTCCACCCCGTCCACCACTTCAGGTCCGCCTCGGTCGCCGGCCCGCACGCCCCGAGCCACCGCCGGATCAGCTCGGCCCGTGCCTCCGCCGGGTCCCACGGCGGATGGGGAGCGGCGGCCGCCCAGCGGAAGCGGCTCGACGTCCAGGTCCCCTGCGGCCGGCCCCGTACGATCCGCCCCTCCATGCCGAGTACCCGCAGCACCCGGCTGGCGACGGACTGGACGCCTTCCTGGCGCGTACCGGGCCCGTATACGTATGTCGACCTCAGCACCGGTACGGCCGTACCGAGGTCCGCGCCGGTCGCCTCTCCCCGCCCGGCCAGCTCGGCGAGGACGAGCCGCTCGGTCTCCGCCAGCCACTCGACCCCGAACGTGCTGCCGGCTGCCAAGTGCTTGAGGAGCGCGGTGCGTTCACGGACGGCGGCCGGGTCGGTCGTCGACGCCTGGACGGCGGGGGCGAGTGCGGACGGGAAGACGAAGAGCGTGTGTCGCATGCCGTGCATCCGGACGAGCGACCTCTCCTCGTACAGGGCTCGCTCGACGGCGGCGACGGGGCCGTTCCGCCCGGTCAGCCGCGCCCCCACCGCGAGGAACACACTCGCCGGGTCCGTCCCGTGCAACGCCACGAGCGCGTCCGCGACCTCCTCGGCGGACCCGGCCCGCGCGCCGCCGGCCAGCCGGTGCCGCACGCCGAGCCGGGCCCGGCGCTCGGCGGCGTAGATCGTCCTCGTCCCACCCGTACCCACGTTCATGCTCACGCTCATCCCCATACTGTCGCGGATGAGCGTGAGCCCCCGGGGCGGTTCACCGCCACCCGGGCGAGCCGGGTCAGGAGGCCGCGCGCTCCTCCAACGGCCTTCGGCGCGCCGCCGGTTCGGTGAGGGAGGCCGGTCGCCAGGCCCCGTCCGGCTGGTAGAGGTTGGTCCCCGGCGGCACGATCGCGTCGATCCGGTCCAGGATCTCGTCCGTGAGCAGCACCGGAGCGCCCTTCAGCAGCCCCTCCAGCTGCTCCATGGTCCGGGGCCCGATGATGACCGAGGTCACCGCCGGGTGCGCGGCGGGGAAGGCGACGGCGAGTTCGGGCAGGGTGCACCCGATCTCGTCCGCGAGCGCGACGAACTCCTCGACGGCGTCGAGCTTGGCGGCGTTGCCGGGGAGCGCCGGGTCGAAGCGGTGCGGGGTGAGCGCGGGCCGCCCGCTGGTGAGGTCGATCGGCCGGCCCTTGCGGTAC
This sequence comes from Streptomyces griseoluteus, assembly GCA_000717735.1. Taxonomy (GTDB): domain Bacteria; phylum Actinomycetota; class Actinomycetes; order Streptomycetales; family Streptomycetaceae; genus Streptomyces; species Streptomyces griseoluteus_A. Next base: position 12,712 of record JOBE01000088.1, on the reverse strand, counting down.
TTGCCGGTGAGGAAGCCGGAGGCGAGCGGGCTCCAGGTCAGCACGCCCATCCCGTACCGCCGTGCGACCGGCAGGACGGAGGCCTCCACGCCCCGCGCGAGCAGCGAGTACGGCGGCTGCTCGGAGCGGAAGCGGCGCAGCCCGCGCCGCTCGGCGACGGCGTGGGCCTCGACGATCTCCTCGGCGGGGAAGGTGGAGCAGCCGAAGGCCCGGATCTTCCCCTGGGTGACGAGGTCGCCGAGGACGCCGAGGGTCTCCTCGATGTCCGTACGGTGGTCGGGCCGGTGGACCTGGTAGAGGTCGATCCAGTCGGTGCCCAGCCGCTTGAGGCTGTTCTCGACGGCCCGGGTGATCCAGCGGCGGGAGGTGCCGCCCCGGTTGGGGCCTTCGCCGCCGACCGGGAAGTACACCTTGGTGGCGAGCACGGTCGCCTCGCGGCGGACCGGGTCGCGCAGTGCCTTGCCGACGATCTCCTCGGACTCGCCCGCCGAGTACATGTCGGCGGTGTCCACGAAGTTGATGCCCTGGTCGAGGGCGGCATGGATGATCCGTACGGAGTCCTGGTGATCCGGATTGCCGACGGCGCCGAACATCATCGTGCCGAGGCAGTACGTACTGACTTCGATCCCGGTCCCGCCGAGTATCCGATAGCGCATGGGCGGCACTCTAGGAATTGGAGTGCACTCCAAGGCAAGAGGAATCGGAGGGGAAGTCCCGGACGAAATCGACGACCAGCCGGTGCAGGACCTCAGGCCGCTCGAGGTGCAGGTCGTGACCGCTGCCGGGCACGCTCGCACCGTGCAGTCCGGGCCGGAGCCGGACCATCTCCGCGTACTCCTCGCCGCCGATGATCCCGCCCTGATCGCCCTGGCCGACGACCGCGAGGGTGGGGCAGGAGACGGCGGTCCACTCGTCCCAGAAGTCCCGGGTGGCGTTCTCGTCGAGGGACCGCACCATGACGTCGGGGTCGAAACGCGGCCACAGCCCGTCGGCCCGCTCCTCCAGCCCACGGGCCCAGCCCTCCCCTACGGGTTGCCTGCCGCCGCCGAGGTACGCGGCGGCCGCCTCCCGCGAGGGGAACGGCACGGGCCAGGCCCGCAGCCAGCTCCCGATCTGCTCCTGGACACCGGGACCCGCGCGGCCGGGCCCGGCCTCGACGAGGACGAGGGCGCGCGGCAGCCCGGGGTGGCCGGCGGCGGTGAGGAGAGCGGTGCTCCCGCCGAGCGACTGCCCGACCAACACGGGCCTCCGCAGGCCAAGTTCCTCGACGACGGCGACGGCGTCGGCCACGTACGCGGCGCGCGAGACGTCCCCGGGATGTCGTTCGCCGCCGCCGTGCCCACGCTGGTCGAGCGCGACGACGCGGTGACCGGAGTCCCGCAGCAGCCGGGCGAGGGCGTCCCATTCGCCGGCGTGTCCGGCGAGCCCGTGGAGCAGGAGCACGTCGGTCCCGGAGCCGCCCCAGTCGTGGCAGCGCAGCCGCACGCCGTCACGCACCACGAACCGCTCAGAGGGAGAGTAGGAAGTCATCCCCCATGATCCCCTGATCTCCTAGGGGTTGAGGAGCCGGTCGGCGATGGCGGTACGGGCGTAGAGGACGGAGCGTCCGCTGCGGTGGGCGGTGACGAGACCGGCGTTCCGCAGGGCGATGAGGTGCTGGGAGACACCGGCGGCGGACAGGCCGCAGTGCATCGCGAGCCGGGTGGTGGAGGCGGGGGTGTCGAGTTCGCTGAGCAGCAGGGTGCGGGAGCGCCCGAGCACGGCGGCGACGGCTTCCATGGCGTCAGTGGTGCGGGGCTCCCACACGGCGCCGAAACCCCGTGCCGGATAAGCGAGTTGGGGCGGATCCGGATGGACGGAACGGGTGAGGACCCGGGGCCACGCGAAGACGGACGGAACGAGCAGCAGCCCGGAGCCGACCTGATCGCGGCTGATCGAGCAGTGGCGCCGTACGAGACGCAGGGTGCCGTCGTCCCACCGTACGGTCTCGTGGAGTTCGCTCAGGACGCGGGTCGAACCGTGCTCGGCGACCTGCCGGGCCCTATGGAAGACATCCGCCTCCAGGACCTGCTGGATACGGGCCCAGTAAGGGGCGAGGGCGAGTTCCCAGTAGGTCTCGATCTCGTCGGCGACCTTCACGAGGGCGGCGGCGGGATCGTCGCGCAGGAGCCGCGCGCGGCTCGCCCCCCGTTCCCCCTCCCTCTCCTTCGCCAGCATGTCGAGATCGCTCCGCACCCGCTCGGCGGGGGTCCGTCGGATGGCGTCGAGCTCGGCGTCGAGGGTGGGGAAGGGCCCGGCGGGGGTGGGGTTGAGGAAGTCGACGAGGTAGCCCTGGGCGGGAACGAGCGCGGCGAGCCAGCCACGGTCGAGCCCGGCCCGCACGATCCGGGGCCGGACCTGGGAGATCCAGCGCTGGTGCGGGACGGAGTCGGGCCGACGGGCGAGGACGCGGAAACCGGTGACGACCTCCCACATGGGAGAGACCGCGAAGCGGGTCTGGGCGAGGTCGGCGGCGGAGAAGGTGAGCCCGGATTCCATGTGCGATGTCCTAGGGGTGCGCGCCGATGGGAGGGAAGGCGATCCGCTCATGGGATTGGATTCGGCCTGAGCTTAATCAATGGAGGGGACGACCTCACTCGACGAATCTCCTCCCATGCCCTCAGAAACCCCGTCCTCGGACGCCCCCTCCTCGGACGCGCCCTCCTCACGCGCCGGGTCCGCCCTCGTCCCGTCGTCCTTCCGAGGCCTCCCGCCGGTCGTCTGGACGATCTTCGCCGGCACGATCGTCAACCGCCTCGGCTACCTGGTCACCCCGTTCCTGGTCTTCTTCCTCGCCTCGCGCGGAGTGACCGGCGCCGACACCTCGTACGTCCTCGGCGCCCTCGGCGCGGGCAACCTCCTCGGCCCCGCCGTGGGAGGCGTCCTGGCCGACCGCCTGGGGCGCCGCCCCACCATGCTCATCGGCCTGATCGGCGCCTCGGCCGCGCAGGGCGCGCTCTTCCTCGCCCCCGGTGTGTGGACGATGGCGGCGGCGGCGCTGCTGATCAGCGCGGCGGGCAGCGCGGTGTCCCCGGCCGCGTTCGCGCTCCTCGCGGACGCCGTCGACAGCGAACGCCGCCGGCGCGCGTACGCCCTGTTCGGCTGGGGCGTGAACATCGGCGCGGCCGTCGCGGGCGTCCTCGGCGGATTCCTGGCGGCGCACGGCTACTGGCTGCTCTTCGCGGTGGACGCGGGCTCGATGCTGGCCTACGCGCTGGTCGTCGCGGTCCGCCTGCCGGAGGCGAAGCGCACGACGACCGCGCGCGGGCCGGAGGGGAAGAAGGACGGCCTCGGCTACGGGGTGGTCCTCCGCGACCGCCTCGCGCTCCTCCTGCTCCCGCTCCTCGGCGTCCAGCTCTTCGTGTACTCGCTCACCGAGGTCGCCCTGCCGCTCGCGGTCCACGACAGCGGACTCTCACCGGCGGTGTACGGGGCGATGGCCGCGGTCAACGCGATCCTGGTCGTGGCCCTGCAGCCGCTGTCGACCGCCTGGCTCGCCCGGTTCCCGCAGCTCGCGGTGCAGGGCGCGGGCGGCACGCTCATCGCCGTCGGAGTGGCGCTCACGGGCCTGGCCGACGGCATCGTGGGATACACCGTGTCGGTCGTGGTCTGGTCCCTGGGCGAGGTCGTGGTCGCCGGAATCGCCGCCGGCGTCGTCGCCAACCTGGCCCCGGCACACGCCAGGGGCCGTTACCAGGGCGCCTTCAGCTGGACCTGGGGAGTGGCCCGCTTCGCGGCCCTCACCCTGGGGGTCACCGTGTACACGACCATCGGCCCGACGGTCCTCTGGTGGACGGCCCTGGTCGCGGGCACGGCGACGGCGGTGGCGACGGCGGCGCTGACGAGCCGGGTCGACGCCCGCACGTCCCACGAGCTGACGGCGTGAGCGCGCCGGGCTACTTCCCCTTGGCGAGGAAGTGGGCCACGAGCGCGTTGGCGTGCCCGTGACCCATCCCGTACTCGGCCTTCAGCCAGCTGACGAGCTCCATGTGCTTGGTGAGCGGCGAGGACCGGATGAGCTCCTGCCACTCGGAGACGGGCCGTCCGTACTTCTTCTCGATGGAGGGGAAGTAGCTGGCAGGACCCTTGACGACGCTCTCGGCCACGGTGCTCTCCTGGGTGGGTGACGGTGCAACGACGGGTAGACCGTCACCCGCCCAGAAACTAATCGCGCCGAATGTGCTCGGGATCGACGTGCCGCCGCACCATGGGCACGGAGGCGACCCCGGCCGCGAGCAGCACCCCCAGCGCAGAGACGAGCAGCAACGGCAGCCCGTCCCAGTCCCAGTGCACGGCGCCGCCCCCGGTGATCAGGTAGCTGGACTCGGCCAGCCACCCGGTAACGATCGCCGCCCCCAGCCCCACCACCAGCGGCAGCAACACCTGCACGACCTGCACCACCCGCAACGTCCCGGCCCGAGCCCCCAACAACACGAGCGCGGCAACCTGCCCGCGCCGCTCCATGGCCCGATCAGCCACGGAGACGACGAACGCGGCGACCCCGATGACGAGCCCGAGCACCATCCCGACGAAGAGAAGACTGCGGATGACGGTGAGCTGGGCGAGCGCGTCGATGACGATCCCGACGGGGTCGACGGAGGAGGTCGGAGCGATGGCCCCGATCCCGTCGAGAACGGAACGGATGGTGGCGGGGTCGGCGTCGCTGATGAGAGTGAGGACGGCGTTCTCGTCTGCCAGGTTGAGGGGAAGGAGGGAGGGGGGTACGAGCAGGGCACCAGACTTGAAGACAGACTGGTCGTGGGGGCGCATTTCGATCACCGTTCGAGGCACGGTGATCATTGCCTTTCGACCGTCCTTCAACTCAAACGGGTAGCGTTCGCCAGCCTTGGGGTCGTACTCGGATGGTGCACGTTCGTCGCGCAGCTGTGCGATCCGCCCGTCCACGCATTCGCTGACACGCTGTGTAAATGTGACGAGCTCCGTGCAAGTGGCAGCCACTACATCGGCGCTTGGGACGTAGCTTCCGTCCAGTGGGTCCCAGGAGTTGTAGGAGACCAACGCCGTCTGAACCTCCGGGATCCTTGACAGTGCTTCGCGCTGTGTCGGCTTCAGCGCGTTCAGAGTGATGTTGTACTCCTGGAAGGTAGCTGTCCGGCGAGTGACCTGGTCCAGTTCGACGAGCACCCCCTGCGTGAGCGAGGCTCCGAAGATCAGCAGGACGAGCCCGGTGACTACCCGCAGCGAGGATCCCGGATCCACCTCTGTTCGCCGCATCGCCAACGCCACGGGTAGCGATTTCGCCACCATCGCGAGCCGCCGTGCGAGCCGCGCAGTAATCGGAGCCAATCCGAAGACGAGCCCGGCGCCAGTAAGCAACACGGCGCTGGGTACCAGCACAGAACTAGCGGAACCCCCCGACGGATCCCGTCCCGCCACGCTCAACGCACAATAGCCACCGATGATCCCGAGTCCGGGAATCAGTAACAGCATGCCGAACTTCCTTGGTGGCCTACGTTCCCCGGTCCGCCGCACACTGATTGGGGTCGATGCGGCTTGCCGGGCACTGAACTGCCCCACGAACCAAGCCAGCGCGGGACAGCCCAAGAGACAAACAGTCAGCGTCATCGCCTCGGGCCGTCCATCTGATGGGTACCAGCGCAGCCCTGGCAACCCGACCCGTGAAGCTACCTCGTTGACCCCGAGATACCCGACGACACCGACCAAGGCGCCGACCGCGGCGGCGGCGACGCTCTCTCCGGCGTTGACCCGCCGAGTGTCCTTCTTGCTGAGGCCGACAAGACGAAGGGCGGCGAGCCGACGGGCGCGGGTTTCCCCGGAGAGTCGTGCGCATACAGAGAGGAAGATGACGAGGGGCAGCAGCACGATGCACCCGAGGGTGAACCGAAGGATATTGAGCGTCGACGGGTCGACGAGTTCCACGCGTGCGTGCTTGGCGCCGAAGTGGCTCAGTGGTCTCGCGTCGGTCAGTTCGGCGGGAGTGGTACCGATGTAGGCGTACAGTTCGTCCGGCCCGCCCAGCCCCGCCGGCGCGATCGTGCCAGTCACTTGACCAGGAACCAGCCCTGCGGCGCTTGGATTTGCCTCCAGCAGTTCACTGAGTTTCGGTGAGACGATGGCCTCACCTGCGCTGGGAAGCTCCTTGATCCCAGGGGGAAGAGCTGTGCTGCCCGGGCCTTTGCGAGCGATGAAGATCCGCCGTAGAGGCTGGGACCCGTAAGGGTCCAGAAACTCCTGGTATGCGACGTTGCCGTGTTCGGCCGGGACTGCCGCGCGAGCAGTGGTTCTAGCGTCGTGAGCAGCAAGGATCGTGGGAATGGTGAGAACGGCAGCCAGGCAGGCCACTCCGAGCGCCGCCCCGAGTGCCATCAGCAGGAAGCGGACCTGTCCTCTTCGTCCGCTGCGCCGTACGAGGCGCATTCCGAGGAGGAATGTGTTCACACTGCCACTCGCTGGGTCAGAAGACCGTCTGACATCGTGTACTGCGTATCGGCCTTCGCCGCGACGTCGGAGTCGTGGGTGACGATGACCACGGCAGTCTTCTGCCGCCGTGCCAGCTGAAGGAATTCCTCTAGTACCGCAGCCGCGTTGGCGCTATCGAGGGCGCCGGTCGGCTCGTCCGCGAACACCACGTCCGGTCGGTGAACGAGGGCGCGCGCAACTGCCACACGCTGGCTCTGGCCGCCCGATAGCTTTGAGGTCCTGCGCCGCAACAGGTCGCCCATCCCAAGCCGTCCCAGCACCTGAGCGGCCATTGCATGGGCATGGGTCTTGCTGATCCCGGCGAGCCGGAGAGGAAGCGCCGCGTTCTCCTCCACGGTCAGCTCGGGCAAAAGCTCCCCGTACTGGAAGACAAAACCGAGACGGGTGCGACGCAGGGCACTCAGCTCTCCGTCCGGGATAGTCGAAAGCTGCATCCCGTCGAACGTCACCGTCCCCTTGGAGGGCCGCAGAACACCGGCGAGGCAGTACAACAGCGACGACTTGCCAGAGCCGCTGCTGCCCATGATGGCAGCCACTTCGCCGCGCTTGAGCGTGAAATCAGCGTTGGTGACGGCCTGCTGGGTGCCGTACAGGAGGTCCACGCTCGCGGCGCGGAGAATGACATCCATTGTGGGGGTGCTCCCTGGTGAGTGGGAGCCGCACGTCGGCGGCTCCCAGGCCGTCGACTATCAGCGAGTGAATACCCGGCTCGGAGAGCAGTTGTCCGGCCGGAGAGAACCGCGGTCGCGGCAGACCTTTACGCGGACTTCGTCGGTTACCAGCACTGCACCATCGCGGTAGACCTCGTTCACCCTGGTGTCTTTCCTCTGCACGCCGTTGTGCCGTCCCCAGGCGTAACCCTCCACCTTGACCTGGAGATAGACGTTATGGCCGTCGTCGCCCTTGTCGTCTCGCAGTACCCCATCCACGTGGAGTCCGCTCGGCACGCGATCCTTCGGCTGCCACTGGTACTTGCCGAAGAACCTGGCTCCTGTCGTCGTCATGTCGAACTGGCGTGTGGACGAGTCCGCAACCGCCACCCCCATCCCCCCGAAGAACAGCCCCGCGGCAACCACTGCCGTAGCCAACTTCCTCATCGATAACCCCTGTTTGGTCGAGCCGACTGGTCATCACAGAAAGTATCGACATCACTACACACCGGTGACCGCAGTAACGTCCCTCCCTCTCATCACCCCTCGATCCAGTGAATGGCGCCCCTTGACGGCATGATCGACGCCTTCCCCGTAGGAGTGATCAACGGTGAGCCTGCGCGCAGGAGGTGTCGGCGGCCTCAAAGATGCGCGCATGCGTTCTTCCTCTCTCTCCGCTCCCTCCTCCTCCCTGCTGCGACGCGCCCTCGTCCCGTTCATGGCCGCCGTCGCGCTGCTGGGTACGGCCGGCGCCTCCGTCGCCGGTGCCGTGGAGGCCTGTGGTTCGGTCATCACGGCCCCGCTCGCCCGGCCCGTATCCGCCGACGACCCCTGTCCCAGCACGGACCCCGTCGTGTGCCGGATCCGCGTCCTGCCGATGGACGAGAAGGTCGAGGCCCAGCGGACCCGGATGCGGTACCACGGGCTCCTGGACGACATGCGCCGGACCGAGGCCGCCATGCGTGAGGCGGGTGCGTCGGACGAGGAGATCGCCCGCGAGCTGGTCGACATGCGGAACCAGGCCAAGGAGATCACCCGCGCCGGCATGTCCCCTGAGGAGGTGCGGATCCTGGAGGAGCGGAACATCGCCAAGTACGGCAACCCGCTCGGTCCCACGGCGGACCAGCTCCACGCCAAGTACGGGTCCTGGCCGCAGGTGATCGACGCGTCGATGCGGACCAGCTATGCCGTCGACCGCGAACTCAGCCTCGAGTACCGGCCCTGCCCCGTGTAGTCGGGCGGCGAGCCGCACGGAACACGTCTACGCCGGAGGGCCGGACCGCATCAGCGGTCCGGCCCTCCGGCCTGGGGCATCCCTGCCCACGCGCGCGTACTCCGGTGTTACTCGGCCCAGGGGAGCGTGCGGGTGCCCTCGGTGCCCGGGACGGTGGCGTGGGCGTCGGCGCGCATGGCGACGTGGGCCTCGGCCGCCTCGGGGGCGTGGACCTGGCGGACCAGGTCCGGCGGGAGGACGACGGTCTGTCCGGCCGCGACCTTCTCGGTGCGGCCGGCGCAGGTGACCTCCAGGGAGCCGGCGGTGACCGTCCAGACCTGTTCGCGGCTGATGGTGTGTTCGGGTCCGGTGGCTCCGGCGGCCATCTCGACTGTCCAGGTGCTGAGTTCGGCGCTGCCGCGGCTCGGGGCGGCGAGGCCGGTCATGGTGGCGTTGGGGGAGACGGTGACGGCCTCGTCCGAGGGGCTGATCACGTGCACGGCGGGCGCCTCCTCCTGTTCGGTCCGGGTGTCATCGGTGTCATCGGTGTCAGGGGTGTGGGACGACGTACCCGGCGCGACCCATTCGACGAGTTGGACGACGACGCCGTTGGGGTCGGTCAGCTGGAACAGCCGCTCGCCCCAGGGCTCTTCGCGGAGCGGCATCGTGATGGGGGCGCCCGCGGCGCGCAGGCGGGCCTCCTCCGTCGCGAGGTCGGTGACGGTGAGCGCCAGGATCAGGCCGGCCGCCTGCTGGTCGCGCTGCTCGGGCGGGAGGACTTCGGTGCCGCGGCTGAGCAGCACGATGTCGACGGCGGCGTCCTCACGGGTGAGGGAGGCGAAACCGTCGGCGGCCATGGCCACCTGGTAGCCGAGGTGGGTGGTGAGGAACTCCCGGGAGGCGTCCACGTCGGCGACGGTGAGGGAGAGGGTGGAGGTAGAGACGTTCACGGCGGCTCCTCGGCAGGTGGGCGTGTGCGCGGGCGGGGGGGTACGGGCGGCGGTGCGGTGCTCTGGCTCGGTGTGATGACCCGAGGGGCTGACCCGGGTCGGTGCAGCCGGGGTCAGTACGTACGCCGCGGCGCGTGGATCCGGGTGCGGGCAGGCGCCTCGCGGCGGCCGGCACGGGGCAGCTCGCGGAGCGGGCGCGGTGCGGCGGCCAGGGGCGTGGTCCCGACGGTGGTGAGCGGCGTGACCGTGAGCGGTGCGACGGCGAGCGGCGCGTGGGTGAGCGTGGTGAGCGTGCCGAGGGGGAGCGCGGTGGGGTTCAGCTTTCGCAACAGGTGGTCTCTTCCCGTGTCGTCCTACGAGGCGATTTTTGCAACGGACGTAACGTTACGCACGGGCTTCCGGGTGCGTCAAGGCTAAATTTGCAACGAGTGTAAGATTCGCCCATGGGTATCGAGAGCATGGGACTCCGCGAGTCCAAGAAGCACGAGACCAGGAAGCTGATCTCCGACCACGCCACCAGGCTCTTCATGGAGCAGGGCTTCGAGCAGACGACGATCGCCGAGATCGCCACGGCGGCCCGCGTCGCCAAGAAGACGGTCACCAACTACTTCGCGCGCAAGGAGGACCTGGCCCTCGACCACCACGAGGCGTTCACCGCGAGCCTGGCGCGCGCCGTCGCCGACCGGGCGGCGGGAGAGTCGGCGCTCGCGGCGCTGCGGCGTGAGTTCGTCGCGGCGGTCGAGCAGTGCGACCCCGTGGCGGGCTTCGCCGGTCCGGAGTTCGCCCGCATGATCGCCGACAGTCCCACCCTCACGGCCCGGCTGCGCGAACTGCACGACCTGCGGGAGGAGGCCCTCGCCGCGGCGCTCGCGGACGACGCCCCCGCCACCGCGCCGGTCATCGCCCCCCGGGCCGCAGCCGCGCTCCTGGCTGCAGCGCACCGCCTGCTGTTCCAGCGCATCCAGGAACTCACCCTGGCCGGGGAGCCCAACGACCGGATCGCGGCCGCCGTTGCCCCGGAGGCCACGTACGTCTTCGACCTCCTCGGCACCGGCCTCGGAGAAGACCTCCCGGCCGCGAAGGCCTGACGTTGTCCGGGCGGGTGCCGAGGCTGCCATCCTGGTTGGTCAGCCGGTAGGGGTTGCCGTCACGACAGGGGGGAGGGGCACGATGCCATCTGTTGCTGAGCCTGAAGAGGTCGACTACGGAGCTCGGTTGGGGTTCTCCAGCGGCCTGCTGGTGCAGGAGCTCGGACAGGATGACGACGTCGACGACAGCCTGCGGGAGTCGGTCGAGGAGGCCGTCGGCGGCAGCCTCGTCAGCGACGATCACCCGGGCACGGTCGACGTCGTGCTCCTGTGGTTGCGGCAGGCGGACGGTGACCTCGTCGACATCCTGACGGAGGCGGCCGACCCCCTCTCGCCCGATGGCCACATCTGGGTGCTGACGCCGAACCCCGGCAAGCCCGGCCACCTGGAGCCCGGCGAGATCGAAGAAGCCGCTTCGGCGGCCGGCCTGTCGCAGACCGGCACCGTCCCGGCAGGGGCCTGGACCGCCTCCCGAGTGGTTCGGCCCAAGGCGCTGGGCGCGCCCGGGTAGAGGGGTCCATCCCACGCTTCTCGCAGAGCGGCGGATACGGAAACCGAGACGGGCAACGAAGAAGGGCCCCGCAGCAAGCTGCGGGGCCCTTCGACATCGTGCCCGGTGAGGCACTGGCGGAGGATACGAGATTCGAACTCGTGAGGGGTTGCCCCCAACACGCTTTCCAAGCGTGCGCCCTAGGCCACTAGGCGAATCCTCCGCCGCAAACAATACAAGACGTTGAGGGGTGCTCGCGAACGTGATCCACAAGAACGTTCCGCGGCCCCCCGTGGGGAGCCGCCCGGTCCCGGGATCGGGTACCCTTGGCGGAGCCCCTCACGCGGTGCTATCTGACTGAACTCCCCCAGGGCCGGAAGGCAGCAAGGGTAGGTCGGCTCTGGCAGGTGCGTGGGGGGCGCTTGCGTTCCCCGGCGGTCCGGGGCGGTACGGCTTCCCGGGGTGCCCGGTTTCCAGAGGTCGGGAGTGGCGGGTCGTGATCGTCTCCGTCGTCGGTGGGCCCTGGTTGTCGGTGGGCGCCTATAACCTCGTATACGTGTCGTCTCTCGCGCTCTACCGCCGCTATCGCCCCGAGTCCTTCGCCGAGGTCATCGGGCAGGAGCATGTCACCGACCCGTTGCAGCAGGCCCTGCGGAACAACCGGGTCAATCACGCGTACCTGTTCAGCGGGCCCCGCGGGTGTGGCAAGACGACCAGCGCGCGGATCCTGGCGCGGTGTCTGAACTGTGAGCAGGGGCCCACGCCGACGCCCTGCGGGGAGTGCCAGTCCTGCCGCGACCTCGCGCGCAACGGGCCCGGGTCGATCGACGTCATCGAGATCGACGCGGCCTCGCACGGTGGTGTGGACGACGCCCGTGACCTGCGGGAGAAGGCCTTCTTCGGGCCCGCGTCCAGCCGCTACAAGATCTACATCATCGACGAGGCCCACATGGTCACCTCGGCGGGCTTCAACGCCCTCCTGAAGGTGGTCGAGGAGCCGCCGGAGCATCTGAAGTTCATCTTCGCCACCACCGAACCCGAGAAGGTCATCGGGACGATCCGGTCGCGGACCCACCACTACCCCTTCCGGCTCGTGCCGCCCGGCACCCTCCGGGAGTACCTGGGCGAGGTCTGCGGGCGTGAGGGCATCCCCGTCGAGGACGGCGTGCTGCCGCTCGTCGTGCGCGCCGGTGCCGGATCCGTGCGTGACTCGATGTCCGTCATGGACCAGCTCCTGGCCGGCGCCGCCGCCGACGGTGTGACATACGCCATGGCGACGTCCCTGCTCGGCTACACGGACGGGTCCCTGCTCGACTCCGTCGTGGAGGCGTTCGCCGCCGGGGACGGCGCCGCCGCCTTCGAGGTCGTCGACCAGGTCGTCGAGGGGGGCAACGACCCGCGCCGGTTCGTCGCCGACCTCCTCGAGCGGCTCCGCGACCTGGTGATCCTCGCCGCCGTGCCGGACGCGGCCGAGAAGGGGCTCATCGACGCCCCGGCCGACGTGATCGAGCGCATGCAGGCCCAGGCGTCCGTCTTCGGCGCCGCCGAGCTCAGCAGGGCCGCCGATCTCGTCAACAGCGGACTGACCGAGATGCGGGGCGCCACCTCGCCCCGGCTCCAGCTGGAGCTGATCTGCGCGCGCGTGCTGCTGCCCGCCGCCTTCGACGACGAGCGGTCGGTCCAGGCACGGCTCGACCGCCTGGAGCGCGGGGCGGCCGCCGCGCCCGCGCCCGTCTTCACTCCCGGGCCTCCGGCGCCCGCCATGGGGTACGTCCCCGGGCCCGACGCCCACACCCCGATGGCCCCGCCGCCGCCCGCAC
>JOBE01000087.1 GCA_000717735.1 Streptomyces griseoluteus | reverse complement strand
CACGGGCGCACGTTGGCCCAGAGGACCAGGAGGGCGAGGCCGACTCCGGCGAAGGACAGGGCGGTGTTCATCGGGTGACTCCGGTGGTGATGGTGACGATGTCGAAGGGGTCGAGGGCGCCGAAGAGCAGGCCGATGAGGGCGATGACGGTGGCGATGAGGAAGCGGAGTGCGCGGGTGCGGTGCAGCAGTCGGGCGGCGAGGAGCAGGGGCACGGTGGTGAGGGCGTAGGCCCAGGGGATGCCAACCTCGGTGCGGGCCTCGCCGACGGTGTGGGCCCAGACTCCGGCGAGGCTGTAGCCGACGCCGGGGATGGGGAGGAGCGCGGCGAGCAGCGCGGCGAGGATCTTCCAGGGGGCGGCGATGCTCGTGACCCACGTCCACAGCCGCTCCCCGCGGGACGGCTCGGGCGGCTCCTCGGCGGGGAGGAAGGTGACGTGGACCTCGATGGGCCCGAGCGGCGGCGGTTCGGGCCAGGGCATTACCGTCGGCGTGACGGGCGGGACCGGGGGCGGGGTGGCGGGGGCGGTGCGCCACGGGGGGATGTCGCCGGGGCCGGGCGGCCGCTCGGGGAGCGGCGCGCCGGCGGGAATGATCCGGGTGGGGATGATCGGCAGGTCGGTCATCGGTATCCCCCGCGAGTGTCGAGCTGCTGGCGAGCACGACGAACAGCGGCGCCAACGGACGGACGATCGGCGTCGGGGCGGAGTGAGCAGATCGCGTTGATCGCGGCTGGGTTGGTCGGGTGGATCGCGACGTGTTCGCGGGCGAGGTCGGCGATGCTCGGCTGCTCGCGATCGGCGATCGCGCTGGTCGTACCGGGTTCGGGGCGCCCCGAGGCTTGCGGGTGTTCGGGCACGCTCGGGAGCGTGATCGGGGGCTGCTCGGCCGTGATCGGGGCGATCGCGATCGGGCTGTTCCGTTCGATCGCTGCTCGCTTCTCCAGGCGTTCCAGGCCGATGCGGAAGTCGGCGTCGTCGCGGGCGAGGACGACTCGGGCCTCGGCGTGGATGCGCGCAATGCGGGCCTCCGCCTCGCGGTCGAAGTCGTCGAGGTTGGCATGGTGGAGACGGGCCCGGTACTCGCTGTTGCGGATCACGTCGTTGATCTCCGCCTCCTGCTCGGCCGTGAGGGCCGCGGGGTCGCGCATGGCGAGGAGGGCGAACTGGGCGACGGTCTTGCCGACGAGGACGACGAACGGTCCGGCGATGGCCTGCCCGAGGTCGCCCTCGACGACGCCGTGGAGGACGAGGAGGGCGCCGACGCCGAGGGCGATGGCCCATCCCGCGGCGGTGGCGTACCAGCCGCCGAGGCGCTTGTGCTCGGCCCACATGACGGTGATCCAGCCGATGTCGCCGGCGAGGGCGACGGAGAGGCCGAACCAGCCGCTGTTGATGAGGTCGGTGATGGCGTAGCCGGACCAGATGAGGGAGAGGCCGGCGAGGGCGTAGGCGCCGTACAGGATGGGGGGCGCGCTGGGGCGGCGGAGGTTCATCAGGCGCCCCAGCTGGTCTTGCGGAGCCAGAGGGCGTACTCGCCGCGGGTGACGACGTTGCCGTCGACGAAGGGCATGCGGCGGAGGAGCTGGCGTTCGAGCTCTTCGGCGGCCACCGCGTCGTTGGGGTGGATGTCGTCGGAGGCGGTGAGGGCGCAGGCGAGGCGCTGGCTGGTGGTCATGAGGTGGCCGGGCTTGCGGTGGGCGAGCTTGTCGGCGATGGCGCGGAGGCCGTCACGGATGGCCTCGTCCTGGCGGGCCTGTCGCAGGGCTTCGTCCTGCTGGGTGGGGTGGGTACGGTGTGTCATGGCTGTTCCTCCTGGTAGGCAGGTGGACGGCTGGCCCCGGCGGGTGGCTAGACCTGCCGGGGCGTTTTGTTGTTGCCGGTTCGACCGTAGCGAGAAGTGTGGACAATGTCCACACCTCGCGAGAGGATGAGTCATGCCCGAATCCCCCGAGACGCAGAGGGAGATGATGACGATCCCCAAGCTCGCCGACCGTGTCGGCAAGAGCCGCACCTTGATTCACCGGCTCGCCACGAACCCGGCGGAGGGGTGGCCAGCTCCTTCCTTCAGGCCGGGCTCATCCCGCCCTGAGTACCCGGTGGACTGGTTCGATGCGTACTGGGCCGAGCGGCAGGCCCGCCTCACGCAAGGGCGCCGAACCGACCTGGAACGCCCGTCCGAGTAGCACGACCGCCCCCGTCCGGAGTTCCGGCGGGGGCTTCGTCATGCCCGGGGTCAGGCGGCGATGACGCCGCGTTCGGACCAGGTGTCCCCGCAGGCCTTGCATCGTGCGGTGGGTGGGGCGCCGGCGCCGCCGTGGATCTCGATGGTTCCGCCGCAGGGGCAGGGGTGTGCGGCCGTCAACTCGCGTCGTCCGTCGGCGAGGTCGAGGGCGGACTCGACGCGAGCGAGGACTCCGGCGGCGACGGTGGCCAGGGTGGCCGTCTGGGCGTCCGTGAGGGGTCGTCCGGGCCACGGGGTCCCGTTGGCGCGTGCGGAGAGCCAGAGGGCGGTGTGGATGGCTCCGGGGCGGCGTCCGGTGTACTGCCAGCGGTGGGGGTGGCGTGCGTCGGCGGCGGCGAGGCGGTTGCGGCGGATCCGATCGGCGGTGGGCCAGTTCGCGGGGGCGGCGGGCATGGCGGGCCGCTGTGACTCGGCGGCGATCTGGTCCGCGGTGTCGTGGAGGACGGCTTCGACGGTGCGCATCGTGTCCAGCACGCGGAGGCTGATGGGGACAGGGCGGGTGCCGAGCTGGTCCGGGCTTCGCTCGAGCGCGCGGAGGGCGGTCGCCTCAGCAAGGTCGTAGCGGTCGAGCCCGGCGAGGTAGTCGCGGAGTTGCGGCGGCGGCCAGGCGTGCTGAGTGCGGTCGCCGAGGGCGTCTTCGAGGTCGGCCCACAGGGTGGCCACGGTCTGGAGCTGCTGGGCAGTGTTCACGGTGCTCCTTGCGGGGGTGGGGCGCGTCGGGTGGTGACGCGCCCCGGGTGGGTCTGGGGTCAGGCGGTGTGGGCGTCGAGGGCGGCGAGGATGTCGGTGGCCCACCGGTCGACACCGGGGTTGTGGCCGTCCCAGTCGCGCATGTTGGTGGCGAGGGCGCGGACGGCGTCGAGGGCGGCCTCGGCCTGCTCGGCGCGGGTGCGCTGCTTCCTCGCCCTGTCCTTGGCGGAGTGCCAGGCGCGCTGGTAGGTGTGCCGCTCGGTCTGCAGCTTCTCCACTTCGGCCTCGGCGCTTCTGGCTTCGCGGGCCCAGGAGTCGCGGTCTCCCTCGGCGTCGTGGAGCAGCTCGGTCAGAAGGCTGATGCCCTCGCGGAGCCGTGCGGCTTCGTCCCCGGTGAGGCCGCCGTGGTGTTCGGCGCGGTTGATGAGGTTGTCGACGGTGTGCCGGCTGTCCACGGCGGGCTGGGCGGTCTCGTCGGGGAGGGTGGCCAGCCACCAGCGCATGCCGGTCTTGTTGGCGTGGCTGCCGGAGTGGCCGGGGCGGAGGACGCATTCGGTGGGCTGGCCGATGACGTGGTCGGGCTGGTGGCCGCAGTGCTCGGCGGGCTGGGTCATGGGGTGTCCTCTCCGAGGATCTGGCGGGCGACGGCGAGGGCGGGGTGGTCGTCGGGGATCAGCGGCGGGTCGTCGAACAGGGCGGCCAGGCGGTCGGACATAGCCGCGTGGTAGTCGAGCCACTGGGCGAGGGCGTGGCCGACGCCGGGGTGCATGAGGGCGATGTACGCGGCGTTGGCGTCGGGCGGGGCGGAGAGGGGCCAGACCTCGGCCAACTCCTGCAGGCCGCTGTCCTGGACGCTGCCCCAGGTGTTGACGGTCCAGGGTGCGGGGCTGGCGTCGCTGGCGGCCTGGCGGAGCTTCTCGGCTGCGGTCCGGAGTTGGTCGGTGGGGCTGGGCTGGGTCATCGGCTGTCTCCGATCCGGCGGATCTGCGGGGCGGGGCTGCGCGGGGGCGGCGGGTCGTTGCGGTGCTGCCACGCCCGCCAGCCCTTGACGGGGTGGGCGGCGAGCCAGCCGAGGTTTTCGGTGGACAGGACGGTCCACATGGCGGCGTAGCGGAGACCGCGCGGGCGGCGGGTGCGGTACTTCTCCCAGTTGGCCCAGTCGGAGATCCGCTGTGCGGGTCGTGCGCGGCCAAGGAGGTAGCCGGCGGCGAGGGCCAGGACGACGGCGATGGTGGGCTGGGTCATCGGGGGGTCTCCTCGTCGGCCATGTGGTCGAGGCGGGCGGCTACGGCGTGGAGCTGCTTGGCGACACGGGCCATGTCGGGGTCGTAGCTTTTGCGGGCGGTTCGGGCGGTCTCGGCGGCGTCGGCTCGGAAGGCGTCGGCGGCTTCGCGGAGGACGGCGGCGCGGTCGACGGTCGGCTGGGTGTCGGTCGGGTCCGGGTCGGCGGCCGCGCGCTCGGGGTTCGTCAGGCAGGTGTCGGGATCGATGCCGTCGCAGTTGCTGCAGCTGTGCGTGGCGTCCGGCTGCTGTCCGCTGGCCTGACGGGCGGCGTCCCGGATCCCGGCCACGAACTCCTCAACGCGGTCCAGCGGGACTTCGAAGCCGGTGCCGACGTTGACCTCGAAGGAGAGACCGGGGCCGGTCCTGGTGGGGGTGGGTTCGACGGTGACGCCGTAGCCGTCGGCGTCGCGGTACTCGAAGGGCATGTACTGCTCCTGGTGTTGGGGCCGGGCCGCCACGGGGCCGACCCGGAGACGGGCAGGGTTCACAGGAGCCCGCGGGTCGGAACGTTCTCGATCCGGCGGGGCTCGGGGTCGGGCTGCTCGGGGTCCATGCACGGACAGTCGGCGACGTCGTCGTCCCACAGGCAGCGCTGCCCGGCGTCGTCGAGGCAGGCGGGTCTCACGCGACGCTCCTCGCGGCGGCGCGACGCTGGCGGGCGCGCTCGCAGGCGACGCGGTTGACCTCTCGGCAGGGCTCGCAGGGCTGCTCCTTGAGGCGCATGTGCAGCTGGTAGCCGGTTTTCGTGCCGCCCTTGGCATGCTCGTTCTCCAGGCGTCGGCGACGGTCGGCCTCGACGCTCGCGGCGTGCCAGGCCTCGCAGGTGTTGCACGTCTCGCGCTTGCTGCGGTGGCGCCAGAAGGCGAGCTGCGTTCCGCAGACCGCGGGCGGCTTCGGCAGCCGCGGCTTGCGGCCGCGCCGGGCAGCTTCGGTGAGCCCGCCCCAGGTGCCGAAACGGATCCTGTTGTCGGTGGCGTACTGGGCGCACTCATCCTGGAGGGGGCAGGCGCGGCAGATCTGAACGGCCTTCGCCTTGTCGGCGTTCTTGGTGGAGAACCACAGCTCCGGGTTGGAGGAGCAGAGCGCTTTCGTGGTCACGCGAGGGCCTCCTTGACGCGTTCGCCGACCCACTGGGCGACGTTGCAGGAGACGGCGTTCCCGGCCTGCATGGTCTGCTCGCCCTTGTTGCCGAGGACGATGTAGTCGCTGGGGAACCGCTGCGCGAGGAGCTGCTCGCGCGGCTGCACCATGCGGAAGTAGCAGTCCTCGACCGCGGGCGCCGGGGAGAGCAGCCCGGCGGAGTCCTTCGTCGCGAGGGTGAGCATGGGCTCGGCCGTGGTCTTCGGCGCCGCGTTGCGGTACGGGATCACGAGGCCGTGGTGGTTGCCGCCGGCGGTGACGGTGGCCAGGGGCTGGCGGACGCTCTCGGCGCCGCCGTTGCGCCGGTACTCGACGACGAACGGCGAGGCGACCAGGGCCTCGAAGCCCTTCGGGTTGGCCATGCGGGTCCGCATCGGCTGCCCGGTGTGGGTGGGCTCAGTGTTCCATGTGCCGCCAGACGGCACGAGGAGCCCTTCCCCGATCTTCACGGTGCGGGACGGCAGCGGGGCCCCGTCCGCGGGGAAGGCACGCCCGTCGTGCCCGGAGTGGTTGACCGTGAGGACGGTGCGCGTCTCGGGGTACTGCTCGAGGCCCTTGCGGATGCGGCGCATTGTGGCCTCGGCGAGCGGCCGGGCCCGGTCGCCGATGCGGGAGCCGGTGTTGGTCCAGTCGATGATGTCGGCGGCGGGGCGGATGTACGGCTCGACGAGGGCGTGGCGGCAGCGGGTGTTCGGGCAGCGGTAGTCGTACTGCTGCTTGTACTTCCCGATCGTGCGGCCGTTGCGCCACGACTGGACGGCGTGGACGTCCGAGCCGCACGTCGGGCACCAGGCCGTGGGGCGGGGCTGGATGTTCGGCAGGGGGATGCCCTTGCGGGTGAAGACGATGTAGATGCGGTCGCGCCACTGTGGGGCGTGGGCGTTGTCGTGGCCGCCGATGTGCGCTGAGGAGGCGGACAGGACCTGGGAGTTGTAGCCGAGCATCTCCATGCCCGTGCGCCACCAGGCGAACAGCTCCCAGTCGACGGCGAACTCGACGACGTTCTCGCAGAGCACGGCCTTGTACCGGTGGACCTCGGTCGCCCGGATGACGTCGTAGGCGGTCGCCCTCGTGCGCTCCCATGCGGCGT
This sequence comes from Streptomyces griseoluteus, assembly GCA_000717735.1. GTDB lineage: Bacteria > Actinomycetota > Actinomycetes > Streptomycetales > Streptomycetaceae > Streptomyces > Streptomyces griseoluteus_A. The sequence goes on along the minus strand of JOBE01000087.1, from coordinate 15,569 downwards.
CCGGGACGGAGCCGTGGTCGAGGAGGGACATCTGGCCCTTGGTGCGCTTGCGGCCGCCGGCCGGGCTGATCTCGGTGCAGATCGGGGAGGCCCACAGGATGTCGGTGCGGGGCAGGCGCCGCATGTCGTAGTTGTTGACGTCGGCGCAGAGGTGGTCGGCCTTGGGGTGGTTCGCGGCGTGGGTCTCGATGGCGCGCTGCCAGTGGTTCGCGGCGAGCTTCAGCTCGTACCCGGCGGCGACGAGCCCGGAGGAGGAGCCGCCGGCGCCGCAGAAGATGTCGGTGAAGGTGAGGGTCATGATGCGGCCGCCTGTCCGGCCCACTGGAACATGGAGTGCTGCTCCGCGGTGAGCTCCTGGATGTGAAGGACGAGCTGCCCGCCGGGGGTGACGTGGCCGATGCGCATGTCCGGGCCGACGAGCCGGGTGTGGTCGTCGTCCTCGAGGACCCCGGCGTCGACGATCCCGTCGACGGCGGCCTTGAAGGACGGGTACCAGTTCGCGGGGTCGGCGCGGCGCCGCGACGGAGGGTGGAGCACTCCGAGGATGTACGCGTGGCGGAGCAGCGGGTCGGCGCCGGCGGTGACGAGGGCGGCGCGCATGGTGGGGTCTTCGGAGCAGGCGTTCATCGCGGCGGCGCGGATCCGGCTGGTGGCCTCGGACCGGACGCGGTGGTGCACGCGCTGGTTCGCGTTGAGGAGCTTCAGCCCCGGGGGGAGCGCCAGGGTGAAGGCGCGGGGGATGGGGTTCACAGCAGGGCCTCCTGGATGGGCTGGGGCGGGCAGGTGTGGTCGGCGATGACGAGGTCGCTGGTCGGGACGGTGGGGCTGCGCCAGGCAATGCGCTGGATGCCGAGCGCGGTGGTGATGAGCCGCCAGGTGAGGCGCCCGTCGAGGCGAGCGAGGATCTCGCCGTTCAGGTCGAGCGGCTGCGGGTCAGCGACGACGTCGAGGGCGGCGATGCGGCCGGCGCGGGCGCGGAGTACCGGCTTGCCGCAGCGGGGACAGGTACCAGGCTTCGCGTGGTCTGCGCTGGCAGCGATCTTCGCGGCGATCCCAGGGTTGGTCATCGCGGGCCGCCGGCCATGTGCGAAGGGGTTGCGAAGGGGTCTGCGAAGGGCTTCGCGAAGGGGCTGACCAGGGCTTCGAAGGAGTCGAAGGGGTTCTGCAAGATTCGGTAGCCATAAGGGAAAGCGCTGAGAAGGTGTTGCTTGTATGCGTTACTCCCTACAAACCCCTTCGACCCCTTCGCATTGCAGGTCAAGTCCTTCGCAGACCCCTTCGCAAACCCCTTCGCAACCCCTTCGCAGAAGGTCACCGTCACCACCCCCGCCCCGGGGCGCTGGCCACCCCGTCGAACGGGGCGAGCTGACGGCCGAAGACGACGCTGCGCCGACTGCGGGGGTGCTTCCCCGATTCGATGCCGCGCTCCTTCAGCGCCAGCTTGAACGCGGTCATCGTCATCGGCCGGGTACGGGCGCCCTCGCACCACAGGGCGTAGTTCGAGAACAGCTGCTGTGTCTCGGTGACCGCGTCCTCAACTTCGACGGTCTCCTCGTCGAGCCAGATGGATAGCGAGTCGGAGCCGGCCAGGTGCTCGCGGGTCTTCTCGCGCACAGCGTCCGGTACGTCGAGGCCACGCTTCTGCCACTCGATGCACCCGGCGATGGCCCAGTTGAGGACGCCTGCAGCCTCCCGCGCCATGATCTTCTCGTCGAGCTTCGGGACCCGCTTGCCCGGGGGGACCGTCACGTCCCATCCGATGTCCTGCAACCGGCGGGCGATGCCGTGACCGCCGCCGACGTTGGGCAGGTAGTTCGTCGCCAGATGGATCTTTCCGACGGGACGGAAGTCGAAGTACTCGGCGCGCATGAACCGTGCGCTCATCGTGTCCTCGCCGGTGAGCTGCTTGACCAGCTCGTCGTCGAGGCGCTTCCCGGCGGACGTTTCCGTGGTGGCGAGGAGCCGCTTGCCGACCATGCGGGCGACGTCGTTGGGGATCCCTTCGCTCTGCTTCGCAAGGAGGGTGCTGCGCGGCACGGACTGTGCGTAGTCCCCGAGGAGTTCCATGAGGACGCGCATGAACACGCCCTTGCCGTTCTGGCCGTCACCGTGGTGGATGAACATGGCCTGCTCCTGCGTCGACCCGGTCAGGGTGTAGCCGACGACGCGGGCGAGGTACGCCTGCCGCTCCTCGTCGGGCATGACCGAGGCGAGGAAGTCCATCCACATCGGGGCGCGGGCCGCCGGGTCGAAGGCGATGGGAGACTGCTGCATCAGGTACAGGCCGCGGTCGTGCGGCCGGAGTTCGCCGGTTGTCAGGTCGACGACGCCGTTGGCCACGTTGAGGAGCATTTCGGGCCGGTCGAAGTGGTCCATGTGGACGTGCAGCGCCGGGTGGGCCTGGAGGACTTCGCGGGCCGCGGCCAGCTTCGGGCGCATGCGTTGCTGCCTGGCCCACCGCTGGAACTTCTCCAGCTCGGACAGCTGCTCTTCCTTCGTCGGCTTACTGCCAGCCTCGAACACGGGAGGTTCGTTGCTGTAGTTCGCGGCCTCGTCGGTAAGCGAATCGATCGTTGCGATGACGCGGGTCCACACAGCGGTGTTGGCGCCCTTGAAGGACCAGCGTCCCCCGTTGTAGGTGGCCCACTGCTCGGTGTCGGAGATCCAGCGCACCTCGGTGCCGAACCGGTCGACGACACGCTGCGCGTTGCCGATGTCGTCCCACTCGCGCGCGGGCATCGGGGAGGGCAGCGGTACGACGGTCTCCACCGGGGCGACCCATGCCACGGCCGGCGCAGGCGCGGAGGGCTGCCGGGGGACCAGCGTGCTGAAGTCGCTGTGCCGCTCCCGCGCCACTGGGGGCCACGGGTTGCGCGGGTGGGCGATGCCTGCGGTGAGCCCGGAGTGGATGGTTCCGATTGCGCGGCCCTCGGGGTGTCCGCCGGCGCGGGCTGCGGCGAGGAGGTGCTCACGGGCCTCGCCCTCGGTGAGCGCCCCGGCGCCGACGAGGGTGCCGAGGTTGAACGAGGAGGTGTTGATCTGGTTGTTCTGCTCCCCATCGGCGGCGCGGGCGATGGCCTGGCATTCGTCGTCGACGACGCGGCGGGTGTAGCGGTCCAGCCGGTCGGTGGAGATGGGCACGGTCGGGCCGACGGTGGGCGCGGGGGCGGCTGCGGGCTTCGTCGTTAGCGCGGTGAGGAGCCACTCGGGCGCGTCGACCGGGGGCTGCTCGGGGTTGGCGAGTTCGTAGACGATGCCGCTGGCGTGGACGGATCCGGGGCCGATGACGTAGCCGCGGGAGCCGCGGACGTCTCCGTCGAAGACGCCCTTGAGGGAGCCGAGTCCGTTGCCGACCTTCATTCCGGGGGGCGCCCAGTAGTAGTCGTGGTAGCCCTTGGCGGTGGTGACCCGCATCGTTGTGGTGTGCTCGTGCCCGAGCTTTCGCGCGGCGTCCTCGATGGCGCCGGGGCGGTCGCTGTCGATGACGAGGAGCTGCTGTCCGAGGGGGCCGGGGCTGGCGCCGATGGCGACGCCAACGTTGCGCAGCTGCTTGCCGATGTCGCGCTGGACCTGCTGCTCGTCGAGGGTGTAGCCGCGGGTGAACGCAACGCTGGGGTGCTTGCCGCGGTCGGTGCAGGTGGCCGGGTCGTGGCCGAGGCCGATGCCCGCGCACTGTGCGAGCCCGGGGTGGTCCACGGGGAATACCGCGAACCCGTGACGCACGAGCCACAGAGCACCGTCGACCGGTGTCTCGCGGGTCATGGTGTCGCTCAACGTGGGCTCCTTGTTCTTCGTGCGGGTCTGGTTCAGTGCCTTGGGCCGGAGTCGATCCGGCGGCGTCACGCCATGGGGCCGAGGCGGTTGGCCCGTCCGGGGCTGCGGAGCTGGGGGAGGGGCGCGCAGCCCCGGACGGTGCTGGGGGTGGGACTAGAACGGGGGCGGCGCGGCGGCGCTGGCGGCCTGCGCCTGCTGCTGCTGGAGGAGGGCCTGCGTCGCGGGGTTCTGCTGCGCGGCCGCGTACTGCTGCGGGTTAAGGCCGTGGGAACCCGCTGCAACTCCCGTCGCAGCGGGCGCTGGCGTGCCAGATGCGGGCATGTAGGGCTGCGGTGTCGTAGGAGGGACCGCCGTCCCCGGGTCGGGGGTGTGGAGCGCGGCCTGCGCGGCGGCGGTGTACGTCGCGGTGTACTGCTTCGGCGGGGACATGCCCCGCTCCTTGGCGATCCCGTCGTGGGTGTAGGTGACGGCGAGGGTGCCGCCGACCTCGAGGCCGCGGGCACCAGCGTTGCGGACGGCGTCGGCGATGGCGTTCTTCATGACGCCCTTGACGAAGAGGCGGCGCCGGCCGTCGTCCTCGTCGATGGACGGGTCGCGGAGGTCCGTCTGGACGGTGACGACGAGCTGCATCATCGGGTTGCCGTCGGACCAGAACTTGGCGTCGCCGGTCTTGATGTCACGCTGCTGCTCGACGGTGGGCTTCTGCGTGATGCGTCCGCTCACGACGGTTCCCGGGGTGGGGAACTTGGCGGTGGGGGCGCCGCCTCCGCCCATGAGGAAGTCGTCGGCGTTCGGTGCCTGGTGCGACTGCGGGGGTGTGGTCACGGTGTACTCCTGTGCTGGTGGTCAGGCAATGAGTGCTTCGAGGGATGCGCCGGGGCGGCTGGTGGTGATGCCGGGACAGCCGACGGTGAAGTCGGTCGACCCCGGGGTGAGCCACGGGCAGAAGCGGCACTTGGCCTGCTCGCTCGTGGGGATCTGGGACCACCAGGTGTGGTCGTAGTTGGCGAGGCCCGCACTGGGCGCGGTGACGTGGTCGCGGATGCGGTCCAGGCGTTCCAGCGCGTCGAGGGCGATCTGCCGCTGGTAGGGCTCGGTCCAGACGTGGACGCGGAGTTCGTGGTAGCGGCCGACGAAGACGATGGCGACACGCTGCGGGGTCTCGCCGGCGTTCTCCTGGCCGAGGCCGTACAGGTGGGCCTGGATGCGGTACTGCGGCCCGGGGCCCTTGCGCCGGTAGTTGTCCATCGTGGATACGCCGACGAGCTTCCAGTCGAAGACGGTCCCGGTGGCCCGGTCGTACAGGTCCGAGCTGCCGGTGAGCTTGGCCGTCTCGATGGGGCTGTCGCGGACGGTGATCCGCTCCTCGACCTTGTACCGGGGCCGCCCGTCGGCGAGGGCGGTCTGCCGTGCGGCGAACGCCTCCTCCATCCACGCGTGGAACCCGGTGCCGAGGACGGACGCGATCGGGTCGCCCCCGGTGGCGGTCTCGGGCCAGTCGAGGACCTTGTACGTCAGCTTCCGCTCGCACGGGTCACCGACCTCGGACGGGCCGATGCGCTTCTGCAGCGACCGCGGGGCGTTGTTCGCCGCGTCGACGATGAGTCCGCCGACGCGTTCGGCGAGCGCGGCGCCAATGTCGTCGCTTCCGGTGGCGATCACAGGTTGCTCCAGGTGTTGAAGGTGAAGTACCGGTGGTTCTCGGGGCCGTGCTCGACGAGGAGGTCCTGCTGGGCAAGTCGATCGAGGTCGCCGCGGGCCTTGCGCCGCCAGTCCCCGGGGCCGAAACGGGCCTGGTACAGGTGTGTTGCGCGACGGGTGGTCCACTCGCCCTTCCACTGGCTGGCGGCCCACCGGAGGAGGCGGAGACGTGCCTCCTCGTCGACGGCGACGACAGCGGTGCTCACGTCGCCCTCCGGTCCAGCTGCTGCGGCACAGTGGGCAGGCCGCGCGGGGCGAGGGCCTCGAAGGCGTGGTCGAGCGGGTCGACGAGGTGCCGCTGCTCGGACAACTCGCCCTCGGTCGCGTCCTCGGCGGGCCAGGCGACCGGCAGGCCGAGGAGCTGCGACAGCTGACGGCGAGCCTCGGCGTGGCCGTTCCAGCGCCAGTAGTCCGCGTCGCCGCCCGGGTGGTAGTCCCGCGCGTTGCGGACGTACTCCGCGCGCTTGGCGCAGAACCTGGCGACCTTCTCGGCGGCGGCCTCCAGCCCGGCGATCCGGTCCCGCTGGGCCCGCAGCTGTACGGCCGCGTCGGACAGGGCCTCGTTCGTCTCGTGCCGCTCCTGGCGCAGACGGGCCAGCTCCGCCGCGTCCTTCGCCGACAGCACCGTGTGCGACCCGTCCTCGTGGCGGACGACCGTGTCACCGAAGAACGCGACGACCTTGGTCCAGTCCTGGCCGATCCTCAGGCCAACCGTGACCAGCTGCCCATCTACGTACTGCCAGTACCCCTTGGCGAACACGTCCGCGTCGTCAAGCCACTGGTCGACAGCGGCGATCGTCTGCGGCGTCAACAGCCGCTCCTCGCGGGCGTTCATGCGGCACCGCCGGGGGTGCGCTTCGGCGTCGGGGTGAACACGACGCGGATGGTGCGCCGGTCCCCGGTGGGGAAGTTGGTGGGTAGGGTGATGCTCACGGGTTCCTCGATTCGTTGGTCTTGAGGGATTCCGGAGGGGCTGTTGCGGACCGGCCAGGGTCCGGACGGCCCCGTTTTCATGCGGTCAGGCGGCCTTCAGGCCGGCCTTGACCCGTCGCGCCTTTGCGGAGGCGAGCGCCATGCGGGTCGCGTGGGCCGAGCGGAGCTGAGCGGCGACGCGGGCGATCTGCTCGTCCGTGGCGCGGGGGTGCATCTCGCGGGCCTGCTTTTCAAAGCGGCCGGCTGCCGCGGCTCGGGCCTTCGCCGTCCTCGACTGCGGGTCGAGTGTGTTCGCCCAGCTGATCTGCGAGGCGAGGGTCGCCCTCAGCGAGCGCTCGGCGGGGGTCATGTCCGAGTTCACCGGGTGTCTCCTTTCGGGTTATCGGGTCAGCGTCCATGTCCATGGATGTGGACAGAGGATGGAACAGGGCGCGTGGCACTAGGTCGTAGGCCCGGGCCACTCGTTTCGCTTCCTCGCCCGAGACGGTGGGCCGATCCTCGTCTACGAGGGCCTGCACCTTGCTCTTGCTCAGTCCGGCGTGTGCTGCCAGCTCGCGCACGCTCCCCGGCTCGCCGTCCTTCGGGCTGTCGAGCAGCCTTCGGAGCAGGTCACCGGCGTGCAGTCGGTAGCGCTTGGCCACGGTTCTCCGTCCCTCTGTCCACGTTTCTGGACGCCTCCACTCTCACACATAGGACAGAGCTTGTCCAGGAACGTGGACATGACGGTGTGGGGATTTGGCAAACAACACGCCATTCTCTGGACCCCGCGTAGCCGATTCTGTCCAAGGTCGTGGACAATGAGTGTCCACAGGGAAGGGTTGCCTTAGTGCCGCCCTATCAGGATGTTTCGTCTGTTCCTACGGGGACAGCGTGGACACATGGCAAGGAAAGGGCTTCTTATGCCGGATCAGGCTGACGCGCTGACGCGCCTCGTGCAGGAGCACGTGGGCGAGGGTCGGCCGCTCACGGTCCGGGCTTTCGCCCAGCGAGCCGTGGACCCCGCGAGCGGGACAACCATCAGCAAGAGCACGGCGGGCAACCTCGTACAAGGGCACCAGATCAAGATCACCCCGGAAGTGCTGGGCGCCATCGCCGCCGGCCTGGGGCGTCCGCTGTCTGAGGTGCAGGCCGCCGCGATGCAGCAGTACGTCGGCATCGTCGTGGACGACCCGTTCGACACCTCGCCCGGCGACGACGATGTCGTCGTCCGTGTGGCGCACGATCCCGGCAGGCCCGGCAAGGACATGCCCGCGACGCGGGCGTTCCTGGAGCGCGCCGAACGCGAGAGCCGAGACTGAGTTCGAACATCCTTGCCTTATTGCAGGAATGTTTCATCTTCACCGCATTAGGTGACCCCATAGGTGTGCGCGTGAGCGTAGAGTGACCTGACCTCGTGCAGTTCGAACGTGCGTACGGCATATGCATGCCCAGTCGCACGGAGATTGGGGGTCGGATGACTGAGGGACCGCGAGTGCGAGTGCGAGTCGAATCCGTCGACCTGCATGGTGAGGCGCCCGTCGCGGTGAGAGACACGGCGTCGAGCTTCACGCTCGGCATCGACTTCACTCAACCGCCCGAGCGCATCGCCGCCGGCCTGGAGGAACTCTTCCAGGAGGCTGTCGACACCGATCGGTGGCATCGCCGCGGCACCTGCGATCAGCATCAGGCAGAACACAGGGCCGCTCCCCACCCGGAGAGCGACCCGTACTGAACGGCGCTACCCCTGACCGCCCCGGCCCGGCTTACCCCCATTCAGCCGGTCGCCGGGGCTCAGGTCTCTGTGCTCCCGGCGCGCCCGCTCCTCGCCGGCGGATGAACCGTATCGGCTGAGCATCTGCCGGGACCGCCACCCCATGATCCGCATCAACGCGTCCTCGTTTCCCCCGTTCACCTTCCACAGGTGGGCGAACGTGTGCCGGAACTGGTGCGGGTGGATGTGCGGGATCCCAGCCTCCTTGCATCGGCGCTCGATCATCGTCCCCACCCCCCAGATCGTCATCGCCGACTTCATCTTCACCCCGAACCACAACGGGTCGCCAGGCTCCAGCGCGCGCCCCAGATGCTTCGCAGCCGCGCGGAGATAGCGGTCCATCGCCACAGCGGTCGCCCGGCCGAAAGGTGCCGGCCGCTCGCGACTCCCCTTGCCCAGGACGTGCAGCACCATGAGGTCGAGGTCCAGAGCCACCTGCTTGCGCTCGGTCAGCTCGGTGAGCCGGGCCCCGGTGTCGAGGAACATCATGATGATCGCCGTGTCCCGGCGCGCCTGGAACGTGGTGCCCTTGCAGACCTTGAGCAACTTCTCCAGCGCGTCGTTGGGGATGATCGGCACCTCGACCTCGGGCAGTCGGGGTGGCTTCATCGTGCGCATGGGGGACCGGTCCATCTCCTCCTCGTCCACGCACCAGTTGAAAAACGTCTTCAGTGAGCGGAAGTGCTGGTGCGCGGTCGCGGGGGAGGTGTTCGCGAGGAGGTGCTCGATGTACCCCTCGATGTGCTCGCGGTGGACGCCGCGGTCCCCTTCCAGTGTGGTCGGGGCTGGCCGGGCGTCCTCGTCGCCCTGTGCCGGGACGTAGGTGAGCAGGTAGTCCCGGAGGCCGTCGGCGGCGCGGCTGTAGACGCGCTGGGTGTTCGCGGCGAGGTTGCGGGCGCGGAGTGAACGGACCCAGGAGGAGGCGAGAGGGGCGAGATCGTACGGCTTGGTATTGGCCATGCCCAAGAGTAGAAGTCGGCTAGGCACTTGGTCCATATCCCCAGTGCTAACCAGACATGAAAGAGCCTCCCACCTGTTTTCGCAGGTGAGAGGCTGTTTGTGCCCCCGGCAGGACTCGAACCTGCGGCCAAGTGCTTAGAAGGCACCTGCTCTATCCACTGAGCTACGGGGGCCGGGTGGTGGCCGTGTGGCCAGGAGCCCCTTGTGGGTGGGGTGTGGCCTGCCGGGACAAGGATAGGGCTCCGATCGCCTTGGCCCGGTTGCTTCACCTGCGTGGCACGATGTGGAGGTTCGGTGAAGCGGAACGATAATCGCAGGCAGGTGCGATTCGCGCAGCGCTTTTCGCGCCACTCGGGGCGGGTGTTGTGCACTCGTTATGCCTGAGGTTCCGGCCACCGCCGTTCTCTTCGGCGCGCAGAGCCCTAATAGGCTTCAAAAACACTCATAAATTGGGCATTCTTCGCATGTGGTGACCTTGGACGAACGGCCTCAGCTGATCGACGCACTCTCCGCCCTGCGCGACCGTGTCGCCGCCGTGCGTCTCCCCCTGCCCCTCCCCGACACACCACGCGCCCGGCAGACCAGGGCCGAGCTGCTCGCCCAGCTCGACGACTACCTGGTGCCACGCCTGAAAGATCCCGACGCCCCGCTCCTCGCCGTCGTCGGCGGCTCCACCGGAGCCGGCAAGTCCACGCTCGTCAACTCCCTGGTCGGGCGGCGCGTCAGCGAGTCTGGCGTGCTCCGCCCCACCACCCGGACGCCCGTGCTCGTCTGCCACCCCGAGGACCACCACTGGTTCGCCGGGATGCGGGTCCTCCCGCAGCTCACCCGCGTCTGGCTGCCCCAGGCCGACGAGGACCACCCCGCCGACGAGGCGACCCCCGAGGAGAACGCCCTGCGCGTCGAGACGGCCGCGTCCGTGCCCCGGGGGCTCGCCCTCCTCGACGCGCCCGACATCGACTCGCTCGTCGTCGAGAACCGGCTCCTCGCCGCCGAGTTGATCTGCGCCGCCGACATCTGGGTGATGGTCACCACCGCCTCCCGCTACGCCGATGCCGTGCCCTGGCATCTGCTCCGTACCGCCAAGGAGTACGACGCCACCCTCGTCACCGTCCTCGACCGCGTCCCCCACCAGGTCATCGGCGAGGTCTCCCGGCAGTTCGAGGCCCTCCTCGACAAGGCAGGCCTCGGCGACGTGCCCCGCTTCACCGTCCCCGAACTGCCCGAATCCGCCGACGGCGGCAGCGGGCTGCTGCCCGACAGCGCCGTCGCCGCGCTCCGCGGCTGGCTCGCCCACCGCGCCGAGGACCCGGCCGCCCGGCAGCAGGCCGCCGACCGGACCGCCACCGGCGTGATCGACTCCCTCGACGCCCGGCTCCCCGAGCTGGCCGCCGCGGTCGCCGCGCAGTACGCCGCCGCCGGCCGCCTCGGCGGCGCCGTCGAGACCGCGTACGGCGAGCAGGGCAAGCGGGTGCGCGAGCAGCTCGGCCGCGGAGCCGTGCTCGCCGGCGACGCCCGTACCCGCTGGCGCGGCTACCCCCGCGACAGCACCGCCGACGAACTCCTCGACGCCCTCACCGAATCCCTCGCCGCCCTCCTCCACTGCGCGGTCTCCGCAGCCGAGGAACGCGTCCGCGACGCCTGGCGCCGCGAACCCGCCGCCGACGCCCTGGGTCCCCTGCGGACCGGCGGCGACCGCGACACGGGCGAGCGGATCGGCGTGGAGGTGCGACGCTGGCGCCGCGTGCTCGAAGAACTGGCGGAGGAAGAGGTGCGCGGGGTCGAGCGCCCCTCCACCTCCCGTACGGCCGCCCCCGAGGCCGACACCGTCGCCGCCCTCCTCGCCGCCGCCCTCCTCGGCGGCCGGCGCACCCGGGCAGCGGGCGAACGCCTCGCCGAACTCCTCGGCGCCCAGGCCGCCCTGCGCCTGCGCGACAAGGGCGGCGAACTGGTCCTCTCGTACGTCGACCGTGTCCTGCACGCCGAACGCGACCGGCGCCTCGCGCCCCTCGAAGCGCTCGACGTGACCCCCGAGCCGCAGGCGGAGCTCATCGCCGCGCTCTCCGTACTGCAGAAGGAGAAGTGACGTGGCGGATGGCCGTGACCATGACCGCGACCGTGCCCTCGACCACCAGAACCCCGACCGTGACCGCGAGCGCTGGGACGACGGGCTGATCGCCCGGCGCGCGAGCGAGCGGGCCGCCGCCACGGTCGCGGTCGGCGGTGACGTGCGCCCCGGCGGCGGCGACCTGCCCGAGGAGGACACCCTGCCGCCCCTCGGCGGGAGTTACGGCGGCCCCCTCCGTACCCGCCTCGACGCGCTCCACGAACTCGTCGGGCTCTCCCGTACGCGGGTCGAGAGCGAGGCCCTCGCCGAGGCCGGGCGCGTCCTCGACGAGGCCGCCGCCCGGCAGCGGCTCTCCTCCCGGCACACCGTGATCGCCATCGCCGGCGCCACCGGCAGCGGCAAGTCCACGCTCTTCAACGCCCTCGCCGGCGTACCCGTGTCGGAGACCGGCCTGCGCCGCCCCACCACCTCCGCGCCCATCGCGCTCAGTTGGTCCGAGGGCGCCGCCGGACTGCTCGACCGGCTCGCCGTCCCCAGCCGGCTGCGCCGCAGGCCCCTCGCGGGCGGCGCGGCCGACACCGAACTCCAGGGGCTCGTCCTCATCGACCTGCCCGACCACGACTCGGCGGTCACCGCCCACCGCGACCAGGTCGACCGGGTCCTCGGGCTCGTGGACGCCGTCATCTGGGTCGTCGACCCGGAGAAGTACGCGGACGCAGCCCTCCACGAGCGCTACCTCCGGCCCCTCGCCGGGCACGCCGAGGTCACCTTCGTCGTCCTCAACCAGATCGACCGGCTCGGCACCGAGGCCGCCGACCTCGTCCTCGACGACCTGCGCCGGCTCCTCGACGAGGACGGCATGGCCCTCGGCGAGCACGGCGAACCCGGTGCCACCGTCCTCTCCGTCTCCGCGCTGACCGGCGAAGGCGTATCCGAACTGCGCGAGATGGTCGCCGGGTTCGTCCAGGAGCGCACCGCCCCGGAGCGTCGGCTCGCCGCCGACGTGGACGCCGCAGCGGCCCGGCTGCGCCCCGCCTACCTCGCCGACGGAAGGCCCGGCCTCGACGAGCGCGCCAGGGACGCCTTCACGGACCGGCTCGCGGCCGCCGTCGGCGCCCAGGCTGCCGGCGAGGCCGCCGAGCGGGTCTGGCGCCGCGGCGCCATCCGCGCCTGCGGCACCCCCTGGCTACGGCTCTACCGCTGGTACGAGCGGCTGCGCGCCCACGGCTCCACCGACCCGCGTCTGACCTCCCCCGTCGAGGAGGAACTGACGGCACGCCAGCGCGTGGAGCAGGCGGTACGGGCCGTCGCCGACGAGGCCTCGCGCGGGCTCCCCGCGCCCTGGGCGCAGGCGGTGCGCGAGGCGGCGACCCGTGGGGCGGAGGGGCTGCCCGAGGCGCTGGACGAGCTGACGGTCACCATCGGCGACCCGGCGGCCCGCCCACCGCGGCCCGCCTGGTGGCCCGCCGCCGTCCTCGCGCAGGTGGTGATGACGTTTCTGCAGATCTTCGGCGCGGTGTGGCTGGTGGGCCAGATCGTCGGCGTCGTGGAGCCGGGGCTGCTGCCGCCGGTCCTCGTGATGCTCGGCGGCATCGTCGGCGGACCGCTCGTCGAATGGGCCTGCGAGGGAGCCGTGAAGGGCCCGGCGCGCCGGTACGGGCAGGAGGCCGAGCGGCGCCTGCGGGAGGCGGCGGCGGCCTGCGGCAGGGCCAGGGTGCTCGACCCGGTGGCGGCGGAACTGATGCGCTACCGGGAGGTGCGCGAGCAGTACGCGACGGTGGCGGGTGCGCGCGCCTCGGCCCGGATCGTCGGCGGCCTCCGCTCCGGTACGAGCCGGCTGGGTGCGACTCGGGCGGGGGTACGGGGGAGGTAGCCGCGATACACCCTGGAAGCTCGCGGCACTCCCTCCGGTTCACCCTCCGGGGTGGGGGAGTTGTCCCCATCCGTTCCGTCGTCCACAGGCCCCGGCGGAATCCTCCGTACGGCCCGAGGATGGGTGTCGACAGAAGAACGGCAGCGGAGTGAACGCAGGGTGGGGGACGGGGACCATGAACGAGACGACCGTGACGCTCGTCGGCAACGTGGCGACGGCGGTGGAGTACCGGGACACGGCGACGGGCGGGGTGGCCAGGTTCCGCTTCGCGGTGACCGCGCGCCGCTGGGACCGCGAGCGGGGGATCTGGTCCGACGGGCACACCAGCTTCTACACGGTGTCGGCGTGGCGCTCGCTCGGTGCCAACCTGGCGGCGTCGGTGTCCGTCGGGGAACCTCTCGTCGTGCACGGCCGCCTGAGGGTGCGTGAGGACGAGCGCGACGGACAGCGGAAGACCTTCGTGGACGTGGCCGCACTGGCCGTGGGGCACGACCTGAGCCGGGGGACGGCGGCGTTCAGGCGGGCGGCGCGGCCGGAGCAGCGGGCGGAGGCGGAGCCGGTACGGGAAGCGGTGGGGGAGGGGGCGGCGCTCGGTCCCGCCCCCGGGCACGATCCGTGGACGGAGGCGGCGGCGGCCGCCGCGACGGAGGAGGCGAACCGCTTGGTAACCGTCTCCTGACCTTGTGTTGTGGGGATTTGTCGACCAACTCGCCCTGAGTGATAACGATTCCGAGTCGGAATGGTTATCTGACCGCAAGGCAGGGCACCGGGGGGTTCCGCTTCCCTAGGATTCGCGAGTACTCATGTGGCACGTGAGCCCATCGGGTCTGTGAATTCTGCTGGCGTGCGCTCCCCCCACGCGGATCGACCAAGTTCGCGGAGCGGCTCGCCCGGAGGGGAATGCAATGTTTTCATTTCGTGGGCGAGGCGCTGCCCGCCTTGCCGCCGCGACCCTGGTCTCCGGCCTTGTCGCGGCCGGATCGATAGCGACCGCCGTTCCGGCCTTCGCCGATGACGCGCCGGGTATGGGTGGCGTCACCGCGAAGCTCGGCGGTATGACCGAGGACCGTGGGGCCGTCCAGATCACCGAGAAGGACGGCAGCAGCTGGCCGGTCGACGGCGGTCTGTTCAAGATGGAGGTCGAGGGCGGCGGCACGCTCTTCACCTACTGCATCGACCTCCGCACCGAGGCGAAGCGCGACTTCGACTACAAGGAAGTCGGCTGGGAGGAGTCCTCCCTGCACAACAACGGGAACGCGGGCAAGATCCTCTGGATCCTGGAGAACGCCTACCCGAAGCTGTCCGCCGACGCCCTCGGCGCCAAGCTGGGCGTCGACCTCGACAAGAAGGAGGCCGCGGCCGGCACCCAGGCCGCGATCTGGACCCTCTCCGACGACGTCAAGGCGACGCCGAAGGAAGAGGACGCCAAGAAGCTGACCGAGTACCTGCTCGAGAAGGCCGTCCAGCTCGACGAGCCGACGGCCTCCCTGAGCGTCTCCCCGTCCTCCGTCGCGGGCAAGGCCGGCGAGAAGATCGGCCCGGTCACCATCGGCACCAACGCCGAGACCGCCAAGGTCTCGGTCGCCCCGGGCGCCCCGGCGGGCGTCACGCTCGTCGGCAAGGACGGCAAGCCCGTCACCGAGGTCCCGAAGGGCTCGACCGAGGTCTTCTTCGACGTCCCGGCCGGCACCGCCGACGGCGCCGCCGAGCTGACCGCCGAGGCCACCACCAAGGTCTCCCTCGGCCGCGCCTTCGTCTCCATCGACGGCCCCTCGCAGACCTTGATCCTGGCCGGCTCCAGCGAGTCCACGGTCACCGCCAAGGCCTCCGCCACCTGGGCGAAGACGGGTGCCGTCCCGGCCGTCACGGTCGCGAAGGACTGCGCCAAGGGTGGCCTCGAGGTCATCGCCTCCAACGAGGGTGACGAGGCCTGGACCTTCGACCTGAAGGGCACCTCGCACACGGTCGCCCCGGGCGAGACCAAGACCATCCCGGTCCCGCTCGCCGAGGACGAGGCGTACAAGTTCACGATCACCGGCCCGAACGGCTTCGAGGAGACCTTCGAGGGCGTCCTGGACTGCAAGACGGCCACCCCCGGCCCGAAGCCGTCCGAGACCCCCACCACGGAGCCCTCGACCGAGCCCAGCCCCTCGACCTCTCCGTCGACGTCCACCGGCACCACCGGTGACACCACGGGCGGCTCGACCGGCACCACCGGTGGCGGCGATCTCGCCGAGACCGGCAGCTCCAACGCCACCCCGATGATCGCGGGCATCGCCGCCGCGCTCGTCGTGATCGGCGGCGGCGCGGTGTTCTTCCTCCGCAAGAAGAAGACCGCCGGCAACTGACCCGGGTTCCCGGTGCCGGCCCTGTCGGCACCGGGACGATGCCCGACCCCATGGAGTGATCTGCGTCACATCGAGATCGCCCCGTGAACCCCGCACGGCCCCGGACCTGTCTCTTATACACATCTCCGAGCCCACGAGACCGTACTAGATCTCGTATGCCGT
>JOBE01000086.1 GCA_000717735.1 Streptomyces griseoluteus | reverse complement strand
CCGAGCTCTCCCCCTCTCTATTCGTCGGCAGCGTCAGATGTGTATAAGAGACAGGTGTGGGCGGGGTCATCGGGCCGCCTCCGTACGGCTTCGGTGGGCGCCTGCGGGCCGGTCGGCCTCGGTGACCTGCCACCACGGGAGGTCGCGGTAGGAGGGGGCCGTGTCGGTCTTCTCGGAGCTCCACCGGGGGGCGGGCACGGGCCGGGTGACGGCCCGGAGCTGGACGCGGCGCACGTCGCCGTCGAGCGCCCGCCCGTCGGGCCCTTCGAGGGCGGGAAGGGCGTCGAGGCGGTGCATCGCGATCCGGCGCATGTACTCCTCCGAGAGGCGGCCGCGCAGCCCGTCGGGGCTGTCGTCGTCGGAGTGCGAGTTGAGATAGAAGTCCACGGCCCGGCGGAGTTCGTTCTGCTGGGCGTGGCTGGGCATGGCGTTGTGGCGGATCGCCTCGGTGTCCTGGGCCGTGAGGTCGATCCAGCCGGTGGTGCGCAGGGCGCCGTCCGGGGCGGCGAGCTCGGCGCGGACCTCGACGGAGATGTTCTGCTGGAGCGGATTGGGCGCGAAGAGCTTCCAGTTCTGTTCGAACTCGGGATAGACCCAGTCGTCGACGGCCTGGCCGTGCCGTTTGGTCAGCGTGTTGGACGGCGCCACGTGCAGGAACACCATCGTCAGGTGCACACAGGCGAACACTCCGGCGACGGCGAGCGCCACGGCGAGAACGACCTGGTAGGGCAGCGAGAGGGCCATGATCCCGGTGGCCGTGCGATCGGTCGCGGGGCCCGGCGTGGGGACCGCCGCGAGCGCCGGGGCCTGGGCGTCGACGGGCGCGCTCGGGGTGATCGCCTCGGGGACCGCCTGGGCTGCCGGGCGGTCGTCGTTCACGTCAGCCGCGCCCTTTTCGACGTCCGCGTCCATCCCGCCCCGATCCCGATCGGCCCACTCGGTTATCCACAGGGTTGACACCATACGGGCCGTCGACTCACCATTGAAGTCATTCAACCGAACGATCGGTCGGTAGGGGGTCCGATGACCGCAGTGACGGCAGATACGGCAGGGACCACGGGCGTGTCCGGCGTGTCGGACGCGGCCGTGGCGGCGGAGCAGGCCGCTTACGAGACCGTGTTCGACGCCGCAGTGGCCGCCGAGGAGCGGATCGAGCCGCGCGACTGGATGCCCGAGGCCTACCGCGCCTCGCTCGTCCGGCAGATCGCGCAGCACGCCCACTCCGAAATCATCGGCATGCAGCCCGAGGCGAACTGGATCACCCGCGCGCCCTCGCTGCGCCGCAAGGCGATCCTCATGGCCAAGGTCCAGGACGAGGCCGGCCACGGCCTCTACCTGTACAGCGCCGCGGAAACCCTCGGCACCAGCCGCGACGAGCTGCTCGACAAGCTCCACTCGGGCCGCCAGAAGTACTCCTCGATCTTCAACTACCCCACGCTGACCTGGGCCGACGTCGGCGCGATCGGCTGGCTGGTGGACGGGGCCGCGATCACCAACCAGGTCCCGATCTGCCGCTGCTCGTACGGGCCGTACGCCCGCGCGATGGTCCGGGTCTGCAAGGAGGAGTCCTTCCACCAGCGCCAGGGCTTCGAGGCGCTGCTCGCCCTCTCCCAGGGCACCGAGGCCCAGCACGCCATGGCCCAGGACGCCGTGGACCGCTGGTGGTGGCCCTCCCTGATGATGTTCGGCCCGCCCGACGACGAGTCGACCCACACCGCCCAGGCGATGGCCTGGAAGATCAAGCGCCACACCAACGACGAGCTGCGACAGCGCTTCGTCGACATCGCCGTGCCGCAGGCCGAGGCCCTCGGACTCACCCTCCCCGACCCCGACCTCCGGTGGAACGAGGAGCGCGGGCACTACGACTTCGGCGCCATCGACTGGACCGAGTTCTGGGACGTCCTCAAGGGCAACGGCCCCTGCAACGACCAGCGGCTCAGCAAGCGGCGCCAGGCCCACGAGGACGGCGCCTGGGTCAGAGAAGCCGCGGCCGCCCACGCGAAGAAGCACCAGCACACCGGCAAGCACGGGGAGGCACAGGCATGACGAGCGACGGTTGGCCGCTGTGGGAGGTGTTCGTGCGCTCCCGCCGCGGACTGTCCCACACCCACGCGGGCAGTCTCCACGCGCCCGACGCGGAGATGGCCCTGCGCAACGCCCGCGACCTGTACACCCGCAGGAGCGAAGGCGTGTCGATCTGGGTCGTCCCCTCCACCGAGATCACCGCCTCCTCGCCGGACGAGAAGGACCCCTTCTTCGAACCGGCCGCGGACAAGCCCTACCGCCACCCGACGTTCTACGACATCCCGGAGGGGGTGAAGCACCTGTGAGCAGCACCCCCGACACCCACGAGACCGCCACGTTCACCGGCGCCGCCCTCGCCCTCGGCGACGACGCCCTCATCCTCTCCCACCGCCTGGGGGAATGGGCCGGCTCCGCCCCCGTCCTGGAGGAGGAGGTCGCCCTCGCCAACATCGCCCTCGACCTCCTCGGCCAGGCCCGCATCCTGCTCTCCCTCGTCGGCGACGAGGACGAACTGGCCTACCTGCGCGAGGAGCGTTCCTTCCGGAACGTCCAGCTGGCCGAACAGCCCAACGGCGACTTCGCCCACACCATCGCCCGGCAGCTCTACTTCTCCACCTACCAGCACCTCCTGTACGGCCGGCTGGCCTCCGGCGACGGGCCCTTCGCCGGACTCGCGGCCAAGGCCGTCAAGGAGGTCGCCTACCACCGGGACCACGCCGAGCACTGGACCCTGCGCCTCGGCGACGGCACCACCGAGAGCCACGAGCGCATGCAGCGCGCCTGCGACGCCCTCTGGCGGTACACGGGCGAACTGTTCCAGCCCGTCGAAGGACTCGACGTGGACCACGCGGCCATGGAGAGCGCCTGGCTCGCGTCCATGACCGACATCCTCGGCAAGGCCACCCTCACCGTGCCCTCCGGCCCCCGCACCGGCGCCTGGGCCGCCGGAGCCGGCCGACAGGGACTGCACACCGAATCCTTCGGCCGGATGATCGCCGAGATGCAGCACCTGCACCGCAGCCACCCGGGGGCGACATGGTGACCATGACCGCCCTGGAGGAGGAACTGAGCCGGATCGCCGGCGCCGTCCTCGACCCCGAGCTGCCCGTCCTCACCCTGGCGGAGCTAGGCGTCCTGCGAGGCGTCCAGGTCACCGGCCCCGGCCGCGTCGAAGTCTCCCTCACCCCGACGTACACGGGCTGCCCCGCCGTCGAGGCCATGTCCTCGGACATCGAGCGCGCACTCCACGAACACGGAGTGCCCGACGTCTCCGTCGTCACGGTCCTCGCCCCCGCCTGGTCCACCGACGACATCAGCGAGGAAGGCCGCCGCAAACTCGCCGAGTTCGGCGTCGCCCCACCCCGCCCCCAGGGCCCGGCCGGCGGCCCCGTGCCGCTCACCCTGGCGATCCGCTGCCCCCACTGCGGCTCCACGGACACCGAGCTCCTGAGCCGCTTCTCCTCGACCGCGTGCAAGGCACTGCGGCGCTGCACCGCCTGCCGCGAACCGTTCGACCACTTCAAGGAGCTGTAGATGGTGTCCTCAGGCGCCACCGGACGGGCCGGGTTCCATCCGCTCCGCGTGAGCGAGGTCGAGCGGCTCACGGACGACTCCGTGGCCGTCACCTTCGCTGTCCCGCCCGAACTCCACGAGGCGTACCGGCACCTCCCCGGCCAGCACCTCGCCCTGCGCCGCACGGGCGAACAGGGCGAGGAGATCCGGCGCACGTACTCGATCTGCGCCCCCGCCGTCCCCGCCGGCGAGCCCCCCGTCCTGCGCGTCGGCATCCGGCTCGTCGACGGCGGCTCCTTCTCGACGTACGCGCTCAAGGAACTGGCCGTCGGCGACCTCGTCGAGGTCATGGAACCCATGGGCCGCTTCTCCCTCACCCCGCGCCCCGGACACTTCGCCGCCGTCGTCGGAGGCAGCGGCATCACCCCGGTCCTGTCGATCGCGGCCACCCTGCTCGCCCAGGAGCCGGAAGCCCGGTTCTGCCTCATCCGGAGCGACCGCACCGCCGCGTCCACGATGTTCCTCGACGAGGTCGCCGACCTGAAGGACCGCTACGCCGACCGCTTCCAGCTGGTCACCGTGCTCTCCCGGGAGGAGCAGCAGGCGGGCCTGCCGTCCGGCCGGCTCGACCGCGAGCGGCTCGCCGAACTGCTGCCCGCGCTGCTGCCGGTCGACACGATCGACGGCTGGTTCCTCTGCGGCCCCTTCGGGCTCGTACAGGGCGCCGAGCAGGCACTGCGCGACCTCGGAGTCGGCCGCGGCCTGATCCACCAGGAGATCTTCCACGTCGACGACGGCTCCGCGCCCGCCGCGGTCGCCACGGCCGACACCCCCGCGCACGCCACCCTGACCGCGACCCTGCACGGCCGGTCCGGCACCTGGCCGGTCGACCGGGGCGAGACGCTCCTCGACACGGTGCTGCGCTCCCGCGCCGACGCCCCGTACGCCTGCAAGGGCGGAGTGTGCGGCACCTGCCGCGCCTTCCTCGTCGGCGGAGAGGTGCGGATGGACCGCAACTTCGCACTGGAACCGGAGGAGACCGAAGCCGGATACGTACTGGCCTGCCAGTCCCACCCGGTCACGCCCGACGTGGAGTTGGACTTCGACCGCTGACGCATCCGGAGACCGCCGCCGCCATTCCCTTCCACTAGAACCTGTTCTATCTTGACGGACCGTCAGGACATGCGGGTGCAGCAACGGGAGGGCAGGACAGTGGACTTCACCTTCACCGAGGAACAGCAGGCGGCCGTCGAGACGGCCAAGGCGGTCTTCACGACCGTCACACCCGACGCGGTACCGAGCCCCGCCCTCACAGCGGGCGCCGTCTCCGAGGACCTGGACCGGCCCCTCTGGTCCCGCCTCGCCACCGCCGACCTGCTGAGCCTCGTGGTGTCCCCACGACACGGCGGCGCCGGACTCGACCCCGTCGCCCTCTGCCTCGTCCTGCGCGAATCGGCCCGCGTCCTCGCCCGCGTCCCCCTCCTGGAGACCAGCGCCGTCGCCATGACCATCGAGCGGTACGCCCCCGAGCACACCGCCGCCGAACTCCTCCCCCGCACGGGCCGCGGCGAACTCGTCCTCACCGCCGCCTCCCAGGGCCGCACCGGCCACGACCCCGCCGAACGCGCCGTCATCGCGCACCGCGACGGCACGGACTGGATCCTCGACGGCCTCCAGACCGCCGTCCCCTGGGCCCACGCCGCCGACATCATCGCCGTACCCGCGCACACCCCCGAAGGACACACGCTCCTCGCCCTGCTCCCCCGCACACACGAAGGCCTCGGCCTCGCCGCGCAGTACTCCACCAGCGGCGAACTCCTCGCCGAACTACGGCTCGACTCCGTACGCCTCGACAGCACCGACGTCATCGACGCCGAAGGAGCCTGGGAGTGGCTTCGCGGAATCCTCACCACCGGCACCTGCGCGCTCGCCCTCGGCCTCGGCGAAGCAGTACTCACCATGACGAGCCAGTACACCGGGAAACGGGAACAGTTCGGCCACCCCGTGGCCACGTTCCAGGCCGTCGCCGTCCAGACCGCCGACCGCTACATCGACCTGCGCGCCATGGAAGCCACCCTCTGGCAGGCCGCCTGGCGCCTCTCCGGCGCAACCGAAGGGCCGCTGCCCGCGGCAGGGGACATCGCCGTCGCGAAGATCTGGGCATCCGAAGGAGTACGGCGCGTGGTGCAGACCGCACAGCACCTGCACGGCGGCTTCGGCGCCGACACCGACTACCCCCTGCACCGCTACCACGCCTGGGCAAAGCACCTCGAACTGTCCCTCGGCCCCGCCGCCGCCCACGAAGAAGCCCTGGGCGACCTGCTGGCCGCCCACCCCCTGGGCTGACGGCCGCCGAGCGTCAGAGCACGAAGGCCGGGCTGCCGTTCCCCGTCACCATCGGACGCCCGGCACCGTCCCAGGCGAGCATCCCGCCGTCGACGTTCACCGCGTCGAAGCCCTGCTGCACCAGATACTGCGTGACCTGCGCCGAACGGCCACCCACCCGGCACATCACATAGGCGCGACCACGCTCGGCCACGGCCTCCGTCACCTCACCGAAGCGAGCCACGAAGTCGCTCATCGGCACGTGCAGCGCACCCTCGACATGACCGGCCGCCCACTCGTCGTCCTCCCTGACGTCCAGCACCAGACCGTCGGCCGGCACGGAAGCCGCGTCCACCGAGGGCAGCGGGGAGAAATTCATGGGAACGGCCTTCTCTCGTCAGTACCGCCCGGCGGGAAACCGAGCGCACGGAAAAACCTACTGCACCAGCCCGGCCAGCTCGTTCTCACGCTCGGAGACCTGCGTGAGCAGCTGCTCCGCGATCTCCTCCAGAAGACGGTCCGGGTCGTCCGGCGCCATCCGCAGCATCGCGCCGATCGCACTGTCCTCCAGCTCGCGCGCCAGCGCCGACAGCATGTCCTTGCGCTCGGCCAGCCACTCCAGGCGCGCGTACAGCTCCTCGCTCTCGCTGAGCCGCTCCTCGGCCGGCACGGGACCGGCCTCCCATTCCGCGGACAGCTCGCGAAGCAGCGCCTCGTCGCCCCGGGCGTACGCGGCGTTCACCCGCGTGATGAACTCCTCGCGCCGCTTCCGCTCGTCCTCCTCGCGGGCCAGATCGGGGTGGGCCTTACGGGCCAGCTCCCGGTAGAGCCTGCGCACCTCCTCGCTGGGGCGGACGCGCTTCGGCGGCTGCACCGGCCGGTCGGTGAGCATGGCCGCCGCCTCGGGGGAGAGGCCGTCGGAGTCGATCCAGTCGTGGAACAGCTCGTCCACGCCCGGCATCGGCAGAACCGCCGCCCGCGCCTCCTGCGCCCGCCGCAGATCCTCCGGGTCACCGGTGCGCGCCGCCCGCGCCTCGGCGATCCGGGCGTCGAGCTCGTCGAGCCGCGCGTACATGGGACCGAGCTTCTGGTGATGCAGTCGCGAGAAGTTGTCCACCTCGACCCGGAAGGTCTCGACGGCGATCTCGAACTCGATCAGAGCCTGCTCGGCCACCCGCACAGCCCGCTCAAGCCGCGCCTCGGGCCGCTCGTCGCCGGGGCGCTCGTCCCCGGGCCCCTCGTTCACACCCTGGTCCTCGGTCACGTCCGCCCAGTCCTCGTTCCGCCTCGTCCCACCCAGCGTCTCTGATCAGCTTAGGATCCCATGCCGGACATGGTGTCCGGTGCTGGGATCGCCCATCGTGGAGGGGTGGCGTGGGCGTGGAGGTGGAAGCCCGCGCCCAGTGCCGCTCCTCGTGGCCGGTGACCGGCCGTGGTGCGTTTGCTGGTCGTTGTCACGTCCTGGTGCCGGTGGGCTGCGCGGGGCAGCCGGTGCCGGTCCGTGTGAGCGTGTCCCTCCGGACGCCGGCCCGCCGGGCCTTGTGGCCTGGCGGGGGAGGGTGCCTCGCGTCGCCTGGGCGCGGGGCGTGTTGTTCGTCGCCGGGTGGGTCCGGTCTTGGACCGGTCCACCCCGGCTGGTCTTGGCGGGCGGGGTGACCACGGCCTCGGCTTCGAGGTTGTCCACCACCGAGCGGATGACCGTGGTGCCGGTGGTGCGGTCGGTGACGGTCCTGGCCTGGTGGGTGAGGCCGCGTGCGGCGATACGCCCCCTCTCATGCCCTTGCCCCTGGGCACCCCGTTCTCGCGCGGTCGTCAGAGCCCGGTTCGGCCGCCGGGCAGGCCCCTGATGCCGCTGCCCGCGTCAGACGCCCAGTTCCGCCGCTATGCGGCCCGTGCGGACGGCCGTGAGCAGGTCGGCGTGGTCGGCGGTGGTGCGGTCCGCGTAGGAGACGGCGAAGGTGGCGACGGCGTCGTCGAGCTCCTCGTTCTTCCCGCAGTACCCGGCTATGAGGCGCGGGTCGGCGCTGTGGGCGTGGGCGCGGGCGAGCAGCGCGCCGGTCATCCGGCCGTAGTCGTCGACCTGGTCGGTGGTGAGCGCGGCGGGGTCGACGCTGCCCTTGCGGTTGCGGAACTGGCGCACCTGGAAGGGGCGCCCCTCGACCGTGGTCCAGCCGAGCAGGATGTCGCTGACGACCTGCATCCTCTTCTGTCCGAGCACGACGCGCCGTCCCTCGTGGCCGGGGGCGGGCACGGTGAAGCCCGCGGCCGGCAGGTGGGGCAGCAGGGCGGACGGCCGGGCCTCCTTCACCTGGAGCACCAGCGGCTCGCCCCGGTGGTCGAGGAGCAGGACGACGTAGGAACGGGTGCCGACGCTGCCGGTGCCGACGACCCGGAAGGCCACGTCGTGGACGGCGTACCGCGCGAGCAGCGGCAGCCGGTCCTCGGACACGGTCTCCAGGTAGGGGCCGAGGGAGGAGGCGACCGCGGCGGCCTCGGCGTCCGGGATCCTGCGGAGGACCGGCGGTGCGGCCGTGAATCTGCGGCCGCCGCCCTCCGCGTCGGTCAGGGCTTCGGTCGACCGGGCGGCGAATCTGGCGCTGGTGTTGTTGCGGGCCTTGGCGGAGACCCGTTCCAGGGTGCCGAGGAGGTCGCGGGCGTCGGTGTGCGAGACGAGTTCCTCGTCGGCGATCGCGTTCCAGGCGTCGAGGGCGGGCATCCGGGCGAGCAGCCGCATGGTGCGCCGGTAGGCGCCGACGGTGTCGAAGGCGGCGGCCCGGCATTCCTCCTCACTCGCGCCCACTTCCCGGCCCGCGAGCACCAGGGAGGTGGCGAGGCGCTTGAGGTCCCATTCCCAGGGGCCGACGACGGTCTCGTCGAAGTCGTTGAGGTCCATGACGAGCCGGCCGCGGGCATCGCCGTAGAGCCCGAAGTTGGCGGCGTGCGCGTCGCCGCACAGTTGGGCGGCTATGCCCGTGACGGGGGTGTCGGCGAGGTCGTGGGCCATCAGTCCGGCGGATCCGCGGAGGAAGGCGAACGGGCCGGCCGCCATCCTGCCGACGCGTATCGGCGCGAGCTCGGGGACACGGTCGCGGCTCGACTCCTCGACGGCTCGGACGGCGTCCGGGCGGTCGGCGGCGAGGGCCGGCCGGCGGTGTGCGGAGCGTGGGACCCGCTCGCGGAGTTCCTTGGCCCATTCCTTGGGTGCGGTCCCGGCGCCGGTGACGGCGCGGTGCGCGAACCCCGGCACGTGCGGCACGCGTGCGTCGGCCGGTGCCGCGTCCCTGTCGCGCTGTCCTGGCACCACGGCCTGGGTGTCGACCATGCCTTGTCCTCCCCCGATGCGATGTCCGACATCATCCGGCCCTGACCGTACCGTCGGGTCCGAGGGGCCGTCTCCCCCTGTGGACAGCGCCTGTGGACAACTCTCAGACCGCGACCGCCTCCTCGATCTCCTCCTCCGCTTCCTTCTCTGCTGCCTTCTCGGTCGCGGTGGAGGTCGTTGCCGGGTCGGGCCGGTGGTTCGCGGTCTTGCGGCGGGCCTCGGTGAGCCCGGCGGCTGCGACGAGGGCGATTCCGGCGAGGAGCCAGAGGGTGAGGACGAGGACGTGTCCGCCGAGTGCGTGCCCGTCGAAGTACACGTGGGCGCGGACGCCCTCGACGAAGCCCGCGCCGTTCCAGAAGGCGTGGAGGGCTCCGAAGAAGCCGGGCTGGAGTTCGGGCCGGTAGATGCCGCCGGAGCTGGTGAAGTTGAGCATGACGAAGAGCACCATCACGCCGAGCGTGGTCCAGCGGCGCAGGAAGGTGTGGAGGCCGACGCCGACGAACAGGATGCCGGCCGCGTAGAGCCAGGACAGGGCCCAGACGCCGCCGAGTCCCTGATCGACCAGGTGGAAGAGCGGTCCGGCGAAGAGGGTGCCAATGAGGCTGACGACGAGCGACATGCCGGCGGCGAGGAGGGCCCTGATCCGCAGGGGGAGGACGGCTCCGGCTCCTCCGATGACGGCGACCGAGGCGTATGCGCCGATGCTGAGGGCGACGAGCAGGAAGAAGACGCCCTGTCCTGTGGGGTCGCCGGAGGCGACGGGTGCCACGTCGGTGACCTTGAGCGGGGCGTCCTGCGCGGCGGCGACCTTGGTGAAGACCTTCTCGACGGCCATGGCGCTGGTGTCGGAGGAGGCCGAGGCGACGAGCAGTTCGGGCTTCGCGCCGGGAAGGTAGGCGCCGTAGCTGTCCTGCTCGCGCAGGGCGGTGATCGCGGTGTCCCGGTCGGCGACGGTACGGACGTCGAGGGCGCCGGCGCCCTTGTCGTGGAGGGTCTGGGCGAGGACCTGGGCGGTGGGTCCGGAGCCGACGACGTCGACGCGCAGGTCGTGGGGTTCGGGGGCGTGGAAGGCGCCGAGGTAGGCGAGTCCCATGCCGACGCACATCAGCAGCGGGGTGAGCAGATGTCCGAGGACATGCCGCAACGCCGCCCTGTCGGTGTTCGGTCCTGTGGTCACCGGAACCTCCATCTGGCTTTGGTTGGCTTTTACAACTAAAGAACCGTTGTACTATACAACCGAAAGCGCGTGACGGGCGAGCCGCCCGAGAACGACGAGGGAGCCCCCATGACCGGCGCCGACGCACAGCAGCCACCACGCGAGGCGTCGGTGGACGTCATCCAGCGCGAGCTGACGGCCTTCGCCCGCCGGGCCCGCGCCGCGGCGGCCCGGGTCCACCCCGAACTGCCGCTCGTCTCGTACACGCTCCTCGCCCACATCGAGGAGCAGCGCGGCTGCCGCGCGACCGATCTCGCGGCCCACTACCTGCTGGACAAGTCGACGGTCAGCCGCCAGCTCGCGGGCCTGGAGAAGCTCGGCTTCGTCGAGCGGCGCCCCGCACCCGACGACCATCGCGTGCAGGTCCTGCATCCCACCGAGGCGGGCGCCAAGGTCCTGGCCGCGGCGCAGACGAGCCGGCTCGCGGCCTATCAGGAGCGCCTGAAGGACTGGTCCGCCGACGACCTGGCCGGCTTCGCCGCCTATCTGCTCCGCTACAACGCGGAGGGCACGGGCGGCCTCCCGGACCCGCGCCGGTAGAGGCGCCAGGGCAGACGCCGGGACAAGCGCCGGGGCAAGCCGGGACGCGTGTCTCCACGCACGCGCCCTACAGGCCCGCGTCCCGTGCCAGCAGCGCCGCCTGCACCCGGTTCTCGCAGTCCAGCTTGGCGAGGATCCGGCTCACGTACGTCTTCACCGTGGCCTCGCTCATGTGGAGCCGTCTCCCCGCGTCCGCGTTGGAGAGTCCCTCCCCGAGGAGCGCCAACACCTCGCGCTCCTTCTCGCTCAGCGCCGCGACCCGCCCCCGGGCCTCCTTGGCACGGGCGGCCTCCCGGCCCGTGGCGAGCCGCTCCACCACGTGCCGGGTCGCCGCCGGCGACAGATACGCGTCGCCCGCCGCGGCCGCCCTGACCGCCCGGATCAACTCCGCGGGCGCCGTGTCCTTCAGGAGGAAGCCGGCACTGCCGTGCTCGAGCGCCCGCAGCACGTTCTCCCGCTCCCCGAAGGTCGTCAGGACGATCACCCGGGCCTCCGGCACCGCCCGACGGAACTCCGGCAGCGCCGAAAGGCCGTCGAGCACCGGCATCTGGATGTCGAGCAGCACCACGTCCGCGGCGTGCGCCCGCGCCGCCTCGACCGCCGCCCGGCCGTCGGCGGCCTCGCCGACGACCTCGATCTCCGGGTCCGAGATGAGGATCATCCGGATACCGGCCCTGATCAGAGGCTCGTCGTCGGCGATCACGACCCTGATGGGCTGCCCTGCCACAGCTGCTCCCCCACGGCTTGGTACGGGCCGGCGCGGCGCTACCGCGCCTCGACCTCGTACGACTTCTTCTCGATCAGCTTGCCGTCCTTGAAGCAGAACCGGAAAACCGGCTCCGTGTCGAAGCTGTCGCCCACCTCCGAGGACATCAGCACCAGGCAGTCGGCACCGTCCGGCATCGCGGGTCCCTTGCCGTTCAGGCCGGCGGTGGCGATCGTGTCCCCCGACGGGAGCCGCTCACGGACCTTCCGCTCGGGCTCGCCCACCACGATCGCGTCGTACTCCTCCGGGTCGATCATCCCCTTCTGCACCGACCCCATCAGGAAGTAGAGACCGAAGCCCGCCGCCACCACAAGGAGCACGAGGGCCGCGAACGCGATCCCGCAGCCCAGTGCGATCGAACCGCCCGTGCTTCTGCCCCTGCCCCCGCGTACCGCCATCGCAAGCTCCCTCTCGGTGAACGTCCAGTCGGCCGGTCCGACCACGACCGGACGACCATCGCCCGCCAGCGGCTTCGTGGTCTGCTGCCGGAAGTCGTCGGCCGCATCGACCAAAGGCGCCGCCTTCGCGACGGGCGCCGCCCCGTACGGCAGCATCCCGGCCACCCGGAACCCGCCGCCGTCGGCCGGGCCCGCGTGGCACATGCCGCCCACGAGCCGGGCCCGCTCGGCGAGTCCGGTGAGGCCCTGCCCGCCGCTCACCACGTCCTTCGAAGGCCCGCCCACCGGCTGCTCGTTGAGCACCTCGACCACGAAGGTGTCCGGCTCGTACCGCAGCTCCACGCCGATCGGCGCCCCCGGCGCGTACTTGTAGGCGTTCGTGAGGGCCTCCTGCACGATCCGGTACGCCGCGTGGTCGGCCGCCGGCTCCAGCGCCCGCTCGTCCCCCGCTCGCCTCAGCGCGACCGACGTGCCGGCCGCCCGGGCCGCCTCCACGAGCCCTTCGATACCCGCGATCCCCCGGGCCGCCCTCCCCGTCTCGTCGCCGGCCCGACCGGGCGCCGCCGCGGTCCCGCCGACGGCCTCGACGCCGTCGCGGAGTATTCCGACGACCTCCCGCAGCTCGTGCATCGCCGTCACCGACGCGTTCCGCAGGACGCCGACCACCTCGCGCTGCCGCTCGCTCAGGTCCCGGTCCACCTCCAGGGCCCCCGTGTGCACGGCGATCAGGGCCAGTTGGTGCCCGAGGCTGTCGTGCATGTCCTGGGCGATCCGCTGCCGCTCCCGCAGCCGCGCCTGCCAGGCCACCATCGTCCGCTCCCGCAGCAGCTGGGCGTTGCGCTCCTGCAGCGCGTGCAGCAGGGTCCGCCGCTGGGCCCAGTAGCGGTGGGCGAGCCCGGGGGCCAGGGTGGTGCCCAGGTAGTAGAGGGTCGCCATGAGCGCCATGGCGAGCAGCCGCTGCCGGTCCCAGGTCTCGACGAGGCTGCCCCCGAGGTTCACGACGAAGGCGGCGATGAACGCGGCGAGGGCGTGCCCGGCGCCCGCGATGTACCGGCCGGAGGACCAGCCGACCACGAGCAGCAGCGGCCCGAGGCCCGGCACGAAGGGCGCGAGCCCCGCGGTGAGGACGAGCACGCTCGCGGGAAGTCTGCGCCGCACCAGGGACAGCACGGCGGAGGCCACGGCGACCCCGGCCGACTGCCAGCCCTCGGCGCCCAGCAGGTCCTCGGTCCCGGCGCCGAGCAGCGCGACGACCGCGGCGAGCGCCACCTCTCCGGTGGTCCTGCGCGCCGACCACTGCCCCGGCACCACGAACCAGGCCCACGCGGCCGCGAGCACCGCCCCGATCCCGTACCGGCCCAGGCCCTGTCCCCGGCGCCGCCCCTCGTCCTGGGCCCGGGCCTGGTCCTGGCCCTGGTCCTGGTCGTTGCTCTTGCCCCGGCTCCGGGCCCCCGACTTCGACATGACGTCCACGCTCGCACCGTAGAACGCACACCGGCCCCCGGGCTTCCCTCTTTCGTCTCAGCCTCCGACGACGAAAGTCGACGCCGGAGGCCGCCAGACGCCGGCCCCACGCCCCAGACCCCAGGCCCGGGGCCCGGGGCCCGGGGCCCGAGGCCCGAGGCCCGAGGCCCCAAGCCCCAGGCCCCAAGCCCCTGGCCCTCACTCAAGGATGCGTGTCAGGAAGCTCTCCAAACCGTTCTCGACCCGGGCCGTGCGCTCCTCCACGCCGAGCGTCTCGCCCATCTGCCCCATCGGGGCCGCGATCTTGTCCCGGGCGTAGGCGGAGCAGGCCAGGCTCCGGCAGACGTAGATCCCCACCGAGTTGCCGAGCCGCCCCTCCTTTCCGCTCTTGAGAGCGGAGAACAGGGCCGTGCCGCCGACCGGATGGGACGTGAAGCAGAACCCGCAGATGGACTTCCGGCGGAGGTCCGCGGTCCGCCGGGTGGCCCGCAGTTCCACGGCGACGCATCGGTCCGTCCGCTGCACCACGAGGTAGGCGCGGCTGAGGTCCCGGCCGTCGGTCCACGCGTAGAAGTCGAGGTCCTCCCATTCCACTTCGTCAAGGACGGGGACGGTCAGCGCCTTGGACCTGCTCTTCGACATGTTGACGAAGGAGCGGCGTATCTCTTCTTGGGTGACGGGTTTCACCGGTGTCCTCCCGTGGTGGGGGCCGTGCGGGCCGTACGACCGCGCCGCACGATCCGGGGGCCGTCGTCGGCGGGGTCCGGTGCCGGGGCCGCCAGGGTCAGGTCGATGGCGCGCGCCAGCCTGGCCACGCTCGGTTCCTGGAAGAACCGCTGGATGGGCAGGGAGATCCCGAACCGTGTCCGGATCGCGTTGACGGCCTGGACCACCAGCAGCGAGTGACCGCCCAGGGCGAAGAAGCTCTCGTCCCGGCCGACCGGACCGCCGCCGAGGACGGTCTCCCAGATGGCGGCCACCGCCCGCTCGGTCTCCGTCTCCGGTGCCTCGCGGGGACGTTCCTCCGTCCGGAGGTCCAGGCTCAGGAGCTTGTTCCGGTCCAGCTTTCCGTGGGGTGTCATCGGCAGTGCGTCGTCGTCCAGTACGCAGAACGCCGACGGCACCATGTGCGCGGGCAGTGCCGCCTCCGCGTGCCGCCTCAGCAGCGCCTCGACGTCGGCCGCCCGGGCCTCCCCCGAAAGCGCCGCGGACGCCGAGGACGCCGAGGTCACGGCAGACGCCGAGGGCACCACGTAGGCGACGAGACCGAGCCCCGCCGCGGGGAGGTCCACGGCCAGCACGCGGACCTGTCCGACCGCCGGGTGGGCGGCGAGCACCGCCTCGACCTCGCCCGGTTCGATCCGGAATCCGCGGATCTTCACCTGGTCGTCGGCGCGGCCGAGGAAGTCGAGCTCGCCGTCGCGGCGCCACCGCACCAGGTCTCCGGTGCGGTACATGCGCGTTCCGGGGTCCCCGTACGGGCATGCCACGAAGCGCTCGGCGGTCAGTCCCGCCCGCCCCAGATAGCCGCGTGCGAGACCGTCGCCCGCGACGTAGAGCTCGCCGGCGACCCCGGCGGGAACCGGGTTCAGGTCCCCGTCCAGGACGTACACCCGGACGTTGTCGATCGGGTGGCCGATCGGCGGGTTCTGGTCGTGGCCGGGCAGGCAGTCGGTCATGGTGACGGCCACGGTGCTCTCGGTGGGCCCGTAGTTGTTGATGAACCGGCGTTCGTCGGTGGCCCAGGTGCCGGCCAGTCCCGCGGGGCACGCCTCTCCGCCGACGGCGACGATCCGCAGGCAGGTCAGCCGGTCCGGGTCGAGCAGCGGCAGCAGGGCGGGCGGCAGGAAGGCCATCGTGACGGCCTGCTCCCGGATGAACCCGGTGAGCAGCTCCGGGTCGCGGCGCTGGTCGACGTCGGCGACCACCAGGGTGGCGCCGGTCAGCAGGGGGCAGAAGATCTCCAGGACCGAGACGTCGAACGTCGGTGTCCCGAAGTGCAGGGCGGTGTCGGCGGAGGTCAGGCCGTAGTAGGCGTTGGTGCCGTCGACGAAGTTGACCACCGAGCGGTGCTCGACCACCACGCCCTTGGGGCGGCCCGTGGAGCCCGAGGTGTAGATGACGTACGCCGGGTGGGCGGGGGTCAGCGGCCGCACCCGGTCCGCGTCACCCGGGTTCCCCATCGGGACCTCGTCACCCGGGTTCCCCACCAGGTCGTACGCCCCCTCCCCGTCCAGCATCTCCCCGACCGTCGCGGCCGTGAGGACGACCGCGGGGGCCGCGTCCGCCAGGACGCCGGCGGTGCGTGCCTCCGGCTGCGTCGGGTCCACCGGCAGGTAGGCAGCGCCCGCCTTGAGTACGCCGAGCATCGCGGTGACCATCTCCGCCGACCGGGGCAGCACGAGGGCCACCAGGTCCTCGGGTCCGGCGCCCCGGGCGATCAGCCGTCGGGCGATCCGGTTGGCGCGGGCGTTCAGCTGCGCGTAGCTCAGCGTCTGTCCGCTCGTCCGGAGTGCGGGGGCGTCCGGCGTGCGGGCCGCCTGCTCCTCGAACCGCCGTACCAGCGTGTCGGGTGCGGCGGGGCGGTCGGTGTCGTTCCGTCCGGTGAGCAGGAGTTCCCGCTCGTCGGGGCCGAGCAGGTCGACGGCCGCCGTCCGCAGGTCCAGGTCGTCGGCGAAGGCCGCGAGCATGCGGACGAGCCGGGCGCCGAAGTCCTCGGCGGTGTCCCGTTCGAACAGGTCCTCGCTGTACTCGACGTAGCAGTCCATCCCGCCGGGCGTGCCGTCTCCGGTACGGCTCTCGGTGAGGTCGACGTGCAGGTCGAAGAGGGCGGCGTCGTTCTCCACCGGCACGTTCTCGGCCGTCACCGAGGGCAGGTCGGGCAGGTCCTCGGAGGTGTTGTGGAGGGACAGCATGACCTGGAACAGCGGGTGCCGGGCCATGGAGCGGACCGGGTTGAGGACCTCGACGAGCCGTTCGAAGGGCACGTCCTGGTTCTCGTAGGCGGCGAGGTCGGTGGCGCGGACGCGCCGCAGGAGTTCGCGTGCCGTCGGGTCGCCCGAGGTGTCCGTGCGCAGGGCCAGCGTGTTGACGAAGAAGCCCACGAGGTCGTCGAGCGCCTCGTCGGTGCGGCCGGCGATCGGGGTGCCGATGACGATGTCGGTGCTGCCGCCGAGCCGGGTGAGGAGTGCGGCCAGGGCGGTCTGCACCACCATGAACAGGCTGCTGTCGGTCTGTTCGGCGACGTCGAGGAGTCGCCGGTGCAGTGTGGCGGGGACGTGGAACGGTGCCAGGCCGCCGCGGTGGGACGCGACGGTGGGGCGGGGCCGGTCGGTCGGCAGCGCGGTCTCCTCGGCGACGCCGTCCAGTGCCTCGCGCCAGTGGGCGAGCTGCCGGGAGGCGGCGCTGTCCGGGTCGTCCTCGTCGCCGAGCAGGTCCCGCTGCCACAGGGTGTAGTCGGCGTACTGCACGGGCAGTTCGGGCCCGGTGTACGGGGTGCCGGCCAGCCGGGCGGTGTAGGCGGCCGACAGGTCGCGCCAGAGCGGGCCCATCGACCAGCCGTCGCCGGCGATGTGGTGGACGACCAGCACGAACACGTACGCGTCGGGTCCTGTGGTGAACAGGTGGGCGCGGACGGGCGGGTCGGCGGTGACGTCGAATCCGGCGGCGGCGATCCGGGACACCCCGGCGGCGACGTCGGCCTCCGGGATCTGCTCCGTACGCAGGAGGGGACGGGCGGCCTCGACGTCGAGGACGCGCTGGCAGGGGCCGTGCGCGGAGTCGGGATAGACGGTGCGCAGGCTCTCGTGGCGCCCGACGAGGTCGCCGAGGGCGGCCTGGAGGGCAGGTACGTCGAGGGTGCCGGTCAGCCGGATCGCGGAGGGCATGTTGTAGACGGCGCGCTGGTTCTCGAACCGGTTGAGGAACCACAGGCGGCGCTGGGCGGAGGACAGGGGCACGGCGGCGGGCCGTTCGGCGCGGACGAGGGCCTGCCGTGGGGTGCCCTCGCCGGATCCGGCGAGGGTCTGGGCGAGCGTTTCGGCGACGGCGGCGACGGTGGGGGTCTCGAAGACGGTGCGGATGGCGAGTTCGGCGCCGAGTTCGGAGCGGATGCGGCTGATGAGGCGGGTGGCGAGGAGTGAATGGCCGCCGAAGGCGAAGAAGTTGTCGTCGATGCTGTCCCAGGGCCGGTCGAGGACCTCGCCGAACAGGGCGCACAGGGCGCGTTCGAGTGCGGTGCGCGGCGCGCGGCCGGTCAGTTCCTGTCTCTTATACACATCTGACGCTGCCGACGAATAGAGAGGTGTAGATTTTGGTGG
>JOBE01000085.1 GCA_000717735.1 Streptomyces griseoluteus | reverse complement strand
CCCCGCCGCCCCGCCCCCGCGCCCGCCGCCGCTCCCGCCCCGCGGCGTCTCCCCGGACAGCCCGCCGAGATCACCCACGGCCCCCGCGGCCGGCCCCTGGTCGCCCTCACCTTCCACGGCCAGGGCGACCCCGCCCTCGCCCGGACGCTCCTCACCCAGGCCGAGAAGGCCGGCGCCCGCGTCACCGTCCTCGCCGTCGGCAGCTGGCTCGACGCCCACCCCGGCATGGCCCGCCGCGTCCTCGACGGCGGCCACGACCTCGGCAACCACACCCAGCACCACACCGACGTCAACGCCATGACCGAGGCCGAGGCCCACGCCGAGATCGAGGCCTGCGCCACCCGGCTGCGCCGGCTCACCGGCTCCATCGGCACCTGGTTCCGGCCCTCCCGCACCCGGCACGCCGCCCCCGCCGTCCTGCGCGCCGCACACCGCGCCGGATACCCGCACGTCCTCTCGTACGACGTCGACTCCCTCGACTTCACCTCGCCAGGCGGCGCCGCCGTCGTCCGCAACGTCACCGGCACGGTCCGCCCCGGATCCGTCGTCAGCCTGCACTTCGGCTACCCGGACACCGCCGTCGCCCTGCCCCTCCTCCTCGCCGACCTCGACCGCCGCGGGCTGCGCGCGGTCACCACCACGGAGCTGCTGACCTGATGGCACACCTCTCCCGGCGCACCAGGACCCTCCTCGCCGCCGCCCTCCTCACCACCCTCACCGCCTGCGGCAGCGGGGACCCCGGCGACGGCGCCGCTCCCGTGAAGAAGGCCGCCGCCCCCGCCGTGCGCAAGCCGGCCGCCGCCCCCGCGGGACTCCCCGGCATGCCGCCCGTCCTCGACCCGAACGACGTCTACGCCGCCGACCGGCCGAACCGGCTCTCCCCGGTCGTCAAGGACTTCCCCTCCCGGGTCTACGTCCCCAACACCAACTCCAACACCGTCTCGGTCATCGACCCGGCCACGTACCAGGTCATCGAGACCATCCCGGTCGGCATCCAGCCCCAGCACGTCGTCCCCTCCTGGGACATGAAGACCCTCTGGGTCAACAACAACCGGGGCCACACCCTCACCCCCATCGACCCCGCCACCGGCGTCGCCGGCAAGCCCGTCGAGGTCCACGACCCGTACAACCTCTACTTCACGCCCAACGGCAAGTACGCCGTCGTGATGGCCTCCCTCGACCGCGAACTCGTCTTCCGCG
The DNA here is from genome assembly GCA_000717735.1 of Streptomyces griseoluteus. Taxonomy (GTDB): domain Bacteria; phylum Actinomycetota; class Actinomycetes; order Streptomycetales; family Streptomycetaceae; genus Streptomyces; species Streptomyces griseoluteus_A. The sequence continues at coordinate 16,801 of JOBE01000085.1, read as the reverse complement.
ACCCCCACACCATGGAACGGAAGAAGACCGTCCCGGTCAGCTGCTACGGCGTCAACCACGCCGACTTCTCCGCCGACGGGCGCTACTTCGTCGTCTCCTGCGAGTTCTCCGGCGAACTCCTCAAGGTCGACACCGAGAAGATGGAGGTGATCGGCCAGCAGAAACTGCCCTTCGAGGGCGCCATGCCGCAGGACGTGAAGATCTCGCCCGACGGCAAGACCTTCTACATCGCCGACATGATGGCCCACGGCATGTGGGTCCTCGACGGCGAGAAGTTCACCACCCCGCAGCTCCTGCCCACAGGCAAGGGCTGCCACGGCCTCTACATCAGCCGGGACTCGCGCGAGATGTACGTCCCCAACCGCGGCGAGGGCTCCGTCTCCGTCTTCGACTTCGCGAAGAACAAGCTCACCAAGAAGTGGTGGCTGCCGGACGGCGGCTCCCCCGACATGGGCGGCGTCTCCGCCGACGGCAAGGTCCTGTGGCTCTCCGGCCGCTACGACTCCGAGGTCTACGCCATCGACACCACCACCGGAAAGCAGCTCGCCCGCATCCCCGTCGGCGGCGGCCCCCACGGCCTCGCCGTCTACCCCCAGCCCGGCCGGTACTCCCTCGGCCACACCGGCATCTTCCGGTGAGACCGACCGCCCCTCATGTGCCGCTCGGTCCAAGGCCTCGGTCCGCCGCCGTCACCGGGCCAGCTAATCTGACCACCGTCAGAGAAGTACCGAGAAGGGGCGGAAGCAGTGGCGGACATCGAGTCGGCACGCACGGCATTCAACAAGTTCGACGCGAACGGGGACGGCTTCATCACCGCCGCGGAGTACAAGAGCCTCATGGCGCAGCTGGGCGACTTCAACGTCACCGAGACGGTCGCCGAGGCCCTCATCAAGCAGCGTGACGACAACGGCGACGGCGTCCTGTCCTGGGACGAGTTCTGGGCGCACCTCAGCAAGGCCTGATGCGTCGGCCCCGGCGGGCGGCGCCGGCCTGAGTTGCCGCCCGCCCGGGGCTCGGTGACGATCGTCCGGTGACGCTTCCCGGACCTTTCGGTACCCCGAGCCGTCTGACGGCGGCGGTCCTCGCCGCGGTCTTCGTCAGCGCTGTGATCGTCCTCGCCCTCCTGGGTACGGGCCTGGCCCAGACGGGCACCGGCGAGCTCCGAATACCCGCGGCGGGCACCACCGCGCTGCTGCGGATCCTCGTCCTCACCGGTCTGGCCGTGCACGTCGGCGAACTCGCCGGCCGCCGTCTCGCCGGGGAGGGGCCACGGCCCCGCGCCCTCTCCGTGCCCGCCGCCCTGCTCGCCACGGCGGCCTCCGCCGGACTCCTGCTGCTCCTCACCGCCGTCAGCGGACTGAGCCCGCCCGTCGCGTACGGGCTCCGTGAGGGCCGCCTCCTGCTCGTCACGGCCAACGCCTTCGCCCTCGCCGCTCTGTGCGCCGCTTCCCGGCGTCCGGCCCTCGCCGTCGCCCCGCTCGCCGTCGCGGTCGTCGCCGAGGCGATGCGTGCCCACCCCGAGACGGCCACCCCGGCCCTCGGCATCGGGCTCACCGTCGTCCACCTCACGGGCGCCTCGCTCTGGTTCGGCACGCTCCTGTACGCGCTGCGCACCATGCGGCTGCGGCGCGGCGGGCGCGAGGTCCTCGTCCGCTACGCCCGGATGGCCGCCTGCGTGTACGCCGCCCTCGCGGTCACCGGCACCGTCTCCACCCTGCGCAGGCTGCCGCTCGACGCCGTCCTGACCACGGCCTACGGCCGGATCCTGCTGGTCAAGCTGCTGCTGTTCGGGATGGTCAGCCTGCTGGCCCTGGCGGCCAGGAGCCGGATGCTGTCCAGCGGCGATGCCGAGGCCCCGGCACGGATCGAGGTGGCCGTGCTCGCGGTGGTCGTGGTCGTCTCGGCGCTCCTCACGGTGGTCCCGGACCCGCACTGGCTGACGCCCTGACGCCGGCGTCCTCAGGGAGGTCGTCAGGGCGTCCTCAGGGCGTCCTCAGGAGGACGCGGCGGCGGGGACCTCGATCCGGCCGGTGAAGGGAGACCGGGTGTCCGCGCCGAGCCGCTGCTCGTAACGGAGCTGCCGGCCCTCGTGCGGGACGGCGAACCCGAAGGAGGAACGGCAGGAGGTCATCCGATGGGTGCGCGCGTCGAGGACGAGGGTCTCCTCCAGGCCCGTCAGGACGATCCGCTCCTCGCCCGCCGTGACCCCGGCCTTCCGCAGCTTGTCCAGGGTGGGCCGGAACTCCCGGGCCGCCTTCGCGACGGCCGGCCGTTCCGTGCGGTCGGAGCGGTGCCCGGCGGAGATCCGGACCCGGACCCGGAGCCGGATCTCGCCCCCGGTCCTGCTGACCTCGATCCGCTCGCCCCGTCCGGCGTAGTCCGCGAACGCGCCCAGGGCGGTCAGCGGGTCCTCCACCTTCGCGGCGATCTCCGGCGGTGGCCTCCGGGCGGTCCGGCGTACGGGAGGGGGGCGGGGAAGCCGACGCGCCCCCGGCCGCAGGACCGGGGGACGACTCCGTCCCGCAACCGCTCACCGCCACGAGGACGGCAAGCCCCGCCGCCCACACGCTGGGTATCCGCATCGCTTCTCCGCCTCGTCCGGTGTCCGTGATCATCCGAGGCCGCGGATTGCAGGCCGCCCGCGGCCCACGATCACCTCACCGGACAAAGCGGCAGAGAAGGGACGGTCGCGTCAGCACTCGATGATGTTCACCGCGAGACCGCCGCGCGCGGTCTCCTTGTACTTCACGCTCATGTCCGCGCCGGTCTCCTTCATGGTCTTGATGACCTTGTCGAGGGAGACCAGGTGGCTGCCGTCGCCGCGCATCGACATCTTCGCCGCCGTGACGGCCTTGACCGCCGCCATGCCGTTCCGCTCGATGCACGGGATCTGGACCAGGCCGCCGACCGGGTCGCAGGTCAGGCCCAGGTTGTGCTCCATGCCGATCTCGGCCGCGTTCTCCACCTGCTCGGGCGTGCCGCCGAGGACCTCGGCGAGGGCGCCCGCCGCCATCGAGCAGGCCGAGCCGACCTCGCCCTGGCAGCCGACCTCGGCGCCGGAGATCGAGGCGTTCTCCTTGAAGAGCATGCCGACCGCGCCCGCCGCGAGCATGAAGCGGACGACGCCCTCGTCGTCGGCGCCGGGCACGAAGTTCATGTAGTAGTGCAGGACGGCGGGGATGATGCCGGCCGCGCCGTTCGTCGGGGCGGTGACCACCCGGCCGCCCGCCGCGTTCTCCTCGTTCACGGCCATCGCGTAGAGGGTGATCCACTCCATCGAGTGGGCCGCGGGGTCGCCCTCGGAGCGCAGCTTGCGGGCCGTGTTCGCGGCGCGGCGGCGCACCTTCAGGCCGCCGGGCAGGATGCCCTCGCGGGACATGCCGCGCGAGACGCAGGCCTGCATGACCCGCCAGATCTCCAGGAGGCCCTCGCGGATCTCCTCCTCCGTGCGCCAGGCCTTCTCGTTCTCCAGCATCATCGCGGAGATCGAGAGGCCGGTCTCCTTGGCGAGGCGCAGCAGCTCGTCGCCGGTGCGGAAGGGGTACTTCAGGACGGTGTCCTCGGGGACGATCGGGTTCTCGCCCTCGACGGCGTCCTCGTCGACGACGAAGCCGCCGCCGACCGAGTAGTACGTCTTCTGCAGGACGAGGGCGCCCTCGGCGTCGTACGCGAAGACCGTCATGCCGTTGGCGTGGTACGGCAGCGCCTTGCGGCGGTGCAGGATCAGGTCCTCGTCGAAGTCGAAGGGGATCTCGTGCGCGCCGAGCAGGTTGATCCGGCCGCTCGCCTTGATCCGCTCGAACTCCTCGTCCGCCGTCTCCACGTTCACCGTGCGGGGCGAGTTGCCCTCCAGGCCGAGGAGCACCGCCTTGGGGGTGCCGTGGCCGTGGCCGGTGGCGCCGAGCGAGCCGTACAGCTCCGCCCGTACCTTCGCGGTGTGGGCGAGCAGACCCTCGTTCTTCAGCCTGCGGGCGAACATCCGGGCCGCGCGCATCGGGCCCACCGTGTGGGAGCTGGACGGGCCGATGCCGATCGAGAACAGGTCGAAGACCGAGATGGCCACGGGAAGACTCCTTGTGGGGGCTAGACGCCGTTGTCTGCCGGGGTGGTGCAGAACGGAGCAGGAAGATCGGAACGGGGCACGACATGGGGTGGGGCACCGCGCCCACCTTTCAGTGTGCGCGATGCCCCAAACGTTCGTACGAACAAAAGGGTACGAAACTACTTCAGGCCGGGGTACAGCGGGTGCTTGTCGGCGAGAGCCGTCACCCGGGCCTTCAGCGACGCGGCCTTGTCGGCGTCGAAGCCGGGCTTCAGGGTCTCCGCGATGATGTCGCCGACCTCGGTGAAGTCCTCGGCCTGGAAACCGCGGGTGGCGAGCGCCGGCGTACCGATGCGCAGACCCGAGGTGACCATCGGCGGGCGCGGGTCGTTCGGAACGGCGTTCCGGTTGACCGTGATGCCGACCTCGTGGAGACGGTCCTCGGCCTGCTGGCCGTCCAGCTCGCTGTCGCGCAGGTCGACGAGGAGCAGGTGCACGTCCGTGCCGCCGGACAGGACGGAGACACCGTGCGCGGTGACGTCGTCCTGGACCAGGCGCTCGGCGATGATGCGGGCGCCGTCCAGGGTGCGCTGCTGGCGCTCCTTGAACTCCTCCGAGGCCGCGACCTTGAAGGACACCGCCTTGGCCGCGATCACGTGCTCCAGCGGGCCGCCCTGGAAACCGGGGAAGACCGAGGAGTTCAGCTTCTTCGCGAACTCCTTCTTCGCCAGGATGATGCCGCCGCGGGGGCCGCCGAGCGTCTTGTGCGTGGTGGAGGTCACCACGTCCGCGTACGCGACCGGGTTCGGGTGCAGACCGGCGGCGACCAGGCCGGCGAAGTGGGCCATGTCGACCCACAGCTTGGCCTCGACCTCGTCGGCGATCCGGCGGAACTCGGCGAAGTCCAGCTGGCGCGGGTAGGCGGACCAGCCCGCGATGATCACCTTCGGGCGGTGCTCCTTGGCGAGGCGCTCGACCTCGGCCATGTCGACCAGACCGGCCTCGTCCACGTGGTACGCGACCACGTTGAACTGCTTGCCCGAGAAGTTCAGGCGCATGCCGTGGGTGAGGTGACCGCCGTGCGCCAGGTCCAGACCCAGGATCGTGTCGCCGGGCTGGGCGATCGCGAAGAGGGCGGCCTGGTTCGCGGAGGCGCCGGAGTGCGGCTGGACGTTGGCGTACTCGGCGCCGAACAGGTCCTTGACCCGGTCGATGGCGATCTGCTCGGCCACGTCGACGTGCTCGCAGCCGCCGTAGTAGCGGCGGCCCGGGTAGCCCTCGGCGTACTTGTTGGTGAGGACGGAGCCCTGCGCCTCCATGACCGCGACCGGAGCGAAGTTCTCCGAGGCGATCATCTCGAGGGTGGACTGCTGACGGCGGAGCTCGGCGTCGACGGCGGCGGCGACGTCCGGGTCCAGCTCGTGGAGAGGGGTGTTCAGAAGCGACATGAATCGATCCCTAGGGGTCTCGGGCCCGGTCTCAGCCGGCGGAGAACGCGGTGTACTCGTCGGCGGAGAGCAGCTCTTCCGGCTCGCCCGCGACACGCACCTTGAACAGCCAGCCACCCTCGAACGGAGCCGAGTTCACCAGGGACGGGTCGTCCACCACGTCCTGGTTGGAGGCGACGACCTCGCCCGTGACGGGGGAGTACAGGTCGCTCACGGACTTCGTCGACTCCAGCTCGCCGCAGGTCTCGCCCGCGGTGACGGTGTCGCCGACGGCGGGGAGCTGGGCGTAGACGACGTCACCGAGCGCGTTGGCCGCGAACTCCGTGATGCCGACCGTCGCGACGCCGTCCTCGGCGGTCGACAGCCACTCGTGCTCCTTGGTGTACCGCAGCTGCTGGGGGTTGCTCATGGCCTGATTCTCCTGGATCGGGGGAGTGCTGGTGAACGCGGGTCTCGCGGGATGAGACCCGGGATGAGACGACTGCGTCACTTCTGACGCTTGTAGAACGGCAGCGCCACGACCTCGTACGGCTCGTGCGTACCGCGGATGTCCACCCCTACACCCTCGGTGCCGGGCGCGGCGTGCGCCGCGTCCACGTACGCGATGGCGATCGGCCTTCCGAGGGTCGGGGACGGGGCACCGGAGGTCACCTCGCCGATCACCACGCCGTCCTTGACGACGGAGAAGCCGGCGCGCGGGACGCGGCGGCCCTCGGCGATCAAGCCGACGAGCTTGCGCGGCGGGGCGGTCTCGGCGCGCTCGGCGGCGGCCTCCAGGGCCTTGCGGCCGACGAAGTCGCCCGGCTTCTCGAACTTCACGACCCGGCCGAGGCCGGCGTCGAAGGGGGTGAGCGCGGTGGTCAGCTCGTGGCCGTACAGCGGCATGCCCGCCTCGAGGCGGAGCGTGTCGCGGCAGGACAGGCCGCAGGGGATCAGGCCGACGCCCTCGCCCGCCTCGGTGAGCGCCTTCCACACGCCCTCGGCGTGCTCGGGCTTCAGGAACAGCTCGAAGCCGTCCTCGCCGGTGTAGCCGGTACGGGCGATCAGGGCGGGCACGCCCGCGACCGTGCCGGGCAGTCCGGCGTAGTACTTGAGCCCGTCCAGGTCGGCGTCGGTGATCGACTTCAGGATGCCGGGGGACTCGGGGCCCTGGACGGCGATCAGGGCGTACGCGTCACGGTCGTCGCGGACCTCGGCGTCGAATCCGCCGGAGCGGGCCACGAGGGCGTCCAGGACGATCTGCGCGTTGGAGGCGTTGGCGACGACCATGTACTCCGTCTCGGCGAGGCGGTAGACGATCAGGTCGTCGAGGATGCCGCCGTCCTCCTGGCAGATCATCGTGTAGCGGGCGCGGCCGTTGCCCACCGTGGAGATGTTGCCGACGAGGGCGAAGTCGAGCAGGTCGACGGCCTGCGGGCCCGTCACCGTGATCTCGCCCATGTGGGACAGGTCGAAGAGACCCGCCTTGGTGCGGACGGCGACGTGCTCGTCGCGCTCGCTCGCGTACCGGAGCGGCATGTCCCAGCCCGCGAAGTCGGTCATGGTCGCGCCCAGCGAACGATGCAGCGCATCGAGGGCGGTCAGACGGGGGGCAGTGCTCATGGGGTGGCTCCCGGATCCCAAGGGCGGTTCGGTGACGAAACACATGACGGGCGAGGACGTCCTCCCCATCTGTCATGGAACCTGAGAGGTTCACCGAGAGCATCTCGTCACACGAGAGATCGGCTTGCACCTTGGGTGGGGACACCGCAGGGTGTCCCGCTTTTCAGATCTGCCTCATCCACGCGGTACGGGGCCTGAGAGATTCAAGGGAGGGTCTTGCTCCTTCGGCGTCCGGACACGCTGGGCGGTCCGGAACTCTCCCGCGCGGATTCGAGCGGCCGGTATGCGATTGTGTGGCGACTGTGCGCGCCTGGCGCGGACATCATTGCATGCGAGCCACGCGGGGCACATCGCTTGTGTCTCATTACCGTTTCTTTACACTTTGTGGGCAAGGGTCTCCCAAGGCCCGGCAGGGGGAGAAGCGATGAGGATCCAGCACACCGGCGCGTACGCGCCGAGTACCGGCATACCGTCCCAGCGAGCCCGCGCCAGGACCCGCGGGCGCGGCAGACTCCTGCGCGACCTCCGCGAGCGCGGCGGCCGCGGCCCCCGCGCCCTCACCTTCGCGGCCGGCGACCTCGTGGTGATCTCCGGCCTGCCCGGGAGCGGCAAGTCGACCCTCATGAAGCGCGCCGCCGAGGGCACCGGCATCGACTCCCAGGACGCCCGCGAGCGGTGGGAGGCCCGAATGCCCCGCCTCCTGCCGTACGCGGTCTACCGCCCCCTGGTCCGGCTCGCGCACTACGCGGGACTGCGCCGCGCCCTGCGCTCGGGCGCCGGCGTGGTCGTGCACGACTGCGGCACCCAGTCCTGGGTGCGCGGCTGGCTCGCCCGCGAGGCCCGGCGGCGCGGCCGTGCCCTGCACCTGGTCCTCCTCGACGTCAGCCCGGACACCGCCCGCGAGGGGCAGCGCGCCCGCGGCCGCGGCGTCTCCGCCTACGCCTTCGCCCGGCACCGGCGGGCCGTCGCACGGCTCGTCGGCGCCGCCGAGTCCGGCCGCCTTCCGCACGGCTGTGCCTCCGCCACCCTGCTCGACCGGGACGCGGCGGACATCCTGCGGAGAATCGGCTTCCGGGCGGCAGCCTGACGGGCGCCCGGCTTCCGCACCCTTCCGGTTCCGTACCCTTTTGGCCACGCCGCCTCCGGGGCGGCGTTAGGGTGCTGCCCGGGGCGGCCGGTGCGGCAGGCCGTGCGAGAAGGAGAAACGCGACCGTGGACGTGACGTGGCCGGGCAACGAGCTCGAAGAGGTCCTTGTCGCCTCACTCGGCAACCCCGCGGCCGGCGGCCGGCTGGTCGAGGTGCTCGGGCGCAGCCCGATCTGGGTGCCCCTGCCCAACGGCGGCGGGCCCGACAGCCCCGACCTCGACCTGCCCACCATGGAGATCGAGGGCGCGGCCTACGTGCCCGTCTTCAGCTCCGAGCAGCAGTTCCTCGCCTGCGTCGGCAGCCACATGTCCTTCACCGTCGCCCCCGCCCGTGACTTCGCCCGCGGCCTGCCCCCGCAGCTCGGCATCGCGGTGAACCCCGGCGGCACCGTCGGCGTCCCGCTCCCCCCGCCCGCCGTCGCCGAGCTCTGCCGGGTGGGCCGCACCCCGCTCGACGGCCCGGCCAGCGGCGGCCGCGTCCGCCTCTTCGAGCCCGACTGGCAGGACGACCCGGTCGACTTCCTCGCCGCCGCCTCCGCCGAGTTCGAGGCCACCGGGGTCGTGACCACCGCCCGCCGGGCCCTCGCCAGCGTCGAGGGCACCGAACCCGCCCTCTTCATCGGCGTCCAGCTCGCCGGCTGGGACGGCGTCGACCGCAACGCGCCCCTGGACGCCCTCGGCCGTGCCCTCGGCCGCGTCGAGGTCGCCTGGCCGGTCAACCTCATCCTGCTCGACATGGCGCAGGACCCGGTCGGCGACTGGATGCTGGAGCGGGTGCGCCCCTTCTACCAGCGCGCCGCCGTGTGACAGAGGGCCTGTCCAAGACCGACCGGCAATCGGGGGGCGGCGTTGCGGGGCCGGGCACGCGCATCTGCGGCGTTGTCGTCCATCACCATGGCTCCGCCATGGCTCGATCCTCCGCCTCGCAGCTGCACGCACCCAGCCCCGCTCCTTCTCCCACCCCCCGATTGCCGGTCGGTCTAAGCTGAACCGAATCGGTAGCGGGACGAACGTGGTGAACGAAAGAGGGGCGGGACCAGGGTGAGCGCGTCAGGCACGGCTGCGGCCGGGAGGGTCGAGCACATGCTGCGCCAGGTGGCACCCGGACGCTACGACGCGTACGAGCAGCTGCTGCACGCCCTCGCCGACGGTGAGCTCTGGATGCTGCTCTGGCACGGCTCTCCCGGATCGTCCGAGGCCCAGTACGGGAACATGGAGGTCGACGGCTTCGGCTACGCGCCCTGCGTCACCTCCGCCCAGGAACTCGCCGCGTCCGGCTGGAACCGCGCCCACGAGCTCGTCACCGGCCGCGAGATCGCCCGCGCCCTCTACCCCGACCGCTGGGGCGTATGGCTGAATCCGCACGCCCCCGGCGGCGGTGTCGGCGTCCCCTGGGCCGATCTGCGCCGGATCGCCACCGGCCTCGACCGGATGCCCGCCGGGCCGCTGCGGGTCACCGAGCCCGCCCTGGAGATGCCGCAGTTCTACGCCCTGCTCACGCAGAACGCGCACCGCACCCCGGCCGTCCGGGCGCTGCGCCGCGGCTGGGTGCAGCCCGCGCTGGGATCCCCGTACCTCGCCATCGGTCTCGATCTGTACGACAGCTCCGCGGCGGCCGTGGACACGGTCCGCGCGATGATGCGCCAGTCGATCGGCGCCGTACCCGAAGGACTGCCCGTCTCGACGGTCGCGCTCTCCGATGCGTACGACCCGGTGGCCCTCTGGCTGCGGGCGAACGGGCGGCCCTTCTACGACCGCGAGGCGCACGCCGGGCGCGGCTCCGCGCCCGCCCCGGGGTACGGCTACCCGCCGTCGGCGCCGTCCGGATACTGAGACGTACCCCTTCTCGCATCGTGTCCCACCGGCCTCCGGAGTTCGCTCCGGAGGCCGTCGTTCACCCCAATTCATCACGACGAACGCCCGGTTGAGCGACATGTCCGATTGGGGGGAAGAGGCCCCGAGATGGTCCGCTCAGGTGATCGCGGCGTCCGGATAACGGAAGTCGCGGCACCGCATCACGTTTGAGCAAACATTCCCCGTCAGGGCTGGCGGGTGATCGTGAACGCATTGAAGACTCCCCGGAACACCGGGCGTTCGGCTCCTTTCGAGCAGATGCCCAGCAGGTTGTTCCACCGAGCCGCTACCCGCGGCGGGCAAGGGCCGGCTACCGGCGGCCGAGAGGGGTCCTCACCACGATGACGGCACCACTGCACGAGACGAGTGCGGGCGAGTCGACCGCCACCGTCGACGCCGCGCCCGACGCACCCGGCACACCGGACAAGTCCGGCACCTCCGCCAAGGCGATCGAGGGCCGCTCGCCCTGGAAGATCGCCTGGACCCGCCTCAAGCGCGACAAACTGGCCCTCGCGGGCGCCTTCGTCGTTCTCTTCCTCGTCCTGGTCGCGCTCTTCGCCCCGGTCATCGTCGGCCTCCTCGGCCACCCGCCGGACGAGTTCCACGAAGACCAGATCGACCCCCTCTTCGGCACCCCGATCGGCTCCTGGGGCGGTGTCAGCTCCGAGTTCCTCTTCGGCGTCGAGCCCGTCAACGGCCGCGACGTCTTCAGCCGCATCGTCTACGGCGCCCGGATCTCGCTGCTCGTCGCCTTCCTGGCGGCGGTCTTCGCCGTGGTCCTCGGCACCGTCCTCGGCATCGTCGCGGGCTACTTCGGCGGCTGGATCGACGCGGCCCTCAGCCGGGTCATGGACGTGATGCTCGCGTTCCCGCAGCTGCTCTTCACGATCGCCCTCGTCTCCGTCCTGCCGAACGAACTCCTCGGACTCGACGGTTCGGGCGTCCGCATCGCCGCCCTCGTCGTGGTCATCGGCTTCTTCGGCTGGCCGTACGTGGGCCGTATCGTCCGCGGCCAGACCCTGTCGCTGCGCAACCGCGAGTACGTCGAGGCCGCCCAGAGCCTGGGCGCCGGCCGGTTCTACATCCTGCGCCGCGAGCTGCTGCCCAACCTGATCGCCCCGATCACGGTCTACGCGACCCTCATGATCCCCACCAACATCCTCACCGAAGCGGCGCTCAGCTTCCTCGGCGCGGGCGTGAAGCCCCCCACCGCTTCGTGGGGGCAGATGCTGTCGACGGCCATCACCACCTACGAGGCGGACCCGCTCTTCATGGTGATCCCGGGCCTCGCGATCTTCATCACCGTTCTGGCGTTCAACCTCTTCGGCGACGGCGTGCGTGACGCGCTCGACCCGAAGGGCTCCCGCTGACCGTTCGCCGACACGCAAGACCCGCCCCTGCCGCTGGCGACAGGAGGCCCACCCCAAATCGGCGGACCGCCGTATCGGCCGCCACTACCCGGAGGTTGCGAGACCCATGATGAGCTCTCAGAGGCGCAGAATCGCCGCAGGCGCGCTGCTCGCGGCGGCCACGATGGTCGTCACCACCGCCTGCGGCGGCGACACCGGCACCGACGGTGACAAGGGCAAGACCGGCGCGGCCGGCTTCAACGCCGCCGTGAACAAGGTCGCCAACGCCTCCGACAAGAAGGGCGGCGAGCTGAAGTTCATCGGCTCGCAGGAGGCCGACTCGTGGGACCCGCAGCGCGGCTACTACGGCTTCGTGTGGGACTTCGCCCGCTACTACACCCGCCAGCTCGTCACCTTCAAGGCCGAGCCGGGCGCAGCCTCCACCGAGCTCGTCCCGGACCTCGCCACCGACGCCGGCAAGGTCTCGGCCGACGGCCTCACCTACACCTTCACGCTGAAGGACGGGGTGACCTGGGAGGACGGCAAGCCGATCACCTCCAAGGACATCAAGTACGGCATCGAGCGCATCTGGGCCCAGGACGTCATCTCCGGCGGCCCGATCTACCTCCAGCAGGTCCTCGACCCCAAGGGCGAGTACAAGGGTCCGTACAAGGACACCACCCCGGACAAGCTCGGCCTGAAGGCGATCGAGACCCCGGACGACAAGACCATCATCTTCAAGCTGCCGGTCGCCAACGGTGACTTCCTCCAGATGCTGGCCATGCCCGCCGCGTCCCCGGTCCGCCAGGACAAGGACACCAAGGCCAAGTACGGCCTGAAGCCCTTCTCCTCGGGCCCGTACAAGTGGGAGTCGTACACCCCGAACAAGTCCATGAAGCTCGTCCGCAACGACAAGTGGGACGCGAAGACGGACACCATCCGCAAGGCGCTCCCGGACAAGATCAGCGTCACGTTCACCACGAACGCCGACGACATGGACAACCGCCTGATCGAGGGCGAGTACGACCTCGACCTCAACGCCACGGGCATCGGCTCCGCCGCCCGCCAGAAGGCGCTCCAGCAGCACAAGGGCAACGTCGACAACCCGCAGACGGGCTTCATCCGCTACGCGGTCTTCCCGCAGACGGTCATCCCCAACATCGAGTGCCGCAAGGCCATCATCTACGCGGCCGACTCGAAGTCCCTCCAGACCGCCCGTGGTGGCCCGCAGGCCGGTGGCGACATCGCCTCCAACATGCTGCCGCCGGCGATCAAGGGTGCCGATCCGAAGGCCGACCCGTACGGCAAGCTCGCCGGCGCGCCGGACCTCACCAAGGCGAAGGAGGCCCTGAAGAAGTGCGGTAAGCCGGACGGCTTCAAGACCACCATCGCGGTCCGCAACAACAAGAAGATCGAGATCGCGACCGCCGAGTCCCTCCAGCAGTCCCTGCTGAAGGTCGGCATCGACGCCCAGATCGACCTGTTCGACGGCGCCCAGACCTCCGGCATCATCGGTTCGCCGAAGGTGGTCAAGGACAAGGGCTACGGCATCATCATCATGGGCTGGGGCGCCGACTTCCCGTCGGGCCAGGGCTTCCTGCAGCCGCTGGTCGACGGCCGCTTCATCCTGCCGAGCGGCAACAACAACTTCTCCGAGCTGAACGACAAGGCCGTCAACGGCCTGTTCGACCAGGCGCTGAAGGAGACCGACCCCGACAAGGCCGGCGAGCTCTACAAGCAGATCAACACGAAGGTCTCGGAGGCCGCGGTCTACCTGCCCTTCACCCACGAGAAGAACATCATCTGGCGCAGCTCCCGGCTGACCAACGTCTACACCGCGGACGCCTACAACGGCCGCTACGACTACGCGTCGCTCGGCGTCGTCAAGTAATCCGACCCGCTCCACCGGCGCACCACCCGCCGCCAGGTCCGAAGGGCAGGTGATGGCCGAGGGCGGCGGCCGGGGGACCCGATCGGGTCCCCCGGCCGCCGACCGGCCGACCGCATGCTTGCATACATAATCCGACGGCTCTTCTCAGTCGTCGTGATGCTGCTCGTCGTCACTCTGGTGACGCTCAGCATCTTCTTCCTCATCCCCAAGATGACCGGCAGCGACCCTGCCGCGATGTTCGTCGGCAAGCAGGCGGATCCGGCTTCCATCGAGGCCGTCCGGCAGAAGCTGGGTCTGGACGAGCCGATCCTGATGCAGTTCTGGCACTTCGTCTCCGGCATCTTCGTCGGCCGTGACTACACGGGCGGTGGCGACACGATCCGCTGCGCCGCGCCCTGCTTCGGCTACTCGTTCCGCACCGAGCAGGAAGTGTCGGCGATGCTCGTCGACGCCTTCCCTGTCACCCTGTCCATGGTCATCGGCGCCGCCGTGCTCTGGCTGCTCCTGGGCGTCTCCACCGGTGTGGTCTCCGCCCTCAAGCGGGGCACGATCATCGACCGCGCGGCGATGATCACGGCGCTCGCCGGCGTCTCCCTGCCCATCTTCTTCACCGCCATGCTGGCGATGCTGGTCTTCCGTACCCAGCTGAAGTGGACGACGGCGACCTACGTACCGATCACCGAGTCCTTCGGCGGTTGGTTCGGCGGACTGCTGCTGCCCTGGGTCACCCTCGCCTTCCTGTACGCGGCGATGTACGCGCGGCTCACCCGCGCCACCATGCTGGAGGTCCTCGGCGAGGACTACATCCGTACCGCACGGGCCAAGGGCCTGCCGGAGTCGGTCGTGCTCGGCAAGCACGCCATGCGCTCCACCATGACCCCCATCCTGACCATCTTCGGCATGGACCTCGGCGCCCTCGTCGGCGGCGCGATCCTGACCGAGACCGCGTTCAGCCTCCACGGCCTCGGCGGCCTCGCCATCAAGGGCGTGAACGAGCGTGACCTGCCGCTGATCCTGGCGGTCACCCTCATCACCGCCGCCTGCGTCGTCATCGCGAACCTCGTGGTGGACCTGCTGTACGCGGTGATCGACCCCCGAGTGAGGCTCGCATGACGGACAAGCTGACGAAGACCGGCGCGGCGGTGGGAGAACCCGTCGCCACCGGGAAGTCCGCCGGGAAGTCAGCTCCCTCGGACGCCTTCCTCGACGTACGCGACCTGAAGATCCACTTCCCGACCGACGACGGTCTGGTCAAGTCGGTCGACGGTCTCAGCTTCCAGCTGGAGAAGGGCAAGACCCTCGGCATCGTGGGCGAGTCCGGCTCCGGCAAGTCGGTCACCTCGCTCGGCATCATGGGTCTGCACACGGTCGGCCAGTACGGTCGGCAGAAGGCGCGGATCTCCGGCGAGATCTGGCTGGACGGCCGCGAGCTGCTCTCGGCCGACCCGGAAGAGGTCCGCCGGATGCGCGGCCGCGAGATGGCGATGATCTTCCAGGACCCGCTGTCCGCGATGCACCCGTACTACACGGTCGGCAACCAGATCGTGGAGGCGTACCGCGTCCACAACGACGTCGACAAGAAGACGGCGCGCAAGCGGGCCGTCGAGCTCCTCGACCGGGTCGGCATCCCCGAGCCCGCCAAGCGGTTCGACAACTACCCGCACGAGTTCTCCGGCGGCATGCGCCAGCGCGCGATGATCGCCATGTCGCTCGTCAACAACCCGTCGCTGCTCATCGCCGACGAGCCGACGACGGCGCTCGACGTCACGGTCCAGGCCCAGATCCTGGACCTGATGCGGGACCTCCAGAAGGAGTTCGGCTCGGCGGTCGTCATCATCACCCACGACCTCGGCGTCGTCGCCGAGCTCGCCGACGACATCCTCGTCATGTACGGCGGGCGCTGCGTCGAACGCGGACCGGCCGAGTCCGTCTTCTACGAGCCGCAGCACCCCTACACCTGGGGCCTGCTCGGCTCGATGCCGAGGATCGACCGTGAGCAGACCGAGCGGCTCATCCCGGTCAAGGGCAACCCGCCCAGCCTCATCAACATCCCGAGCGGCTGCGCCTTCAACCCCCGCTGCCCGTACGCGGACGTCCCCAAGGGCGGCATCACGCGCACCCAGCGGCCGGAGCTGGCGCCGGCCGGGGACCGCCACTTCTCGGCGTGCCACATGCCGCAGGAGGAGCGGACCCGCATCTGGACCGAAGAGATTGCGCCGAAACTGTGAGCGACAACATGGAACCTCTGCTCAAGGTCACCGGCCTGAAGAAGCACTTCCCCATCAAGAAGGGGCTGCTCCAGCGCCAGACCGGCGCCGTCAAGGCGGTCGACGGGATCGACTTCGAGGTCCTGCCCGGTGAGACCCTCGGCGTCGTCGGCGAGTCCGGCTGCGGCAAGTCCACCATGGGCCGGCTCATCACCCGGCTCCTCGAACCGACCGACGGCCGGGTCGAGTTCCAGGGCAAGGACATCTCCCACCTCGGGGTGTCGGGCATGCGCCCGTTCCGCCGGGACATCCAGATGATCTTCCAGGACCCGTACGGCTCGCTGAACCCGCGCCACACGGTCGGCACGATCGTCTCGGCGCCCTTCAAGCTCCAGGGCGTCGAGCCCGAGGGCGGCGTCAAGAAGGAGGTCCAGCGGCTCCTCGGCCTGGTGGGCCTCAACCCCGAGCACTACAACCGCTACCCGCACGAGTTCTCCGGCGGCCAGCGCCAGCGCATCGGCATCGCCCGCGCGCTGGCCCTGAAGCCGAAGCTGGTCGTCGCGGACGAGCCGGTGTCGGCCCTCGACGTCTCCATCCAGGCGCAGGTGGTCAACCTCCTGGACGACCTCCAGCAGGAGCTCGGCCTCACGTACGTGATCATCGCCCACGACCTGTCGGTCATCCGGCACGTCTCGGACCGCATCGCGGTCATGTACCTGGGCAAGATCGTGGAGCTCGCGGACCGCAAGTCCCTGTACGAGAACCCGATGCACCCGTACACCCGGGCCCTGATGTCCGCGGTCCCGATCCCGGACCCGCGCCGCCGGGGCGCGAAGAGCGACCGCATCCTCCTCACCGGAGACGTGCCGTCCCCGATCGCCCCGCCGCCGGGCTGCCGCTTCCACACCCGCTGCTGGAAGGCCACGGACCTCTGCAAGACCCAGGAGCCCCCGCTCGTGGAACTCCGCCCGGGTCAGCGCGTGGCATGCCACCACCCGGAGAACGCGGAGCTGCTGACGATCCCGGGGGCGCGGGAGTCGGTGGAGATCACGAAGGCGGAGGCGAAGGCGCCGGAGCCCGAGCCCGAGGCGCCGGAGCCCGAGCCCGAGGCGCCGGAGTCGTCGGCCGAGGACGCCGCGCCGAAGGCGTAAGCGACACCGGAGGCCCCTGCCGCAGACGTGCGGCAGGGGCCTCCGGCGCGCCCGTCCCGTCCCGCCCCGAACCCGTCCCGGGCCCGGGACGGGTTCGGGGCGGGACGGGAC
>JOBE01000084.1 GCA_000717735.1 Streptomyces griseoluteus | reverse complement strand
AGGCGACAACCGTCGGGTCGATGTCCTTCCAGGACTTCCCCGACAGGTACCCGGTCGGCACCGCCGACACCTCGGCCTGGACCCGCCCGTCGGACAGCATCCAGTACCGCGCGTTCGCCGAACGCTTCCCCGTCAGCTCGGCAACCCGCTTCGGCTTCGCGGCCGCCTTGCCAACCGGCAACTTCTCCCGGCTGGGGAGCTCCCGGCTCTCGTCGGCCGGGGGCTTCGCCTCGACCTCATCGTCGTCCGAGAACCATCCCGCGACCGTGTCGAAGACGCCCTTGTCGTCGTTCGTCTCCGGTGCCTGCGGAGCCCCATAGGCGGCCTGCGGCAGCAGCGTGCCTGCTACCGCCGCCACGACCAGACAGGAGAGATATCTCCTGTACGGAACTTTCACCTCAATACCTTTCGGCATCGACACACCCGCATCGCGACGCGAAATGGGCATGCCGAACGAGCTGGTGCGGAGATTTCCGCCCAGCTTGGAGCAATGCGGAGTGATCGCTCGGATGACATGAACCATGATCACGAGGCATTGCAGCAGGCGTTCTAACACCCTCGCGAGGCTCGGGCAACCCCCACGACATAAAGGACAAATAAATGACCGAAGGGGGTGCGGTTCGCCCGTTTCTTCCGGTCGCTCGCACTGGGCCGGTGGAGTGGTGTATAACCACCCGGTTCATGTGCCAACCAACCGAAAGCCGAGCTCTCTCATGTCGTCCAATGAACTTGCGGAAAGCCCGGTGCGGGAGGAGAAGGAGCACGAGAGCAGGGAGGGCTCCCCGGACCGGCGGGGCCTGCTGATCGCCGGCGTCACCCTGCTCGCCTGCTTCGGCCTGGTCGGCTACGGCATCCTCGACACCGACGAACAGCCGAAGCCGGCCGCCGTACCGACGGCCGAGGTGAAGTACGAGGTCACGGGAACGGGAACGGCCGAGATCTCCTATCTCGCCCCCAGTAGGACCGATACGGCCACCGTCGAGAGCGGCGTCACGCTCCCCTGGACCAAGTCGGTCCAGATGCCCCTCGGCAAGGCCCCGACCGTCACCGTCGTCCTCGACGACAAGGGCGGCCAGGCATCCTGCACGCTCGCCATCCAGAAAAAGCACGTCCAGCGCGCCACGACCACGGGCGCATTCGGCCGCGCCACTTGCTCGGCAGAGACTCAGACCGCACAGGAATGATTCTCACCGACCGAATTACAAACCGCCGATTTTCCTGAAATCGTGATGCGGCGCGCCCCCGACATCCCGCTACCGCACAACGGCACCGATTTCACCCGGGAAATCGACTCCCCATGGACTCACGAGGACAAACACCCATTCCCTGACCGCGTTCTAGCGCTCGACAAAGCGCCCGGACACTGACTTCGCCTCCCCACCCCGATGGCCTTCCGCAGGACCTGCACGAGCATGGCTTCGCAGACAGAGCTGGAGCGGGATTCAGCCACCCTCAGCAACGTCGACCAGATCCAACTTTCTGTACGTGATTCCGTTCCGTAAGTCATGTGAGGGTCTATCGGCGGAGGGAGTGCCATGGCTTGGGAGCAATGGGAGCGGGTCAAAGCGGAGATACAGCCTCGCAACAGTCGACTTCCATGCGACTGAACCAGGTCGTCCCAGCGGCGGGAGGCGGAGGAGTCGGCAAGCCGGACATGGCCTCCAGCGCGGCAGCCAAGACGCGGTCCTGCGCGGTACGCGGCGCGATCCGCTGGTCCTGGGACGGCGGGTCCTGGTGGGCCCCACCTCCTACCTGACCGGCTGCCGCGTCGAGGACGAGGTCTTCCTGACCCCCGGCAGCCGCGTCTTCAACGGAGCACGGATCGGTACGCGCTCCGAGGTGCGGATCAACGGCATCGTGCATCTGCGCACCGTGCTGCCCGCCGACTCGACGGTGCCGATCGGCTGGGTCGCCGTCGGCGACCCGGTGCGCATCCTCCCGCCGGAGGACCACGACGGGATCTGGGCGGTACAGAAGGACCTGGACTTCCCCGGCTACGTCTTCGGCCTGGACCGCCCGGCCGACGGCGAGAGCCTGATGCCCGCCCTCTCCGCACGCTTCGGCCGCGCCCTCGGCCGCCACGGCGACGACCGAAAGATCTGAGCCGGGTGGGTAGCGTGACCGTCTGCCGCGTGGAGTGTCCATGCGCCCGGTGGGGAGTGGTGAGGCTGCGATGAGTGAACCGACGAAGCCCGAGGTCGAGGTGCCGGAGGGTGAGGCTCCCACGGAGCTGACGGTCCGGGACCTGATCGTCGGGGACGGGGCCGAGGCGAAGCCGGGCACGGTCGTCAGGGTGCACTACGTCGGGGTGACCTTCGGGTCCGGGAAAGAGTTCGACGCCTCCTGGGACCGGGACCAGCCGTTCAAGTTCGCCGTGGGCGGCGGCAGGGTCATCAAGGGCTGGGACCGGGGGGTGAGGGGCATGAAGGTCGGCGGCCGGCGCGAGATCATCGTTCCCCCGCGCCTCGGCTACGGCAAGCAGTCGCCCTCACCGCTGATCCCGCCGGGCTCGACGTTGGTCTTCGTGGTGGACCTGCTCTCGGTCGTGGCCTGAACCGTTCGGCCCGGCGCGACGGGCTGGTGCCCGGTCGGGATATTCGATGGCTGTCGCTCGCCGGGGGTGGTGATACTTCCGCGATGGACCCAGTGACGCTTGAGACCGACCGTCTGGTGCTGCGGGCTTTCGTGCCCGCCGACGTGGACGCGGTGTACGAGGCCTGCCAGGACGAGGACATCCAGTTCTACACCCCGGTTCCGGTGCCGTACCGGCGTGCGGACGCGGAGCACCTCGTCGGCGAGAAGCTGCCCGCTCAGTGGGCCGAGGACAAGGACTACACCCTCGGCGCGTTCCGCAAGGACACCGGCGCCCTGGTCGGCGCGTACTGCCTGACCCTCATCAGCCGCGGCGTCTGGGAGCTCGGTTACTGGGCGGTCAGGGAACAGCGCGGACGCGGTTACTCGGTGGAGGCTGCTCGGGCCCTGTGCGACTGGGGCTGGGCCACGCTCGACGTCCACCGCATCGAGTGGTGGGCCATGGCCGGGAACACCGGCTCGCGCGCCGTCGCCGAGAAACTCGGCTTCACCGTCGAAGGGACACTGCGCAATCGCAGCCTCGCCAACGACGGCAAGCCGCACGACTGGTGGGTGGGCGGACTGCTGAGGCCCTGAGCGCGGAGCTCGTGCCGGGCCGCCACCGCCGCTGCCGGGTTCCGATCGCGGCCCTCAGGTCCCGATCGAGGCCATCCGGGGGAGCGCACGGCGTGGGGCTGCTGACCGGACCGAATCCGACCGATCGAGGCAAGAGCGGATCGAAGATCCACCTCGTCACCGACCGGTCCCGCCCTCCGGTCGCGGTCGCCATCTCTGCGGCCGACACCCACGACAGTCTCGCGCTGAAGCCGCTCGTCGCGTCGATACCACCGATCCGCAGTCGCCGCGGCCCCCGCCGCAGGCGGCCGGCAAGCCCCACGGCGATAGGGGCTACGACTGACCCAGCCTGCGACGACGGCTCAGCTCCCGCGGCACCGCACCCCGGATCGCCCGCCGGAGCATCGAATCCTCCGGGCTACTCGGACGCCACCGATGGGTTGTCGAACGGACCATGTCCAGGCTCGCCGGTCGCCGTCGGCTCCACCGACGCTACGAACGTAAGCCAGAACACCTCCTTGCCTTCACAGCCACCGCATCCAGTCTCATCGACTACCGACGTCTCGCCAGGCAGGGCACTGTCCTCGTCGGCATTTCGGCAGGCGTGACCGGATACTTCAAATTCCGTGCGCCGCGCTGGCAGTGGAAGGCCCGACGGCTCATCGCTGCTCATGGTGCATCCATGTCCCACACGACAGCCTGGTGCCTTGTCGCGCTCGCACGAGATCCGGGGTACATCCCATTCGTACAGCGCATCGTGACTCTGCGACTGCCAAGTGAGTCGGCGGCGCCGGGGGTAGTCCTGACGCATGGCAAAGCCTTGAACCGCCCGAGCAAGCACGGCGCATCGCCTGGCTCGACCGGTACAAGGCCACTCCTCCGCGCCGGCTGGGTGTGCCTGAGGAGGTCATTGAGTCAGCAGGCCTCCACGTCGTTGAGTGGCGGCTCCCGCCAGGGGCTGGATGCGGCTTCCATCGTTGCCCAGAACCGCCCTCGTTCCTCGGGCGACCCCTTGTCATCCTGAAGTCGTCCGGCCATCGGTCGAGGGGAGCGGCCCCCGGACCAGCCTCCTGCCGGGGACCGCCAGAGACAGACACGCGGAGAGTCAGGCGCGCACGTCTCGCTGCTGTACCTCCTTGAGGACCGCCGCCACTGTGGCGAAGTCGTTGTCCACGTGGAGCACCGTGTGGCCGTGATGGACCGCTGTCGCGCACACCAGAAGATCGATGGATCCGGCGGCGCGGTGTTGCCCGCGCTGGGTGAGCTTGTACTGGGCGGTGTCGACCCAGCGCCACGCGTTCTTGGGGACCGGTGAGAGCCGACAGAGATCATCCAGCTCTTCGGCCAGCTCGTCGCGGTGGGCCGGGCTCGTGGCCGAGTAGAGGAACTCCGCCCTCGTAGGTTCGCAGATGTGGAACACGCCGGCGGCGATGTGCCCTTCCCAGGGCGGCAACGCCCCCGGCGTACGGAAGAGGTGCCACAAGGCGGACGCGTCGAGGAGGTACGTGATCACTCGAAGGCTGCCCGCCGAGCACGCCTGGCAGCGGCATGCGCCTCGGCCGCTGCGTCGAACTCGCCTCGCTCACCCCGCGCGATCAGTTTCTCGGCGGCCTCCAGCCGCTTCACGCGCGCCACATAGTCCCGCAGCGCCCCGTTGACGGTCTCCTTCTTCGTCGAGACGCCCATCAGCCGCATCGCCTCGGCCAGCGCCTCGTCATCGAGATCGATTTGGGTAACGGACATATCGGCCACCCTTCACCCTGAGTCCATGATGTACATAACCAGCCTACATCGCCAACATTGACATCGCCGTGCAGCCGCGTGGCAGCCCCTCGCCCCAGAGACGCGCTTTGCCTCACCGCTGGGAGGCGACCGCCGCACGGGTGACTCCTCCACCGTGTTCCAGCGGTCAGATCGTTCTGCAACAAGGACGCGAAGCATCCGGGTGATGTCGGCGTGTCACTACTGCGCTCCAGGTCGGCGGGGGCGCACGGTGGAGTACGAAGAAGCCCGCGACCGCAGGTGAATCCTTCCTGCGGCCACGGGCCAGGGTGGGGCGGGTGGGACTCGAACCCACGGCCGACGGATTATGAGTCCGCTGCTCTAACCGGCTGAGCTACCGCCCCGATCGGTGAGGCGCGTACACGTGTGCGCGCCGTCTGCCGCAGCATAGCCGCTCATACGATCTCCTGCTCCGGAAGATCGGCTCTGCTGACCATGAAGACCCCGGCGTGCCCCGCATGGTTCCCGGGGACGCGAAAAAGGACCCCGAAGGGTCCTCTTCCGTCTCGCTCCCCCGGCTGGACTCGAACCAGCAACCCTCCGGTTAACAGCCGAATGCTCTGCCAATTGAGCTACAGGGGATCGCGCTCCCCCGACTGGACTCGAACCAGTAACCTGCCGGTTAACAGCCGGCTGCTCTGCCAATTGAGCTACAGGGGATTGCTGCGTTGCACCGAACGTACCCAGTCCGGCTGAACCGGGAGGGCGCTCGCTCGCTGCGAGACATACATTAGCGCAAGCAGGGGGGTGCTCCGCCAATCGGTATCCCCAGGGCCTCCAGGGAAGGATCGCAGCCGTGCGGTACAAGCTGACGTTCGTCGTGGGACTCGCCCTCGGTTACGTGCTCGGCACGCGTGCCGGTCGCGAGCAGTACGAGCGGATGAGGAAGTCCGCCAAGGACTTCGCCCAGAACCCGGCCGTGCGCAACGCCGCCGAGTCCGCCGCCCAGACCGGGCGCCAGGTCGCGGGCAAGGCCGTGCACGTCGTGGGCGACAAGGTGGGCGACCGTCTGCCGTCCTCCGTGACCGACCGGGTCCACGCGATGCGCGCGCGGAGCATGGGCAACGGGAAGGTCCCGGACGACGAGTGGGGCACCAGTAACACCTGAACCGCCCCACGTGCGGCAGAATCATGTGTCATGGGGATAGTCGCCGGACTCGACAGCTCAGCGGAGTTCACACGCATCGTCGTCTGTGACACGGACACGGGTGCCGTACTGCGGCAGGGGTACGCCCCACATCCGGGCGAACCGAAGGCCGTGGACGTCGACCCGCAGACCTGGCTGCTCTCGCTCGGGGAGGCCGCCGCCGGCGGGCTCCTGGAGGGCGTGGAGGCCATCGGCGTGTCCGCGCAGCAGCACGGGCTCGTGCCGCTGGACGCGCAGGGCGCCCTGGTGCGGCCCGCGCTCGTCCGCAACGACAAGCGGGCCCAGATCGCCGCCGCCGACCTCGTCGAGGCGCTCGGCGGCCGTCAGGCCTGGGCCGAGGCCGTCGGCTCGGTGCCCGGCGCCGGTCAGCCCGTCGCCAAGCTGCGCTGGCTGGCCCGTGACGAACCCGAGCACGCCCGGCGCATCGCGATGGTCCTCCAGCCGCACGACTGGCTGGTCTGGCAGCTCCTCGGCCGCCCGGCCCGGCGCACCACCGACCGCGGCGCCGCCTCCGGCACCGGTTACTGGTCGGCCCGCACCGGCACCTACCGCCCCGACCTGGTCGAGCTGGCCCTCGGCCACCAGGCCGTGCTGCCCGAGGTCCTCGGCCCCGCGGACCCGGCCGGCATCACCCCGGAGGGCCTCCTCGTCTCCGCCGGGACGGGAGAGACCATGGCCGCCGCGCTCGGCCTCGGGCTCGGTCCCGGCGACGCGGTGGTCTCGCTCGGCGCGTCCGGCTCCGTGATGGCCGTCCACCACGAGGCCCTCGCCGACGCCGGCGGCATGATCACCTCCTTCGCCGACGCCACCGGCATGCACCTGCCGGTCGTCCACACCTCCAACGCGGTACGGGCACTGCGCGGCACCGCCGAGATGCTGGGCGCCGACTCCCTGGACGAGCTGTCCGCGCTCGCCCTGAAGTCGACTCCGGGCGCCTCGGGTCTCGTCCTGCTGCCCTATCTGGAGGGCGAGCGGACCCCGAGCCTGCCGCACTCGGCGGGCACGCTCAGCGGGCTGCGGCGCGAGTCGATGAAGCCCGAGCACCTGGCGCGGGCGGCGTTCGAGGGGATGCTCTGCGCGCTCACCGACGCCATGGACGTGCTGCGCGGGCGGGGCGTCGACGTACGGCGGGTCTTCCTGCTCGGTGCGGCGGCCGCGCTGCCGGCCGTGCAGGCGCTCGCGCCGGCGCTGTTCGGCGCCCAGGTCGTCGTCCCCCAGCCGGCCGACTACGCGGCGCTCGGTGCCGCCCGGCAGGCGGCCTGGGCCCTCGGGGTGGCCCGGGGCACGCTGTCGCCGTCCGCTCCCCCGGCCTGGCAGGGCGCCGCCGCCCAGGTGCTGGAGCCGAGCGGGGAACTGGCGGCGGGGCAGGCCGTACGGCAGCAGTACGTGGCGACCCGGGAGCAGATCCATCCCGGCGCGTTCGGTTCGTGAGGTCCCCACTCCTGGAGTGGTCGGCTTCGTAAAGTCTTCGCCAGGGCTCGCACCGCGCCGATAAACCGAGTCGTAACGGTCCGGCGGTGCGGGCGATAGTAGGAGCCGTGCTCATAAGACTCCTGCGAACCCATCTCAGGCCCTACCGAAAACCCATCGCCCTGCTCGTGCTGCTGCAGTTCCTGCAGACCTGCGCGAGCCTCTATCTGCCGACCCTGAACGCGGACATCATCGACAACGGTGTCGTCGACGGGGACACCGGCTACATCCTGCGGTTCGGCGCCCTGATGGTCGGCGTCTCCGTCGTCCAGGTCGTCTGCAACATCGGGGCCGTGTTCTACGGCGCCCGGACAGCCTCCGCCCTGGGCCGGGACGTGCGCGCCGCGGTCTTCGACCGGGTGCAGTCGTTCTCGGCGCGGGAGCTGGGGCACTTCGGCGCGCCCTCGCTGATCACCCGTACGACCAATGACGTGCAGCAGATCCAGATGCTGGTCCTGATGGCGTTCACCCTGATGGTCTCCGCGCCCATCATGTGTGTCGGCGGCATCGTGATGGCCCTCGGCCAGGACGTGCCGCTCTCGGGTGTGCTGCTCGCCGTGGTGCCGGTCCTCGGGATCTCCGTCTCGCTGATCGTGCGGAGGATGCGGCCGCTCTTCCGGACGATGCAGGAGCGGCTCGACACGGTGAACCGGGTGCTGCGCGAGCAGATCACCGGCAACCGGGTGATCCGGGCGTTCGTGAAGGACGCCTACGAGGAGGAGCGGTTCCGCGGGGCCAACGCCGAGCTGACCGACGTGTCGATGGCCACCGGCCGGCTGATGGCGCTGATGTTCCCGACGGTGATGACCGTCGTGAACATCTCCAGCGTCGCCGTCGTCTGGTTCGGTGCGCACCGCATCGACAGCGGCGGGATGCAGATCGGGGCGCTGACCGCGTTCCTGGCATACCTGATGCAGATCGTGATGGCGGTCATGATGGCCACCTTCATGTTCATGATGGTGCCGCGGGCAGAGGTCTGCGCGGAGCGCGTCGAGGAGGTCCTGGCGACCGAGTCGAGCGTGGTGCCGCCGACGGAGCCGGTGAAGACCCTGGACCGGCGGGGGCATCTGGAGGTCAGGAGCGCCGACTTCCGTTACCCGGGTGCCGAGGAGTCCGTGCTCAAGGACGTCGGGCTCGTCGCACGGCCCGGTGAGACCACGGCGATCATCGGTTCGACGGGCAGCGGGAAGTCCACGCTGCTCGGGCTCGTGCCCCGGCTCTTCGACGCGACCGGCGGCGAGGTCCTCGTCGACGGCGTCGACGTGCGGAAGCTCGATCCCGGGCTGATGGCCAGGACCGTCGGGCTGGTGCCGCAGAAGCCGTACCTCTTCTCCGGGACCGTCGCCACCAACCTGCGGTACGGCAAGCCCGACGCCACGGACGAGGAACTCTGGCACGCCCTGGAGGTCGCCCAGGCCGCCGACTTCGTACGGAACCTGGAGAACGGACTGAACGCCCCGATCGCCCAGGGCGGCACCAACGTCTCCGGCGGGCAGCGGCAGCGGCTCGCCATCGCGCGGACGCTGGTGCAGCGGCCGGAGATCTATCTGTTCGACGACTCGTTCTCCGCGCTCGACTACGAGACGGACGCCCTGCTCCGGGCCGCGCTCGCCGAGGAGACGGCCGACTCGACCGTCGTGATCGTCGCCCAGCGGGTCTCCACCATCCGGGACGCCGACCGGATCGTCGTCCTCGACGAGGGCCGGGTCGTCGGCACCGGACGGCACCAGGAGCTGATGGCGGACAACGAGACGTACCGGGAGATCGTCCTCTCCCAGCTCACCGAGGCGGAGGCAGCCTGATGGCCGGTCCTGGCGGACGCATGATGGCCGGTGGCGGCCCCGACCAGCGGTCGATGGACTTCAAGGGCTCGGGGAAGCGGCTGCTCAAGCAGCTGGCGCCCGAGCGCGGCGCGCTCTGGGTGATGATGATCGCCGTCGCGCTGTCGGTGGCGGCCTCCGTGGTCGGCCCGAAGATCCTCGGCAAGGCGACCGACCTCGTCTTCGCGGGCGTGGTCGGACGGCAGATCGAGGGCGGCACGAAGGCGGAGGCGATCGCGAACCTGCGCGCGGCGGGCGACTCCGGCATGGCGGACATGCTGTCCGGGGTCGACTTCACGCCCGGGCAGGGGATCGACTTCTCCGCCGTCGGCGACGTGCTCCTCGTCGTCCTCGGCGTCTACGTGGCGGCGGGCCTGCTCATGCTGGTCTCCACCCGCATGTCGATCAAGGTGATCAACCGGACGGTCTACCGGATGCGGGAGGACGTCCAGACGAAGCTGTCGCGGCTCCCCCTGTCGTACTTCGACAAGGCGAAGCGCGGCGAGGTGCTGTCCCGGGCGACCAACGACATCGACAACATCTCGCAGACGCTCCAGCAGTCGATGGGGCAGCTGATCAACTCGCTGCTCACCATCGTCGGCGTGCTCGCGATGATGTTCTGGATCTCGCCGCTGCTCGCGCTCGTGGCGCTCGTCACGGT
Organism: Streptomyces griseoluteus; assembly: GCA_000717735.1. Classification (GTDB taxonomy): domain Bacteria; phylum Actinomycetota; class Actinomycetes; order Streptomycetales; family Streptomycetaceae; genus Streptomyces; species Streptomyces griseoluteus_A. The sequence continues at coordinate 9,519 of JOBE01000084.1, read as the reverse complement.
GCCGGTGTCGGTCTTCGTCGCGGCGCGGATCGGCAAGCGCTCGCAGCCGCACTTCGTGCAGCAGTGGGGGTCCACGGGCACGCTCAACGCGCACGTGGAGGAGATGTACAGCGGGCACACCCTGGTGAAGGTCTTCGGCCGGCAGGAGGAGTCCGCGCGGGACTTCCGCGAGCAGAACGAGGCGCTGTACGAGGCCGGGTTCAAGGCGCAGTTCAACAGCGGTGTGATGCAGCCGGTGATGTTCTTCATCTCGAACATCAACTACGTCCTGGTGGCCGTGGTCGGCGGTCTGCGGGTGGCGAGCGGCACCCTCTCCATCGGTGACGTGCAGGCCTTCATCCAGTACTCGCGGCAGTTCTCCATGCCGCTGACGCAGGTCGCGTCGATGGCGAACCTGGTGCAGTCCGGCGTCGCCTCGGCCGAGCGGATCTTCGAGCTGCTCGACGCCGAGGAGCAGGAGCCTGACGCCCCGAAGAGCGAGAGCGAGACGCCCACGGAACTCAAGGGCAGGGTGGCCCTGGAGGGCGTGTCCTTCCGCTACGAGGCCGACAAGCCGCTCATCGAGGGCCTGTCGCTCGCGGTGGAGCCGGGGCAGACGGTCGCGATCGTCGGCCCGACGGGCGCCGGCAAGACGACCCTGGTGAACCTGCTCATGCGGTTCTACGAGGTGACGGGCGGCCGGATCACCCTCGACGGGGCGGACATCGCGAAGATGTCCCGGGAGGAGCTGCGGAGCGGGATCGGCATGGTCCTGCAGGACACCTGGCTGTTCGGCGGCACCATCGCCGACAACATCGCGTACGGCGCGACGCGCGAGGTGACGCGGGCGGAGATCGAGGAGGCGGCGCGGGCCGCGCACGCCGACCGGTTCGTCCGCACCCTGCCCGAGGGGTACGACACGGTCATCGACGACGACGGGGCGGGGGTCAGCGCGGGCGAGAAGCAGCTGATCACCATCGCGCGGGCGTTCCTGTCCGACCCGGTGATCCTCGTCCTCGACGAGGCCACCAGCTCCGTCGACACCCGCACCGAGGTCCTGATCCAGAAGGCGATGGCCCGACTGGCGCACGGGCGCACGTCGTTCGTGATCGCGCACCGGCTCTCCACGATCCGGGACGCGGACGTGATCCTGGTGATGGAGAACGGTTCGATCGTCGAACAGGGCACGCACGAGGAGCTGTTGGCGTCGGGCGGGGCGTATGCCCGGTTGTACGCGGCGCAGTTCGCCCAGGCGGTCGCCGAGGTCGACTGATCCGGATGATCGGCCCGGCATGATCGACTCGCCGATGACCCGTGCCGCATGATGTGCGGCATGGGTCAATCGGTGAAGAACAAGGGTCATTGGGTGCCCTCGGTCGCCCTCCGGGTACGCATACCGGGGGCGGAGACGGCCGTGCTGCTCCTCGACGGGTCCGGACGGGTCCGCGGGGACGCTGATCTGGTCTTCGAGGGGCAGCCCAGGCACCCGTCGGGGGCGGTGCGGCTCGGCCCGTCGGAGCTCGAACTCGATCTGAACGGCGTCGAGTCCGAGGTCGAGCGGATCGTCGTCGCCGGGTGGAGCCGGCACGGCGGCTTCGGGGAGCCCCCGTCGCTCGACGCGGTCGCCCCGGACGGGTCGGCCGTCCTCTCGTACGCGCCGACGGAAGCGGCGGACGTGCCCGCCCTCGCCCTCGGTGTCTTCTACCGGGAGGCGGGCGGCTGGAAGTTCGACGGCCTCGGGGAGGGGTACGGCGCCGGGCTCGCGGGACTCGTCACGGCGTACGGGGTCGAGGTCACCGAGGACGAGCGGGTGCCGGTCCTCGGGCCGGTCCGGCTGACCGGCGTGGTGAAGATGCGGGGACAGGCACCGGCCCCCGGCGGGTACGTGCCGGGGCTCTTCCCGCCGCCGGAACGGCCGTACCACCTGGTCGAGGGCTGGGAGTTCGGCGAGGTCTTCGAGCCCTTCACCGCCGAGGGCCACGGCCACCAGGTGATCACCGTCGACCCCTCGCCCTCGGGTCCCGTCCTCGTCGAGCTGGCGCACGAGGGAGAGGGGTACGTCTCCCTCTATCCGCTCGACGCGAAGAACAAGGACGAGGACTTCCTCTTCGCCTCCGCGCTGCCCGACCACCAGGGCAGCAAGGTCCTGGAGGCCCCGAGCGGCCGTCCTCTGCGCTTCCGGATCACCGCCACGGGCCGGTGGGTGCTGCGGGTGAAGCCGGTCGCGGCGGCCCGCCGCATCGAGACCGTCCTGCACGGCTACGGCGCCGAGGCGCTCCTGTACACCGGCGGGGTAGCCGACCTGCGGATCGACTTCTTCGGCACGACCGAGATCGAGGGCGGTTACACCAGCCTCTACACGTACGAGGTGAAGGGCCGCACGAGCGTGCCGCGCGACGACCGGCTGCTGTTCACCGGCAACGGAAGGATGCGGCGGTCGGTTCCGCTCTCGGCGGGCCCGCTGATGCTGCGCTACTTCGCGGCGGGCCCGTGGACGCTCAAGGTCGGGGAGGTCGACTAGTCGAGGTAGCCCCGCAGCTGGTCCGCGTAGGCGTGGTCGCGGAGTTTGCCGAGGGTCTTGGACTCGATCTGGCGGATGCGTTCGCGGGTCACGCCGAAGAGGTTGCCTATCTCCTCCAGGGTGCGGGGCCTGCCGTCGTCGAGGCCGTAGCGGAGCTGGACGACCTTCCGTTCGCGTTCGCCGAGGGTGGAGAGCACGTCCTCCAGGTGGCGGCGGAGCAGCAGGAACGCGGCGGACTCCACGGGTGAGGTGGCGTCGCCGTCCTCGATGAGGTCGCCGAGGGCGACGTCGTCCTCCTCGCCGACGGGGGCGTGCAGGGAGACGGGTTCCTGGGCGAGGCGGAGTACCTCGCCGACGCGTTCGGGGGCCAGGTCCAGCTGGGCGGCGACTTCTTCGGCGGTGGGTTCGTAGCCGCGTTCCTGGAGCATGCGGCGCTGGACGCGGATGACCCGGTTGATGAGTTCGACGACGTGCACGGGGACGCGGATGGTCCGGGCCTGGTCGGCGAGGGCCCGGGACATCGCCTGGCGGATCCACCAGGTGGCGTACGTGGAGAACTTGTAGCCGCGCGCGTAGTCGAACTTCTCGACGGCCCTGATGAGGCCGAGGTTGCCCTCCTGGACGAGGTCGAGCATGGTCAGGCCGCGGCCCACGTAGCGTTTGGCGACGGAGACGACGAGGCGGAGGTTGGCCTCGATGAGCTTGCGTTTGGCGATCCGGCCCAGGACGACGAGCCGGTCCAGGTCGCCCGCGAGCCGTGAGTCCAGGTCGGGCGTGGTGGCGAGTTTCTCCTCGGCGAAGAGCCCGGCCTCGACCCGGCGGGCGAGGTCGACCTCCTCCTCGGCGGTGAGCAGCGGGATGCGGCCGATCTCGCGGAGGTACTGGCGGAAGAGGTCGGAGGAGGGCCCGTTGCCGCCGGGGTCGGGGCGGCGGCGCTGGACCGGGACCTCGGCGAGTTCTGCCCGCTCGTCCGGCGGGGTGGTCTGGGTCTCGGTCTGCACGGCGGGCGACCTCCAGGCGGGGCGGAACGGCTCCGTCACCCAGTGTGGGGTACGACACATCGCCGCCACGAGGGGCGTGCGGTGACTTTTTGAGACCGCCGGGTCACCGACCGTCAGAGCGCGGCGGCGCCGTTGTTCCGCAGGGACTGGCCGTACTGGGTGAGGACCCACAGTTCGTTCTGCACGGCGGCGAGCTGTTCGGGGTCGCCGTTGGGGCCGAGCCGGGCGAGGGTGCCCTGGACCTCGCGGATGCGGCGGTCGACGGCGCGGAGTCGGACGGTGACGAGCTGGTCGCCCGCGTAGGCCTCGTCGACGTTCTTGGCGAAGATCGTCTCGACGGCGAGTTCGGTAACCAGGGCGCGGACGGTGTCGTTGGGTGCGGCCTCGCGGACGGTGTCCAGGTAGTCGGAGGGGGCGCCGGTGGCGCCGCCCGCGTCCTGGACGCACTGGCGGACGGCCGCGTAGGGCGGGGCGGTGAACTCGTCGGCGCCGTACGCGTCGAAGGCCGGGGAGACCAGTTCGGGCCGCTGGAGGGCGAGCTTGAGGAGTTCCCGCTCGGTGCGGTGGGCGGGACTGCGCAGGTTGAGCGCGGGCCCGGAGGGCCCGGTGGGGCCGCCGGTCGCCGCCCCGGTGTCGTAGCCGCGCTGGGGCGTCTGCCGCTCGGGGCCCTTGCCGCCGCGGTCGCGGGCCCAGCGGGCGAGCTGGGCGACCCGCTTGACGACGAACTGCGTGTCGAGGATGCCGAGCATGCCGGCGAGCTGGACGGCGACCTCGTGCTGGGCGCCGATGTTCTTGATGCGGGCGACGACGGGCGCGGCCTCGTCGAGGGCGGCGGCGCGGCCGGCCGGGGTCTCCAGGTCGTACCGCTTCACGATCTGGCGGAGGGCGAACTCGAAGAGCGGGGTGCGGGGCTGGACGAGGTCGGCGACGGCCTCGTCGCCCTTGGCGAGCCGCAGGTCGCAGGGGTCCATGCCGTCGGGGGCGATGGCGATGTACGTCTCGGCGGCGAACTTCTGGTCGTCCTCGAAGGCGCGCAGGGCGGCCTTCTGGCCTGCGGAGTCGCCGTCGAAGGTGAAGATGACGCGGGCCGAGCCGTTGTCCATGAGGAGCCGGCGGAGGATCTTGATGTGGTCGCCGCCGAAGGCGGTGCCGCAGGTGGCGATGGCGGTGGTGACGCCGGCGAGGTGGCAGGCCATGACGTCGGTGTACCCCTCGACGACGACGGCCCGGCTGACCTTGGCGATGTCCTTCTTGGCCAGGTCGATGCCGTAGAGCACCTGGGACTTCTTGTAGATCGGGGTCTCGGGGGTGTTGAGGTACTTGGGGCCGTTGTCGTCGTCGCGGAGCTTGCGCGCGCCGAAGCCGACGATCTCGCCGCCGACGTCCTTGATCGGCCACATGAGGCGGCCGCGGAAGCGGTCGATGGGGCCGCGGCGGCCGTCCTGGGAGAGCCCGGAGAGGATCAGTTCCTTGTCGGAGAAGCCCTTGCCGCGCAGGTAGCGGGTGAGGTGGTCCCAGCCGGCCGGGGAGTAGCCGACGCCGAAGTGCGCGGCGGCGGACTGGTCGAAGCCGCGCTCGGCGAGGAACTTCCGGCCGATCTCGGCTTCGGGCGAGTCGAGTTGGTCGACGTAGAACTGGGCGGCGACCTTGTGCGCCTCGACCAGGCGGATGCGTTCGCCGCGCTGGTGGCCGGGGTTGTAGCCGCCTTCCTCGTACCGCAGGGTGATGCCCGCCTTGGCGGCGAGGCGCTCGACCGTCTCCGAGAAGGAGAGGTGGTCGATCTTCATCACGAAGGCGATGGTGTCGCCGCCTTCCTGGCAGCCGAAGCAGTGGAAGAGTCCCTTGCTGGGGCTGACCTGGAAGGAGGGCGACTTCTCGTCGTGGAAGGGGCAGAGGCCCTTGAGGTTGCCGCCGCCCGCGTTGCGGAGCTGGAGGTACTCGGACACGACGGCGTCGATCGGGACCGCGTCCCGGACCGCCTTCACGTCGTCATCGTTGATCCTGCCTGCCACGCATGAAGTCTACGTGGGCGCGGGGGCGATCAGATCAGGCCGTCCAGGGGTACGGAGGGGTCGGCCAGGGCGTCGGGGTCCACGGCCTTCCGGGACCTGATGAGCTTCTGGAGGGGGTCTGTGACGTCCCACACGTTCACGTTCATGGCCGCGAGGACCCGGCCCTCCTTGAGCCAGAAGGCGATGAACTCGCGCTTGCCGGTGTCGCCGCGGACGACGACCTGGTCGTACGAGCCGGGGGGCGCCCAGCCGGAGTACTCCATGCCGAGGTCGTACTGGTCGGTGAAGAAGTAGGGGACGCGGTCGTAGGAGACGTGCTGTCCGAGCATGGCGCGGGCGGCGGCCGGGCCGCCGTTGAGGGCGTTGGCCCAGTGCTCGACGCGGAGCCGGGTGTGGAGCAGCGGGTGGTGGGCGGCGGCCACGTCGCCCGCGGCGTAGATGTCGGGGTCGGAGGTGCGCAGCGACTCGTCGACGGCGATGCCGCCGCCGTCGGCGCGGTCGACGAGGGCGAGCCCGGCGTTCTCGGCGAGGGCGGTGCGGGGGGCGGCGCCGATCGCGGCGAGCACGGCGTGCGCCGGGTGCTCCTCGCCGTCGTCGGTGCGGACGGCGAGGACCATGCCGTCCTGGCCGACGATCTCGGTGAGCCGGACGCCGAAGTGGAAACGGACGCCGTGGTCGGTGTGGAGGTCGGCGAAGAGCTGGCCGAGCTCGGGGCCGAGGACCCGGTGGAGCGGGGTGGGGTCGGCCTCGACGACGGTGACCTCGGCGCCGTAGCCGCGGGCGGCCGCGGCGACTTCGAGGCCGATCCAGCCGCCGCCGGCGATCACCAGGTGGCCGTTGTCCCGGCCGAGGCCGGCGAGGACCTGGCGGAGCCGGTCGGCGTGGGCGAGCCGGCGCAGGTGGTGGACGCCGGCGAGTGCGGTGCCGGGAACGTCGAGGCGGCGCGGCTCGGCGCCGGTGGCGAGGAGCAGCTTGTCGTAGCGGATGACGGTGCCGTCGCCGAGGCGCACGGTGCGGGCCTCGCGGTCCATGGCGGTGACGGACTGCCCGAGGTGCAGTTCGATGTCGTTCGCCGCGTACCAGGGGGCCTCGTGGACGAAGACGCTGTCGCGTTCCTTGGCGCCCGTGAGGTAGCCCTTGGACAGGGGTGGGCGCTCGTAGGGGTGGTCACGTTCGTCGCCGATGAGGATCACCCGGCCGTTGAACCCCTCGGCGCGCAGGGTCTCCGCCGCTTTGGCCCCTGCCAGGCCCCCGCCGACGATGACAAAGGTCTGATCTGCGTCGACCACGTCGTTTCCTCCTCTTTGCGACCGGTTCCAACCTACGCCCCCGGGCGTTCGCCGGGCCGTACCGCCTCGGGGCGTGCATGCGAGCGTCCCGCACGGACGGTGTGACGGGAAGAGGGCCGCTTACGAGGAACGGGGCGGACGGAGGTAGGCGTGGAGGTGCCGGGCGGAGGCGTCGGTGAGGGAGGCGATCTGATCGACGATGACGCGCTTGCGGGCCCGGTCGTCGCGCGCGGCGTCGAAATGGGACCGGAACTGCGGTTCGAGGCCGTCGGGGGCCCGCAGGACGAGGGCCTCGGCGAGTTCGGCGACGACGATCCGCTGGTCGGCGCGGAGGGCCTCCTGCTCGGCGCGCTGCATCACATACCGGTCGGCGACCGCCTTGAGAACGGCGCATTCGTTGCGGGTCTCGCGGGGGACGACGAGCTCGGCGCCGTAGCGGGTGAGGCGGCCGGAGCCCCAGGTCTGCCGGGTGGCGGCCTCGGCGGCGAGGCAGAAGCGGCCGATGAGCTGGCTGGTGGCGTCCTTGAGGCGGGCCTGGGCGACGGCCGAGCCGTCGTAGCCGTGCGGCCACCACTCCTGGTCGAGGAGCCGGTCGAGGGCCTCGTCCAGTTCCCGCGGGTCGGTGTCCTCGGGTACGTAGCGGCCGATGGCGACGGAGAAGATGTCGGCGCGCTCGGGCTCCGCGAGCAGCAGGTTGGGGTCGATGTGCCCGGCGTGCAGGCCGTCCTCGAAGTCGTGCACCGAGTAGGCCACGTCGTCGGACCAGTCCATGACCTGGGCCTCGAAGCACTTGCGGTGGGCGGGGGCGCCCTGCCGGATCCACGCGAAGACGGGCAGGTCGTCCTCGTACACGCCGAACTTGGGCGAGCCCGGGTCCTCGGGGTGGGCCCCGCGCGCCCAGGGGTACTTGGTGGCGGCGTCGAGGGCGGCCCTGGTGAGGTTGAGCCCGACGCTGACCTGCTCCCCTTCGGCGTCCTTCACGAAGCGCTTGGGCTCGATGCGGGTGAGGAGGCGGAGCGACTGGGCGTTCCCCTCGAAGCCGCCGCAGTCCTTGGCGACGTCGTTGAGCGCCTGCTCGCCGTTGTGCCCGAAGGGCGGGTGGCCCATGTCGTGGGAGAGGCAGGCGGCTTCGACGAGGTCGGGGTCGCAGCCGAGGGCGGCGCCGAGCTCGCGTCCGACCTGGGCGCACTCCAGGGAGTGGGTGAGCCGGGTACGGGGGCTGGCGTCCCAGGCGTGGCCGCGGGTGCCGGGGGTGACGACCTGGGTCTTGCCGGCGAGCCTGCGGAGCGCGGCGGAGTGCAGCACGCGGGCGCGGTCGCGCTGGAAGGCGGTGCGTCCGGGGCGTTTGTCGGGCTCCGCGGCCCAGCGGTCGGTCGCGGCGGAGTCGTAGCCGGGGGTGTCGGTGGTGCCGGGGGTGTCGGTGGTGCCGGGGGTGTCCTTGCTGTCTGCGATGCCTTCCATGCACCGACGGTATCCGGAGGGACCGACAGAAGCACTCAAACGGCGGCGAGTTCCCTCACCGGGAGGGTCGTGCGGACCCGGTCGTAGCGGTGCAGGACCAGGCGGGCGAGGGCCGGGTGGGCGCCGAGGGGGTCGGCGGCGATCCAGGGGGCGTCGGCGGCGGCGCGGGTGGCGAAGAGGCCGGGGGCGGTGAAGCACGAGGCGACGGCGACCCGGTGCCGGCCGCGGGCGGCGAGGGCGCGGACGGCCTCGGCGACGGTGGGCGCGGCGGCGGAGGCGTAGGCGGGGACGACGGGGACGCCGCCGAGCCGTTCGCCGAGGAGGGCGGCGATCCGGCGGATCTCGGCGCCGGACCGGGGGTCGCGGGACCCGGCGGAGGCGAGGACGACGCCGGTGCCGTGGGAGGTCCCGTCCTCGGGGGTCCAGCCGGCCTGCGCGAGCCGGTCGGCGAGGGCCTCGACGAGGAGCGGGTGCGCGCCGAGCGGTTCGGCGACGCGGGCCCGGAGGGCCGGTACGGCGGCGACGGCCGCGGGCAGGTCGTGGGTGACGTGGTACCCGGGGGCGAAGAGGAGGGGGACGAGCACGGCGTCCCGGCCCTCGGCGGCCAGCTCCGCGAGGGTGGCGTCGAGGAGCGGGGCGTTCAGCTCGATGTGGGCGAGCCGCACGTCGAGGCCGGGCCGCAGCTCACGGACCCGGTCGAGGAGCCGGTTCAGGGTGGCGCGGGCGCGGGGGTCGCGGCTGCCGTGGCCGACGGCGACGAGGGTGGGGGTGGTTGCCGCGCGGGCGACGGCGGGCGTGACGAGGGTGGGGACGTTCATGGGCGGGCGTGCCTCCTCGTCGTGCTTCCGTGGCCGACGGCCGTACGGACGCACGTGGCCGAGCCGTGTCCCGAGCTGCTCGGTGATCCTTGCGAGCAGCTCGGCGGCGCTGTCGAACGTGCTGTCCGGCTCCGTCATGGACCGATCCTGACGGCGGCACGTTGCCTGCCCGTTTCGCGCGGGTGACGGGTCTTTGCCGTGACCTCACACCGCCCGGTCCCGACCCGCCGGGGCGGTGCCCCGCCCCCGTTGCGGCCAGTCGTTCCGCTGGGGCGGCCCACCCCACCCGCCGTCGCCACCCCCGTTGTGGGCAGTCGTTCCGCTGGGGCGATGGGGGTCCCCCCTGCTCGAGGGAAGCCGAGAGCTCGGGGGAGGGTGGGCACAACGGGACGGCGCCCTTTGCCGGGCCTGGGCTTCCGCGCCCTGACCCGCACCCGG
>JOBE01000083.1 GCA_000717735.1 Streptomyces griseoluteus | reverse complement strand
CTAGTACGGTCTCGTGGGCTCGGAGATGTGTATAAGAGACAGTCCCACGACCGACTCAGGGAGATCCCCCTTGCGTTCCACCCGCGAACGACCCCCCACCCGCGTGCGCAGGAGCGGCGCCGTCCTCGGCGCCGCCGCCGTGGCCGCGCTCCTCGCGACCGGCCTCACGCCCGTGACCTCCGTCGCCGCCGAGAGCGCCGAGCAGGCGCTGACCGTCCGTCCCGACCCCGGCTACCAGCAGCCGGCCTTCGAGGGCTGGGGCACGGCCCTCGCCTGGTTCGCCAACGTCACCGGCGGCTGGCCCGACGCACAGCGCAACGCCCTCGCCGACGCCCTCTACGGCGCCGACGGCCTCGGCTTCACCGTGGCCCGCTACAACATCGGCGGCGGCGACAGCCCCGAGACAACTCCCTACATGCGGGCCGGCGGCGCCGTGCCCGGCTACTGGAGCAGGCCGGGAGCCGAGTCCCCCGACTGGTGGGACCCGGAGAACCCGGCCCACTGGAACGCCCAGGCCGACGCAAACCAGCGCTGGTGGCTCTCCGCCGCCAAGGCCCGGGGCGCCGACACCTTCGAGGCGTTCTCCAACTCCGCCCCGTACTTCATGACCCACAGCGGACTGGTGTCGGGCGCCACGGACGCCTGGCAGGACAACCTCCGCTCCGACCAGTACGAGCGGTTCGCCGTCTACCTGGCCGGTTCGCTCCGCCGCGCCGAGCAGGGCTCGGGCGTCACCTTCGACTCCGTCTCCCCGGTGAACGAGCCGAACACGAACTACTGGAAGGCGGGCGGCCGCCAGGAGGGCTCCCACTGGGATCCCGCCTCGCAGGCCCGCATGATCACGACGCTGCGCGCGGCGCTCGACGCCCGGGGCGTCGCCACCCCGATCGCCGCCATGGACGAGACCAACCCGGGTCTGGCACGGACGAACTGGGAGCAGTACGCCCCGGCCGTCCGCGACGCCGTCGGGCGCGTCAACACCCACACGTACGGGACGAACGGCCGCACGGGGGTCCGGGACATCGCCAAGGGCGAGCGGACCCCGCTGTGGATGTCCGAGGTGGACCTCGGCGGCAGCGTCGGGCAGAGCTTCACCGACATGAGCCCCGCGCTCGACCTGACCCGCCGGATCAACGACGACATCAGGGAGCTGGAGCCCAGCGCCTGGGTCCTGTGGCAGGCCGTCGAGGACTACGAGAACATGACCCCGGACCGCGAGAACTCCAACTGGGGCCTCATCCAGACCGACTTCACCCCCGCCGACGCCGCCACCGAGCCGCTGCGCAAGAACAAGAAGTACTGGGCGATGGCGCAGTACAGCCGCTTCGTCAGGCCCGGCGCTCGGGTCGTCACCACCGACGACCCCGACACGCTCGCCGCGGTCCGCCCCGGCGGCCAGGGACTCGTGCTCGTCCACTCCAACCGCGGTGGCACCGCACGCGAGCTCACGCTCGACCTCGACGGGTTCCGGACCGTCGGCGGAACCGTCGAGCGGTACACCACCGACGCCACCCGGAACGTCCAGCGCGGTACGGACCTCACCACGACGGGGCGGACGCTGAGGGCCACCGTCGGCGCGGGCTCCGTCACCACCTTCGTCCTCCCGGGCGTCACGGGGGTGAACGCCGTCGCCACCGGTGCGCCCGTCGGCGCGGCCCGGCAGATCCTCAACGACCACAGCGGGATGGCCCTCGCCGTCAGCACCGTCGCGGGCAGGGACCTGCCGGTGCAGCGCACGTCGAACCCGGCCGACACCGCGCAGCAGTGGACGTTCACCAAGCTCGCGGCGGACGACTGGGGCAGCACGGCCGCGTACCGGGTGACCAACGCGAGGACGGGCAGGGCGCTCGCCGTCACCGCCGGCGCGCTCGGCTTCGCGGCCCCGGGGGCCGGCACCGAGCAGCAGTGGATGCTCTCGACCACGGGCGACGGCCACGCCACCCTCGTCAACAGCGCCTCGGGACTCCTCCTGGACGTCTTCGGCGCGGCGACGCACGACGGGGCCGAGGCGGGCGTCTACCGGCCGACCACCGGTACCAACCAGTCCTGGACGTTCCGTACGGCCGCGACCGCCCCCTGGCAGACCCCGGTGTTCCGGCACAGCTCCAAGTGCCTGGACGTGTCGGGCGCTTCGACCGCGGACGGCGCGTCCGTCGTGCAGTACGGGTGCAACGGGGGAGCGAACCAGCAGTGGTCGCTCCGGCCCACCGCGACCGGCTACGTGAGCGTCGTCGCCCGGCACAGCGGCAAGTGCCTGGACGTCAGCGGCTCTTCGGCCGCCGACGGCGCCCAGGTGTTCCAGTACGCGTGCAACGGCGGCCGGAACCAGGAGTGGGCGGTCCGGACGGCCGCCGCGGGCCATGTCACGCTGGTGGCCCGCCACAGCTCCAAGTGCCTTGACGTGAACGGTTCTTCGACGGGCGACGGGGTCGCCCTGCGCCAGTACGCCTGCAACGACGGAACGAACCAGCAGCTGCGGCTGGGCTGACGGGGCCGCCGTACCGTCCGAAGGGGCCGGGCGCCGATGTCGTATCGGCGCCCGGCCCCTTCGGACCGCTGCTCGCGGGAGGTCCTACTCCTCCGTCGGGCCGAGGTCCGGCGTCCCGCGGAACGTGACCGTACGGGCCCGGTGGGCGCCGTGGAGTTCCAGGACGACCAGCTCGTTCCGGCCGGGACGCAGCACCGGGGCCGGGACGTACAGCGAGCGCTGCGGGCCCCGGGACCAGTAGCGGCCGAGCGGGAAGCCGTTGAGCCAGGCGTTGCCCTTGGTCCAGCCTCCGAGGTGCAGGAAGGTGTCGGCGGTTTCGGTGACCTCGAAGGAGCCCCGGTGGAAGGCCGGGCCGACGGGCGTCGCCGTGGTGGGCGCGAAGGGTATGCCCTCAGGACCGGGCAGCGGCAGCGGGCGGTTGGTCCAGCCCGCGAGCTCGACGCCGTCCAGGAGGACCTTGCCCGGCAGCCCCTTGCGGTCGTGGATGCCCTGGCCGTAGTTCACCCGGCCCTGGTTCTCGACGAGGACGGTGAGGACGCTGCCGGCCCGGGGCACCGTGAACGTCAGGGCGTGCTCGTGCTGCTCGCGCTCCAGGACGCCCACGGGCTGCCCGTCGACGAAGACCTGGGCGCGGTCGCGGACGTGCTCGATCTCCAGGAGGGCGGGGCCCCTGACGGGCAGCGCGGTCTCGTAGAGGACGAAGCCGAAGTCCTGCTCCAGCTCCTCCATCGTGAGCGGGCGGTGCGACTCCACGGCCGTGGGGGCGAGCACGTCCGCGTGCGGCAGCAGTGCGGCGCTCTCCGTCAACGCGACTGCGGGGAGGGAAAGTTTAGGGCCGGGCGCCGGTACGGGCTCGCTCGGGACGGGGGCGTACTTGGCGATGACCTCGCGGAACGCGGTGAACTTCGCCGTCGGGTCGCCGGCCTCGTCGAGCGGGGAGTCGTAGTCGTAGGAGGTGACGGTGGGGCGGTAGGTGCCCTTGTCGTTGGCGCCGTTGGTGAAGCCGAAGTTGGTGCCGCCGTGGAACATGTAGAAGTTCACCGAGGCGCCGGTGGCGAGGAGTTCGTCCAGCTCCTCGGCCGCCCGGTCCGCGTCGCGGACCACGTGGTGGGCGCCCCAGCGGTCGAACCAGCCGATCCAGAACTCGGTCGTCATCAGCGGCCCCTCCGGGCGCGCGGCGCGCAGGGCGGCGAGGTGGTGGGCCGAGCGGCTGCCGAAGTTGGCGGTGGCGAGGACGCCGGGCAGCGCGCCGCGCTCCAGGTCCGTCGGCTGGTCGCAGGTGAAGAGGGGCACGTCGACCCCGCAGCGGCGCAGGGAGTCGGCGATGTGCTCCAGGTACGCGGTGTCGTCGCCGTACGCCCCGTACTCGTTCTCCACCTGTACGGCGATGACGGGCCCGCCCCGCGAGGCGAGGTGCGGCCGCAGCGGAGTGAGGAGCCGGTCGAGGTAGTCGTCGACGGCGGCGAGGAACCGGGGGTCGCGGGAGCGCAGCCGGATGTCCGGTTCGGCGAGCAGCCAGGAGGGGATGCCACCGCCCTCCCACTCGGCGCAGATGTACGGGCCGGGCCGCAGCAGCACGTGCAGGCCCTCGGCGGCGGCGAGTTCGAGGAAGCGCGGCAGGTCGAGGCCGCCGTCCATGCGGAAGGTGTCGGGCCGTGGCTGGTGGAGGTTCCAGGGGACGTACGTCTCCACGGTGTTGAGGCCCATGAGGCGGGCCTTGCGGAGCCGGTCGGCCCACTGCTCGGGGTGGACCCGGAAGTAGTGCAGTCCGCCGGACAGGAGCCGGAAGGGTCGGCCGTCGAGCAGGAATCCGGCCTTGTCTGTCTGGAGAACGGGCATGGGTGGGCGACTCCTGTACTGGGGTGCGGTGCGCTGCATCGCTGCGTATCGCGCGTACGCTCATGTTTACGTAAACATGAGCGTCTGGCAAGCCTTGGGTCCAGACCTGCCCCCGAGGTTCGAAACGTCGGCCGACCCTCTTGCGGCCCACCTGAGGCAACGAGGGTCGGCCTCACCGTCCAAGGCACCACCCACCGGGGGTGTCCCGGCGGCTCAAGGTGCCGGCGGACGCGTCTCTGGTTACGCTGCGCAAGGAGGGGACCGAGCGGTTCCGGACAGGGCCGCGGACCGGGATGTGCCGGGGCCGCCGGGAGGCCGTCCCCGGGCGAGCGAAGCGAGAAGCCCTGATGACGATCCCTCCAGACCCTCCGATCCCTCCCATCCCCCCGACCCCTCTGGTCCCTCCGACGTCGACCCCTCCGACCTCGACCGTGCCCCCGGCCCCTTCCGACTCCTCGGTCCTCCCGACTCCCATGGACACGGTCACCCTGGAACGGCACATCGCCGCCCGCCCCGAGACGGTCTTCGGCCTGCTCTCCGACCGTGAGAAGTGGCTGTCCTGGATGGGCCTCGACGGCACGTTCTCCTTCGAGCCGGGCGGCTCCTACCGCACCCGGGTCACCGGCGCCGCCGTCGCGTCCGGCCGCTTCATCACCGTCGACCCGCCCGGAAGGGTCGTCTTCAGCTGGGGCTGGGAGCCGGGCCCCACGGATGCCGCACCCGGCTCCGGTACGTGGGAGTCGGGGCCGACCCCCGTGGCGCCCGGCTCCAGCACGGTCGAGATCACTCTGCGTGCCGAACCGGAGGGCACGCTCCTCCGTCTGATCCACAGCGGCCTCCCCTCCACGGAGGCCTGCGAGGAACACGCCGAGGGCTGGCAGCACTACGTCGACCGCCTCGCGTCCCGCGCCGAGGGCACCGGCCCCGGCGCGGACGACTGGACGGGACGGCCCGGCGGCTGAGGCCTCAGGCGCCCACGGCCACCGGAGCCCGGCCGGGGGAGCCGGTACCGAGTTCGCGGGCGTGCCGGAGCCCGAGGCGCAGGTAGGCGGCGAGGTCGGCGCGGGGGGCCTTGCGGACGAGGTGGCGGATGGCCTGCATGGCCTCCCAGGCGGAGGTGTGCGCCAGGGACTTGCCCCAGCTGTCGCCGAGACCGTCCCAGAGGTACGCGCTGAACCCGAGCTGGAGCGCTCCGGCCCGGCGCCGTTCCTCCTCGTGCGCGTCCAGGGCCCGTACGAAGAATCGTTCCGCCTCCACGGGGGGAAGCGCGGAACGGATGATGCGCAGGTACGGGGCGACGAGCGACGCGACCTCGGGGCACTCCCCACCGGGAACGCCCGGGTCGCCGAGAACGGATGCCGTGGTGGGCTCGCATGTGTGAGTCATGAACCCATCGATACGTCATCTCATCGCAGGATCGGCCGTGGCGCGCCCACGCACCCCACCGGTTCGCCCCACGGAGCCAGGCCCGGCCGCCCCTTCGGGCCCGGGCCCCGCCCGCCGTGACGAGCCGGTCAGGAACTCGTCAGGAACTCATCAGGAACTCGTGAGGACGACGAGCTGCCGGGTCGCGCGGGTCATCGCGACATAGCGGTCGACCGCTCCCTCGATCCCCTCGCCGAGGGCGTCCGGGTCGACGAGGACGACGAGGTCGAACTCCAGGCCCTTCGACAGCGACGGGGTCAGCGACCGGACGCGGGCCGCCGGCCGGAACCGGGGGGCGCCGATGACGCACGCGGTCCCGTCGGCGTTGGCGGCGAGCCAGTCGTCGAGGACCGTGTCGAGCTCCGTCGCGGACCCGTGGATGACCGGGATGCCGGCGGCGCGGACGGACGTCGGCACGTTGGCGTCGGGGAGCGCGGCCCTGATGGCCGGCTCGGCCTCCGCCATGACCTCTTCCGGCGTCCGGTAGTTGATGCTCAGGGACGCCACGGTGATCCGGTCGAGTCCGACCCGTTCGAGCCGCTCCTCCCACGACTCCGTGAATCCGTTCCTGGCCTGGGCGCGGTCCCCGACGACGGTGAAGCTGCGGGACGGGCAGCGCAGCAGCAGCATCTGCCATTCCGCGTCCGTCAGTTCCTGCGCCTCGTCCACGACGATGTGCGCGAACGGCCCGGCGAGCAGGTCCGGTTCGGTACCGGGCAGCGCGGCGTCGTCGACCAGACTGTCCTTCAGGTCCTGGCCGCGGAGCATCGTCACCGCGCCCTCGCCGTCGTCGTCCGCCGCGAGCACGTTGTCGATGACGTCGGCCATGCGCGCGCGTTCGGCGGCGACCGTGGCCTGCTGCCGGCGCCTGAGCCGCGCCGCCTCCGGGTCGCCGAGCCGCTGCCGTGCCGCGTCCAGGAGCGGCAGGTCGGACACCGTCCAGGCCTGGGCGTCCGCGCGCTGGAGCCTGTGGACGTCCTCCCGGTCGAGCCAGGGAGCGCACTTGCGCAGGTAGGCGGGGACCGACCAGAGGTCCCCGACGAGGTCGGCGGCCTCGAGGAGCGGCCAGGCGCCGTGCAGGGCCCCGGCCAGCTCCTCGTCCTGCCGCAGCGACTTGCGGAACGGGCCCTCCGGGACCTCGCCGTCGAGCTTGGCCAGGAGGATCGTGCCCAGCTCGTCCCAGATCTGCTCCCGCGCCTCGTTGTGCGGGGTACCGGCCTCCGGCGCCTCGAAGGCCTCGGCCCAGTCGTCGGCGGTCAGCCGGATGTCGGCCCAGTCGGTCGAGACCGTCATCCCCCGGGCCGGCGGCTCCTCGTAGAACCTGACGGCCGCCTCGATCGCCCGCACCATGTCCGCGGACGACTTCAGGCGGGCCACCTCCGGGTCGCGCTCGACGGCCGCCTTCGCGCCCTCCGCGACGAGGTCCCGCACGGTGCAGGTCTGCACGCCCTCCTCGCCGAGGCTGGGGAGGACGTCGGCGACGTACGCCAGGTAGGGCTGGTGCGGGCCGACGAACAGCACGCCGCCCCGGCGGTGACCGAGGCGCGGGTCCGCGTAGAGGAGGTGCGCGGAGCGGTGCAGCGCGACGACCGTCTTTCCCGTACCGGGGCCGCCGTCGACGACGAGCGTGCCGCGCGAGCCCGCCCGGATGACGGCGTCCTGGTCGGCCTGGATGGTGGAGAGCACATCGCGCATCCGCGGTGACCGGCTGCCGCCGAGGCTGGCGATGAACGCGGACTGGTCGTCGAGGGCCGCGTGCTCCTCCAGGCCGTCGGCGGTGAAGACCTCGTCCCAGTAGTCGCTGATCCGGCCGGCGGTCCAGCGGTACCTGCGGCGGCTCGCGAGCCCCATCGGGCGGGCGTGGGTGGCCGCGAAGAACGGCTCGGCCGCGGGGGAGCGCCAGTCGACGAGGAGCCGGTGCCCCGTGCTGTCGGTGAGGCCGAGGCGTCCGACGTACACGGGCTCGCTGCCGTCCTCGCCGACGACGCGCCCGAGGCACAGGTCCAGGCCGAAGCGGCGCAGGGTGCGCAGGCGGCCGGTCAGCCGGTGGATCTCCGCGTCCCGGTCCATCGCCTCCCGGCCGGCGCCGCCGGGCGCCCTGCGCGTCGCGTCCAGCCGCTCGGAGAGCTCCGCGATCGACTCGTCGAGGCTCTTCGCGATGGCCGCGAAGTGCAGCTCGTCACCTGCGATAAGGGCCGCGTCGGCCTTGGGGGAGAGGCGGTCGGGAAGGTCGAAGGCGCTGGTGCCGTGCGACTGGTCCACCGACGAAAGCACACGCACGGGATGGGACTCCCATTTCTGCAGGGGATGGCTGAGACCAGCGATTCTGCGGTACCACCGGGGCCTTGCCGCAAGCCCCCCCGTGCGCTATAAGTTAAGAGTGGCAAGAGGTGAGTACTCCCCTTGCCACTCTTCGTTTGCCGCCGCCCTCGGTGCGATCAGCGCGGCACCACCACACCCGCGTAGACGTTCTCCGGCGTGACGATCGTCGTGATCGCACGGGCGAGCAGGGTGGACGGCTCCTGGCCCTCGTGGAGGACGTCCGTGTTGATCATGACGACCATGGTGGCCTTCTTCGACGGCAGGTAGACCGTCACCGTCTCGTACCCCGGGATGGAGCCGTTGTGCCCGATCCATCCGTTGGTCTCGAAGATGCCAAGACCGTAGCGGGTGCCGGGGAAGGTGGTCGGCAGCGTCCTGAGCCGCTGCGCCTGGGTCTCGGGGCTGAGCAGTTCGCCGGTGGCGAGGACCTTCGCCCAGCGCCGCAGGTCGTGCAGGTTCGAGATCATCGCACCGGCCGCCCACGCCCAACTCGGGTTCCAGTCCGTGGCGTCGGCGACCGCGCCGCTCAGCGTCTGGTCCGTGTAGCCGCGGGCGTGCGGCTCGGGGAACTCCGCGCCCTTCGGGAACAGCGTGTGGTGCAGACGGGCGGGCCGGAGCACCCGCTCGTGGATGAAGTCGGCGAGCCGGTGGCCGCTGACCTTCTCGACCACCAGGCCGAGCAGGACGAGGTTGGTGTTGGAGTACTCGAACTTCTGGCCCGGCTTGAAGGTGTTCTTGTGCTTGAAGCCGTACGCGAGCACCTCGTGCGGGGTGAACGAGCGCTGCGGGTCGCTCAGCAGGTCGTGGTCGAAGCCGGGATCGGAGGTGTACGGGAACAGACCGCTGCGCATCTCGGCCAGATGGCGCAGGGTGATCCGGCGGCCGTTCGGCACGTGTCCGACGTACTTCGAGATCGGGTCGTCGAGGCGCACCCGGCCGTCGTCCACGAGTTCCAGCAGCGCGGTGACCGTGAACGTCTTGGTCTCGCTGCCGATCCGGACGATGCTGTCGGCGAACATCGGCTGCCGGGTGGCGGTGTCGGCGACCCCGGTCGCACGGACGTAGCTGCCCTTGCCCGGCATCCACAGGCCGACGACGACACCCGGGATGCCCGCCTGCTTGCGGACGTCCTCGATCGACTTGTCCAGCCGGGCGGTCAGCTCGGGACCGAGACCGCCCGGCGGGCAGTCGTCCTCACCGTGCCGGACGGCGCTCGCGGCGGGTACGGGAGCGGCGTGTACGGGGGTGGCGGGGGTGGCCGCCATCGGGGCGAGCACGGACGCCACGAGCAGCGTCGCGGCGAACAGTCGGCGGTGAGGGGTACGTCGCATCGAGGGAGGCCTCTTCCGGGTCACGGGTCTCGGACGGCCATTGACCACCGGAACCCACGGCCGAGGGCCCGCCGTCCTGCCCGCCGACCGGCGAGTCCACTCGTTCGGCGCCCCTCGTGTCACCGGGGCGGCCCCTGGGGGCCGGATCAGTCGATGCGGTGCGCGGAGGCCTCCAGGCGCGTGTCGTGGAGGAAGTGGACGAAGTCCGTCCCTCCCGTCCCGTACCCGACGCCCTCCGGCCCCGCCTGCTTCGACAGATAGCGGACCGTGAGCCCCATGTGGGACCGGCGGAAGGTGTCGAGGACGTCCACGGCGTCGTTGTAGCGGCCCCGCAGCTTCTCGTCGTCGTCCCGGGCGACGATGTGGTCGCGTACCGAAGGGCCCGCTTCGAGTGCGGTGAGGAACCGCCGGTGCCCGGGCGGCATGCAGGCCCGCATGCCCCGCAGGAACCCGCCCGTCTCCTCGCCGTGGCGGAGGCCGAGCGCCGCGTCGAGCGTCTGGAGGAGCGCGCTCTGGGCGCCGCTCGCGGCGTCCCAGTTCTGCGGCGCGGTGCCCACGCCCTCGTAGATCACGCCCGGTTCGCCCCACGCGCCCATCGGCGGCCGGACCCGGTGGTAGTAGACGTACGGGTCGCAGCGCTCCGGGATGCGGCGCAGGGTGGCCATCATGGCCTCGACGGCGTCGCGGATCCGGACGAGGGCGTCGGAGACCAGCTCCGGGCGGTCCGCGCCGATCCCCTCCCGCATGACCTCGACGGCCGCGAGGGCCGGTCCGCCGGCCGCCTCGATCGCCGCCATGGACAGGAAGAACCACTGCTCGTCCATGCCGCCGGAGAACGGACGGAGGGGGACCAGGTTGTCGAGGGACACCTCAAGGGCACCCTCGCCCCCGGCAGGCTCGCCGACCTGGCGGTGCTGTCGGGGGACTACCTGGAGGCGCCCGGCGACGAACTCGCCTCGCTCACCTCGCTGATGACGGTCGCCGGGGGCCGCGTCGTGCACAGGGACCCCGGCTTCGACGCGGACGTCCCGGAGCGCCTCGTGCGGTAGCCCCCGCCGGCGCGGCAGGCGGCCTGGGTGGTGGCGCCTGCCCTCAGGCCGCCTGCTCGTGCTCGCAGGCGTCCTCGATGCCGTACGTCTCCCACGCGGGGAAGGCGTCGTCGGCGGGCACGGGCTCGCCCGGTGCGAGGAGGCACGCGTCGAGGGCCGCGCGCAGGGCGTCGGCGCGCAGTCCCGTGCCGATGAAGACCAGCTCCTGGCCCTGCGCGGTCTCCGGGCCGCGGGCGCCGGACGGTTCGAACCGGGCGACCGCGCCGGCCTGCGACCACAGTCCGGTGACCCTCGGCCGGGTCGCCAGCCAGAAGAAGCCCTTGGAGCGCAGCACACGCCCGTAGGTTCCGCTGTCCATCCCCTTGGTGACGAACGTCCACAACCGGCCCGGGTGGAACGGCAGCTCGGAGCGGTACACCAGCGAGGAGATGCCGTACTCCTCGGTCTCCGGCACGTGGTCGCCGTTCAGCTCCTTGACCCAGCCGGGGGCCTGTTGGGCCCGCTCGACGTCGAACAGGCCGGTGCCCATGACCTGTTCGAGCGGCACGCGTCCGCGTACGGCGGGAACGACACGCGCCTCCGGGTTGAGCCGGGAGAGGGTGGCGCGGAGCCGGCGGGCCTCGTCCGGGCCGACCAGGTCGAGCTTGTTCAGGACGATGACGTCCGCGAACTCGACCTGGTCCACGAGGAGATCGCTGACCGTGCGCTCGTCGTCCTCGTAGGGGGCGAGGCCACGCTCGGCGAGTTCGTCGCCACCGTCCAGCTCCGGCAGGAAGTTGGCGGCGTCCACGACGGTCACCATCGTGTCGAGCCGGGCGAGGTCGCCGAGGGTGGCCCCGTCGTCCCGGGGGAAGGAGAAGGTGGCGGCCACCGGCATGGGTTCCGAGATGCCGCTGGACTCGATGAGGAGATGGTCGAAGCGGCCCTCGCGGGCCAGCCGGTCGACCTCCTCCAGGAGGTCGTCGCGGAGGGTGCAGCAGATGCACCCGTTGGTCATCTCGACCAGTCGCTCCTCGGTGCGGGACAGGGCGGCCTCACCGCCGCGCACGAGCGCGGCGTCGATGTTGACCTCGCTCATGTCGTTGACGATGACCGCGACCCGCAGTCCTTCGCGGTTGCCGAGGACGTGGTTGAGGAGGGTGGTCTTCCCCGCGCCGAGGAATCCGGACAGGACGGTCACGGGGAGCCGCTCGGTGGGCGTCATGGGGGCTCAGCCCTCCGGGCGGAGCAGGCCGCGCTCGTACGCCTTCACCAGGCGCTGCGGCACCTGGTACACCGAGCCGTCGACGGTGACGGGGACGAGCTGGGGGGTGGTCGCCTTCCACTGGGCGCGGCGGTGGCGGGTGTTGCTGCGGGACATCTTCCGCTTCGGGACGGCCATCAGGGATCTCCTTGAGGTCGGGGGGGAGGGGAGCACGGCGAGGCTATATGGAAATGGATCCCATTATCAATCTGACGGATGGGGTCGCTCCTGCTCCGAGGGTCCTGCTCCAGGGTCACCGTCTTGGTAATGAAAACCATTGCCATATACTTCTCTCGTGGCACGCCGCGGAGCGCTGCCCCCACCCCCGCCCCGACCACCGAAAGGCCCTGCCATGAAGCCCGGCATCCACCCCGCCTACGGGCCCGTCGTCTTCCGCGACTCCGCCTCCGGCACCGCGTTCCTCACCCGCTCCACCATGACCAGCGACAAGAGCATCGACTGGGAGGACGGCAACACCTACCCGCTCGTCGACGTGGAGATCTCCTCCGCGAGCCACCCCTTCTACACGGGCACCGCCCGCGTCCTCGACACCGCAGGCCGCGTCGAACGCTTCGAGCGCCGCTACGGAGCCCGCTGATGGACCACGAAGGCAAGCTCCCCGTGGTGATCGTCGCCGGCATGCACGCCGACGCGCGGCGGGAGGTCGTCGAGCGCCTCCTGCACACCGTCCAGGGCAGCGTGGCACTGCACCACGACCTGTCCGGAGCGCCCGACGGCACCGTGCTCCGCGTGATCCGCGACGCCGCCGGCCCCGTCTCCCGCGACGACACGCCCCTGGTCAACGACTGCGCGTGCTGCGCACTGCGCGAGGACCTGGTCCCCGAACTGGAGCGGATGGCGGACGCCGGCCTGACCCGGCTCGCCGTGGTCGAACTGTGGGACTCGGTCGAACCGAAGGCCATGGCCGAGGTGGTCGCGGCGCACGGCGGAGACCGGCTGGCCCTGACCGGCGTGATCACCGCCGTGGACCCCGCGCTCGTCCTGCCCTGTCTCGCCAACGGCGACGACCTGGCCGAGGCCGGCCTCGCGGCCGCCCCCACCGACCGGCGGACCGTCGGGGACACCTGGGCCCGCCAGCTGGAGTACGCGCCCGTCGTCGCCCTCGTCGACAACGACGACGCCGACGACGAGGACCGGGCCCTCCTCGCGCAGCTGCACCCCACCGCGCGCCGGGTCCCGGCCGCCCCCGCCGCCCCCGCCGCTCCCGCCTCCGCCTCCGCCTCCGCCTCCGGCTCCGGCGAACCCGACCGTGCCGCGTCCGCCGAACTCGTCCGGGCCGCCTTCGCCGGCGTCGACATCGAGGCCGCCGCCGCGGCGCAGCACCCCGCGTGCGCGCTCCTCCCCCAGGAGGCCGACGAGGCGGGCGTCTCCACGCTCGTCTGGCGCCGCCACCGGCCGTTCCACCCCGAGCGCCTCTACCAGGCGCTCGAAGACCTGTGCTGCGCCGCCGCCCGCAGCCGCGGCCGCTTCTGGCTCGCCGACCGGCCCGACACGCTGCTCGCGTGGGACGCGGCCGGCGGGGCGCTGTGCGTCGAGAGCGTCGGCCCCTGGCTGGCGTCGCTGCCGGACGCGGCCTGGGACATGGTCCCCGCCGTACGCCGGGCCGCGGCCGCGCTCGACTGGCACCCCGACCACGGCGACTGCTGCCAGCACCTGGTGTTCACGTCGCCCGGCCTCGACCGGGACGAGCTGGAACGGCTCCTCGACTCCTGCCTGCTGACGGACGAGGAGTACAGGTCGGGCCGCGAGGCGTGGAAGCACCTCCCGGCCGCCTTCGACTCGCTCCTCGACGCCGCCTGACCTCGTACGACCGCACCATCGCGGCACAGCCCTGTCGCCGCCCCCACCGAAACGTTCACGCAAGGAGACGCGCCGCCATGGCCCGACGCCACGAACCCCGCAAGCCCGCCACGCCCCGGCCCAACCCGCTCGACGCGGCCGGGATCACCTACATCGACTACAAGGACACCGATCTGCTGCGGAAGTTCATCTCCGACCGGGGGAAGATCCGCAGCCGGCGCGTCACCCGGGTGACGGCCCAGCAGCAGCGGGCCCTCGCCGCCGCCGTCAAGAACGCCCGTGAGATGGCCCTGCTGCCGTACACCGGTCGTTGAGGTACCACTAGTCGTTGAGGTACCACTCGTCGTTGAGGCGCCACTCGCCGGTCGAGCCCGGGCATGCGTCGCAGTACCGGGCTTCCGGCGGGTCCCGGCGTGCCCTTCGGGTCATGCCGGGCTCGTGGCGCGGTCGGTCGCGGGAAAACGGGTCGTCCGGCGCTGTCCCCGCCTGTTAGCGTCGGCCGCATGTGTAGCCATGTCATCCACAACTGGCGGTCCTGCCGCATCCGTTCGGCGTCCTGACCCTGCCGTGTCGGCCGTCGCCGACCCGGGGTCACACGTCCGCCTTCACCTCACCTCCGGATGACGAGGATCCCCACCATGCGCGCAGACCCGCGCCCCACGTTCGTGTTCGTACACGGCGGCTCCAGCAACGCCAAGGCCTGGGGCCCGCTGCAGAACGAACTGGCCCTGCTCGGACACCGCTCGTACGCCGTAGACCTGCCCGGCCACGGCGACCTTGCCGACGGCCCCGCCGCGTACTACCGCCACCCCCAGGACATCGCGGCACTGGCCGCAGCGCCCTCCCCGATGAGCGGCGTCACCCTGCACGACAACGTCACGCATGTCGTCGGCGTCCTGGACCGGATCGCCCGGCGCGGTCCGGTGGTCCTGGTCGGCAACAGCCTCGGCGGTCTCACGATCAGCGCGGTCGCCAACGCGGCGCCCGGGCTGCTGCACCGAGTGGTGTACCTTTCGGCGCTCTGCCTCAGCGACCCGGCGATGCTCACCGAGCCGTGGGACGCCGTCGACGACAACCTGCTGGACGCCGCGGCGGCCCGTATCGCCGTGCCGACGGATCTGCCCGATCCCGGTGTCGTACGGCTGAACTGGCGCGGCGCCCACGCCGATCCGGAGCTGTTCGCCGCCTTGAAGGCCGCCGTCATGGCCGATGCGACGGACCACCGGTTCCGGCTGCTGCTCGACTCCCTGGACCCGGACGAGAACTACGCGGTCCTCGAGCCGGCGGCGCTGGTCCGGGCCGACGGCTGGGGACGCGTCCCGCACACGTACGTCCGTCTCGCCGAGGACCGCAGCCTCACCCCACCCGTCCAGGACCTCATGATCCGCAAGGCGGACGAGCTGACCCCGCACAACCCGTTCGACGTGCACACCCTGGCCACCTCGCACATCGGCTACTTCGGTCGCCCCGGCCTCTTCGCCGAACTGCTGGCGGACCTGGTCTGACCGCCCGGTCCGACACCGCGCCGGGCCGCCGGGTCCCGGTCCCCGCCGACGCGCGGGGGCCGGGACCCGGCGGCTCGTGCCATGGAGGCCCGGCGTGAGGCCTTTTCGCGCTCACACCACGGTCGTGCTGCGGCGCTCGACGAGGACGGTGTCGCGCCAGCGGCCGTCCAGCCGCCCGATGCGCTCGCGCGTGCCGATGACCCGGAAGCCGGCCCGCGCGTGGACGGCGAGGCTGGCGGCGTTCTCGGGGAAGATCCCGGCCTGGATCGTCCAGATCCCCGCCGCCTCGGTGGAGGCCACGAGCGCCTTCAGGAGGGCGGCGGCGACGCCCCGGCCACGGGCGTCGGGGTGGACGTAGACGGAGTGCTCGACCACGCCCGCGTACGCGCACCGGTCGGAGACCTTGGTGGCCGCGACCCAGCCCAGGACCCTGCCCGAGGCGTCGAGGGCGGCGAAGCGGTGCTCGGGCAGCTTGGCCGCGTCGAACTGCTCCCAGGTGGGAGCGGTGGTCTCGAAGGTGGCGTCGCCCTCGTCGATGCCGGCCTGGTGGATCCGGACGACCTCTTCGGCGTGGTCCGCCGTCAGCGGCACCACCGACAGGGTGTGTACGGAGTCGGAGTCGAAGTCGAAGTCGATGGTCATGGGACGGAGTCTGCCGGCACCGGCGGTCTGCCGGCCCCCACGCACGGGCGGCCCCGGCCTTCCGGGAGGACCTGGAGGGCAGCTTCCTCGCCTTCGTGCGCGCCCTCCCCGAGGCGCCGCCCGTCGACTCCGCCGAGCGGGTCTCGAAGATCATCGGCCTCGTCGACTACCCGCTGCACAGCCGCCGGCCGACCGCACCGGGCGTCGCGCTGATCGGCGACGCCGCCCTGACCGGCGATCCCTTGTGGGGAGTGGGATGCGGCTGGGCCCTGGAGTCCGCGCGATGGCCGGCCGAGGCGGTCGCCCCGGCGGCGACCGGGCGTGGCGACCTCGACAGGTCGCTCACGGCGTACGCCCGCCGGCACCGGCGCCGGCTGAGCGGTCACCAGTACCTGGCCGCGGACTTCGCCAAGGCCCGTCGGTTCAATCCGATGGAACGGCTGGTGTTCTCGGCGGCGGCACGCGACGAGTCGGTGGCGCGGCACATGCACCTGTTCGCCCCTCGGCTCATCGGCCCCCTGCGCTTCCTGAACCCTCTGGTACTGGCCAAGGCGACCGTCGTCGACATCAGACACCGCAAGGCGGCGGAGCCACCCGCACGTTGAGCCGTGCGGGCGGGTCGGGCAGGCGGGTCGCACGGGCGGGCCGCACGGGCGCGGGCGGGTCCCGGGGACTGCCGTGGGAACGAATAGCAGCCACATGTATCGCGCCACGCACGGGAGTTACGCGGAAGCGATCGTTTCCGTGATCCTGAAGTGCGGCGATACAGTCCGGCGAGAACCGGATGGCGACCAGGGGGAGGGGCCGACGTGTTGGAGGTCGTGGCGCTCAGCGCGCTCACCACGTTCCTGCTGGGGGTGGGCAACGGGGCGGCCGGGGAGATCGGCAAGAACCTGACCCTGTCGGCCGGCGCCCTCGTGAGAAGGACCCTCGGCCGGGAGACACCGCTGCCGACCGGCGCGGAGGAACGTCAGGCGCTGGCCGGCCGGGTGTACGCCCGACTGGGCGCCGATCCGCGCCGGGACGGCGAGTGGGCCCTGCTCATGGAGAGCGAACCGGACGGGACCCCGGCACCGTCCCACGGCGGTATGCCGCCGGCTCCGTGGGCGTTCACGAACCGGCAGAAGGTGCTGAAGCAGCTGGTGCGGGAGGCCGACCGGCCCTGGGAGGGCCGGCCCCGCGTCGCGCTCCTCTCCGGACCTCCCGGCAGCGGCAGCACGTCGGTCGCGCTCCGGCTGGGGGCCGAGTACCGCGACCGGTTCCCCGACGGGCAGTACTACGTCGACCTGCGCGACACCTCGGGGGAGACCGGGCCGGAGCCGGCGGGCGTCCTGCTGCGGCTGCTGCGCGAGATGGACGTGGAACCCGACCGGATCCCGCCCACCGAGTCCGGCCGCGAACGGCTCTACCGGAGGCTCACCGCGGGCCGGAAGGCGCTCGTGGTGATCGACCACACGACCTCGCTGGCCCAGGTCCGCGGGGTCGTACCGTCGACGCCCGGCGTCCTCCTCGTGGTCGTCGTGTCCGGGCCGCCCCTGCTCCTGGAGGCCGAGCGCGTCGCCGTACCGCCGCTGACCGACCGGTACGCGAAGCAGCTCGTACGGAAGGTCGCGGGACCTGAGCACGCCGCGCGGGTCAGGTCGCAGCTGCCCGCGGTGCTGGACCGCTGCCAGGGCAACGCGTACGCCCTGCACGCGGAGGCGCGCCTCTTGGCCCGGGGCGAGATCGACCCCGTGGCCGGGACCGGGGCACGGGACGGCGATCCGGTGCGTGGCGCGGCGCACCTCGCCTCGCTCCGGCTCGGTCCCGAGGCGGTACGCCTGTGCCGGCTCACGGCGCTGGGCGGCTGGCCGTCCATCAGCGCGGGGATCGCGGCCGCGGCCGCCGGCACCGATGAGGGGAGCTCCGTCCGGCTGCTCGCCGAGGCTGTGGACGTAGGACTCCTGGAGACCCGGCCCGACGCGCGGTATCGGTTCCGGCCGGAGATCCGGCGCCGGCTGGCCGAGACCGCCGTGTCCGAATACGGCGTCCAGGAGTGCGCGGACGCCGTGGACAGGGTGCTCGGCGCGCTCCTGAAGCGGGTGCTGCCCGCGTCCCGCGCCGCCCTGCCGGAGAGCTGGCGGACCGAGCTGCCACCGGAGTTCCGGGACGGGTGCGAACCGGTGCCGGACGGCATCGCGGTACTGGCGGCCGAGGCGCCCAACGTGGTCCGGGCGGTCGTCGTGGCCGAGGAGCACCAGCGGATCACCACCGCCCTGTGGCTGGCCCGGGCGCTCTGGCCGCTGCAGCTGAAGGCCGGTCACTGGGACGAGGCGCTGCCGGCCCTCCGGGACGCGGCACGGTGCGCGGAGGAGAACCGGGCGGACGAGCGGACGGCGGGGGCGCTGCACTTCCAGCTGGCGCACTGTCTCGGCGAGTTGGGGCGGTGGGAGCAGGCGAACCGCGCGGCGCGGGCGGCCGTCACGTACGAGCGGGCGGCTGGGCACCTGCGGGGCGAGGCGTCGGCCGTGGAACTGCTCGGCCTGCTGAGCCTGAACCGCTGGCTGTACGAGGAGGCGTACGACAGGTTCGCCGAGGCCGAGTCCCTCTACCGGAGGATCACGGCCGGCCAGGAAGGCGCGGCGGACCTCCCGCGCGCCCTCGCCCTCGCCGAGCGCCACCAGGGGCGGGCCCTGCGCGGTCTGGGCAGGCTGGAGGAGTCCCGCCGGTGCCTGGAGAACGCCGTGGACTTCTTCGCGGGGCGGACCGGGGCTCCACCGGAGGCGTACAACCAGGCCCGCGCCCTCACGGACCTGGCGGAGACCCTGCACGACGAGGGTGACGACACGGCGGCGCTGACGAGGATCGCCGAAGCGGAAGCACTGCTCACGCCGGCCGCCGCGCCGCACCTCGGCTACCTCGCGGGGTTGCGGCGGCGGTGCGAGGCGGGCACGGCCCGCTAGCGCGCCTGTCTTTTGGATCAGGCCGGGTCAGCCGGCGGTGTCCACCCGGAACGGACGGACACCGCCGGCCGCGTGCATCCGGAGCGTGACGCCCCGCGCGGGCACCGCCCCGCCGTACGCCAGCCAGGCGTGCAGCGCCGAGGCGTACGCGGCCGGATCGGCGTCCATGCCAGGGTCTGTGTCCGCGCCGGTTTCGACGTCCCTGTCGGCGGAGAGCCGGAAGAGACCGCGTCCCCGGCTGCGTACGAAGCAGGTGTCCGGCCCGGTCGTGTACACCGCCGTCGAGCAGTGGGGGTGCTCGCGCAGCACCTCGGCGGTCCACGGACCGGGACCGCCGAGCCGCGGATCGTTCGCCTCGCCTTCGCGCGTGATCACGTCCGCCACGTCGAGATCGCCGGGGTGCCGGGTCTCCTCGTGCACGGCCAGGTGGGCGTCGCCGCCCGCGCCGTAGGGGTGCTCCGTGGACCGTTCGACCACGATGTCCGTCCCCCGCACCCGGGTCCGTACGTGCAACGGGGCGGTCAGCTTCCGGGGACTGTACGGAGGGAGCGGAAGAGGCTCCAGAGACGCGCGGGCGGGCGGTTCGGGAAGGCCCATCAGCGCGTAGAAGTGCCGGCGAAGCAGTTCGGCCGAGCGGCCGGGATCCGAGGTGACGAACCCGGCGGGAGCGGGATCCGGCCGGTGCGCGCCGAGCGCCCGTTCCAGCTGCGGGCGCAGCGGGGCGCGGGGATCGAGCCGGGGCGCGTCCCGGACGAACTCCGCGAGCGGTGTCTCGGGGTCGAGTACGTCCGTCCCCTCGGCGGCCAGGAGGACGGGGGTGCCGAGGGCGGCGGCGTAGTACGACACCGCGCCGAAGTCACCGAGGACCACGTCGGCGGCGAGCAGGGCCTGCCGCCACGCGTGTACGGGGTCGACGAGGGTCAGCCCGGCGCGACGGGCCCGGTCCAGCCATGCGCGGATCTGGCCGGGGCCGTGGCCGTACCAGATGTTCGGGTGGAGAACGGCGGCCAGGCGGTAGTCGTCGGCCGGCAGCTCGGCGGCGAGCCGGGGCAGCAGGCCGGGCAGGACGTCCCGCCCGCCGCCGCTGCCGAAGAGCCCTTCAGGGTTCCAGGTCGAGTTGAG
This sequence comes from Streptomyces griseoluteus, assembly GCA_000717735.1. Taxonomy (GTDB): domain Bacteria; phylum Actinomycetota; class Actinomycetes; order Streptomycetales; family Streptomycetaceae; genus Streptomyces; species Streptomyces griseoluteus_A. The sequence goes on along the minus strand of JOBE01000083.1, from coordinate 19,983 downwards.
CACGACGAGCCGCTGTCCGCGGCGGACACCGAGTGCCCGCCGGAACCTGTCGCGGTACGGACGTGCCGTGAGCATCCGGTCGAAGCAGGGGTCGCCGGCGAGCACGGCGGAGGGCACCGCCGGGGCGCAGACCCGCGACAGCCGCTCCAACTGCTCCGGGTGGGAGAGGAGCTCCCGGCTCCCGGCTCCCGGCTCCCGGCTCCCGGCTCCCGGCTCCCGGCTCCCGGCTCCCGGCTCCCGGCTCCCGGCTCCCGGCTCCCGGCTGTCCTAGTCTCTTAGTGTATCCGACACCATGGGAAATTATGGACAAATGGCCTTTGATGTGGGCGAGTTCGCCGCCGAAGCTCGCCGCGACGGCCAGATCCACGGGGGTCGCGAGCGCCTGCTCCCACGACAGCTCGGGCAGCTGCAGCTCGGCGAAGAGTTCCCGGATGCCGCCCTGGAAGGCGGAGGAACCCGTCGACGTGACCAGCAACTGGACCCGGAAGTCGTCGTGGAACAGCGGCACCAGGTCCAGCAGGCGACCGGCCGAGGTGACGTTGTGGACGACCAGGAGGACCCGGCGCTGGGCGGTCCGGCTCGTCCACTGCCGGGATCCCTCCCCGACCGGCACCCGAATCGTCAGGGGTTCGGCTGGCCCCACTCGTACCTCCTGGACGGGCATGGTGTCGCGCGGACACCCTATCCGGAGGCTCCGGCGGGCCCCCTAAGCGCCGTCGACGACGGTCGGATTGATGGCGTCGAAGACCATGACCCCGGTCGCGGGATCCAGCCGGAAGGTCGCCGTGTACACGTCGCCGGTGACCGCCGAGGTGAAGCCCTCGCTCATCTGCCACGAGGTGCCCGCGGGCACCTTGGGCGCGATTGCCTCCAGGACGGCCGGTGACGCCTGGCCGGGCACCCAGTGGTACTCGGCCTGGAGCCGCCGGACGTCCGCCTCGGCGAGTGTCGCCACACCGGAGAGCCGGAAGTCGGTGGGACCCGGCACCCGGGAGGACCCGCCGCCGAGCGGAGCCGAGGCCCACTCGACGCCGGTGATGTTCCCGAGCTGCGGGAACCGCCTCGACACCGGCCCCCGGTCCCGCCTGACCTCCACCGGCGGACTCTGCTCCGCCGAGCGACTCGGCGCGTCGGCCGAGACACGACCTCCGCCCGAGCCGCCCGATCCGGCCCTGGTGCCGCACCCAGTGATCAGGATCAGCAGCAACAGGGCTCCCACCGCCGTACGAGGTGCGTCGGCGAACCCCCTGGCCACCACGGTGCTGTCTCCCACGTCTCCCCGCTTCTCCCGCCCCGCGACGACCCGAGCGGGCGATCCCTTCCCGAAGAGCCTCAGTGGACCACGTGCGGACTCGCCCGGACCACCGCCGTCCTTCGGCCGCCGGGCCGACGCGGACAAGAAAGCTCTCTGGAACATCCAAGGCGCAGGTCGGCTACGGTCGCGGAAGGCCCCGGACCGGGCGCCAGTCGGGGCGGCGGCCGCTGAGGCCGATCACGCGGTCCAGGAGGGGGGCGTCGGCCGGTACGGGGACGACCGGGCCGAAGAAGCCCTCGTCGGAGGAGTCGTCGGTCGGAGTCAACAGGGCTTCCGAGACCCGCAGTTCCTCCTCGCTCACCTCGTACGGCTGTCCGGTGGACCGCGCCAGGTCCCAGCCGTGGATCAGCAGCTCGTCCAGGGCGATCCGGCCCATGACGGCGGCCGGCAGGTCGACCCCGCCGGCCCGCGTGTCACCCTCCCAGGCGCCCGGCTCCCGCCAGGCGGCGGCCAGTTCGTCCACCGCCTTCGGCAGTGCCGTCCGCCAGTCGTCCGCCAGCACCGGCCGGGACGAGCCGGGCGGCGTGTCGGTCGTCGGCCCGAAGTGCTTGCGGGCCGCGTCGCGGAAGGCGACGCTGAGCCCGGCGACGTGGGCGAGCAGTTCCCGCACCGTGTACTCGGGGCAGGGCGTCGGGTCGCCGAGCCGCTCGTCGGCGGTGCCCTCCGCGAGCCGGGCGACGCGCTCCGCGGCCGCTCCCAGATCGATCTGTTCCATGCGTGAGGTGTTCTCCATGCAAGGCAGACCGCGGGCCCACCCGAAACTCATCGCTCCGCGCCCAGGCGCGCGGCGGCCGTGCCGCTGATGCCGCTCAGAGGTGGCCCTCCAGGAGCTCCCGTACCTCGGCGCTGGTCATGGGCCCCGTGCCGTGCGCCACTGCCTCTCCTTCCCGCAGTACGACACAGGACGGGGCTCCGGTGATCCCGTATCGCTCGGTCGCGGCCGGGCAGCGCGTGATGTCGGCGCGTACGACCGTCAGGCGGCCCGCGTACGCGTCGGCCACGCCGCCCACGACGAGGTCCATCGCCCGGCAGGGCTCGATGGCCTTGGGCCATGTCCCGATGAAGTAGGCGAGGACCGGGACTTGGCTCATCCGGAGGATGAAATCGAACTCCGCGTCCTCGCGGGGCTGGTGAACCAGCTTCGCCATGAAGCTCCTGACCTCGCGTTCCGTCATTTCGTCCCCATCATCCCCCGCGCGCCGCCGCCCGCGCCGCAGCCGGAAAATCCAAGCCCTGCGGGCGAGCGTCCATGTGCACGGCCGACCGCCGCGCGCTTCTGTGGAACCAGCCGCCGTCGCCCGCCCACAGGGCGCGCGGCGCCGGCGCGGAGCGGCCGGTCGCCGTCGGCGCCGGTCGGCAAGGATGCGCCGTCGTGGAGCGCGGCGCACGGAGACCAGTCCAGGGAGTACCCGTTGTCAACTCCTCGAAGAAGTCTGCTCGGTACGGTCCTCACGGTGACCCTCGCCGTTTCCCTCGCCGTGGCCGGAGGGGGCGCCGCGGCGACGCCGCCGGCATCGGCGAGCGCACCCGCGTCGACGGCCGCCACCGCCGCCACGTACCAGGTCACCGTCGGCGCGAAGGGATCGTGGACCCACCCCGACGACACCCCGGCCGCCACCTACATCGACAAGGACGGCACCTTCTACTTCCAGCAGGCCCACGCGCTCTACGGAGCGACGCAGGAACGCAAGTGGAACTTCTACACCGGCACGAACTTCGACACCGCCGTCCGGTCGAGCGCCCTCAGCGACGCCGTGAACCCGGCGAACGGCAACGACAGGAACAACGACACGACGTGGCGGTGCAACAACAGCCCGACCGGCCTGGAGTCCACCCCGCCGCCGGCCGGCTCCGGCTACTCCCAGCGGAACTTCTGCGACCTGGCCGGGGTGTGGGTCGACCCGGACACCGGCGACTGGTACGGCCTGGTGCACAACGAGTTCACCCCGCAGCCGTTCGGTGACGGCGTCCACTACGACGGGATCGACTACGCGGTCTCCACCGACCAGGGCAGGACCTGGACCATCAAGAGCCACGTCATCACCTCCCCGTACAGCACCCGGCGGGGCGACACGGCGGCCTTCCCGCAGCAGACGTACCACTACGGCGACGGGGACCAGCGCCTGTTCGTCGACACCGCCTCGGGGTACTTCTACGCCTTCTACGGCTCACGGATCGTGGAGAAGAACGGCGGCTGGAAGGCCTTCCACGCGCACGTGGCCCGCGCGCCCATCTCCGGCAAGATGGCGCCCGGTTCGTGGAGGAAGTGGTACGACGGAGCCTGGACCGAGCCCGGTGTCGGGGGCCGCGAGAGCAACATGACGCCGGTCGGGACCTCCGGCGGGACCGGCTACACCCCCGTCGAGGACGAGTACGACCCGGCGAACCCCGGCACCGTGAGCCAGCAGGTCGCGGCGGGCACCATGCCCGCCACCTCACCCCTGTTCGTCATGGACATCACGTACAACGCCCACCTGGGGCTGTACATCGGCGAGCCGCAGGCCGTCGACCAGAGCGGCAACGCGCCCCAGGAGATCTACGCCACCGACAACCTCGCCACCCAGAAGTGGTTCCGTCTCGGGGACACCGGCAGCTACCGGAACGCGTCGTGGTACCGCTGGTTCCTCGACGGCGTGAACAAGACCGGCTCCGGGATCGTCGGCAGGAACTTCCGCTCCTACTGCTCCTTCGGCTGCTCGGGCGGAACGTCGAGCGAGTACGTCAACCTGGCGATCGACACCTCCGCACCCGCCGCGCCCGTCGACACGAGCAAGGCGTACCGCGTCGCCGACGCGAGCGGCCGCGTCCTCGCCCAGGTCACCGGCGGCACGGCCACCACGTCCGTGCCGTCGGCCACCGGCGCGGCCCTGGAATCGTGGATCTTCCACACCAACGGGGACGGCTCGTACCGCATCGCCAACGGCGCCACCGGACAGCTCCTCGGCGTCGACTCCGCCACCACGAGCACCCGCGCCTGGGGCACCAGGCCGACGGTCACCGCGGCCCCGGCGGGCGGCCCCGGCGTCGGGCAGCAGTGGTTCGTCGTCCCCGGCACCTCCGCCACGGACGGCACCCCGAACGGGACGTACCGACTGGTCAACCGCTACAGCGGCCTCGTGATCGGCATGTCCGCCACCTCGAACCGGCCGGTCGAGACGACCCCCACCCGCACATGGACCAACAGCACGGGCAACGCGGTGGGCGGAACACGCACCGCGAACGAGCAGACCCTGACCCTCACGCCCGTCGGCGAGGCCCCCGGCACGATCCCCGGCGGCGACCACACCCTCACCGCGAGCGGAAAGGCACTGGACAACCCCGGCCACAGCACCACCCCCGGCACCCAGCTCGTCACCTGGACCCCGAACAACGGCGCCAACCAGACCTGGCGCTTCACCCGCCGCACCGACGGCTCCTACGAGCTCGCCAACGCCGAGTCGGGGCTCTGCGCCGACGTCGACGGCGGGGCGACGGCCGCCGGCGCCAAGGTGATCCAGTGGACCTGCACCGGCGGCACCAACCAGCGCTGGACCATGGCACGGCAGGCAGGCGGCACGTACACCGTCACCTCGGTGAAGAGCGGCCTGGTCCTCACCACCGCGTCCGGCACCGACGGCGCCGCGGTCACCCAGCAGCCGGACACCGGAACGCCCCTGCAGCGCTGGACGATCAACTGACCCCGACCTGAGCCGCGCCGCCGTGCGACGCACGCCGCGGCCGGTACGGGGGGATGGGCACGTGACCCGCGGCATGCCGATGACCGCGGGCCATGTGCGCCCTACGCCCTACCTGCCGATGGAACCGCACACGGAAGGCTCAGGCCGTCACAGAGCCGGGATCGCCGAACGTCGGGCCGGCCAGCCAGGGCTGTCGGCCCGGTCCCGTCGGGTGGGTGCCGGTGACGCCCATGACCACCGAGTACAGGCTGGTCTCCGCGGTGATGAAGAGGCGGTTGCGCTTGGCGCCGCCCCAGGAGATGTTGGCGACCGCCTCAGGGACGTTCAGGCGGCCGATCAGGGTGCCGTCGGGGTCGTAGCAGTGCACGCCGTCGTTCATCGCGGCCGCCCAGAGCCGGCCGCCGTCGTCGAAACGGAGGTTGTCGAAGCGAGCCTTCTCGCGGACTCCGGCCTCGGCGAAGACCTTGCCCTCGGACAGGGTGCCGTCGTCGCGTACGTCGAAGACACGGATGAAGCCCGCGCGGGTGTCGGAGACGAACAGCTGCCGCTCGTCGGGCGAGAAGACCAGCCCGTTCGGCGCGCCGAAGCAGTCCGCGACCAGCCGCACGTCGCCCGTGGCCGGATCGATCCGGTAGACGTTGTTGGCTCCGATCTCGCTCTGCGCGCGGTACCCCTCGTAGTCGCTGGTGATGCCGAAGTCGGGGTCGGAGAACCAGATGGAACCGTCGGACTTCACGGCCGCGTCGTTCGGGCTGTTCAGGCGCTTGCCCTGCCACCGGTCGGCCAGCACGGTGACGGTGCCGTCGTGTTCGGTCCGGGTCACCCGGCGGTTGCCCTGCTCGCAGGTGATCAGCCGGCCCTCGCGGTCGAGGGTGTTGCCGTTGGTGTGTCCCGCGGAGCGGCGGAAGACGCTGACCGCGCCGGTCTCCTCGTCCCACCGCAGCATCCGGTCGTTGGGGATGTCGCTCCAGACCACCTGGCGCCAGGCGGGCACGTAGATCGGGCCCTCGGCCCAACGGCAGCCGGTGTACAGGACCTCCAGTGCTTCGTCACCGTTCATGCACCTCCCGGTACGGAACCGGTCGTCCAGCATCTCGTAAAGCCCCGGGCGGTCGCCGCTCATGAAGTCCACTCCTCACGAAACCCATCCATGCCGAATATGAATCGGCCCGAAGCGCATGTTGCAAGATGAGATACTGTTCTGGCTAGCCGATTCCGAATGGAGAGTTGTGGATCACATCGACCGCGCACTGCTGGCCCAACTCCAGCAGGACGCCACGCAGCCCTACGCCGCGCTCGGTCAGGCCGTCGGCCTGTCCGCCGGTGCCGCCCACGAGCGGGTGCGGAAGCTGCGGGAGCGCGGCGTCATCCGGCGCACCGCCGTCGACGTGGACCCGGCCGCCGTCGGCAGCGCCGTCCTGGCCTACGTGATGGTCGACTCGACGTCCTGGATGGGTGACTCGGCCCCGGCCTTCGCCGCGCTCCCCGAGATCCTGGAGGCGCACGTCATCGCCGGCAGCGCCTCGGTGCTGGTGAAGGTCAGGACCGCGACCACCGAGCAACTGCAGGACGTACTGCGGCGGATCTACGCCATCGAGGGGGTCAGCGGCACGCAGGCGACGGTGGTCCTGGAGACCTTCTTCGAGCGGCCGCTCTCCCCGCTGACCGCAGATCAGACGTGAGCGCGGACTTGGTATCGATCGGTTTCCGTCATGGAGGGGATCGTTCCCTAGAGCCAGTCCCGGCGTTTGAAGATCACGTACAGACTGGTGCAGACGACCCCCATCAAGCCGATCGCGAACGGATATCCGCCCGTCCAGTGCAGCTCCGGCACGGTGTCGAAGTTCATCCCGTAGATGGTGCCGACGAGCGTGGGTGCGAAGAGGATGGCGGCCCAGGCCGAGATCTTCTTGAAGTTCTCCCCAGCCGCTCCCCACGGGTCCTTCATTCTCCCCAGCCGCAGCGCGTTCCTGACGGTGTTCACGCTGGCGAGGCGGCTCGTGCTGCGCTTGTGACACTGTCACGCACCGTATCGGAAGGGTGGTCGTGGTCACCCGGGCACGTTGCCGCGCAGCAGTAGTGCGGCGAGTGCCAGGGCGTTCCCGCGTGGGGAGGCGATGTCGAGGCCGGTGAGTTCGGTGATTCTGGCAAGTCGGTTGTCCACGGTGTTGGGGTGCAGGCCGAGGTGGTGTGCGGTGCTGCGGCGGTCATGCCGGTGTTCGAGGTGGACGCGCAGGGTGTCGATGAGGTCGGGGCGGTTCTCGATGGGGTTGAGGAGGGCGGCGATGCGGTCGCTGCTCTCGTCGTGCCGGGAGAGGTGGTACTCCAGCAGGACGTCGTCCATGAGGTGGAAGCCCGGGGTGCGGCCGCAGGCGCGGGCGATGCGGACGATGTCCGTTGCCGTGCGGGCGGCAGTCGGCACGTCCTCAGCAGTGGCAGCGGTGACGGCGGCCAGTCTGACGTCGTCGCCGCAGACCTGCCTCAGCGAGGCGCACAGCTCCTCGCAGGCACGGACGTCGCCCTCGCCGTCGGCCCGCTGCGGAACGATCACGTGGCCTCCGTCGACGCCGAGCAGCGACACCGTCTCGGCGCTCATGGTGCGGTCGACGACGGACTGGACGCGGCGGACCAGGCGGCGGTCTGCGACGGCCGTGGTCGTCGTTCCCTCCTCCCGCGGAAGATGCAGATGGACGACGAGACAGGGGCTTTCGATTCCCAGCTCCTCGAAGGCGCGCAGGGGAGGCACCGAGCCGTCCAGCAGCCCGCGCACCAGGGCGCGGTGGTGCTCACGGCGTTCGGCCGCAAGAGTCGCCTGCTCGATGAGATAGGTCTCGGCCACGGCGCCGATGACGGCTTCGTGGCCGCGCAGGAGGAAGTCGACGAGCTCGATGAGCGCGCCCGCTTCCTCGTCGGCGGCCTCGTCCCGGAGGGCCTGCCACAGGACGTAGACGGCTGTGGAGTGGCTGCGCAGAAGCGTGTGCAGGGGCATGCCCTCCTCGGCGCGCTGGGCGGCGCGTTCGCGGAAGAGGCGGTGGTCACCGGCACGCCCCTGGGGGTCTCGTACGCGGCGCAGGAAGAGGCGCAGGCCGTTGCGGACCGTCGCGGCGATCTCCACGTCCTTGACGTCCGCGGGAAGGTCGGCGTATCCCGGCAGCCGCTCGAAGGCGTCACGGGCCATGCTGCGGGCGAGCTCGTTGACGCGACTCTCGCAGCGCGTGGCAAGAGCCTGCGCGGCAGGAGACAGCGCCGGATACGTCGTACGGGGCCCGGGCAGCGGGTCGCTCGGCATCGACTCTCCTCTTCGAAGGGACTGTGACGAATCACAGGGTCGGTCGCTTCCGACTGTGAGGACGACGGATGTCGTCCCGCCGGTCTCCGGCGCAGACTCTACGGACATCAGCGGGCCGCCACTTCGGGCAGGACGGCGACCCATGGGAGTCCTTGAGGAGCCGGACGCTATGACAGAACACAGTTCCAGCGGCTACATGGCATACGCGGACCGGGTCTGGTCCGGGGAGGAGACGCTGCTGGCCCACTTCACGGGAGAGTTCGCCGGCGGAGGTCTCGTACCCGTCGGTGAACGGACCGGGTTCTTCCCCGCCTTCGCGAACGTGGCGGTGTTCGACACCGGTGACGGCCTGGTGCTGGTCGACTCGGGCGACTTCCGTACGGCGTCACAGCTGCACACGTCGGTACGCGGCCACTCGAAGGCTCCGGTGAGCGCGGTCGTCTACACCCATGGCCACGTCGACCACGTCTTCGGGGTGGGCCCCTTCGACCAAGAGGCAGCCGACGCCGGCACGGGACGCCCCGAGGTCTTCGCGCACGAGGCGGTGGCGGCGCGCTTCGACCGCTACCGGGAGACCGCCGGATACAACACGTGGATCAACAGGCGGCAGTTCGGTGTCCCATCGCTGCAGTGGCCGACGGAGTACCGCTACCCGGACACGACCTACCGGGACCGGCTCACCGTGCGTCGGGGAGAGCTGACCTTCGAGCTGGTGCACGCGCGCGGGGAGACGGACGACCACACCTACGTGTGGATCCCGGAACTGCGCACCCTGTGTACCGGTGACCTGTTCATCTGGAACTCGCCGAACGCCGGGAACCCGCAGAAGGTGCAGCGCTATCCGGTGGAGTGGGCACAGGCGCTGCGCGACATGCAGGAGCTGGACGCCGAGATACTGCTCCCGGGACACGGTGTGCCGATCCTCGGCGCCGACCGCATCCGTCAGGCCCTCGGCGACACTGCGGAGCTCCTTGAGTCACTGTGCAACCAGACGCGCGACCTGATGAACGCCGGGGCACGCCTCGACGAGGTGCTGCACGGTGTGAAGGTTCCCCCAGGCCTCCTGGAGAAGCCGTACCTGCACCCGGCTTACGACGAGCCGGAGTTCGTCGTACGCAACCTCTGGCGGCTGTGGGGTGGCTGGTACGACCAGAACCCGGCGAACCTCAAGCCGGCTCCCGAAGCGGCGCTCGCCGCCGAGCTCGCCGACGCGGCGGGCGGCGCGCGGGCGCTGGCGGACCGGGCCGAGCGGTTGCTCGGCCGCGGGGAACTGCGTCTGGCGGCGCATCTGGCCGAGACCGCGGCACTGGCCGCACCGGCCGACCGAGCCGTGGCCCGGGTCCGGGCGGAGGTCTTCGCCCACCGGGCCGAGCGGGAGACCTCGACGATGGCGCGCGGTGTCTTCGACTGGGCGGCCGCCGAATCCGCCGCCGTCGCCGAGGGCACGGACGTCGCCACCGAACTGACGCGCAGCGACGCGGGGCGGCGGCGGGCCTCGGGAGCCATCAGCGTGGGCGTCGTCGACGACGACAGCTGCGGGTGCGGCACCCCGGTGGACGACAGCGCACCACTGGGGGTGTGATGCCCGTGGAGGCAGCGAATGCGGCGGAGGGGCGCACAAGTCCGGTGTCCCTGTCGCCTGCCGGTCGGCAGGCGTGGACGACCACCTGGCTGCTGCTGGTCTTCATGCTGGTGAACTTCGCCGACAAGGCCGTCCTGGGGCTGGCCGGACCGGAGATCATGAAGGAGTTCGGTCTCAGCCGCCAGGAGTTCGGCGCCGCCCAGGCCGCGTTCTTCAGCCTCTTCTCGCTCTCCGCGCTGGGCGTGTCGTTCCTGACGCGCAAGATCCGCACATCGGTACTGCTCCTGGTCATGGGCCTGCTGTGGTCGCTCGCTCAGCTCCCGATGCTCTGGGCCGCGGCGGGCTTCGGGACGCTGATCGCGACGAGGGTGCTGCTCGGCTTCGCCGAGGGGCCCGCCGCGCCGGTGGCGGTCCATCATGTGCACGGTTGGTTCGAGCAGCGGGAGCGCACCTTGCCGACCGCGATCCTCATGGTGGGCGCGGCGGCGGGGGTCGCGGTGGCGGCACCGACCCTGGGGGCGGTGATCTCCCACTTCGGCTGGCGATGGGCCTTCGGGGCGGCGGGTCTCGCGGGACTGCTGTGGGCAGCGGTGTGGACGGTGAAAGGCAGAGAGGGGCCGCTGTCCCCGCCCGTGGGCCGTCGCGCACGCGTCACGGACGGCGGATCCGGGCACGCAGACGTGCCGCTGAGGTCCGTCTTCCTCTCCGGCTCGTTCATCACGGCGGCTCTGGGCGCATTCGCGGCGTACTGGGTGATGAGTGCCAAACTCACATGGATGCCGGACTATCTCCAGACGGTTGTCGGCTGGGATCTCGAACAGGCCAGTGTCGTGGTCGGTGGGGGTGCTGTGGCAAACGGCGTGGTTCTCCTGGCGCACGGGCTGCTGGCTCGCCGGGCCGCCCGGCGCGGCACCGGAGGAAGGCTGCCCGCCGGCGCCGGTGCCGGCCTGCTGTTGGTGGCCTCCTCGGGCGCGGTGACCGTGTTCGCCACCGTCGACACGCTCTGGATCAAGGTACCGATGATGTTCGGCCCGATGGCCCTCGCCCTCGTCATGATGACCGTCGCGCAGACCGCCATCGCCCGGATCACGCCACCCTCCCAGCGCGGCGTCGTTCTTGGCGCCCTGGTGGCGGTCTTCGCCCTGGGCGGGATCGTGTCGCCCCTGATCCTGGGCTGGATCGTGGACGCCGCGGCGACCGCCGCGATCGGCTATCAGAACGGCTGGCTCGTCACGGCCGCGCTGCTGCTGGTCACCGGTCTCCTGGCCACCCCCTTCATGCGCCCGGAGAGGGATGCCCAGCGCCTTGGCGTACCGGAGTCACCGACCACCGGTGTTCCTGTCAGCCACTGAAAGAGGGCCTGCCCCAGGCACGCTTCGGAGGAGGCCGCCGTCCATCCCCTGATGCCGACGGCGGCCTCCTCCGGTGTGACGACTGATCGGCGGCAGTATGCCGGGTCTTGTTCATCGCCCAGTCTCCTGAGAGCCAGAGCATTCGAGGCATGGAGATCATCTTCGGTGAGATCCACAGTGCGGAGCGCTCGCTGGACCGAGCCGCCTTCTGTCGCTGTCCACCACCGGAGGCCTCGATTCGGCCGATGGAGCCCCGGTCGTACCCGCCGACGCGTGGGCTCTTTGTCACCTGACCGCAAGGAGACCAGCACCTCATGAAGCGACGCGACTTCGCCGCCGCCCTGACCGCCGGCGTGGCCACTCCCACGCTGCTGGGCGCAGCCCCTGCGCACGCGGCCGACCGTAGCGCGACCGGCCTGCCTCAGCACATGAGTGCCGTCCTGACCGCGGAACTCGCGGACAGGGATGCGGCCAAAGCCCTGGCTCCCCTTCTCTACGACGTGGGTTTCGACTGGCATCCGGAGACGGCTCCGCCGGCTGACTGCGACTTCATCCTGGCGTTCGGCTTCGGCAACCGTCCGCCGGCAGGCGGCGGCGACCCGGTCAAGGTCCGCTACGAGCCGGGCCCGGTGAACGAGGAACTGGCGGACACGGTTGCGAGGGTCCGGGCCCGGCGCAATGTTCCGGTCTACGCCCAGTGGGAGATCGCCCGCTTCCTGGTTTCCAAGCACGGGATGTCGGACGTGACGTCGATCGAGCCGTTGATCGCGCCGGACGGCACGATCACCTACCTGAGCACGGACGGGGTCGCGGCTCAGGTGGCGGAGGCCCGGAAGAGGGTGCCCGGCGGTGCCGGCACCGCTTGCGTCATCGGATTCCGTGACCACCACAAGCGGTGCGTCCAGACCACCCGGGACCGTGGCTTGAAGGCGTACGCCCCTCGGGGCTTCAGCATGCCGCACACGTACGATCCGGAATCGGGCCAGCCCTGGACCCGCCACCGTGACCTCTACCTCGTGAACGACATGTTGGCTCAGTGGTCGGCCCTGCGTGCCAAGCTGATGGCCGAGGCTTTCCCGAACGGATGACCCGACCCCGACCTGCGAGCCCGAGGGCTGGTCGAGGCCCGGCCGACAGCTTCGGCAGTCCGATCAGCTTTTCCGCTCCCGAGCGGGGCGCCTTACGCGGCGCCCCGCAGGACTTGGAACGTCTCCTGCAGGAGCGCCCTGAATTCGCCGGCGGAGGGGTTGTCCGCGTCCGGGGCGTCGTCGGAGGAGTACGTCTGACCTCGTGGTCTCGTGAACGCGAGGCCGTTGAACGCGAGGCCGTTGAGGGCGCCGGCCGGCGCGGCGGGCAGCGCGGCGCCGCCGCCTGAGCCTCGCCGGACATGGCGGCTCGGAATGAGTTCTCGACCCGAGTGGTATGCCGTCGGGCCCAGACGGGATCCGTGTGTCCCCGTGCCCACACGAGGTCGGCCAAGGAGGGAATGCCTGCCACGCGCCCGCTCCGCCTTTTCGATCGTGCGCCGACTGGGCTCGTTACCGTACATCCTGTCCGGTAAATCGACCAGGCGTGACAAGTGGGAACGCGTCAGGGCGCGCGGGGAAGGCGCGGTTCAGGGGGTGAGGTCGAGGGCCCCCGGGGCGTCGGACGGGGCCAGCCCGGTGGCCCACACGCGGCCGTAGACCGAGAGGTCCCGCAGATGCGCGGTGATCTCGGCGGCGCTGTAGCCGGTGTCGTTCTCGACCCACCAGGTGAGCAGGCCGATGAGTTCGCCGGTCCAGGCGCGGGCGACGACGTCGAGGGGGATGCGCGGTGTCACCGCGAGCTGCTCGGTCCGTGTGCGGAAGGCGGCCTCGGCGTGGGCGCAGATGAGGTCCGTGAATTCTCGCAGGGCCCGTCCGTCGCCCTCGCCCCGCAGGACTACCTGGTAGACCGGTTTCTCCTGCTCGGCGTGTTCGAAGATGTACTTCACCGGCAGTCCGGTGAACCCCTCCGCGTGCGCCTGTCGGACCGCCGGCAGGAGACGGTCCCGGTCCTCGGCGAGGTCGCGGACGATGCCGACCAGGAGGTCCTCCTTGTCGCGGTAGTGGGCGTAGAAGGTGGCCCGGCCGATGTCGGCGCGTTCGGTGATCTCCTCGACCGTGATCGCGTGGAACCCCTTCTCCAGGACCAGCTCGACCAGGGCCTGGCGCAGTGCGGCCCGCGTCCTGCGGACGCGGCGGTCTCCCGCGGGCTTCATGTCCACTTCGTTTCCTTCTCGTCCGAACCGTTGACCTGACCCTAACGCTGCCTTTACGTTGCCGAACACCAAGCTTGCTACCGAACACATTGTTCGGAAACTCTGGAGGTGCGATGAACTTCGGGCGGTATGTACGCCGGACTGCCGGCCACCAACCCGATGCCGAGGCAGTCGTCTGCGGACCCGTCCGGCTGACGTACGCGGAACTCGACGACCACAGCGACCGGCTCGCGACGGCGCTGCGTGCCCTCGGCCTGAACCGGGGCGACCGGGTGGCGACCCTCGCCGGCAACCGCGCGGAACTGGTCGTCACGGAAGTCGCTCTCTACAAGGCCGGCTTGGCCCGGGCGCCGATCAACGCCAGGCTCGGCACCGCCGAGGTGGCCCACCTGCTCGCGGAGTCGAACGCACGGGTGCTGTTGACGGACGCGGCCCATCTGGACATCGCCCGCTCCGCGGTGCCCGGTACGGGGGTGAAGACCGTCCTCGGCTACGACGGCCCGAGCGATCTCGGGCCGGGCTACGCCGAGACCCTCGCGGGCACCGAGCCGGAACCCGTCGAGACGGAGTGCGACGAGGGCGACATCGCCGTACTGCACTTCACCTCGGGTTCCACCGGCAAGCTCAAGGCGGCGGTCCAGACCTACGGCAACCGGCTCGCCCTGATGCGCAAGTCGGTGATGAGCGCCGACACCCGGGTGGGCCCCGGTGACCGGCAGATCCTGGCCGGGCCGGTCACCCACGCCTCCGGCATGCCGCTGATGGGCATCTTCTTCGCCGGCGGCTGTGCGATCGTGCTGCCCCGCTGGGACGCCGAGAAGTTCCTCGCCACCGTCCAGCGCGAGCGCGCCACCCATGCCTTCGTCGTGCCGACGATGGTCAACACCGTCCTCGCGCTGCCGAACGCCCGCGACTACGACCTCTCCACCCTGCGCCAGCTGATCTACGGTGCCGCGCCGATGTCCCCGGCCCGGATCAGGGCCGCCTGGGACCTCTTCGGCCCTGTCCTGTCCCAGGGATACGGGTGCGGCGAGACCACCTCCGGCGTGCTCTTCCTCTCCACCGAGGACCACCGGCGGGGGATCGAGGGCGAGGACGAGGAGCTGCTGCTGTCCTGCGGCCGTCCGCTCGCCGAGGCCGAGGTCGCCATCGTCGACGACAGCGGACAGCCCGTCGCCGACGGGGAGATCGGAGAGATCGCCGTCCGCGGCCCCGATGTCGTCCCCGGCTACCACAACGAGCCGAACCTCACCGCGGAGACCTTCCGGGACGGCTGGTTCCTCACCGGCGACCTCGCCCGCCGCCGGTCCGACGGCTACGTCTTCATCGTCGACCGCAAGAAGGACATGATCGTCTCCGGCGGGTTCAACATCTACGCCGTCGAGGTCGAGTCCGTCCTGCACCAGCACCCCGACGTCTATGAGGCCGCGGTCGTCGGCGTCCCGGACGAGCAGTGGGGCGAGGTCGTCAAGGCGGTCGTCGTGACGCGCGACGGCGCCACCCTCACGGAGGCCGACCTCATCGACTTCTGCGCCGACCACCTGGCCCGCATGAAGAAGCCCCGGTCGGTCGACTTCGCCGCGGCCCTGCCCCACAACCCCAACGGCAAGATCGACCGCCGCGCCATCCGCGACCGCTACTGGGCGGGCGCCGAGCGCCGCGTCAACTGAACAGGACCCCTGGCATGCCTTTCACCCTCGAACCCTCCTACGACGACAATCCGCGCCTCCAGGACCTCGTCGTCCGTCTGCGTGCCTACCTGGCCGACGAGCTCATCCCGTACGAGCGCGAGCACGGCATCACCGCGGAGACCAAGCTCGACCGCACCACGCTGGAACACGTCTGGAAGCGCAGCGCCGAACTCGGCTTCTACGGCATCAGCCTGCCCCCCGAGCTCGGTGGCCAGGGCCTGAGCTTCTACGAACTGTGCGCCCTCAAAGAGGAGCTGACCGCCTCCGGCGCCGCGCTCTCCCACTCGGTACTCGGCGACATGGGCGGCCCGCTGCGCGTCGGCGCGATCGTGAAGTACGCCACCGAGGAACAGCGGGAGCGCTACTTGATGCCCGTAGTCCGGGGCGAGCGGGCGTGCTGCTTCTCCATCACGGAGGAGGACGCGGGTTCCGACGTACGCCGCATGACGACCACCGCCACCCCGGACGGGGACACCTACGTCCTCAACGGCAAGAAGGTGTTCAGCTCCGCGGCTCCCTTCGCGGACTTCGCGATCGTCGTCGCCCGCATGGCCGGCACCGAAGAGGCGTACAGCGCGTTCCTCGTCGACCTCGACACCCCCGGCTGCCGCGTCCTCGACGGCGAAGTCCCCATGTCCGGCCAGCAGATGGAGGGCGACCTCGTCTTCGAGGACTGCCGGATCCCCGCCGCGAACCTCCTCGGCGAGATCGGCCAGGGCCTGCGCATCGGCATCGGCCGCATCACCCTCAACCGCCTGCTGCACTGCCCGTCCCTCATCGGCGCCGCCCGCCGCGCCTGGGACCTGTCGGTGGAGTACGCGATGAACCGCGTCGTCTTCGGCCAGCCGCTCCTCGCCCATCAGGCGATCCACCACAAGATCGCCGAGATGGCCACCGAGATCTACGCCGCCCGCGCGATGGTGATGGCCACCGCCGCGAAGGCCGACCGGGGCGACAACGTCTCCGTCGAGGCCAACATGTGCAAGCTCTTCACCTCCGAGGCGTCCTTCCGCGTCGCCGACCAGGCGGTCCAGATCCATGGCAAGGCCGGGCTCACCCGAGGCCACGAGGTCGAGCAGATCTTCCGCAGCCTGCGGATGTTCCGGATCGTCACCGGAACCACCGAGATCCACAAGAACGCTATCGCCAAGGGTCTGATCTGACCGACCCCTTGGTGCCCAGGGCGGTGCCGCGGGCCCCCGTTTCGACGAGCGGGCCCGCGGCCACGGGGGACAACCGCCCACCTGTACGACCCCCTGCTCCACCCGCATCCGCAGGAGTCGCCCCATGGCACCCCGTACCGCCGCCGCGCAGCCCCGGCACATCGCCGCCCCGGCACCCGACCGCCGCAGAGCCTGGCTGATCATGGCGATGATCGTGGCCTTCATGGTCATCAACTACGCCGACAAATCGGTCCTCGGCCTCGCCGCCGTCCCGATCATGGAGGAACTCGAGCTCAGCAACAGCACCTACGGCCTGATCTCCAGCTCCTTCTTCTTCCTCTTCAGCATCTCCGGCCTCCTCGTCGGATTCGTCTCCACCCGGATCTCCAGCAGGGTGCTGTTGCTCGTCATGACCGTGTTGTGGGCCGTGGCCCAGCTCCCGGTCCTCGTGGTGGCCACGGTCCCGACCCTGATGGCCGGCCGCATCCTGCTCGGCGCCGCCGAGGGACCGGCCGCGTCCATGTCCATGCACGCTCTCTACAAGTGGTTCCCGCCGGAGCGCCGCGCCCTGCCCTCGGCCCTCCAGATCGGCGGGGCGGCCCTGGGCACGCTCATCGCGGCGCCCGTGGTCACCTGGCTGATCGACGGCTTCGGCTGGCGCTCCGCGTACGCCGTCCTCGCGGTCGTCAGCGCCTGCTGGGCGCTGGTGTGGTGGCGCGTCGGCCACGACGGTCCGTACGACCACAAGCACATGGCCGCCGGATCCGGCGGGCTCCGGCTGCCGTACCGCAAGATCCTGCTGACCGGCACCGTGCTCGGCAGCATCGCCAGCGCCTTCGGAGCGGCGTGGGCGCTGTCCCTCAGCCATGCCTGGCTGCCCGCCTACTTCAGGACGCAGATGGACATGTCGGCGGCGGCCTCCGCGACCGCCATCAGTGTCATGTCCGGCTTCGGACTGGTGCTGCTGCTGGCGGTCTCCCCGTTCGTGGACGCGCTGAAATCCCGTGGTGTGAGCAGCCGTTGGTCCAGCGGGGCGGCGCAGAGCATCGCCGTGTGCGTGGCCGCGTGCGCGATGACGGCGTTCCCGTTCGTCGACGCGTCCGGCCCCCGGCTGGTGCTGATCGCGCTGGCCTTCGGCGGTACCGCGATCGCCATCCCCCTCCACTACATGACGACCGCGGAGGTCGTCCCTCCTGCCCAGCGCGGAGCCGTCTTCGGCATCGTCGCCGGTATCGGCACCTTGCCGGGACTCGTGGCGCCGTTCCTGACCGGCCACCTCATCGACACGGCCGGCACCCCGGCCACCGGCTACACCACCGCCTTCCTCGTCGCAGGCGCGGTGATGCTCGCGGCCGGCGTCTTCGCCCTGGCGGCCATCCGCCCGGACCGGGACGCACGGCGACTGGGGCTCGACACCGGGCCCCAGGTCTGAAGCGCGTACCTGACCGTTGCCCTCCTTACCCGAAGCGTGCGGGACGAGGCCACCGGTAAGTGGGCTGAGGGTCCATCGGGCGGAGACCAAGGCCGCAGACCCGCCACCTGTCCATGGCGGATGTGCCGGAGAGGCAGATGCGCGCCCGAGCGGGCCGGCACGCGGCGACTCTCAGGGGCGATGGGCCCGAGGTCGCGCCGGCCAGGAAGTGGTGGGATTCCCGGCCGGATACGGTGGTGCGGATCAGACGCTTTCGACGGTGACGCGAGGGTGGTTGGCGGTGAGAAGGGTGATGTCCTCGACGTCGGACGTCAGGATCGTGACGCGGCCCGGCTGAGCCAGGGCCGTGGCGCAGAGCGTCGCGTCGATGGCGTACTGGTGGCCGTGTAGTCCGGCTGTGCGCAGCAGGGCGGCGGCGGACTGGGCGAGGGTCTGGGTGACCGGTTCGACTCGCAGCCGGGACAGCGTCCACCTCAGGGCGGCGTCGTTGATCCGGGGGTGGATCACCTCGACCAGCACTGCGGCCGCGCACCGGGCTCCGAGCACCCCACGGCACACCCCGCCCCCTTGCGGACCGTCCCTGTCCGCAAGCCCGAGTAGCGTGCGGCCATGGCCCTCAAGACGACCCACCCCGTGCTCGGCCCGCGCGCCCTCAACCGTGCCACCCTCGCCCGTCAGCTGCTCCTGAGCCGCTCTCCGATGGGCGTCACGGAGGCCGTCGGTCACCTCCTCGGCCTCCAGGCACAGAACCCCAAGCCGCCGTACTACGCGCTCGCCGCCCGCCTCGACGGGTTCCGGCCCGAGCAGCTGTCCGCGCTGATGGAGTCCCGGGCCGTCGCCCGCATCGTGACCATGCGGTCCACCGTGCACACCCACACCGCCGGGGACGCGGCCGCGCTGCGAGGGCTCTTCCAGGCCGGGGCCGTCGACCGGGAGCTCGCCGCCTTCGTCTCCCGAGGCGGGCTCGACGGCGTCGACCTCGACCGGCTGGCCGCCCGCTCCCGCGCGCTCGTCGAGGAGCGGGCCCGCACCCCGAAGGAACTGCGCGAGGAGCTCCTGAAGGAGTGGCCCGACGCCGATCCGCAGTCCCTCTCCGTCGCCGCCCGCTGCCTCCTTCCCCTGGTGCAGGTCACCCCGCGCGGACTCTGGGGGCGCGGCGGGCAGGTCGCGCTCACCACGACCGACACCTGGTTCCAGGGCATCACCGACCGGGCCGCCGGTCTCGACGAGACCGTGCTGCGCTATCTCGGGGCCTTCGGGCCCGCCTCCGTCAAGGACATGCAGGCCTGGTGCGGCATGACCCGGCTCGGTGAGGCGTTCGCGCGGCTCCGGCCCCGGCTCCTCGTCCTCCGGGACGAGCGCGGCACCGAGCTGTTCGACCTCCCCGACGCGCCCCGGCCCGACGAGGACACTCCGGCCCCGCCCCGCTTCCTCCCCGAGTTCGACAACCTGCTCCTCTCGCACGCCGACCGCACCCGGGTCGTTCCCGCCGAGCACCGCTCCCGCACCTGGACCGGCAACCAGGCGCACCGCGTCTTCCTCCTCGACGGCTTCCTCGCCGGGACCTGGTCCCTGGACGAGGCGAATGACCGCACCACCCTCACCGTCGAACCCTTCGCGCACGTGACGCGTACCCAGCGTGCCGCGCTCACGGCCGAGGCCGAGCGGACCCTCCGGCTCATGACGCCTCCGGGAACGCCGTACGACATCCGCCATGGTGAGGCGCGTTCCTGAGGGAGCGCCAGTTCCCCTGGCTGGTAAGCGCCTTTACACTTGCCTTCTGCGAACGGCCGTACACACAGGGGGATGTGAAGGTCATGGCTGTCACGGTGCCGGACTGGGCGGACACACTGCTGGACCTCGTGGGGGTGAACTGGCCCAATGTCGACGAGGACGCGTACCGCGAGATGGCCGACGCGCTCCGGGAGTTCGCGGACGATCTCGCCGACGACGGTCAGCTCGCCAACAATCATGTGCAACGTCTCCTGTCCTCAGGGCACGGCGAGGCGCTTGACGCGCTCAACGCCCACTGGGGCAAGGTCAAGGACAAGCACCTCAGGGACATGGTGTCGGCGGCCCGGACGATCGCGGACGCGCTCGACCTCGCGGCGGGCGCGATCGAGGCCATGAAGTGGAAGGCCGTCGCGGAGCTCGGGATCCTGGCCGGCCAGACCGGTCTGGCCATGGCCCTGATCCCGGTGACCGGTGGTCTGTCCGCGCTGCTCGGCGCGGGTGCGATC
>JOBE01000082.1 GCA_000717735.1 Streptomyces griseoluteus | reverse complement strand
GCCCCGCGGCAACCTGCCCGCCCCCCTCACGGACCTCGTCGGCCGCGCCGACGACCTCGCCGCACTCCACACCCTGCTCACCACCCAGCGCCTGGTCACCCTCACCGGACCCGGCGGCGTCGGCAAGACCCGCCTCGCCCTCGAAGCGGCCGCCCAGACCGCCGACGCCCACCCCGACGGCGTCTGGCTCGTCGAACTCACCGGCCCCGCCGCCAAGACCGAGACCTCCGGCGGCGTTTCCGGCACGGCCCACCTCATCGCCGCCGCCCTCGGCATGCGCGACGACACCGCCCCCGACCCCACCACCGACGCCGCGGGCCGCCCCGACACCCCGGCCGAACGCCTCGCCACCGCCCTGCACGCCAAACGCGCCCTGCTCCTCCTCGACAACTGCGAACACATCGTCGACGCCGTCGCCGAACTCACCGGCACCCTCCTCGCCCGCGCCCCCCACCTGCGCATCCTCGCCACCAGCCAGGAACCCCTCGGCATCGCGGGCGAACACCTGCGCCCCGTCGGACCGCTCGGCCTCCCCGAAGCCACCGCCACCGGACCCGAGACCCTCCGCCGCGCCGGGGCCGTCCAGCTCTTCGTCTCCCGCGCCCAGGCCGCCGACCCCGGCTTCGCCCTCACCGCCGACAACGCCCCGGCCGTCGCCGCCATCTGCCGCCGCCTCGACGGCATCCCCCTCGCCCTCGAACTCGCCGCCACCCGCGTCCGCTCCCTCGGTGCGCGCGCACTCGCCGCCCGCCTCGACGACCGGTTCCGCCTCCTCGCCGGCGCCCGCCGCGACGCCCCCGCCCGCCAGCGCACCCTGCGCGCCGTCATCGACTGGAGCTGGGAACTCCTCACCGACGCCGAGCAGACCGTGCTGCGCCGCCTCAGCGTCCACGCCGACGGCTGCACCCTCGACGCGGCCGAGGCCGTCTGCGCCGGCGACGGCGTCATGGAGGAGGACGTCCTCGACCTCCTCGCCCGCCTCGTCGACCGCTCCCTCGTCGTCGCCGCCGACACCCCCGGCGGCGTCCGCTACCGGCTCCTCGAATCCGTCGCCGCGTACGGCCTCGAACGCCTCGACGACGCCGGCGAGACCACCGCCGTACGCCGCCGCCACGCCCGCCACTACCTGGCGCTCGCCGAGACCGCCGCCCCCCTCCTGCGCGGCCGTGAGCAGCGCACCTGGCTCGAACGCCTCGACGCCGAGGCCGGCAACCTCCGCGCCGTCCTGGAGACCTGCCTGCGCACCGGCGCCGCCGACGACGCCCTGCGCCTCGTCATCGCCCAGTCCTGGCACTGGTTCCTGCGCGGCCGGCTCGGCGAGGCCCTCCGCTCCTTCGACACCGCCCTCGCCGTCCCCGCCGAGGAGACCGACGTCTGCCGCGCGCACCGCGCCGACGCCACCGTCCGCCGCGCCGCCCTCGCCCTCCACTCGGGCGACGCCGAAGGCCCCGCGGCGGCCGCCCGCGCCTTCCCCCTCGTCGAGCACATCACCGACCCCTGCGACCGGGCCCACGCACTCTGGCTGCTCTCCTTCACCCTGTACGGCTCCGGCGACCTCGCCTCCAACCAGGACAGGGTCACCGCCGCCCTCGCCGCCTTCGAGGAGCTCGGCGACCCCTGGGGCAGGGCCGCGACCCTCGCCGTCACCGCCGGCCACGCCCTCATCCGCGGCGACTTCCCCACCGCCGCCGGCGACGCGGGCGTCAGCCTCGCCCTCTTCCGCGAACTCGGCGACCGCTGGGGCCAGTTGAGAGCCGGAGACACCCTCGCCTCGCTCGCCGAGATCCACGAGGACTACACCGAGGCCATCCGCATGCACCGCGAAGGCCTCCGCATGGCCGAAGAGCTCGGCCTCTGGACCGACGCCTCCTACAAGTGGTCGGGACTCGGCCGCATCGCCCTGCTCACCGGCGACCACGCCGACGCCCGCACCTTCCACGAACGAGGACTGCGCCTCGCCGCCGACCAGGCCCACAAACGCGGCGAACAGTTCGCCGAGACCGGCCTGGCCCTCGTCGCCCGCCGCGAAGGCCGGCTCGACGACGCCGAGGCCCACCTCACCAAGTGGCTCGACTGGCTGCGCGCCGTCTACGGCGACCTCGGCACCGCCCTCGTCATGGCCGAGCTCGGCTTCATCGCCGAACAGCGCGGCGACGCCGCCACCGCCCGCGAACGGCACCTCGCCGGCTACGCCGCCGCCCGCGAGACCGGCGACCCCCGCGCGCTCGCCCTCGCCCTCGAAGGCCTGGCGGGCACCAGCGCCCTGACGGGCCGCCACGCCCACGCCGCCCGGCTCCTGGGCGCCGCCACCGCCGCCCGCGCCTCCGTCGGCCGCCCCCTGCCCCGTACCGAGAGCGGGGACGTCGACCGCATCACCACGTCCGTCCGCACGGCCCTCGGCGACGCCCGCTACGCCGCCGAGTTCGCCACGGGCCGCGACACGGACGCCCGGGACCCGGCCCTCCTGGAGGAGCCGGCAGGAGCCTGACGCTCCCCGTCAGTCCTGCGCGGCGGGTCTCGTCGGGTACGAGTCCACCAGGCGGGCGAGGTGGCGGCCCGTGGTGTGCAGGGGGTCTTCGCTGCGGCGGACCTGGGAGGCCACCTCGGCGCCTTCGAGGGCGCTGATGACCGTGGTGGCCAGGTCGCGGGCGTCCGCGGGGGCGAAGCCGGAGCGGATCAGGCGTTCCGAGACCAGGTGCTCCCAGTTGCGGAGGGCGGCCGCGCACGCCTGCTGGATGTCGGAGTCGGTGCCCAGAGTCTCCAGGGCCGCCGCGGTGACGGGGCAGCCGTCGGTCCACCCCGACTTCCGTAGATTTTCAGCCAGTTCGCGGGCGCAGGCGTCGACGGCCGCGCCGGGTTCCTCCCGGCTGTCCAGCGCGGTGCGCAGGACGCTCGCGAACTCCCCCTCGCCGTGCTTGATCGCGGCGACCGCGACGGCCTCCTTGCCGCCTGGGAAGAAGTGGTAGACGGAGCCGAGCGTGGCGTTCGCCTCCTTGGCGATCTGCTTGATCGCCGTGCCCACGTACCCCTGGCGCTGCAGAAGGCTTGCCGCCGCGATGACGATGCGGTCCCGGGTGCCTGGCTGATTCTCCATGGCGCCAGAGTACTAGATAGAGCGCTCGCTCTAGAGCTGTGTTACGTTTACACCAAGCCGCTGGATAGAGCGTTCGTTTTATTCCCGTCGGGTGAGTAGCCGAAACGCCGTCCGGAGCAATGCCGTCCTTACCGAAAGCAAAGGATTTCCCAGTGAGCACCAAGCAGGCTGTGACCGTCGTCGGACTCGGCCCCATGGGGCAGGCAATGGCCCGGGCCTTCCTCGACGCAGGGCATGCCGTCACCGTCTGGAACCGCACCGCCTCCCGCGCCGATGACCTCGTCGCCGGGGGAGCGGTGCTCGCACCCAGCATCGAGGCCGCCGTCAAGGCCAACGACCTGGTGATCCTGAGCCTCACCGACTACGAGGCGATGTACAAGGTCCTGGAGCCCGCGACCGGCGCACTGGCCGGCCGGGTGATCGTCAACCTCAGCTCGGACACGCCGGAGAAGACCCGCGCGGGTGCGAGCTGGATCGCCGGACACGGCGGCATCCACATCACGGGCGGCGTCACCGTACCGCCGTCGGGCATCGGCAGCAGCGAGTCGTACACCTTCTACAGCGGGCCGCGCGAGGCCTTCGACCGGCACCGCGCCACCCTCGAGACCCTGACCAGCACGGACTACCGGGGCGAGGAGCCCGGCCTCGCCGCGCTGATGTACCAGATCGGCATGGTGATGTTCTGGACGTCCATGCTCAGCTACTGGCAGGCGGTCGCCCTCGCCGACGCCAACGGCATCAAGGCGGAGGACATCCTCCCGCATGCCAACGCGACGATGGCCGCGATGCCGAACTTCATCGAGTTCTACACCAAGCGCATCGACGCGGGTGACCACAGCGGCGACGTGGACCGCCTGGCCATGGGCATGGCCAGCGTCGAGCACGTCCTGCACACCAACGCCGACGCGGGCGTCGACACCGCCCTGCCGGCCATGGTGGTCGAGCTCTTCCGCCGCGGGATGAACGCCGGGCACGAGGCCGACAGCTTCTCCAGCCTGGTGGAACTCCTCAAGAAGAAGTAGGTCCGCCTCGGGGGTGGCCGTCCCCCACCCCCCTTCCCCCCATCCCCTATGCGCATCGCCCTGGCCGTTGATCCCCCGTCGGGT
The DNA here is from genome assembly GCA_000717735.1 of Streptomyces griseoluteus. Taxonomy (GTDB): domain Bacteria; phylum Actinomycetota; class Actinomycetes; order Streptomycetales; family Streptomycetaceae; genus Streptomyces; species Streptomyces griseoluteus_A. The sequence continues at coordinate 15,857 of JOBE01000082.1, read as the reverse complement.
CAGGGCGATGCCCGCGGTGCGCGTGGCACGCGGCAGGGCCCGGACCGCCTCCGAGGAGGCGGTCCGGCCCTCGGTGCGTGAGGCGCGCGCACTCCGCCGGTCCAGGGCGGCGGGGCGGGGGAGTCCCCGGCCGGATGCCCGGCCGGGGACTCCCCGTCCTGCGACCGTCAGCCGGCGATGACCGCGGCCTGCTGCGCGGCCCTGAGGCCGGACTCGATGGCGCCTTCCACGAACGCCCCGTACCAGCCGCTGGCGATGTCCGAGCCCGCGAACACCATGCTGCCGTGCGGCTGCTGGATGGCCGGCAGCTGACGCAGCAGCTGCCCCGGCTTGCGCAGGGCCCAGCCACCGCGCGTGTACGTGTCCTTGCCCCACTGCATGGCCCGGTAGGTGACCACGGTGGCCTCCGGGACCAGGTTCCGCACGGCCGCCTGGACCGCCACGGCGTCGGAGACGTTGAGCCCGGCCCCGGCGAAGGCCACGTAGAGCCGGCTGCCGTCGGCGAGCTGCTTCTGCGGCAGCATCATCAGGATCGGGGAACCCTCCGGCGCCTGGGCGTAGACGGCGTCGGAGACGCCCGTCACCTGCAGCCAGATCTTGGTGGCGGTCGGCACCCCGACGCCCTCGAGCGCCGCGTCGGCGTGCACCTGGGGCAGGCCCGGGTTGAAGGTGATGGTCCGCCAGACGTTCACCGGCACGGCGACGACGACCACGGGGGCCCGGAAGGACACGCCGGAGGCGGTCTTGACCGTGGTGAGGCCGGTGCTGCCCTGGGTGATCGCCGTGACCGGGGAGTTGTACCGGACCCTGGCGGTGGACCCCGCGAGCATCGCCTGGAGCAGGGAGATCATCCCGCCCGCGGGCTTGAGGCTCATGGTCGACAGGAAGCCGTCGTACGTACCGCCGGCGAGCTGGTACCACTGGGCCATGCCCGCCAGGCCGCCGGTGGAGCTGGGACCTCCGGCGAAGACCGAGGTGGAACCGTTGATCCACTTCTGGTCGGTGGTCGAGAGGCCCAGCTGGCCCAGCCGGGCGGCCAGCGAGGTGGCGTCCACGCTCGCCAGCAGGTCCTGCCGGTACAGCGGCTCCAGGGGACGCTCGAAGTACGTCTCGGAGCCGGCGTAGAACTGGCCGAAGAGCGTGCCGAGGTGGCCGAAGGCGTCCGCCGGGGCCTGGCTCGTGAAGCCGGTGCCGCTCGGCATGACCGCGCGGGTGGCCGCCACGTCGTGGCTGGTGGTGATGTTGTAGCGCTGGAGCTCGCGCTCCACGTTGGTCTGGCCGGGGCCGAACCAGCCGCCACCGATCTCGACCTGCTCGCCGGCGAAGGAGCCGGTCCATATACGGCCACCGATACGGCCTCGGGCCTCGAGCACCAGGGTCCTCATGCCCCTGGCCGCCAGCTCACGGGCGGCCGTGCCACCCGCGTAGCCGGCGCCGATGACGATCGCGTCCCAGGCCAGTTCCTCCGTGGCCGAGGCCCGCCCGGCCGTGGTGGCGGCCAGCGTGGAAGCGAGGGCCGTGGCACCTGCCGCCTTCAGCAGCGACCGGCGGCCAACGGTCCGGTCCGAAGAGAGGGCGTCATTTCCGCCATGACGATTCACATGGATTCCTTCGTGGTGGGTGCTTTCTGGACACCGCAGTGCGATTCGACAGCCGTATCGGTCTGACTACGGTCCGTCACTCCGCGCCTTCCGCGTGTGCCGGGGCGGCGTGAACATGCCTGCTTGCCCGGCGTGTTGACCGAAAACATATCCACTGGAATCGACGTCGCCCTCTACGGAGAGTCATCCTCCGGTATGTGGCGGATCATCGGCGGGGGCCCACCAGGAATGCCGGATTCCGGCCACCGTCGAGGAAAGGGGCGCGACCTCGGTACCGAACGAGCCAACACCCCGCTGACCTGCGAGGCTACGGAAAACCGACACCGCCGCGGCAGCCCGCACGACGGGCGGAGGCGACCCCGTACGACGGAGGCGACCCCGTACGACGGACGCGGCCCCGCACGACGGACGCGGCCCCGCACGACAGACTGGGGGGCGGCGCCGATCGGCGCCGCCCCCCGTGCTCGTGCTCGTTGCTCGTTCCCTGCTACGCGTCTCCCGCCAGGGTCAGCAGGATCGCCTCGGTCGGGCAGACGTCCAGGACGTTGCTCGCGTCCGTGACGTCCGCCGGGTCGTCGAGCTCGGTCTTGAGCGCGACCGCGTACCCCTCGGGGACCACCCGGAACAGCTTCGGGTGCATCGCCTCACAGGTTCCCGCCCCGGTGCAGACGGTCTTGTCGACGGAGAGCTTGTGTGTCATCGGTCCCTCACTTGGCGGCGGGGCGAGGCCCGTCGCCGTACAGGTCCACGGGAAGGTTCGGGAGGCTGCGCAGCAGCCAGTTCTCCTCGAACAGGACCTCCGAACGCGGAATCGAGAGCCGCATCTGCGGGAAGCGGCGCAGCAGCGCCGGGACCGCGATACCGGTCTCCAGGCGGGCCAGGGCCGCACCCATGCAGTTGTGCAGCCCATGGCCGAGGGCCAGGTGCCGCGGGCCCTCGCGGGTGATGTCCAGGCGGTTGGGCTCGGAGTACTTCTCCGGGTCGTGGTTGGCGGACTGGAGGCCGGCGACCACAGGGGTGCCGGCGGGCACCGGAACGCCCTTGAGGACCAGGTCCTCCTTGGCGATGCGGAACAGGCCGACGCAGAAGGCCCCGTCGTAGCGCAGGAACTCCTCGACCGCCGGACCCGCCAGCGCCTCGTTGTCGACCAGCAGCTTCCGCTGCTCCGGGTGGTCGAGCAGCCCGAGGACGGCGGAGCCGATCAGGTTCCGGGTGGTGTCGATGCCCGCCATGATCATCACGGCGACCATGGAGACCAGCTCGTCCTCGGTCAGACGGTCCTCGCCGTCCCGCGCCTGGATGAACACGGACGTCAGGTCGTCGCCGGGGTTGCGGCGCTTCTCGACGATCAGCTCGCGGCCGTAGGTGACGATCTCCTCGAACGCCGCCGAGACCTCGGCCTCGTTGTTCGGGTTGTCCGGCTCGGCACGGAAGGCACGCTCGATGGCGTGGAGCATGTCGGCGAACCGGTCCAGCGGGAAGCCGAGGATCTCACCGGTCACGACCGCCGGGATCTTGCTCGCGAAGTCCATGACGTCGGGGCGGTCCGACTTCGCCAGGTCGTCGAGCGCCTCCTGCACGATGCGCTCGACCGGCTCCGTCCACGTGGCCGCGCGACGAGGCGTGAACGCCCCCATCGCCAGCTTGCGGACACGCGTGTGGTCCGGCGGGTCAAGCACCGTGAGAATGCGGCCGATCAGCGTGTCGGCCCCGAATATCATCCCGGACTGCTTGAACTGCTCACTGCCCCAGGCGGCGCCGTCATTGCTGAACCGCTGGTCGGTCAGCAGCTCCTTGACATCGTCGTACCGGGAAAGGAAGACCATCGGTACGTCACCGACGGGGAAACGGAACGAATGGACCGGAGAATTCACCCGGAGCCAGTCGTACACCGAATAGGGATCCTGGTAGTACGCGGAATCGAAGAGCGTCGGAGCCTCTTGCGTTCTGGTCATGTGGTGTCTCCTGAATCCGACCGGTCAGATGTAATCGGTACGGGGCTCGAGCCCCAGCAGGACACGGCCGTGCGCCTCCAGGGAGGGCACCGGAGTGAGCAGGCCGTGGAGCGACAGCGCGGTGATGTCCCGGAAGACCCGCTGGAAGGGGTTGCTCCGCAGGATCGTCGACGCCGAGCTGATGGCGTAGAGCGTCTCGACCGCTTCCTTCGTCGTCTGCACCACGTAGCCGACCTGGCCGCGGATCTCGGCCTTCTCCTCGACGCTGAGCTTCTGGCCGGCGTCCTCGCGGCTCTGCATGACCGACAGCCACTTCCCGGCGAGCGCCTCGCACGCGGCGACCTTGTTGGCGGCGACAGCCAGCTGGATGTGCGTGTGCGGGTGCTGGGCCTGGTCCGTCCACTCGGTGTAGGCGACGGCCTTGCCGGGCGTCCGCTCGGTGAAGATCTCCACGGCGGCCTTGGCGAGACCGATGTACACCGGCGCGCAGGTCGCCAGGACGTAGCTGGTCAGGCCGTAGTTGCGGCCGTTCACGTCGGCGTTCCACCGGTCACGCGTCGAGGCGTCGAACACGGCGGCGTCCACCACGCGGTGGGCCGGCACGAACAGGTCCTTCACGGTGGAGGTCGCACTGCCCGTGCCGGACGCGCCGAAGACGTCCCAGTCGTCGGCGACGGTGACGTCCGCGCGCGGCACGATCGCGAAGAGCTCCTCGTGCTGCCCGTCCGCACGCTCGACCAGCGCCGCGTGGACGTTCCAGTCCGCGCCGCCGACACCGGTGTTGAAGCGCCAGGTGCCGTTGAGCACGTACCCGCCGTCGACCTCCTTGAGCGTGCCCGACGGGGTGAACCCGCCGGAGATCCGGACGGATCCGCCCGCGAAGATCTCCTCCTGGGCCTTGTCCGGGTACAGCGTGGCGATCCAGGCGGTGGACACCCACACCATCGCCACCCAGCCCGACGAACCGTCACCGCGGGCGATCTCCGACAGGATCTCGGACTGGTCGGCCACCGGCAGGTCCAGGCCGCCGAAACGCTCGGGAACGGCGATCCTGAAGACGCCGGCCTTTTCGAGAAGGGCGATGTTCTCGTCAGGGAGCCTCCGCTGCTTTTCGGTCTCAAGACCGTTGCTGCGCAGGGTGGGGATGATTTCCTTGACTGCATCGAGGACGCCAGTTGCGGCAGTGTCGAATGTTGTCATTCTTCCTTCCTCCGGGAATATCGGATCGGTGCGCCGAATGGGCGTGAACGATCCAGTGCTGGCGCCTTGCGACGGGCCAACTCTAGCTATTTGGCCGAAGTCCCCACACATTCCGCAGTCATCCCCCGATCACTGAACGGGGCCGCACGGAAGGGGCGGTCACGCCCCCGCCCCCGGCCGTCGGCGGTGCACCCGCCCGTACTCCCCCAGGAGTAATCACCGCCCCGCACCACCCCGCGAAGTACCCCCCACCTCGGCCTTCAGCCCGAGGAATCGCCCTCCGAACAGCGGGAATCTGGGAGCGACTTGAAGAGGACCGATGAAGGGAGGCCCGATGGAGGGCCGCAAGAGGACCATCGGCTGGGGGGTGCTGGCCCTGTGGGTGATCGTCATGGCCCTCGCCGCACCCCTGGCCGGAAAGCTCGCCGACGTACAGCGCGACCGCGCCGTCGACCACCTGCCCGCGAGCGCCGGCTCGACCCGGGTCGCGCACATCATGGAGCGGATGCCCGGCGGCGACTCCACCGACCTCGTCCTCGTCCACCACCGCGACGGCGGACTGACCTCCGCCGACAAGGCCACCGCCGCCCGCGAGGTACGCCGGGTCGCGGCCGAACACCCGCTCACCGCACCGCCGCAGGCCGTCCCCTCCGAGGACGGCACCACCCTCCTGTACGCCGTCTCCAGCACCGAACCGGGCACGGACGAGACCGCCAGGGACGCCTTCGTCCACGACGTCCGCGCGACGGTGAGCGGCGAGGTCGGCGGCCCCGCCGTCCTCGCCTCCTCCGGGTGCACCCCCTCGCCGTCCTCCTCACCGGCGCCGCCGCCCTCGCCGCCCTCGGGCTCGGTGTGCTGAACCTGCCCGGAGCCCTCAAGCAGGAGGACTCCTTCAGCTCCACCCCGGAGGCGGTCACCGCGATGAAGACGCTCGCCGGCGCGTACCCGGAGATGGGAACCCAGCCCGTCACCGTCGTCGCCCCGACCGCCGGCGCTCCCGGGGCGCTGCGGACCGCGCTCGGCGACGGGGTGTACGTCGGCGGGCCCAGCGCCGAACAGCTCGACATGTCCGACACCAGCGCCGGCGACCGGGCCGTCGTCGTCCCGCTCGTCATCGCCGTCGTCCTGATCGTCCTGATGGTGCTGCTGCGCAGCCTCGTCGCCCCGCTGATCCTGGTGGCCGCCGTGGTCGCCGTCCGGGTCGCGGCCCTCGGCATCGGCGGGCTCGTCTTCGAGGGGGTCTTCGGCTTCGAGGGCACCGATCCGGGCCTGGCCCTCCTCTCCTTCGTCTTCCTCGTCGCCCTCGGCGTCGACTACGGCATCTTCCTGATGCACCGGATGCGCGAGGAGACTGGTCATCTCGCGTACGAGTCAGGCCTGGTGACCCCCGGTACTAGCGCAGCGTGACCCTCCCGACGACCGGCAGGTGGTCGCTGCCGGTGGCGGGCAGGGTCCGAAGACGGCCGACGGTGCCGGAGCGGGCCATCACCTGGTCGATCCGGGCCACCGGGAAGGCGGCGGGGAAGCTGAAGGCGAGGCCCCGCTCCGCCACGTTCATCCGCGAGGTCAGCGGGGCGAGCCCCCGGTCGTCGACCGTGCCGTTGAGATCGCCGAGCAGGATCACCCGCTCCACCTTCTCGGCCGCGACGGCCGCACCCAGCAGACCGGCGCTCTCGTCGCGCCAGGAGGACGCGAGGCCGCTCGCCCGGACGCGGACCGAGGGCAGGTGCGCGACGTACACCGCGACCTCGCCACGCGGCGTGCGGACCACGGCCCGCAGCCCCCGGCTCCAGGGCCCGGCGATCCCCCTCGGTTTGACGTCCAGCGGCCGGGCACCGGTCAGCGGATGCTTCGACCAGAGCCCGACGGTGCCGTGGACGGCGTGGTACGGGTAGGCGGAGGCGAGCGTCTTCTCGTAGACGGCGAGGGCCGGGTGCACCAGCTCCTGCAGCGCGATGAGATCGGGCCGGCCACCGGCCAGGGCGAGGGCCGTGCCCACAGGATCAGGATTCACGTCGCTGACGTTGTGCTGCACGACGACCAGGTCTGAACGCTGTTCGCCGGGCAGGAGCAGCCCACCGAAGAGATACGTCAGACGGCGGCCGGCAGCAACAGAGCCACCAGCGCGAGGGCCGAACGGCGCAACAGCGCGAGCCCGAGCAGCGCCACGACAACGAGCCAGAGCCAAGGCAGAAAGGTCTCCAGCAAACTGCCCACCCGCCCCACCGAGTTGGGCACGACCCGGTGGAACGCCAAAAGGCCGGCGATCAACACGGCGAACGCGGCGCACACCCGTCCCCGAGCCCAGACCGACCGCCCCCACCAGGGCACCGTCGCCTCCACCCGCCCTTTCCTCCGCTCGGCCATTACTTCGTGTAGTTGTAGACGGTGGCCCGGGAGACACCGAGCTGGTCGGCGATGAGCTGTGCGGAACTCCGGGTCTCGAAGAAGCCCTCGCGGTGCAGCTGCCGCACCAGCTCGCGCTTCTGGTCACGGGGGAGACCGCGCGGGGTGCTGGAGCGATCCGCCGCGAAGGAGTCGATGGCCGAGCGGAGTTCGCGGCCGGTGCGGTCGCGCAGCGTCTCCAGGGCGGTCTCACCTTGGTGGGCGACGTCCGTGGCGACGAGGTTGGCCAGGGTGAGGGCCAGCGGCGACAGCGTACTGACGTCGAGGTTCAGGCACAGGGCCGCGACATAGCGTCCCTCGGCGTTCTTGATGCCGATCGAGGTGCTCTTGGCCGGGCGTCCGTCGGGGAACCGGTTGCTGTAGTTCTGGATGACGCCGGGATAGTCGGGGTCGGCGATGCGGCGCAGGCCCAGCTCGGTGGCGGAGTCGCCGACCCGCCGTCCGGACAGGTTGTTCTCGATGACGCGGATGGCGTGGTCAGGACGGCGCAGATCGTGCAGGACGACCTCGCACAGGCCGGGGAACATGCGCCCGACGGCGACGGCGACGCGCTCGGCCTCCTGCAGCAGGTGCTCGTCGTCCGGCCGGCCGGTCATCGGGCGCTGCCCGGTTCCCGGGCGAAGACCGCGGCCATCTTCTCGGCGGACTTCAGCCCCGCACCGGTGAGCACGACCACGGTCGTCTCGTCCGGAGCGATCTGCCCGGACGCGAGGAAGTGATCGAGGGCCGCCGCGGCGACGCCGCTGGTCGGCTCGACGTACAGGCCCCGGGAGCTCAGCGCGCGGACCGCGGCGTGGATCTGCGCCTCGGACACGGCGCAGGCGGCGCCGCCGGAGCGGCGGACGGCCTCCACGGCCTCGGGCAGCCGGACCGGGTGGGCGATGGACGCGCCCTCGGCGATCGTCGGCACCCGCTCGCCGCGGCCGGCCGGGTCGATGCCGTTGAACGTGTCGGCGATGGTCGCCCAGTGCTCGGGCTGCCCGACGAACAGGCGCGGGCGCCTGTCGATCTGACCGGCGGCGAGCAGTTCGCCGAACGCGAGGTCGCACCCGATGACGTTGCTGCCCGCCCCGGCCACGAGGACGACGTTGTCAGGCGCGGTGAAACCGAGGGACTCCCACATCTCGTAGGCGACGGTCTTGGTGCCCTGAAGGAACATGGGGTGCCAGTTGTGGCTGGCGTAGGGGATCCGCTCCGACTGCCGGATCGCCTCGTCCGAGACCTCGTCGCGGGTGCCGCCCACGAGCTCGATCTCGGCACCGTAGGCGCGGGCCTGGAGGATCTTGGCAGCCGAGGTGGCGGCAGGCACGATGATCTTGGCGCGGATACCGGCGGCGGCGGCGTAGGCGGCCACGGCGGCACCGCCGTTGCCGGAACTGTCCTCGAGCACGCGGTCGACGCCGTGCGCCACGAGGTGGGACATCATCACCGACACGCCCCGGTCCTTGAAGCTGGAGGTCGGGTTGAACCACTCCAACTTGAAGTGAACGCGCCGACCACCCCACTCCAAGGGGACCATCGGCGTACACCCCTCACCCAGGCTCACCCGGCGGTCGAACGGGACGGGCAGGGCGGCGTGATAACGCCAGAGGGACCGTTCAACAGTGTCGATCTGCTCAGGCCGCAGCCCCGGCAGCGCACTGACGGCGAGCGGACTGCCGTCCTCACCCCGCCACCGGGGATCGTCGAGGGAGTAGCGCTGCCCGGACCGGTCGTACAGACCGACGGCGTCGAGGTGCTGTTCGGCTGTCATGACCCCATGTTAGACGCTGTATCCAAACATGAACAAAAACTCCAAAAACTCGGGGTCTACAGCAGATGCCCGAACCGGCACCCTCCGCTGCCGTACCGCAGCGAGGTGGGCGGGCCGGGCGCTGATTTGCAGGGCCGTCCGGGCGCGCGTTCCCCCTGACCGCCGCCGAAGCGCAGCCGCTCACGGCCGCCGTCCTCCCTTGCTCGCGGAGGCGGCCCGGACGGCCCCGCCCGTCGATACGCCGCGTTTCGTTGCCCGCTGCGGCTTCTCAGGGGCAACGGGCAACACCTGCCGGAGCCTTCACCAGGCAGGGAGGGCGGAGGCATGCAGACCACACGCCTTGCCGGCGACGGATCGCGCACCCGCTACCTCGAGGTCGCCAGTGGTTTACCGGCATGGGCGGAGCCGCGTACGTGACTCGGATGCCACCTTCTTGTCGGCGTTTCATACGTGCTGTTTCTGGCAGTGTGTTGCGTTATATGCCTGATGTGACACGGGAACGTCCCAAGGGGAGTGCTTGAACACGGTGAAGCGAAGCCGGGCGGCGAAGGCAGCCGCTGGAGTCTCGGTCGCGGTACTGCTGCTGTTGACAGGATGCGACGTGCCGGGGGTCTACCGGCCGGCCCGTCCTGCCACCGGTGGTCCTTACACCTTCTACGTGAGCCCCGACGGTGATGACGAGAACGACGGCCTGTCCCCGGAGAAGCCCTGGCGGACCCTCGGCCACGTGAGCAACGTACGCTTCCAGCCCGGCGACCGGCTGCGGCTCAAGGGCGGTGAGCGGTTCCGTGGCAGCGTCACCCTGGACAAGGGTGAGGCGGGCAGCCGGACGAAGCCCGTCGTGATCGAGTCGTACGGTGTCGGCCGGGCCACGATCGCGCCACGGGGTACGTCCGGCATCACCGTGCGCAACACCTCCGGCGTCGAGATCAGGAACGTCTCGCTGGTCGGCGATCGAAAGGCGCTGAGAGAAGGGGTCGGGATTTCCTTCCGCAACAGCCTGGGCGGCCGTCGCCTCGATCACGTCCGCATCACGGACGTGGAGGCGAGCGGCTTCCAGAACGGGATCAGCCTCGGTGCGGAGAAGGGCGCCGTAGCGGGCTTCGGCGACGTGCGGATCGCCAACGTCTCCGTGCACCACAACCTCGAAGGCGGACTCGTCTTCTACGGACCCGAGTTCGATGCCGACCGCCCGGTCTACGCGCACGCGGGGCTACGGATCGAGCGGGTCAAGGCATACGCGAACAGCGGCGACCCGGAGAACGACGAACGCAACACCGGCAGCGGCATCACGCTCGGCAGCGTCCGGGACGCGAAGGTCATGCGCTCGGTGGCCCACGACAACGGTGCGAGGTCCTCCGCTGCCGCGGACGAGGGCCCCGAGGGCATCTGGGTGTACGACTCCACCCAGGTGATCCTGGAGAACAACACGGCGTACCGCAATCGCACCGGCTCGCGGGTCGACGGTGGCGGATTCGGCCTCGACAACAACGTGTCCTCCTCCGTCATGCAGTACAACCTCGCGTACGACAACGACGGTCCGGGGTTCCTCATCTACTCCGGCCAGGCGACCGGAGCCCACAAGAACAACATCGTCCGCTTCAACATGAGCTGGGACGACGCGCGGAAGCTGCCCGAGTACGGGGGCATCGTCGCGTACGGCTCCCGCCTGAAGAACCTGGACATCTACCACAACACGGTCGTTATGAGGACGAAAGGGCTGGCCTCGGTCGAAGCCGCGGAGGCCCGGCCCCCTGCTTTGCGGCTGCGCGACGGCATGCGGGGCGTGCGGGTCCACAACAACATCCTCGCCACCGACGGCGGTCCTCTGATCGAGGCCCAGTCGGCGTACGGCCCCAGCACGCTCAAGGTTCAGGGCAACGTCTACTACAGCAAGGGCGGCTGGTCCCTGGGATGGGGCAGTCGGCGTTTCACGGCGCTGGACGACTGGCGCGCCGCGTCCCGTCAGGAAATGCTCGGGGACGAGCCGACCGGCCTCAGCGAGGACCCGTGCCTGCCCGGTCTGATCGCCCCGACCACGGACGGGGCCGGGGCTCAGAATCTGGCGCCGCATTGCCGGGGCGAGGGTCCCATGGGCCTTGGGCCGCAGACGATGGGTGTCGACGTGGGTCCCGTCGACTACTTCGGCAGCCGCGTCCCTGAGGCGCTGAAGGCCGGCGCCGCGCAGACGCGTCCCGCAGACTGAACGGGCCGCCGGGAGCACAGGACGCGGGCGGAGCTCGGGGCGCACCGCGCTCCGAGCACTTGCCCGCCGATGCGTCGATGGCCGGGGGCGCACGCGAGGTGTTCCTGGCAGCCGTCGGCGAGCGGGTTCGCCGTGCGGGACCGGCTGAGGTACGGGACGCGGACTGGCTCCGCCCTCCGCTCACGGTCGAGGGCCATGGGCGAAGGGCGGATCCGGTGAGTGCGGGTGGGACTACGGCCTGCCGGTCGGCAGTGCCGTGGGCATGGCCAGGGCACGGATCGGCTCGGCGGCCGGAGACGCGATCGTGGCCTGCAGAGGATTCCTGGTCCGGGCATCCGACGGACGGTCTGAGTGCGCGGGGCGGCCCAGCGCCTTGACGGTCCATCCGGCGGCCCGCCACTCGTCGTGCGGGAGCCCGTTCCGTCCGTCGATGAGGACCGGCTCGCGGACCACGCGGGCGAGCTTGACCGGATCCACCTCCCGGTACTCGCCCCACTCGGTGAGGTGGAGGACGATCTCAGCGCCTTGGCAGGCCTCCAGCAGGTCCGAGCCGCAGCGCAGTTCCGGGTGGGCGCGCCGCGCGTTCGCGGCGCCCTCCGGGTCGTGCACCCGGACGTCGGCTCCCTGCCGGTGCAGTGCCGCCGCGACGGCCAGGGCCGGCGAGTCGCGCACGTCGTCACTGTTCGGCTTGAACGTGGCGCCCAGGACGGCCACCCGGCGGCCGGTCAGGTCACCGCCGACCAGATGCCGGGCGAGCGCGGCGGTCCGCGTCCGCTGGTGCTGGTTGATCTCGTCGACCTCGTCGAGGAAGTTCACCGCCGGGCCGACGCCGAGTTCCTGTGCGCGAGCGACGAACGCCCGGATGTCCTTGGGCAGACAGCCGCCGCCGAAGCCGATACCGGCGTTCAGGAACCGCCGGCCGATCCGTGTGTCGTGGCCGAGTGCGTCGGCGAGGGTGACCACGTCCGCCCCGGCGGCGTCGCAGACCTCGGCCATCGCGTTGATGAAGGAGATCTTCGTGGCCAGGAAGGAGTTGGCCGCGACCTTCACCAGCTCGGCCGTGTTCGGATCGGCGCTGATGTAGGGGACTCCCGCTTCCAGCATCACGGCGTACACCCGGCGCAGTGTCTCGTCGGCCTCCCGGCTGGTCACGCCTGCGACGAGCCGGTCGGGGCGCAGGGTGTCCTCGACCGCGAAGCCCTCGCGGAGGAACTCGGGGTTCCAGGCCACTTCCGCCCGTACCCCCTCCGGCGCAAGTCGCTCGATGCGGGAGGTCAGGCGCGCGGTCGTGCCCACCGGGACGGTGGACTTGCCGACGATCAGACACGACACGGGCAGGTAGGGGACGAGCCCGTCGACGACGGCGTCCACGTACCGCAGGTCGGCGGCCTGGGAGCCGGGCTGCTGGGGGGTGCCCACACAGATGAAGTGGACCTCGCCGTGCGCCGCAGCCTCGCGCAGGCTGGTGGTGAAGCGCAGGCGTCCGGAGGCGAGTGCCGAGGTCAGTACGTCGTCGAGACCTGGCTCGTAGAAGGGTGGCCGCCCTTCAGAGAGGGCCTTGATCTTCTCCGTGTCGACGTCGACACCGAGGACGTCGTGTCCGATGCCGGCCATGCACGCGGCGTGCACGGCTCCCAGGTATCCCGTACCGATGACGGTCAACCGCATGTGCTGTTCTCCTGTCGGGGGGAGGGAGGCGAGGAGACGGGTTCCGCGGGACCGGCGTCTCAGGATGTGTAGCCGCGCGGGTTTTGCCGCTGGAAGTTCCACGCGTCGCGGCACATCGAGGCCACGTCGCGCCGGGCGTTCCAGCCCCAGGCCGCGGAGACCTTCGCCGGATCGGCGACGAGTTCCGCGACGTCGCCGGGCCGGCGCTCGGTGACGCGGTACGGAATCGGCCTGCCCGAGGCCTCTTCGAAGGCGCGCACGAGCTCCAGGACGGACGCGCCGCGTCCGGTACCGAGGTTGAAGACCCGCATGCCGGGCTCGTCGTCGATGTGGTCGAGGGCGACGCGGTGCCCCTCGGCCACGTCGACGACGTGGATGTAGTCCCGTACCCCGGTGCCGTCGGGCGTGGGGTAGTCGGCGCCGAAGATGCTGAGCTCGTCACGTCGGCCCACGGCGATCTGGCTGAGGAACGGCATGATGTTGTTCGGCACGCCGCGCGGGTCCTCGCCGAGCAGTCCGGTGGGGTGGGCGCCGGCGGGGTTGAAGTACCGCAGCGCCAGTACGCGTAGTTCGGGTACGTGCCGGCACAGGTCCGCGAGGATCTGCTCGCAGGTCCACTTGGTGGTGGCGTACGGGTTGGTCGGCGCGACCCGGGACTCTTCGGTCAGGGGGACGGTCGTCGCGTCCCCGTAGACCGAGCAGGACGACGAGAACACCAGCCGGTGGACCCCGTGGTCGTGCATCGCCGCGACGAGGGCCGTGGTGCCGCCGACGTTGATGTCGTAGTACGTGAGGGGGATCCGCACCGATTCGCCGACGGCCTTCTTCGCGGCGAAGTGGATCACCGCGTCGATCGGGTGGCTGGTGAAGACGGTGTCCAGCGACCGCCGGTCACGCACGTCTCCGACATGGGCCGCGGCGATCGGGCGGCCCGCGATCTTCGCGACGCGTTCGAGGGATTCGGGGCAGCTGTTGGAGTGGTCGTCGAGCACGACCACCTCGTGGCCGGCGCGGAGGAGCTCGACGCAGGCGTGGCTGCCGATGAAACCGGCGCCGCCGGTGACCAGGACCGTCTGGGACACGGGAACCTTCTTTCTCTCAGGGCCGTACGGCCGTCACCAGGCGTAGAAGCCGGTGAGGTAGGTGGGGAAGACGGCGACGGCGAGTGTCAGCGGAAGCAGGGACAGCAGGCCCGCGACGAGCGGGACCGCAGCTGTGCGCAGGGCACGGAAGGCGGAGGTCCCGGTCGCGCGTGCCGTCTCCTTGACGTGCAGCCCGCCGATCGCGAGCGTCACGGCGGTGTACGAGGCGGAACCGAGGATGCAGAGGAAGACGTAGCCGACGGCGGGGCCGGTGAACTGGCCGACCAGGGCCGATCCGGACAGGAACGTCGTGATCAGCAGGTACGGGGCGACGGCGCGCAGCGGGAGCCGCTCCAGGCCGTCGCGCTTCTTCGGGGTCACCTTGAAGGTGATCTGACGGGGCCGCAGCTTCTGCGTCACCGCGGCCAGCACGCCCCAGGCGACGTACGGCCAGCGGGAGAGTCCGAAGAGCCAGATCTCCCAGCTGAAGACAGGGGAGTCCTTGGGGCGCAGCAGACCGCGGCGGCGGCAGAGGAGCGTCAGCAGGATCAGCCAGACGGACATGCTCCAGAAGTGCGCCAGGAACCCGAAGTAGTTGACATCGATCCAGGGGGCACCGGTGATCGCTGCGATCGGCGGCAGCAGGATGCCCATGACGGTGGCCGCCGCGAGCAGCGGGTAGTACATCAGGGCCGCCCCGAACCGGATCCTCAGCTTGAGAGGCATCCGGCCCAGGTGGCGCGGCAGCATTCCCAGCAGCATCACGGCCAGGCTGCGAGACCACTGGAACTCCTGGGTGACCATCGCGCCGAAGGTGAGGGGGCCTTCGCCGTGCGCTTCCGCGTCGATCGCGAACGCACCCTGCCAACCCGCCGAGCTGAGCAGGAAGGTGGTCGAGAAGTCCTCGGCGAGCTCGGGGCCGAGACCGCCGACGTCCCGCAGTGCCCGGGTGCGTACGGCGTAGTGCGAGCCGATGCACACCGGGGCGAGACCGGCGGAGTGACCCAGCTGCACGGGCCCGTGGAACATCGCCTCGCGCTGCAGCCGGCCCCGGGCCGCCCAGGACTCGCCGGCGTTGGAATCGCAGACGCTGGGCGCCGCGACATAGCCGATCGCGGGGTCGACGAAGGGACGGACGACCTCGGCGAGATACCGGGGGCCCGGAACGTGGTCGCAATCGAGTTGGGCGACCACGTCGTACTGGGCGTAGCCCCAGTGGTCGTAGAAGAAGGCGAGGTTGCCCTCCTTGCACCGGGTGCGGCGTGGCCAGTCAGCCCTGTGGTAGTCGGGACGGTCGCGCCGGCAGGAGACGCCGACGCCGTGGACCCGGCACCAGTCGATGATCTCCTCGGTGGGGTCCTCGTCACACAGCCACACGTCGTAGGCGTACGGGAAGTGCTGGCCGAGCATCGCCTCCAGAGTGGTGCGGGCGATGTCCCAGCTCTCGGACGGGGCGCGGGTGACGACGAAGGCGGTACGCAGCTCCGGCACCTCGACAGCCGGGTCGAAGCGCCGCATGCGGAGCAGTGCGATCAGGAAGTGCACCGGCAGATAGGTCAGGTACAGCAGGAGAGCGCTGTTGACGAGCAGGCCCGCCCAGCCGATGCGGTGGGACGGCTGGAGCCACCAGACCCAGAACCAGACCAGGCAGGCCGCCCAGCCCAGGGACAGCAGCACGACGAGGACGCGGTCGGAGGGGGAAAAGGCCCGCACGAAGCTGGAGGGGAGGGCGGTGAGCCGACGCGACGGCCGGGCGAGCACCGGGCCGTCCGGTCCGATGGAGGCCACCTCACCTTTCGACAGGGCTCGGATCTCCTTCCCCAGCGCATCCCATTCCTCGGGTGATCCGAGGGGCGGGGATGGCGCCGGGGGATCCTGGACGGTGCCGGTCCCGAAGGCAGGACCTTGCTCCAACGAGGTCATGGCGGCAGGTTCTCCAGGTGGTGCGACAGCGGGCCGTGAGGAGGGGGGAGGGGGAGGGGGCGG